>NZ_JAOWGP010000046.1:0-112098 GCF_030333065.1 Citrobacter sp. Cm046 | reverse complement strand
TTTGGAGCGGGAAACGAGACTCGAACTCGCGACCCCGACCTTGGCAAGGTCGTGCTCTACCAACTGAGCTATTCCCGCACAATCTTCGATGAAATTTGTTGCTGTCGTAATTCGCATTTCTGCGTCGTTACGGGAGGCGCATTATACGAGAAATCCGTTTAGCTGCAACCCCCCTGAATACGTTTTTTTTAAAAATCCGTTCAAGTGATTACTTTACAGTCAAGCTGAACAATTTAACGTCAAATACCCGGTTACGCAAGCGCACCGGGCATAGAAATCAAAGCTTAATAAAATGCTCGCGATAGTAAGCAAGCTCAGCAACCGACTCGCGGATATCGTCCATCGCCTGATGCGTTCCCTGCTTTGTTAAACCATCAAGGATCTCTGGCTTCCAGCGACGGGCCAGCTCTTTCAGAGTACTAACGTCCAGATAACGATAATGGAAATACGCTTCCAGTTCCGGCATGTATTTAAACAGGAAGCGGCGATCCTGACCGATACTGTTGCCGCAAATAGGTGATTTCCCTTCCGGAACCCACTCTTTTAAAAATGCTAACGTCGCAAGCTCAGCTTCACGATCACCCATCGTGCTCGCCTTTACGCGCTCCACCAACCCACTACCTGTATGCGTTCTGACGTTCCAGTCATCCATTAATGCCAGCTGTTCATCAGACTGATGTACCGCAATTGTTGGTCCTTCAGCCAGAATATTCAGATTGGCGTCAGTCACCAGGGTAGCGATCTCAATGATGCGATCGCGCTCGGGATCCAGACCGGTCATCTCCAGATCGATCCAAATCAGGTTGTTTTCATTGGCACTCATGCTATTTTCCACCCTTCTTACGTGACGATACGCGAAACCATTCATGCTGCATCAAGGCGGCAAGGAAAGAAACCCTGAGGGCATAGAAAACTATGTGGCCTGGGTTTCTGAGCATAGCCAGTGCTGGGGCAGCGTGAAGGATGAAGCGTATATATTCATCTAAAATTGCGTGTATCATAGATGTTTTGCCCATAATGGGCGATCAGGAGCCAGTACGATTGAGTAAAAATAAACTCTCCAAAGGCCAACAGCGCCGCGTGAACGCAAATCACCAGCGTCGTCTTAAAACGTCCACGGAGAAACCCGACTACGACGACAACTTGTTTGGCGAAACCGCTGAAGGCATTGTTATCAGCCGTTTTGGTATGCATGCCGACGTGGAATCTGCTGATGGTGAAATTCACCGCTGCAACATCCGCCGTACAATTCGTTCGCTGGTTACCGGCGATCGCGTGGTCTGGCGTCCGGGTAAAACGGCAGCCGAAGGTGTCAATGTTAAAGGGATCGTTGAAGCGGTACATGAGCGCACTTCCGTTCTCACACGCCCGGATTTTTATGACGGCGTGAAGCCCATTGCTGCCAACATTGACCAAATCGTTATTGTCTCAGCCATCTTACCTGAACTGTCATTAAATATTATCGACAGGTATCTGGTGGCCTGCGAAACGTTACAGGTTGAGCCAATTATCGTACTCAACAAAATCGATCTGCTGGACGACGAAAGCATGGCTTTCGTAAATGAGCAGATGGATATCTATCGCAATATTGGCTATCGCGTATTGATGGTATCAAGCCGCACAAAAGACGGTCTGAAACCGCTTGAAGAGGCATTGACCGATCGTATCAGCATTTTCGCCGGTCAGTCTGGCGTAGGTAAATCCAGCCTACTCAACAACCTGCTTGGCCTGCAGGAAGAAATCCTGACCAATGATGTCTCCGACAACTCCGGCCTTGGACAACACACGACTACCGCTTCTCGCCTGTACCACTTCCCGCACGGCGGTGACGTCATCGACTCCCCCGGCGTACGTGAGTTTGGGCTGTGGCACCTTGAACCGGAACAAATCACGCACGGCTTTGTCGAATTCCATGATTACCTGGGCCATTGCAAATACCGCGACTGCAAACATGATGCAGATCCAGGCTGCGCTATCCGTGAAGCTGTAGAGAAAGGGGCGATAGCCGAAGTTCGCTTTGAGAATTATCACCGTATCCTCGAAAGCATGGCTCAGGTAAAAACGCGTAAAAACTTTTCTGATACAGACAACTGACAACTAAGCTAAGCATCGCTAGAATCGTCCCCTTTTTTTCAGGATCCGGCCCACACGCTGGATCAGGAACAAATTATGGCCTGGAGGCTACCTTGTTAAACTCATTTAAGCTTTCGCTACAATACATTCTGCCAAAACTATGGCTCACTCGCCTGGCGGGTTGGGGTGCGAGCAAACGAGCAGGATGGCTAACTAAGCTGGTTATCGATCTGTTCGTGAAATATTACAAGGTCGATATGACAGAGGCGCAAAAGCCGGACACCGCCAGCTATCGCACCTTCAATGACTTCTTTGTCCGCCCATTACGTGACGATGTACGCCCTATTAATACCGATCCAAATGTTCTGGTCATGCCGGCTGATGGCGTGATTAATCAACTGGGAAACATCGAAGAAGATAAACTTCTGCAGGCCAAAGGGCATAGCTATAGCCTTGAAGCGCTGCTGGCAGGCAACTACCAGATGGCGGACAAATTCCGCAATGGTACGTTTGTAACCACTTACCTCTCGCCGCGTGATTACCACCGCGTACATATGCCGTGTAACGGTATCCTGCGGGAAATGCTGTATGTGCCTGGCGACCTTTTCTCAGTAAATATCCTGACCGCGCAAAACGTACCGAACCTGTTTGCCCGTAACGAGCGCGTTATTTGTCTGTTTGATACTGAATTCGGCCCGATGGTACAGATTCTGGTTGGCGCAACCATCGTCGGTAGTATTGAAACGGTTTGGGCCGGCACCATTACTCCGCCGCGTGAAGGAGTCATTAAACGCTGGACATGGCCTGCCGGTGAAAGCGAAGGTTCCGTGGCGCTGCTAAAAGGTCAGGAAATGGGCCGCTTTAAGCTCGGTTCAACCGTTATTAACCTGTTTGCACCAGGCAAAGTTAACCTGGTTGAGCAGTTGCAGGATCTTTCGGTCACTAAAATCGGTCAACCGATGGCAATTTCTACCGAGTCTTTCGTAACGCCAGAAGCTGAACCTAACCCACTGCCGAAGGAAGAAATCGAAGCAGAACACGACGTCAGCCCGCTGGTTGATGACAAAAAAGACGAAGGTTAAACATAGGAATCGCTGCTGTGCGCCTGATTATCACTTTACTGATGGCCTGGTGCCTCAGCCTGGGGGCGCACGCTGCGACGGCCCCCGATGCCAAACAAATCACTCAGGAACTGGAGCAGGCCAAAGCGGCTAAGCCCGCTCAGCCAGAAGCCGTTGAGGCGCTCCAGTCCGCGCTGAATGCCCTTGAGGAGCGTAAAGGCTCCCTTGAGCGTGCCGAACAGTATCAGCAGGTTATTGATAACTTCCCCAAGCTGTCCGCAACGTTACGCGCGCAGCTTAGCAATCTGCGTGACGAACCGCGCAGCGTGCCGACTGGCCTGACTACTGATGCGTTAAACCAGGAGATCCTCCAGGTCAGCAGCCAGTTGTTGGAAAAAAGCCGCCAGGCCCAGCAGGAACAAGATCGCGCACGCGAAATCGCCGACTCATTAAGCCAGCTTCCGCAACAGCAAACCGATGCGCGCCGTCAGTTAAATGATATTGAGCGACGTCTGGGGGCAGCCAGCAGCAACTCTCCACTGAATCAGGCGATGCAGGCTGAATCGGCCAAACTCAAAGCCCAGGTCGATGAGCTGGAACTGGCACAGCTTTCCGCGAACAACCGCCAGGAACTGGCGCGCATGCGCTCCGAACTGGCAGAAAAACAGAGCCAACAACTCGACGCGTACCTGCAGGCATTACGTAATCAACTCAATAGTCAGCGTCAGCGTGAAGCCGAGCGGGCGCTGGAAAGCACCGAACTACTGGCAGAGAACAGTGCGGGGCTGCCAGAAGGCATTGTTGACCAGTTCAAGGTTAACCGTGAGCTGTCTCAGGCCTTAAACCAGCAGGCGCAGCGTATGGACCTGGTCGCCTCTCAACAGCGGCAGGCCACCAGCCAAACGCTGCAGGTGCGACAGGCATTAAATACGTTGCGGGAACAGTCACAGTGGCTTGGTGCCTCGAATATGCTGGGAGAAGCCCTGCGCGCGCAAGTCTCCCGCCTGCCAGAAATGCCTAAGCCTCAACAGCTAGATACAGAAATGGCGCAACTTCGCGTACACCGAATGCGCTATGAAGATCTCCTTAATAAACAGCCGCAGTTGCGCCAGATCCATCAGGCCGATGGACAACCACTTACCGCAGAGCAAGAGCGTATCCTCAACGCCCAACTGCGTACTCAGCGTGAACTACTGAACTCCCTGTTACAGGGCGGCGATACGCTGATCCTCGAATTGACCAAGCTGAAGGTCTCCAACAGCCAACTGGAAGATGCGCTGAAAGAGGTCAATGAGGCAACTCACCGCTATCTGTTCTGGACGTCTGACGTCAGCCCAATATCACTTTCCTGGCCTGTCGACTTAGTCCAGGATCTGCGTCGTCTTATCTCATTAGACACGTTTAATCAGCTTGGCAAAGCCAGCATTATGATGTTGACCAGCAAGGAAACGCTGCTGCCGCTTTTCGCAGCGCTGGTGTTGGTTGGGTTTAGCCTCTATTCGCGTAAGCACTTCACTCGCTTTCTCGAACGATCGTCAGCGAGGGTGGGAAAAGTAACCCAGGATCATTTTTGGCTGACGTTGCGCACGGTGTTTTGGTCGATACTCGTCGCTTCCCCATTGCCGGTACTGTGGGCAACTCTGGGTTATGGTTTGCAGGAAGCCTGGCCCTATCCTCTGGCCGTCGCGATAGGCGATGGCGTTACCGCAACGGTACCAATGCTGTGGGTAGTGATGATTTGCGCTACCTTCGCACGCCCTAACGGTTTGTTCATTGCCCACTTTGGCTGGCCGCGTAACCGTGTCGCTAAGGCAATGCACTATTACCTGATGAGTATCGGACTGATTGTCCCGCTCATCATGGCGGTGATCATGTTTGATAATCTCAATGACCGGGAATTCTCCGCCTCTCTGGGGCGCCTGTGCTTTATTTTGATTTGTGGGGCACTGGCGCTCGTGACCCTGAGTCTGAAACGCGCCGGAATACCGTTATATCTCGATAAAGAGGGCAACGGTGACAACATGGTCAACAGTATGCTGTGGAATATGCTGATGGGCGCACCACTCATTGCGATTCTCGCGGCTGCCGTAGGCTACCTGGCAACGGCGCAAGCACTGCTGGCTCGTCTGGAAACATCTGTAGCTATCTGGTTCTTATTGTTGGTGATTTATCACGTCATTCGCCGCTGGATGCTGATTCAGCGCCGCCGTTTGGCATTCGATCGCGCCAAACATCGACGGGCAGAAATGCTGGCACAACGCGCACGTGGTGAAGAAGAACCGCCGCACTCCACCAGCCTTGAAGGGGCGATTGATGTCGATGAAAGCGAAGTGGATCTTGACGCTATCAGCGCACAATCACTGCGCCTGGTACGTTCTATCCTGATGCTGATCGCCCTGCTTTCGGTTATCGTGCTGTGGTCAGAAATTCACTCTGCCTTCGGCTTCCTGGAGAACATCTCATTATGGGATGTCACCTCCACGGTACAAGGCGTAGAAAGCTTAGAGCCGATAACGCTGGGCGCGGTATTAATTGCGATTCTGGTGTTTATCATCACCACTCAGTTAGTACGTAACTTGCCCGCGCTGCTGGAGTTGGCACTGTTACAGCATCTGGATTTAACACCCGGCACGGGTTATGCCATCACCACCATTACCAAATACCTGCTGATGCTGATTGGTGGCCTGGTTGGCTTCTCAATGATTGGTATTGAGTGGTCCAAACTGCAATGGCTGGTTGCCGCGCTCGGTGTGGGGTTGGGTTTCGGTTTGCAGGAGATCTTCGCCAACTTTATTTCCGGCCTGATCATCCTGTTTGAAAAACCCATCCGCATTGGCGATACGGTGACAATTCGCGATCTTACCGGTAGCGTGACGAAAATTAACACCCGCGCCACCACAATCAGCGACTGGGACCGTAAAGAAATCATCGTGCCCAACAAAGCGTTCATCACCGAACAGTTCATCAACTGGTCGCTATCCGACTCGGTCACTCGTGTGGTGTTAACTATTCCGGCACCGTCGGAGGCCAACAGCGAGGAGGTCACGCAAATCCTGCTTACCGCCGCGCATCGCTGTTCGCTGGTTATCGACACCCCGGCACCGGAAGTCTTCCTGGTTGATCTTCAGCAAGGGATTCAGATCTTCGAATTGCGTATCTATGCCGCAGAAATGGGACACCGCATGCCATTGCGCCATGAGATCCATCAGTTGATTCTGGCGGGCTTCCGTGAGCATGGCATTGATATGCCATTCCCACCATTCCAGATGCGTCTGGAAAGCCTGAATGGTAAGCAAACAGGGAGAACGTTAAGTTCTGCGGGCAGAGGCAGTCGTCCGGCTGGAAGCTTGTAATGGGTGTCTTGCCGGATGGCAGCGCTAACGCGTCTATCCGGCAAGATGATTACTCAGCCGCCCACTCTGGCTCACAGGCCATGCGACGACTGTAGTTCTGATAAATCGCCATGGCCAGCAGTGAGAAGAATATCGGGCCACCTATCATCCACAGCGCGCTGTTCCAGTCTCCGGCTTCAATCACTGGCTGGATGATGGTAAACACGTTGGCAAATGTTACCACCAGCACCACCACGCTCGTTGCCAGCAACGTTGCGGCCCGGGTTTTAAAAATCACAAACGGCCTTTCCAGCCCCTCACGGGATTTAAAGAAAGGGAAAGCCAGTGCAAGGAACAGATACGGCAACGTCATTGATACGTTCGCCATCAGCGTCAGTTTGTTATAAAACGCGGAAGCAGTATCGCCACCAAATGAAACCAACAGAATAAACAGGCTCACCAGCAGACATTGCATCCACATTGCCATCGTCGGCATACCCATGGTATTGAGCTTCGTCATTGGCGCAGGCCACAATGCTTTTGGCGTTCCCTGAATAATTGCTTTCAATGGCGAGTAGCTGAGCGTAAAGAAAGCACCGGTATAAGCGAGGAACATGGAAAGCCCAGTGATACGCGCAAACCAAATGCCCATGGTCATCGCAGATTCAGGAGACAAATGCAATGCATTACCCAATGTCACCCCCAGACTTTTCATCAGGATATAAGTAATATTGCCAAGGTTAACCGAGCTATTACTTAATACCTGCTGCCAGTTGGTGCTAACGCCCCATAAAAATATGGCCAGCGAATAACCAATTGAAATCACTATTGCGGCAAAAACAATTCCTTTTGCAAAATTCTTTTCTGGTTTATCCGTTTTATCAACCAGCCCACCCACAGCTTCAATTCCACCATAAGCAAAAATAGCAAATACAACAAATGACAACATGGCCAGACCGGACTGATATCCCGGATTAGGTGAGGAGACAAAATTAATATCCTGCGCAAAGTGACCACCTGTTAATAACAAAATAGCGATACTCGCTAACAACAAAACTAAATTAAGACACATTACGGCAATTCCGCCCACAGCCGTAATACGGGCAATTTTATTAATACCTTTGGAAGCGACACCCGTCACCAAAATCATCCAGCCTACGGCGAGCAACCCAACAACCTGCGTTGGCTCAAGTCCCGCGATACGCCATTGCTGCGTCATATCTGCGCCGAATAAAAAGGTGGAAAAAGGCACCCAGACTTTTGCCGCGGTGCTCACCATCCAAATCACATAAGAGGAGAACCACATAAACGTACCGATAAACGCATAGCGCGGTCCAACGCTATTATTCATCCACGAATAGATCCCCCCTTCTTCTTTACGATAGGCAGATCCCATTTCCGCCATCATTAAGGCAAATGGAATAAAGAATAATAATGCAGAAAATACATACCATGGAATGGCGCTATAACCCATTAAATAAAAAGCTGAAGGGCTATTTGCAAATCCGAAAACTGACGTGAATATCATAAGGATGAGGCCTGACAGGCTCATCTTCTTTATTGTTTGGGTCATTAAACTATCCCTTACTCTGGAACGCGCAGGTTAAACCGCGTCCACATGTTTACACTGTCCTCCAGGCGGAGGTCAGCCATCAAAAAATCAAACCAGAATTGATACCTGAATAACGGCAAATATCCAGATTTAAACTGTGTCTATAAAGATAAAATTGAAAAAAAAAGCTACGAAATGGCGCATTACGCGCCATTTATTTTACTGCGGGGAGATTTTCAGATTCACGCCCTATCGACGGTAAAGGCGATAACATCGGCCAGGCTATCAGCACCCAGCGCCAGCATCACCAGACGATCAACCCCAAGCGCCACACCGGAACAATCCGGCATACCGACCTTGAGCGCTTCAAGCAGGTTGTTGTCGATTGGCTGCTGCGGCAAGCCACGAGCGGCACGTTTGCGATTATCTTGCTCGAAGCGTTGCTGCTGCTCACGCGCATCGGTCAGCTCATGGAAACCATTCGCCAGTTCAATACCCTTGTAGTAAACCTCAAAACGTTCAGCAACGCGGTGATCTTCGGTACTAATTTGTGCCAGCGATGCCTGGCTGGCCGGGAAGTGATACACAAACGCCGGTTTGTCTTTCCCAATATGTGGCTCAACACCCATCGTAAACAGCAACTGTAACAGGGTATCCCGGTCTTCTTCGGTATCAGCGATGTTGCTGAGATCCAATTTAGCCGCCACTTCACGCAGTTGCGTCTTATCCGCTGACAGTGGATCGATTTCCAGATGACGCTGGAAGGCTTGCTGGTATGAGAGGCTTTCCGCAGGGGAACAATCCAGCACTTGCTGGAGTAAATCATCCACTTCATTCATCAGGCGATACATGTCGTAATGGGGACGATACCACTCGAGCATGGTGAATTCAGGGTTGTGATGACGTCCCATCTCTTCATTACGAAAGCTTCTGCACAGTTGATATACCGGGCCGCATCCTGCCACCAGCAGGCGCTTCATATGGTATTCTGGGCTGGTCATTAAATAGAGGTTCATCCCCTGAGAATGTCCAGGGCCAACGAAACGCGTTTCGAACGGGAACAGGTGAATGTCCGTAACCGTCGCCTGACTCATACAAGGTGTCTCAACCTCAAGCACGCCACGATCGGCAAAAAAGCGACGAATCTCCGCTATAATTGCAGCTCGTTTTAACAGATTGGGGATGGACGCGCTCGGCTGCCAGGTTGCCGTTTCGCTCATGGTTATTTCTCCGATTTAAGACAAGGGCACGAAGTCTACTCGTATCGCGTTAGCGAGACAAATTTCACGCGGGAATAATAAACACTGGCTGGCGGGTAAAAAAAGCAACATTGGGTGGTTTAGTAATTAAATTAATCAAATTCAATGATAATTCAGCCCTCTGATACGCTAAAAAAATCGAACACGTCAAATTTCCCTCACATCCCTAAGACTATACTATTGTACCTATAAAGGAGCAGTGGAAACGCGTTCATAACCTGTCTGAATCAGATTAAGCATCTGATTGCAGGCAGGGATGAAATAACAACAATCTGGAGGAATGTCGTGCAAACCTTTCAAGCCGATCTTGCCATTATAGGCGCCGGTGGCGCGGGATTACGTGCTGCAATTGCTGCTGCGCAAGCAAATCCCAACGCTAAAATCGCACTGATCTCAAAAGTGTACCCAATGCGCAGCCATACCGTTGCTGCCGAAGGCGGCTCTGCTGCTGTCGCGCAGGATCATGACAGCTTTGACTACCATTTTCACGATACGGTAGCAGGCGGAGACTGGCTGTGTGAGCAGGATGTCGTGGATTACTTTGTCCACCACTGCCCAACTGAAATGACGCAACTGGAACAATGGGGTTGCCCATGGAGCCGCCGTGAAGACGGTAGCGTCAACGTACGTCGCTTCGGCGGCATGAAAATTGAGCGTACCTGGTTTGCCGCGGATAAAACCGGCTTCCATATGCTGCATACTCTGTTCCAAACTTCTTTGCAGTTCCCTCAAATTCAGCGTTTTGACGAACATTTCGTTCTGGATATCCTGGTTGATGACGGTCATGTTCGCGGCCTGGTTGCCATGAACATGATGGAAGGCACTCTGGTACAAATCCGTGCTAACGCAGTGGTGATGGCAACGGGCGGCGCAGGCCGTGTATACCGTTACAACACCAACGGCGGCATCGTAACTGGTGACGGTATGGGTATGGCGCTGAACCACGGCGTTCCGCTGCGCGATATGGAGTTCGTTCAGTATCACCCGACTGGTCTGCCAGGATCCGGTATCCTGATGACCGAAGGCTGCCGTGGTGAAGGCGGTATTCTGGTCAACAAAGATGGCTACCGTTATCTGCAGGACTACGGCATGGGCCCGGAAACTCCGCTGGGTGAGCCGAAGAACAAATATATGGAACTGGGTCCGCGCGACAAAGTTTCTCAGGCTTTCTGGCATGAATGGCGCAAAGGCAACACCATCTCCACTCCGCGTGGCGATGTCGTTCACCTCGACCTGCGTCACCTCGGCGAGAAAAAACTGCTCGAACGCTTACCGTTTATCTGCGAACTGGCGAAAGCCTACGTGGGTGTCGATCCGGTTAAAGAACCGATCCCGGTACGTCCGACCGCACACTACACCATGGGCGGTATCGAAACCGATCAGAACTGCGAAACTCGCATTAAAGGTCTGTTCGCTGTCGGTGAATGTTCATCTGTAGGTCTGCATGGTGCTAACCGTCTGGGCTCTAACTCCCTGGCTGAACTGGTGGTCTTTGGTCGTCTGGCCGGTGAACAAGCGATGGAACGTGCGTCTACAGCGAGCACCGCTAACGATGCAGCACTGAATGCGCAGGTTGCCTCCGTTGAACAACGTCTGAAAGATCTGGTTAACCAGGAAGGTAACGAGAACTGGTCGAAGATCCGCGACGAAATGGGCATCTCCATGGAAGAAGGTTGCGGTATCTACCGTACACCAGAACTCATGCAGAAAACCGTTGATAAGCTGGCTGAACTGCAGGAACGCTTCAAACGCGTACGTATCACCGACACTTCCAGCGTCTTCAACACTGACCTGCTGTACACCATCGAACTGGGTCACGGTCTGAACGTTGCTGAATGTATGGCGCACTCTGCTCTGGCGCGTAAAGAATCACGCGGCGCGCATCAGCGTCTGGATGAAGGCTGCACCGAGCGTGACGACGTCAACTTCCTTAAACATACCCTCGCCTTCCGCGATGCTGATGGCACAACTCGCCTGGAATACAGCGACGTGAAAATCACCACTCTGCCGCCAGCTAAACGTATGTACGGTGGCGAAGCGGAAGCAGCCGATAAGAAGGAGAAGGCGAATGGCTGAGATGAAAAACCTGAAAGTTGAGGTGGTGCGCTATAACCCGGAAGTGGACACCGCACCGCACAGTGCTTTCTATGAAGTTCCTTATGATGAAACAACGTCACTGCTGGATGCGTTGAACTACATCAAAGATAACCTGGCACCGGACCTGAGCTATCGCTGGTCTTGCCGTATGGCTATCTGCGGCTCCTGCGGCATGATGGTCAACAACGTGCCTAAACTGGCGTGCAAAACCTTCCTGCGTGAATACACCAACGGCATGAAGATTGAAGCGCTGGCTAACTTCCCGATTGAACGCGATCTGGTCGTCGATATGACGCACTTTATCGAAAGTCTGGAAGCTATCAAGCCGTACATCATTGGTAACCCGCGTACACCGGATCAGGGTCCAAACACCCAGACTCCGGCGCAGATGGCGAAGTATCATCAGTTCTCCGGTTGCATCAACTGTGGTCTGTGCTACGCAGCGTGCCCGCAGTTCGGCCTGAACCCTGAGTTCATTGGACCGGCCGCGATTACGCTGGCACATCGTTATAACGAAGATAGCCGCGACCACGGTAAGAAGGAGCGTATGGCTCAGTTGAACAGCCCGAACGGCGTTTGGACCTGTACTTTCGTGGGCTATTGCTCCGAAGTCTGCCCGAAACACGTCGATCCGGCTGCGGCCATTCAGCAGGGTAAAGTAGAAAGTTCAAAAGACTTTCTTATCGCAACCCTGAAACCACGCTAAGGAGTGCAAGATGACGACTAAACGCAAACCCTATGTGCGGCCAATGACGTCCACCTGGTGGAAAAAGCTGCCATTTTATCGCTTTTACATGCTGCGCGAAGGTACAGCGGTTCCGGCAGTCTGGTTCAGTATTGAACTGATTTTCGGTCTGTTTGCTCTCAAGCATGGTGCTGAATCCTGGATGGGCTTTGTCGGCTTTTTGCAAAACCCGGTAGTGGTGATCCTCAATCTGGTTGTTCTGGCAGCAGCGCTGTTGCATACCAAAACCTGGTTTGAACTGGCACCGAAAGCTGCCAACATCATCGTAAAAGACGAAAAAATGGGGCCAGAGCCGATCATCAAAGGTCTCTGGGTAGTTACTGCGGTTGCGACCGTAGTCATTCTGTATGTTGCCCTGTACTGGTAAGGAGTCCGGGATGATTAATCCAAATCCAAAACGCTCTGACGAACCCGTATTTTGGGGCCTGTTCGGTGCAGGTGGTATGTGGGGCGCAATCATTGCGCCGGTAGTGGTTCTGCTGGTTGGCATTATGCTGCCGCTGGGACTTTTCCCGGGCGATGCGCTGAGCTATGAGCGCGTGCTGGCATTTGCCCAGAGCTTCATCGGACGGGCATTTCTGTTCCTGATGATCGTTCTGCCGCTGTGGTGCGGTTTACACCGTATGCACCATGCCATGCATGACCTGAAAATCCACGTGCCAGCTGGCAAGTGGGTATTCTACGGTCTGGCTGCAATCCTGACGGTAGTAACAGCGATCGGTATTCTGACTATCTAATCGCATGCGTGACTTACCAGGCCCGCCACTGGCGGGCCTTTTTATTTGTGCACAACACCGGTTAACCAACGGGAAAACTCGCACATGGCAGGCGTCTCCGGGCGGGATTGTAAACGCGTTATCCAGTAACTCCCCAGATCAATCTGCGTTGAAAACGGCTGTACTATACGTTCACTGTTCAGCAAATGAGTGAACATTCTTACGGGGGCAATAGCAACGCCCATCCCTGCCTGCGCCGCTTCCAGCATCGTGACAGACGAATCAAACACTATCACGTTATGCGTTGGTGAAGGGGGAAGTTCCCCCGCAGCCTGCATCCAAAGGGCCCATTCATCACGGCGGTAAGATCGTAATAGCGGAAATTTCAGGACATCCGTAGGGACCTGAATCTGAGATGCCAATGCAGGTGAGCAAAGCGGAGACATCGGGGCACTACATAAGTATTGCGCATCAGTATCGTGCCAGGCACCACCACCGTAGCGAATAGTGTAATCCAGTCCCTCAGCGGCAGGATCCACGCGATTATTGTGGGTGGAAAGATGCAAATCAATATGCGGGCAACTCCGCTTAAAATCGGCCAGTAAAGGAAAAAGGCAGCCAACCGCAAAGGTACCCACCACACCAATCTTAAGCTTTTCCTGGATCTGATTGCGGGCAAAACGGTCCAGCGTCCCCGCAATACGATCAAAAGAGTCATTAAGTACAGGTAACAGACTTTCACCTTCTGTTGTCAGCATCAACCCCCGTGAAACTCGAACAAAAAGCTGACAATTTAGTTGTTTCTCCAGCGCTTTCACATGCTGGCTGATGGCGGAATGCGTAACATTCAGCTCAATCGCTGCGCGGGTAAAACTGAGATGTCTGGCGGCCGCTTCAAAAGCCCGCAGCGAATTAAGCGGGATATAGCTACGCATGGTCATTGTTCCCGTTAGAAAAACTTATATCTGCTGCTAAATTTCACCGTTTGTCAACACAGTACAAATCAAACAAACTGAGCGCGTCTGATGGGCCCGGACACCCTTTCGCTTTTTATTACGGAAATAATTTCATGATGAAAAAATCGTTATGCTGTGTGCTGCTACTGACAGCATCTTTCTCAACGCTTGCCGCCTCGAAAACAGAACAACAGATTACCGATATCGTTAATCGCACCATCACACCACTGATGAAAGAACAAGCGATTCCGGGTATGGCCGTGGCAATCATCTACCAGGGAAAACCGTATTATTTTACCTGGGGTAAAGCTGATATTGCCAATAATCGCCCTGTTACACAGCAAACGCTGTTTGAACTCGGATCGGTCAGTAAAACCTTCAATGGTGTGCTGGGTGGCGACGCTATCGCTCGCGGTGAAATCAAACTTAACGATCCAGTCACCCGATACTGGCCCGAACTGACAGGCAAACAGTGGCAGGGTATCAGCTTGCTGCACCTGGCCACTTACACAGCAGGTGGCCTGCCGCTTCAAATACCCGACGAAGTGACTGATAAGGCCGCATTGCTGCACTTCTATCAAAACTGGCAGCCACAATGGGCTCCGGGAGCTAAGCGTCTCTACGCCAACTCCAGTATTGGCCTGTTTGGCGCACTGGCTGTAAAACCTTCGGGAATGGGTTATGAAGAGGCGATGATCAACCGCATCCTACAACCATTAAAACTAAAGCATACCTGGATTACTGTTCCTCAGAGTGAGCAAAAGGATTACGCATGGGGCTATCGCGAAGGCAAGCCCGTGCATGTTTCTCCGGGTCAACTTGATGCCGAAGCGTATGGTGTAAAATCCAGTATTATGGATATGGCTCGCTGGGTTCAGGTCAATATGGACGCCAGCCACGTGCAGGAGAAAACCCTCCAACAGGGCATCGAGCTTGCGCAGTCACGTTACTGGCGTATTGGCGAGATGTACCAGGGGTTAGGCTGGGAGATGCTGAACTGGCCAGTGAAAGCCGACATAGTTATCAACGGCAGCGACAGCAAAGTCGCTTTGGCTGCGCTTCCGGCCGTTGAGGTAAACCCACCCGCACCTGTAGTAAAAGCCTCGTGGGTACATAAAACGGGTTCGACTGGCGGATTTGGTAGCTATGTTGCCTTCATCCCGGAAAAAAATCTTGGCATCGTGATGCTGGCAAACAAAAGTTATCCTAACCCTGCCCGCGTAGATGCTGCCTGGCGCATCCTCGAAAAGCTGCAATAACTGAGTTTGAGGTCCGAATCTTCGGGCCTCCTTTCTTCCTCTACTTTTCCTGCCGTCATCTACACTTAACAAAAAATACAGCAAGGAAAATCCCATGCGCATTCTGCCTGTCGTTGCTGCGGTCGCGGCTGCATTTCTGGTTGTTGCTTGCAGTACCCCCACTCCGCCAAAAGGCGTTACCGTTGTGAACAACTTTGATGCCAAACGCTATCTCGGAACCTGGTATGAAATCGCGCGCTTCGACCATCGTTTTGAGCGAGGGCTGGATAAAGTCACCGCGACCTACAGTTTGCGTGATGATGGTGGTATCAACGTGATCAACAAGGGCTACAACGCAGACCGGGGTATGTGGCAAAAAACGGAAGGTAAAGCTTATTTTACCGGGGAACCTTCACGTGCCGCACTCAAAGTCTCATTCTTCGGCCCGTTTTACGGAGGGTATAACGTAATTGCTCTCGACAGAGAGTATCGGCATGCGCTGGTCTGTGGTCCGGATCGCGACTACCTGTGGATCCTTTCGCGTACCCCTACTATTTCAGATGAGATGAAACAGCAGATGCTGGCAATCGCAACCCGAGAAGGGTTCGATGTGAATAAACTGATTTGGGTAAAACAACCTGGCGCTTAATGGGTGCTGAGCTTCAGACCAACAATTCCGGCAACAATCAACCCAAGACTCAACAAACGCGCCGGGCTGGCGGATTCACCGAGTAACAGAATACCGGTAATAGCAGCCCCCACCGCACCAATACCGGTCCAGACGGCATAGGCCGTCCCAACCGGCAGTGTTCTCATCGCCCACGAAAGCATGGCGATACTGACGATCATTGCCACCACGGTAATGATGCTCGGCGTCAGGCGGGTAAAACTATGGGTATACTTCAAGCCAATCGCCCATACAACTTCGAGCAGTCCAGCAATGAGTAAAATGATCCAGGACATATAAGGCTCCAGAACAATGGGGCCGTCCCCGGTGAAAGAAGCGTTTGCAGGCCGTCCTGCAAAGCAGAAGTATGAAAAGGCATTTTTGCCCGAGAGAAAATGAATTTCAACCTTTTTATTAACCGCCTACTTAAAGCAAGAATTAAGCACAATTAGCAGCGTAGTTCCCGCATTTGGCTCACATTGGATTTCTCTATGATGAAGGGCTTTCTGAATTCAGGAAGCCGTGTGCCCCTCTTCTGAATGCGAAAAGTTTATGCTTAAAATTTTAGTGATTGACCGATGCCACTACACCCGTACAGGGTTAGAGGCTTTGCTCAATCATTCTGGGATGTTCAACTCTTCATTTCTGGTGTCAGGAATTAATAATCTCCTGCTGGCAAAAGAGCATATTTTGCAGTGGAAGCCACATCTGGTGATCGCCGATTTATACAGTTTTCTCAGCGATGCTCATTCCAGTCCGCCGATAGCACCTTTTTTTATGAGTTGTGGCATGATCCCCCTGATCCTGCTGCGACCAGGAGATCGAGAGCACATACCCGCCCACAACCCTCAATATTCAGTCCACTCGGTATTATCCAAACGCGCCACGCTGGCCGAATTGTCAGACAACATTCAGGATGCATTACATGTTCGCCCCACGTTAGAGACAGCAAAAAACGTTACACCATTGCTTACGCCGCAGGAGGAAAAAGTATTGTCGATGTGGATGGATGGCGTGGGTAACAATGAGATAGCAGCAGCACTTTGTATTCATGGCAAGACGGTCTACACCTATAAACGCAATATCCGAATGAAACTGCATTTGGGAAACCGTTTCTCACCGTTTCTGTCACTGCCGGAGAAAATGAATTAACGGTACGACACAACGTCGTACCGTTCATGGTTATTGCTGGGCTTTGGTCGCTGCACCAGAAATGGCACTACCACCTTCAGAAATATCCTGCCCTACGCCTCGCGTGGTATTACACGCGGTTAATACAGAAGAAAGTACCAACACAGAAAAGATCGCAGCAATTGTCTTTTTAACCATAACGTCTTCCTTTTCTAGCCAATATTGTTTGTGTATAGCTACTTAATGATAGACAAGATCCGAAAGGTTGACGGATAAACGGGCGTTTTTAAGACAATATGAGAAGATCAGCTAGCGGCGTGAGAGATTGAATTACCAAGGTGTTTGATATCTTCACCGAAGCCACGCGCAGTGTTACAGCCCGTCAGGAGAGTGCTGGTGAAAAGGATGAACATTACAAGACCGAGAAGACGTTTCATCATTCCTGCCCTGGAAAAAGTATGGCGCAGCAATCTGCGCCATAGATCAAATAGGATGTATTACTTAACGCGGGAAACGTATTCGCCTGAACGCGTATCCACTTTGATCACTTCGCCGATCTGTACGAACAGCGGAACTTTAACTACAGCACCAGTGGACAGAGTAGCCGGTTTGCCACCAGTACCTGCGGTGTCGCCTTTCAGACCTGGATCAGTTTCGATGATTTCCAGCTCAACGAAGTTCGGCGGGGTCACAGAGATAGGCTGACCATTCCACAGGGTCACGATGCACTCAGCCTGATCCAGCAACCATTTAGCGCTGTCACCTACCGCTTTCGCGTCAGCTGCAAGCTGTTCGAAAGTAGAGTTGTTCATGAAATGGTAGAATTCACCATCGTTGTACAGGTAAGTCAGGTTCATATCTACAACGTCTGCGCCTTCAGCGGAGTCAGTAGATTTGAAAGTTTTCTCTACACGAGTACCGGTCAGCAGACGGCGCAGCTTAACGCGCGCGAAAGCCTGGCCTTTACCCGGTTTAACGAATTCACTGGCTTCAACCGCATAAGGTTCGCCGTCCATCATGATTTTAAGACCGGCACGAAAATCGTTGCTATAGTAAGTCGCCATAAGGCCCTCTGAAAATTGTTAACTGGTAGCTAAGCCACAAAATGGCGCATATTGTAACCCTAAACACCCCATCCAGAGAAGATTGGTTAGTACAACTTGCCGATGTTCTCACCGATCCGGATGAACTATTACGTCTTTTGAATATAGACGCTGATGAAAACTTGCTCGCAGGTCGCGAGGCAAAACGTCTTTTTGCTCTACGCGTACCGCGATCGTTTATCGCTCGTATGGAGAAAGGTAACCCCAACGATCCCCTGCTGCGTCAGGTACTCACCTCACAGGATGAATTCGTCGCCGCACCTGGATTCTCTACTGACCCGCTGGATGAACAGCACAGCGTCGTGCCAGGATTGCTGCATAAATACCGCAATCGGGCGTTACTGCTGGTAAAAGGCGGCTGCGCGGTAAACTGCCGTTACTGTTTCCGTCGCCATTTCCCTTATGCCGATAATCAAGGGAATAAGCGTAACTGGCAGGTCGCATTAGATTACATAGCCACCCACCCGGAACTCGATGAAATTATCTTTTCTGGTGGCGATCCGCTAATGGCCAAGGATCATGAACTGGACTGGTTGCTAACGCAACTGGAAGCCATTTCGCATATAAAACGTCTGCGTATTCACAGCCGTCTGCCGATTGTTATCCCGGCACGTATCACGGAAAAGCTGGCAACCCGGTTCGAACAATCACGTCTGCAAGTTCTGCTGGTAAATCATATTAACCACGCTAACGAAATCGATGAAGAATTTCGTCAGGCGATGACCCGATTGCGCAAAGCGAACGTCACGCTGCTCAACCAAAGCGTATTGTTGCGTGGTGTAAATGATAACGCGCAAACGCTGGCCGATCTCAGCAATGCGCTGTTTGATGCGGGAGTGATGCCTTATTATCTGCACGTACTGGATAAGGTACAGGGAGCTGCCCACTTTATAGTCAGTGACGATGAAGCGCGGCAAATAATGCGCGAACTGTTGACGCTGGTGTCAGGTTATATGGTGCCCAAACTGGCACGCGAAATTGGCGGGGAGCCAAGCAAGACACCGCTGGATTTGCAATTACGACAAAACTGATAATACCCGTCGAGGCTACGCTTATCAGGCCTACGGTCACTTGCACCTGTAGGCCTGATAAGACGCTTTAGCGTCGCCATCCGGCAACGCCAGCGTTTATCAGTTAGGGCACTTATAAACCTGACCAATCATCTCACTGGCAGTCGGGACAAAACTGGATAGCATCCCTTGCGATGGGCTGCTGACACCATAAATCACGTTACCGCCCATTGCCGCAGCCTGATTACGCAGGTCATTTGCCGCACCGCGCATAGAGCCACCTTCTTCGCCATGCTGACCAGAAAGCCAGTTGCTTTGTTTACCGGTCGCAGTACCAACCAGTTGACACTCCGCGCCAGGCTTCTCTTCGACAAAGCGTACGCTTTGTCCGGCTGAACTCAGTTCGTTGCTGGAGCTACAACCCGCCATCAGTAGCGCGGCACCAACGATCCCTGCTAAATATTTCACGTGCATGTTATTCCCCATAATCAATGAGCTGGACCTTTTGTCCGTAGCTGAATCATATACTAAAAAGATGACCAAAAGAAAAACCCCCGGACATTTCTGTCTGGGGGTTTTTCTTTTATGGGAGATGAACACCCAAATCATTCTGGTTGCAGCAAGGCGGCAAGTTTGTTTATCCCCGGGAGCTTACTAGAGTAAGCAACAGGGGTTAGCAAACGCAGCCAACACATCTGCAACCTGAAGGATGCAGGGTGTGGGCAATTACATCATGCCGCCCATTCCACCCATGCCGCCCATTCCACCAGCAGCACCTAAGTCAGGCGCATCGCCTTTCGGCAGGTCGGTAACCATGCACTCGGTGGTGATCATCAGACCCGCAACAGAAGCCGCGTACTGCAGAGCAGAACGGGTTACTTTGGTCGGATCCAGGATACCCATGTCGATCATGTTGCCGTATTCTTCAGTTGCAGCGTTATAACCGTAGTTACCGTCGCCTGCTTTCACAGTGTTAGCCACAACAGACGGCTCTTCACCGCAGTTCAGAACGATCTGACGCAGCGGAGCTTCCATTGCGCGCAGCGCAACTTTGATACCCACGTTCTGGTCTTCGTTCTGGCCACGCAGTTCGCTCAGTTTGGACGCTACGCGAATCAGCGCTACACCACCACCAGCAACAACACCTTCTTCTACCGCAGCACGGGTAGCGTGCAGGGCATCTTCAACGCGTGCTTTCTTCTCTTTCATTTCAACTTCGGTAGCAGCACCTACTTTGATAACTGCAACACCGCCTGCCAGTTTCGCTACGCGCTCCTGCAGTTTTTCACGGTCGTAGTCGGAAGTTGCTTCTTCGATCTGCTGACGAATCTGAGTCACACGACCCTGGATTGCCGCTTCTTCACCCACGCCATCAATGATGGTGGTGGTGTCTTTGTTGATCACAACGCGTTTTGCCTGGCCCAGGTCTTCCAGGGTCGCTTTTTCCAGTTCCATACCGATCTCTTCAGAGATAACGGTACCACCAGTCAGAGTAGCGATATCCTGCAGCATCGCTTTACGGCGATCGCCGAAGCCAGGAGCTTTAACTGCAGCCACTTTCACGATACCACGCATGGTGTTCACAACCAGCGTAGCCAGTGCTTCGCCTTCAACATCTTCAGCGATGATCAGCAGCGGTTTGCCAGCTTTAGCAACGGCTTCCAGAACCGGCAGCATTTCGCGGATGTTGGAGATTTTCTTATCAGCCAGCAGGATGAACGGGCTTTCCAGCTCTACAGCACCTGTTTCCGGCTTGTTGATGAAGTAAGGGGACAGGTAGCCGCGGTCAAACTGCATACCTTCAACCACGTCCAGTTCGTCCTGCAGACCGGTACCGTCTTCAACGGTGATCACGCCTTCTTTACCGACTTTATCCATCGCTTCTGCGATCAGCTTACCTACGGTTTCGTCGGAGTTAGCGGAAATAGTACCAACCTGAGCAATAGCTTTAGAGTCGGAGCACGGTACGGACAGTGCTTTCAGCTCTTCAACCGCAGCAGCAACAGCTTTGTCGATACCACGTTTCAGATCCATCGGGTTCATACCCGCAGCAACAGCTTTCAGGCCTTCAGTGATGATAGACTGAGCCAGAACGGTCGCGGTGGTGGTACCGTCGCCTGCAGCGTCGTTCGCTTTAGAGGCAACTTCTTTCACCATCTGTGCGCCCATGTTTTCGAACTTGTCTTCCAGCTCGATTTCACGTGCTACAGAAACACCATCTTTAGTAATGGTTGGTGCACCGAAAGATTTATCCAGAACTACGTTACGACCTTTCGGGCCGAGGGTAACTTTCACTGCGTCTGCCAGTACGTTTACGCCGCGCAGCATTTTCACACGAGCGTCGTTACCGAATTTTACGTCTTTAGCTGCCATTTTCTCTTTCCCTTAAATTCGTATGTTCAGTGTCGTTCGCGGATTAAGCTTCAACAATCGCCAGAATGTCGCTTTCAGACATGATCAACACTTCTTCATTGTCGATCTTCTCAGATTTAACACCGTAGCCATCGTTGAAAATTACGATATCGCCGACTTTTACGTCCAGCGGCTGTACAGTACCGTTGTCCAGGATGCGACCCTTACCGACAGCGATGATTTCGCCACGAGTTGATTTACCCGCTGCAGAACCGGTCAGTACGATGCCGCCAGCAGATTTGGATTCAACTTCTTTACGTTTGACGATCACACGATCATGTAACGGACGAATACTCATTGATAGCTCTCCTTTGAGAAAGTCTTTATCAGTTATGGGTGACGCCGGCCCGTAAACGGTTTCCCGGCTAGTGCCCAGAGAGATGGGGATGAGAATTTGTGCCTTCAAGGGGGCAAGCGAAAAAAAATTTATATCAGGATAAAATCCCGTCAAAACACCGACGCACCTCACATTTCATAACGATTTCTGCCATCTCGTCATAAGCAAATCCGATTGTGATAACATCGAAAAACTGCGTAGTTGCCTGACTTTCAGGCATAACCGGACAATAACTAATTATGAGTGGACTGAAACAAGAACTGGGGCTGGCTCAGGGTATCGGCTTGTTATCGACATCATTACTCGGTACGGGCGTATTTGCCGTCCCCGCACTGGCAGCGTTAGTCGCTGGCAATAACAGCCTGTGGGCATGGCCAGTTCTCATCGTTTTAGTCTTTCCCATCGCCATTGTCTTTGCCGTACTCGGTCGCCATTTCCCCAGCGCGGGTGGTGTGGCGCATTTCGTCGGAATGGCTTTTGGCCCACGTCTGGAACGCGTCACCGGCTGGCTATTTTTATCGGTTATTCCCGTTGGCCTCCCTGCTGCACTCCATATTGCTGCCGGATTCGGTCAGGCGATGTTTGGCTGGCATGGTTGGCAACTGTTGCTGGCAGAACTCGGTACGTTGGTCCTGGTGTGGTACATCGGTTCACGCGGTGCCAGCTCCAGCGCTAACCTGCAAACGGTGATTGCCGGGCTGATTGTTGCTCTTATTGTCGCTATCTGGTGGGCTGGAGAGCTAAGGCCTGGCGAAATCCCCTTCCCTTCTGTCAGTAACATTGAACTTCCCGGATTGTTCGCGGCGCTGTCGGTAATGTTCTGGTGTTTTGTCGGCCTTGAAGCGTTTGCACACCTGGCGTCCGAATTCAAAAACCCCGAGAGAGATTTCCCGCGCGCGCTGATGACAGGCCTGCTGCTGGCCGGTACCGTTTACTGGGCGTGTACGGTGGTAGTACTCCATTTCGGTGCTTACGGTGAGCAGATGGCTGCGGCGGCTTCACTGCCCGAAATTGTCGTGCAGCTGTTTGGCGTGCAAGCTCTGTGGGTAGCCTGTGTCATTGGTTATCTGGCCTGTTTTGCCAGCCTGAATATTTATATTCAGAGTTTCGCCAGACTGGTGTGGTCACAAGCACAATATAAACCGGACCACTATCTGGCTCGCCTGTCCCCTCGTCATCTTCCGCGCAATGCGCTGAACGCAGTGTTGGGCTGCTGCGTGGTCAGTACATTGTGCATTTATGTGCTGCAAATCAATCTCGACGCATTAATCGTCTACGCTAACGGCATCTTTATTATGATCTATCTACTGTGCATGCTGACAGGATGTCGATTACTGAAAGGACACTATCGCGCTTTAGCGGTTATTGGTTGTCTGCTGTGCCTGCTGTTGCTGGCTATGGTCGGTTGGAAGAGTATGTATGCGTTGATTATGCTGGCAGCACTGTGGCTGTTTTTACCCAAGCGGAAGCAGGCTGAGGCCCGGTAAGCTTAGCGCTACCGGGCGATCATTTCAGAGAGTTAATCCCGACGATCATCGTCTTTATGGTCAAGGCGGTTGCGATCGTCGTCTTTGCGTTGAAATTCCCCGTCAAACGTCTCACCACCGCCGGTTCCGGCGCCAAAACCGCCACCAGGCATACGAGAAAAACGCAGGTGCGGCAGGAGCTTCATGGTCAGATGCTTCTGTACAGGAGGTAATAAAAGAAGAAGACCAAGGAAGTCGGTGAAGAAGCCAGGAAGCACCAGCAGCAAGCCAGCAATAATCAGCGACACGCTTTTAATCATTTCTGCAGCGGGGCTTTCACCTGCCGCCATCTTTTGCTGCATCAGCAGAAAATTCTTGAACCCTTGGTTGCGTACCAGCGACATCCCGATGACCGAAGTGAAGATAACCAGGAGCAGGGTCATCAGAACGCCTAACACATGGGCGACCTGGATAAAGATAGAAATCTCAATGTAAACATAAAGAAAGATGGCAAGTAATGGTATCCAGCGCAAAGGACTCTCCTGTAAATAACAGCCGTTTTCGCAACGCCTGTCTGAATGGTTGTGCGACTCGCATTAGTCAGATGTTGAGGTCGTTAGCAAAATTTCAAGCTGTTTGTACACTTATATTTGGTATTAATCCTAAAGGGGTGATCTATTTCACATAATAATAAATAAGGGGTAAATTCCACACTTTAAGTGATCCAGATTACGGTAGAAATCCTGAAGCAGCATATGATCTCGGGTATCAGACCGATGCAGGGGATAATCGTCGGTCGAGAAACAATCGAAATCACATATATCCTGTGTGTTTAGTAAAATCATTGGCAGCTTGAAAAAGAAGGTTCACATGTTAAACAACATTCGTATCGAAGAAGATTTGTTGGGTACCAGGGAAGTTCCAGCGGACGCCTACTACGGTGTTCATACTCTGAGAGCGATTGAAAACTTCTACATTAGCAATAACAAAATCAGTGATATTCCTGAATTTGTTCGCGGTATGGTAATGGTTAAAAAGGCAGCGGCCCTGGCCAACAAAGAGCTGCAAACCATTCCTAAGAGTGTGGCAAATGCCATTATCGCGGCGTGTGATGAAGTCCTGAATAACGGAAAATGCATGGATCAGTTCCCGGTAGACGTTTACCAGGGCGGTGCGGGTACCTCCGTCAACATGAATACCAACGAAGTGCTGGCCAATATCGGTCTGGAACTGATGGGTCACCAGAAAGGTGAATATCAGTACCTGAACCCGAACGACCACGTGAACAAATGTCAGTCCACCAACGACGCTTATCCGACCGGTTTCCGTATCGCTGTTTACGCATCTATCATCAAACTGATTGATGCTCTGAACCAGTTGCGCGAAGGCTTCGAACAAAAAGCCGTTGAATTCCAGGACATCCTGAAAATGGGCCGTACCCAGTTGCAGGATGCTGTACCGATGACCCTCGGTCAGGAATTCCGTGCTTTCAGCGTACTGCTGAAAGAAGAAGTGAAAAACATTGGTCGTACCGCAGAGCTGCTGCTGGAAGTTAACCTCGGCGCAACAGCAATCGGTACTGGTCTGAACACACCGAAAGAGTACTCTCCGCTGGCAGTGCAAAAACTGGCTGAAGTTACTGGTTTTGCCTGCGTTCCGGCTGAAGACCTGATTGAAGCAACCTCCGACTGCGGCGCATACGTTATGGTGCATAGTGCACTGAAACGTCTGGCTGTGAAGATGTCCAAAATCTGTAACGACCTGCGTTTGCTCTCCTCTGGCCCACGTGCTGGTCTGAACGAGATCAACCTGCCGGAATTGCAGGCTGGCTCTTCCATCATGCCGGCAAAAGTGAACCCGGTTGTTCCGGAAGTCGTAAACCAGGTATGCTTTAAAGTCATCGGTAACGATGTCACCGTCACCATGGCGTCTGAAGCAGGTCAGCTGCAGCTGAACGTAATGGAACCGGTAATCGGCCAGGCAATGTTCGAATCAATCCATATTCTGAGCAACGCTTGCTACAACCTGCTGGAAAAATGCGTTAGCGGCATCACCGCTAACAAAGAAGTGTGTGAAGCATTCGTATACAACTCCATCGGTATCGTCACCTACCTCAACCCGTTCATCGGTCACCACAACGGCGACATCGTCGGTAAAATTTGTGCCGAAACAGGTAAGAGCGTACGTGAAGTTGTCCTGGAGCGCGGCCTGTTGACCGAAGCAGAACTGGACGATATCTTCTCTGCACAAAACCTGATGCACCCTGCTTATAAAGCAAAACGTTATACTGATGAAAGCGAACAGTAATCGTGTAGGGTAGTACCAGAGAAGGCACGTCATGATGACGTGCCTTTTTTCTTACTCGAAGTTACTTAAAAACAACAATTTAATATCAACTTGTTAAACAACAAGGAAGGCTAATATGATAGTTTTAGAACTTATCATCGTTTTGCTGGCAATCTTTTTGGGTGCCAGACTTGGGGGTATCGGTATTGGATTCGCAGGTGGGCTGGGTGTTCTGGTTCTCGCCGCTATCGGCGTAAAACCGGGTACAATTCCGTTCGACGTTATTTCCATTATCATGGCGGTTATCGCAGCCATTTCAGCCATGCAGATTGCCGGTGGTCTGGACTATCTGGTTCATCAGACTGAAAAACTGCTGCGCAAAAACCCGAAATACATCACGATCCTTGCTCCTATCGTGACCTATTTCCTGACTATCTTTGCTGGTACAGGCAACATCTCTCTGGCAACGCTGCCGGTTATCGCTGAAGTGGCGAAGGAACAAGGGATCAAACCTTGCCGTCCTCTGTCTACTGCGGTGGTTTCTGCACAGATTGCGATTACCGCATCACCTATCTCCGCAGCCGTGGTTTATATGTCTTCCGTAATGGAAGGTCATGGAATCAGCTACATCCACCTGCTGTCTGTGGTCATTCCATCCACCCTGCTGGCGGTTCTGGTGATGTCTTTCCTGATCACCGCACTGTTCAACTCCAAACTGTCTGACGACCCGGTTTACCGTAAACGTCTGGAAGAAGGTTTGGTCGAACTGCGCGGCGAAAGACAAGTTGAAATCAAAGCAGGTGCGAAGACCTCCGTATGGTTGTTCCTGCTGGGTGTAGTTTGTGTAGTCGTTTATGCCATCGTCAACAGCCCAAGCCTCGGCCTGGTCGCTAAACCGCTGATGAACACCACTAACGCAATTCTGATCATCATGCTGAGCGTCGCGACGCTGACCACGATTATCTGCCGCGTTGAAACTGACGCCATCCTGAACTCCAGTACCTTCAAAGCCGGTATGAGCGCCTGTATTTGTATCCTGGGTGTGGCATGGCTGGGTGATACCTTCGTATCTCACAACATCGACTGGATCAAAGATACTGCAGGTAGCGTGATTCAGGGTCATCCGTGGCTGCTGGCCGTCATCTTCTTCTTTGCTTCTGCACTGCTGTACTCTCAGGCAGCAACGGCTAAAGCACTGATGCCGATGGCTCTGGCACTGAACGTTTCTCCGCTGACGGCTGTAGCATCTTTCGCCGCCGTTTCTGGCCTGTTCATTCTGCCAACTTACCCAACGCTGGTTGCTGCGGTTCAGATGGATGACACCGGTACAACCCGCATCGGTAAATTCGTCTTTAACCATCCGTTCTTCATCCCTGGTACTCTGGGTGTGGTTCTGGCGGTTTGCTTCGGCTTCTTGCTGGGCAGCTTCATGCTTTAAGTTTTACCTGCAGGGCGTGCAAGCGCCCTGCAGTTCTTTCCCCTCACCTCGCTTTAACTAACATCCTTCCCTCGTCCGTTGTATAGTGACCCTTCTCTTGCTGGTTACTCTGTTCTTTCGAGGTGTTTATGCTTGATGTAAAGAGTCAGGATATCCCCATCCCCGATACCGTTGTGGTGCTCTGCACCGCCCCGGACGAAGCAACAGCCCAGGATCTGGCCGCTAAAGTGCTGGC
Source organism: Citrobacter sp. Cm046 (assembly GCF_030333065.1). NCBI lineage: Bacteria > Pseudomonadati > Pseudomonadota > Gammaproteobacteria > Enterobacterales > Enterobacteriaceae > Citrobacter > Citrobacter sp. Cm046. The sequence continues at coordinate 84,984 of NZ_JAOWGP010000046.1, read as the reverse complement.
TGAAAAACTGGCCGCCTGCGTAACACTTCTGCCTGGCGCGACCTCCCTCTATTATTGGGAAGGCAAGCTTGAGCAGGAATATGAAGTCCAGATGATTTTAAAAACCGCAGTAACGCATCAGCAAGCCCTTCTCGATTGCCTGAAGTCTCATCACCCGTACCAAACCCCTGAGCTTCTGGTTTTACCCGTCACTCATGGAGACTTTGATTACCGCTCATGGCTCAACGCATCCTTACGCTGATCCTGCTGCTGTGCAGCACATCCACCTTTGCCGGATTATTCGACTCGCCTGGCCGCTCGCAGTTCGTCCCTGCCGATCGGGCATTTGTTTTTGATTTCCAGCAAAACCAACACGACCTGAACCTCTCCTGGCAGGTCAAGGACGGCTACTATCTCTATCGTAAACAGGTAAGCATTACGCCATCTCAGGCCAGTATTGCCGAAGTAAAACTACCGCCAGGTATTTGGCATGAAGATGAGTTTTACGGCAAGAGTGAAATTTACCGCCAGCAGTTGAACATTCCGGTTACGGTAAATCAGGCCACATCTGGCGCTACAATCACGGTCACTTATCAGGGTTGTGCCGACGCCGGATTTTGCTATCCGCCGGAGACTAAAACCATACCGTTAAGCGAAGTTGCCGCCCTTACAGATACAACACCAGTCACGGTATTGCCGGAAGAAAAATCACAGCCAGAGCCAGAGACCGAGCTTCCCTTTTCCGCCCTGTGGGCATTGTTGATCGGAATTGGCATCGCCTTTACGCCTTGCGTACTACCGATGTATCCGCTGATATCCGGCATAGTACTGGGTGGGAAGCAACGCTTATCAACTGGGAGAGCGCTGCTGCTGACCTTCATCTACGTGCAGGGAATGGCGCTCACCTACACCGCGCTGGGTCTGGTCGTTGCAGCGGCAGGCCTACAGTTCCAGGCTGCACTACAGCATCCTTATGTACTGATTGGCCTTGCCGTCATCTTTACGCTGCTGGCTCTGTCGATGTTTGGTCTGTTCACGCTGCAGCTACCTTCTTCACTGCAAACGCGGCTCACGCTGATGAGCAATCGCCAGCAAGGCGGCTCTCCCGGAAGCGTGCTTGCGATGGGAGCGATTGCAGGGCTGATCTGTTCTCCTTGCACCACCGCACCACTGAGCGCAATTTTGCTTTACATCGCCCAGAGCGGAAACATGTGGCTGGGAGGCGGCACGTTGTACCTGTATGCACTAGGGATGGGGTTACCCCTGATGCTAATTACCGTATTTGGTAACCGACTTCTGCCCAAAAGCGGCCCATGGATGGAACATGTTAAAACAGCTTTTGGGTTTGTCATCCTTGCGCTCCCCATATTTCTGCTTGAACGCATTACCGGCGACGAGTGGGGAATACGCTTGTGGTCACTGCTGGGCGTCGCATTCTTTGGCTGGGCATTTATCACCAGTCTACAGACGAAGCGTACGTGGATGCGTATCGTCCAAATTATTCTGTTAGCTGGCGCTCTGGTGAGCGTGCGTCCGTTACAGGACTGGACGTTTGGTGCTCCACATGCGCAAACTCAGACACATTTGAACTTCACTAAAGTAGCATCGGTGGAAGAATTAAATCAGGCTCTGGAACAAGCTAAAGGTCGCCCGGTCATGTTGGATCTGTACGCTGACTGGTGCGTTGCCTGTAAAGAATTTGAGAAGTACACCTTCAGTAATCCGCAGGTTCAACAAGCCTTAGGCAATACGGTACTGTTGCAAGCAGATGTCACAGCAAACAGTGCGCAGGATATCGCTCTGCTAAAACATCTACAGGTATTAGGATTGCCAACGATCTTGTTTTTTGATGCGCAGGGTAAAGAACATCCGGACGCCCGCGTTACCGGCTTTATGGATGCCGCAACCTTCAGTGCGCATTTGCACAATCACCAACCGTGAGCAACACTTGCAAAAGGAAAACGGAGGAGAATACCGTGCAACGTGAAGATGTCCTGGGAGAAGCCCTGAAATTACTTGAGGTTCAAGGTATAGCCAATACCACGCTGGAAATGGTGGCTGAACACATTGATTATCCCCTTGATGAGCTACAGCGTTTTTGGCCCGATAAAGAAGCCATTTTGTATGACGCGCTACGTTACCTCAGTCAACGAGTGGATATCTGGCGACGTCAGCTTCTGCTGGATGATACCCTGAGTGCTGAGCAGAAACTCCTGGCACGCTACAACGCCCTTGCCGAATGCGTGAGCAACAATCGCTATCCAGGCTGCCTGTTCATTGCTGCCTGTACGTTTTACCCCGACCCAGAGCATCCTATCCATCAGTTAGCTGGACAGCAAAAAAAAGCGGCACATGACTTTACCCACGCACTGCTGACTATGCTGGAAGTTGACGACCCGGCGATGGTTGCCAGGCAGATGGAGCTGGTGCTGGAAGGCTGTCTCAGCCGCATGCTGGTCAATCGTAGCCATGCGGACGTGGAAACGGCACACCGCCTGGCTGAAGATATCCTGCGCTTCGCCCAATGCCGCCAGGGTGGTGCGCTGACTTAAGCGTGCATTCCTGTCCACGATGAAATAAACGGGTATTGCGCATTGGGAAAAAAGTGCAGACACGGTTTAAATCGCATCAGACCGGTGGATTTGTGCAAACTTCAGGCAAAAACGCACAGATTGCCGTAATATTAAGCGGTTGAACAGCTTTTCCTGAAATTTGATTGACTGGCAGACGTGAATACGGTTTAATGCGCCCCGTTGCCCGGATAGCTCAGTCGGTAGAGCAGGGGATTGAAAATCCCCGTGTCGGTGGTTCGATTCCGCCTCCGGGCACCACTATTCGAAGCCGCTGGTCATAGGTGAAAAACCTGGCGAGCGTTTAACGGGAGTGGTACTTGTTGATGTTGATCCTCACATCAGCATGCATCAATATTTACCCTCTCGATAAGGGAGCCTGTTGGCCCAGGCTCCCTTTTCTCGATCACATTAAATAATTACAATGACGTGACAAAATGTCAACCATTGTAAAATCGCCCCTCAGATTTATCACTTGTCAGTGTAAAGCGCCATTTCCCTCTCAAGAGCCTGACTCACGATATCCATACTAATATCAACGTATTCCATTGTCGTGCTCACATTACTGTGTCCCAGAAGTCCTTTTACAAGTTGCAGATTCCGTTCTGGTGAGCTCATCAGTGTCGTGGCAAGGGTGTGCCTGAACCGGTGGGGAGAAACATCAAACCCGCACTCTTTTGATAGCCTGCGAAAAAAAGAGCGTAATGGTTGTAGGGAAGGCCTTTCTGAAAGAACATCTCGTTCAGTTAGTGAAGAGACGAAGCGTTCATAATGAAATAATGCATCATTATTTCCAGCGCCACAGTCTTTGGCACGCTTTAACAGCTCTTCCAGACGCGGGCGCAAGTGGCTGACAATGGGGACTCGCCACTCCCGATAGGTTTTACTGCCTTCGGCTCTGAGCTCAATCCAGCCATCTTCAAGGGAAACATCTTTCAGACGGATATGCAGCAGTTGATTCTGTCGCATACCTGTATAACGTAGCGTATCAAGAACGGCCAACCAATACCAGGTAGGGCGCAAAGCACATTTTGTCTTAGAGCCTTGCTCTGTCTCGAACTGTTGCATGATAAGCCAAATTTTTGTCATTTGATTTTTTGTCAGGGTCTTCTTGCGTTTCCTGTCCTGTTTAACTGAAACACCATTAAAAGGATTCTTACTTAAGTTTGTGAGGTGAGTAGATATAGCAAAATTATAAAGCGCACGCATATGGCTAACTTTATTATTCCAGGTATGTGCAGAGAGCCCCTGTTTCTTTAATACATTTCTACGCCATTCAAGCACATCGCGGGTTGTTATGTTATAAGGTGAACAGTTGTCCCCAATATGCTTCCTGAAGCCACGAATAACTTTATTATAACTCCACTCTGTATCTTCACGCAGTGATTTACAGAAAAAATATTCATCCGTAAGCTCCTGCCATAGCCAGTTAGCGTTATTTTCTTTCATTTTTCCACTCCTCTCTTGGTAATAATAACTCACCGGATATCAACACAACGCTGCGGTCATGAGAACGAAAGGAACTGACTGTCCTGGGGTACCGTTTTCCTGAATATATCCTTGCTTTTCAACAGATAGCCTTTCACTCGTTTAAACTTTCCGGCCTTGTCGGGTGTATCGTAAAGCCGAGCAAAATAAAATCGCCTGTGATCACGACGCTTATGTAAATTCAGTCGCTCAAAAGAAGCCTGAAGATTTTCCCGGTATTCCCCCGGTTTACCAATGGCCTTGAGATAGTCAAAAAAAACCCCAGGAATGGGTAAAAATATATGGCCGGAAATAATATGGATTTTATCTTCCTTGTTGTTAAAACTGATCTTTCCACTACTGACTCCATCCCGAAACCAGGTCCAAAATAGTTCTCCTTCCACTATGTCAGCAACGGTAATGTCTACAGGAATAGAAGCTGTTTTTTTATCTCCATTATTAACAACTGTATTATGAAGATTATTATAATCTTGCTGGGCGGTCATGGCTTTACCTTTCTGAATAGACATATTTTCTACCTTATCCCTTTCAACACCCCCTACTCCATGTCGTACAGCAGGAGTAATACCCATCATAGTTTTCTCTATTTCTTTGACGTTTTCCTGTGATGTAGAGAGGGTAAAAAGTGATAATAATTCATCAGTTTCTGAAAAGGACTCCTGTGAATTGTGTTCGTCAACACTGAAAAACATTTTCTCCTCTGTAGTACCTCCACTCTGAAGGAAATCCGTTGCTTCAGAGGTATCTTCAATTCCGGTGCCAAATGTAAAACCTTGGATTGAAGGTATTATAAAAGATGTATCAGCAGAAGTTGCCATGCCTGAACGTTCTGCTGATGGCTGTAGTTTAAAATTTTCTAAGGGATTAGTTCTTTCCTGTAATTGCATCCTGAGGTCTTCGGTCCGGAGGCTTTCGACTGTAATTGAATTGTCCATATTCAATGGTGATCCAACTTTCTCTGCCGCCTGATTCAGCAGGTTACGCATAACTGGCATGATTGGATGTCGGTTCCACAACGCACCAGAAAGGTTCTGCAACGCAGACTGGTTACCTGCCAGCCAGTTAAACGCTTCCCCGGGCATCAGTTGTCCCGAGACTAACGATGCGAAAGCCAGAGCATCTTCTCCTTCTGGAGTTTTTTCCCTAAATCGAAATCGGTAAGGCACATCCGGTACGGCAATACCTGGTTGCCAACCCAATCCGCTAACCAATTCTCCTTCCAGAGAGAGCAACAGAGGTAAATGCCAAAAAAGTGCTGACCAGTAGATAACGGCATTCCACATAACGTTTTGCACTGCCTGTTCCTCCGGGGCTGCACCTGGTGGAAACATGTAACCCTTTGCAAGTCTGACTGCATAGCTAGTAAACTGCAGTGTCAAATCACCAAAACCGTGCGCCAGGGACCAGTGTCCTTGCCGGGCAGCAGGCACGTTCTGTACATGCGACAGAAGATTCCTGAGCGGGAACAGATAGAGACGCTGGTACACTTCAGCGGACAGAGAGTTGTTCGCCCATATCTGCTGGAGACATCGTTTTCTCAGTGTTCTGCCCATTAGCAAGTCAGGGCAATGGGGTGAGTAGTATCCAGCGGGAGGCTCCGCACCAGATAATGAGTTTACTGTCGGCTCTTCTTTTGAAAACAAAGCCCTGAATGTTTTGATTCTGTTGAGCATGATTTTCTCCTGATGTAGTGCTGCTCATTGTTGTGATACTCCCTGTTCTGCACCATAAAAAACCAATTATTCACGCTGAGAAGTTTTTCCCCCCTGTAAGATTAAGCGCTATCATCCACGGAGATACACAATCTTGTTTATTACCGGCTTCGTTTTAGACTTCCAAACTTATGGATTATTAATTTGCGTAAAAAAGCTCTGCTTCATTCAACCAGCTCATCAATCTCATTAAACACTTATATTCCCTTGGTCCAGATGGGATTTATGATAAAACTATCAATAACTCTCCCCTTGTGTAACCATAAAAATAAAAACCATTATTCAGCAAAACTCATAACTACCCAGGTTTCATATCCGAAATAACTTTCTGAACAGATTTATTTCTCCTGACAGCACCAGGCGTCTTGTGAATTTCATTTCTCATCGCCCGCGTAAATACCTGCTGACTGGTAAATCCGAGCATAAGACACACTTCAATAACGGGGATATCCGTATTTTCCAGTAAAAAACATGCACGTCTTAATTTTTTCAGTTTTATATACCTCCCCAGACTTATTCCTGCCACCTCCTTGAACATCCGCTGAAAATGCCATTTCGAATAACCCGCTCTGGCAGAGACATCATCTACCCTGAGCGGCTCCTCCAGGTGCTCATCAATCCATTGCATAATTTCAGACACTACAAGTCGGTTTATCTTTTCCTTCCGTATTTTTTTTATGTCCATATATAGCCCCCCACAATGAGGCAGACAGGAATAACAGAAAGGCCAAAGTCCTGTTCACATCATCTGATGATTGAGATTCCACATAATCCACAGCGACCCGGTAATAATGATAAAGATAATGACAGCGGAAAAGACAATGGCCACGAGGTTCCAGCGCATTTCAGAAGAAGCATTCAGGTGAAGAAAATACACCAGATGAACCAGCACCTGAACAACGGCACACGTCATGACCCCGCCTGCGATGATCCCTGCGGAAACACCACTGTCCGTAACCAGCCAGAACGGGATCGCCGTCAGAATGACCGACAGGAGAAAGCCGGTTATATAAGACATCGTATTGCCGTAAGCTACGCCCTGTGCGTCTGCAGAATGTCTCATGGCATTGCTCCCATCAGGTAAACAATACTGAACACGCAAATCCAGATGACATCGAGGAAATGCCAGAACAGACTCAGGCATATCAGACGGGGGCGACTGAATCCTGACAGACCTCGTCGGGCAACCTGATACATCAGGATCAGCATCCAGATCAGTCCACATGTCACATGCAGACCATGGGTGCCCACCAGAGTAAATAGCGCTGACAGGAAGCCACTGCGCTGTGGGCCGAAACCCTCAGCAGTCAGGTGACTGAACTCCCAGACTTCCATTCCGATAAAACCCAGACCACACAGAAATGTCAGGGTCAGCCATCCAAGTACACCGCCCTCGCGGTCTTTATCCATGCTGATAACAGCAAAACCATAGGTAATCGAGCTAAGCAGAAGCAGCACGGTTTCCGCCAGGACAAACGGAGGTTCGAAAATATCCTTACCTGCCGGACCATCTGCAATGTTATGAACCATGACGCCGTAAGTCGCGAACAGGGTGGCGAAGATAATGCAGTCGCTCATCAGGTAGATCCAGAAGCCGAAGACCTTACTGGCACCTGTACCCTGATGCCCGTGCTGAGCACGGGTGCGGAAGGATGAATCCAGAGCTTCACTTACCATATGTCACACCGGCTTTGTTTATTTCTGCAAAGTGCTGATCCTCGATTTTTTTTATCTCGGCGACGGGTACGTAATAATCCACGTCTTCATCGAAGCTTTTAATAACCCAGGTCAGGATAATCCCGAGGAATGACAATCCCGCCAGCCACCAGATATGCCAGATAGCCCCGAAGCCAAACCCGATGCAGAGCAGACCAATAATCAGCCCCGCCCCGCTGTTTTTCGGCATATGGATTTCGGCATAGTTAGCAGGTTGCTTGTATGCCTCTCCTCTTTCCTTCATTTCCCAGAACGCATCACGTTCGTGGACAAAAGGCACTTCAGCAAAGTTATAGAATGGCGGCGGGGAAGAGGTGGACCACTCCAGTGTCCGTCCGCCCCACGGGTCGCCGGTCATATCCCGGTTTTCGTGGCGGTCGCGCACCGACACCCAGAACATAATGACCTGGCACAGTATCCCGCAGGCTATCAGCGCAGCACCGCTGGCTGCCACGACCAGCAGGGGATGGAACTGGGGGTCAATATTCTGACTCAGGCGGCGGGTCATCCCCATGAACCCCAGCACATAGAGCGGCATAAACGCCACATAAAATCCGATGATCCAGAACCAGAACGCCCTCTTGTTCCATTTTTCATTCAGGGTGAACCCCGTCGCTTTCGGGAACCAGTAGGTCACACCAGCCATACTGCCGAACACCACCCCGCCGATAATGACATTATGGAAGTGGGCAATCAGGAACAGGCTGTTGTGCAGGACAAAGTCAGCTCCCGGCACGGCCAGCAGGACGCCGGTCATTCCCCCTATAGAAAAGGTGACAATAAAACCTACCGTCCATAACATAGCGGAGTGCATCTGAATGCGCCCCTGATACATGGTGAACAACCAGTTGAAGATTTTCACACCGGTCGGGATAGCGATAATCATCGTCATGATCCCGAAGAAGGCGTTAACGTTCGCACCGGCTCCCATGGTGAAGAAGTGATGCAGCCATACCAGGAAGGAAAGCAAAGTGATGGCGACCGTTGCCCACACCAGCGAGGTATAACCGAACAGACGTTTCCTGGAAAAGGTTGCCACCACTTCCGAGTAGACCCCGAAAACCGGCAACACCAGAATATAGACTTCCGGATGACCCCACGCCCAAATCAGGTTGACATACATCATCATATTGCCGCCCATATCATTGGTGAAGAAATGGAAACCCAGATAGCGGTCAAGGGTCAGCAATGTCAGCGTGACGGTCAACACCGGGAAAGAAGCGATAATCAGCACGTTGGTACACAACGACGCCCAGGTAAACACCGGCATTTTGAACATGGTCATGCCAGGCGCACGCATTTTCAGGATGGTGACGAAGAAGTTAATGCCGGTCAGCGTGGTCCCGATACCGGAAAGCTGGAGTGTCCATATCCAGTAATCCACCCCGACACCGGGGCTGTACGCTAACTCCGAAAGCGGCGGATACGCCAGCCATCCGGTTGTCGCAAACTCCCCCACTCCCAGGCAGAGATTCACCAGTACCACGCCCACCACGGTTAACCAGAAACTCAGGTTATTCAGAAAAGGGAAAGCCACGTCACGTGCACCAATCTGCAGGGGGACCACAATATTCATCAGGCCGATAACGAAAGGCATGGCCACGAAAAAAATCATGATCACACCGTGACCGGTAAAAATTTGATCATAGTGCCAGGGCGGCAGATACCCGGCACCTTCCACACCGGATGAGGCCAGGACCTGCTGGCTGCGCATCATTATCGCATCGGAAAAGCCGCGCAGTAACATCACAAACGCGACAATGATGTACATAATCCCGAGCTTTTTGTGGTCAACAGAGGTCAGCCATTCGGACCAGAGATATTTCCACTTACCGAAATACGTAATGGCCGCGATGATTGCCGCCCCAAGTACCAGAATACCAACAATCGTAACCCTGACAATCGGGTCCTCAGGTATGGCATCCAGCGTCAGTTTTCCTAAAAACATAAATCAACTCCCCTGCTCTCTGAAAGAGAGATATTGTTCCGGGCCCTGAACTGGTCATCAGATATGCCAGCGCCTTTATTGAATGTTTTGAATTTTTGAGTCACGTAGCTGAACAGCGTCGGATCGACGACGGAGAAGAACTCAACCGGGTGGTTTTCGTCAGGCTCAGCCAGTTTTTCAAAATCAGCCGGACCGAGCAGCATATTCGGTGATTTCTTCACATCAGCGATCCACTGTTCAAACGCGGTATTATCCGGTACGGCAGTCGCTTTAAATTTCATACCGGAAAACCCCCTGCCGCTGTAACTGGACGAGATGCCGTTGAAGGTTCCCGTCTCACCGGCGATCAGATGCAGCCGGGTCTGCATGCCCGGCATCGCATAAATCTGGCTGCCAAGTGCCGGAATAAAAAATCCGTTCATCACGGAACCGGACGTGATACGAAAATTCACGGGGGTGTTTACCGGGAATACAATCTCATTGACGGTTGCAATACCCTGTTGGGGATAAATAAACAACCATTTCCAGTCCAGGGAAATCACTTCAATCTCGACAGGTTTCACCACAGAGGTCAGTGGCCTGGATGGCTCCAGCGCATGGGTGGACTTCCATGTCAGCACGGCCAGAAACAGGATAATCAGGACGGGTACCGTCCAGACCACCGCCTCCACTTTATTGGAATGAGACCAGTCAGGGGTATATTTCGCCGCGGTATTCGAGGCACGGTATTTCCAGGAAAATATCACCGCCATCAGGATCACGGGAATAACGACCACTAACATCAGGCAGAATGCCGTAATTATCAGTGCCCGCTGCTCAATGGCAATTTGCCCTTTAGGATCGAGTAACACCGCCTGACAACCACTCAGTAATAACACGCCTGTTATTACCGGCAGGTATTTCATGACGGCCTTATATTTATGATGTCGCATTTGACAACCTCATTTCACGGTCTGTCAGCCAGAGTGTATGTTTAATCTTTTTACGGAGAACCAGCCTTCCATACTGACTCCCGCTGACATCCTCCCGGTCATTTAATGGCCGGACATCTTCTGAAGCGGCCCCTTCGGTTTTTTGATGAGCCAGATAATGCCAATGGACCCCAGCATCAGAACGGTGGCCGACTGATAGAAATCGTTCGTTGCCAGCATGATGGCCTGACTGTCTATCATTCTCGAAAACAGGGCCGCCGACGTGTCTGCCGGAATACCGGCCGCCCCCAGTGTGGTACTGACGGTGGCAGGCACGTCCGGACTGATGGCCGTCACGAGCTCCGCCCGGTTGAATTTTGTCATATGCTCCCAGTACGTCTGGGTCAGGGAAGAGCCCACCGCCATGCACATAACACGCAGGAAGTTTTGCAGCCCGGAACCGGCCGCCACTTTCTCCGGCGGCAGTTCGGACACCCCCAGCGAGGTGAGCGTGATAAGGCAGGCGGGAACCCCGGCGCCGAGGACGAACATGGGAACAGCAACCGACATAAAGTCAGCCTGCGACGTCAGCAGGGCACGCATCACAAAGGAGACCGCCAGTACGCCCATGCCATAGCTCACCAGCAGACGGGGATCGACCTTCGGCAGCAGACGACCAATAATAGGCGAGCTCAGGACGGCCAGGATCCCCATGGGCCCCGTCGCATACCCGGCCCAGGTAGCCGTGTACCCCATCCACTGCTGTAACCAGAGGGGGGTCAGGACAATATTCCCGAAGAAAATACCGAACATCAGGCAGAGCGTGACGGTTGATACCACCCAGTTACGTGATTTGAACACGCTCAGGTCCAGCACCGGTTGCTCATCAGTAAGCTCCCAGATAACCAGAGAAATCAGGGCGATAGCGGCCACTATGGCGCAGACAATAATGATATCCGAGGAAAACCAGTCCAGTTCACGTCCTTTATCCAGCATGATCTGAAAAGCCGCCACAAAGATGACGAGGAGACCCAGCCCCACGCTGTCCAGCCGGGAGCGGCTGATATGGGTTTCTTTCCCCTTCAGCACCCACCAGGTCCCGAACCCCACGATCAGACCAAAGCCGATATTGATGTAAAACACCCACTGCCAGCTCCAGTTATCCGAGATAAGCCCACCCAGTATCGGACCGAATATGGGCGCCACCACCGTCATCATTCCCCAGAGCGCAACGGCAATGTTGGCCTGTTTCTTCGGGAAGGCTGCAAGCAGCAACGTGGAAGAAAGCGGGATCAGCGGGCCACCGGCCAGCCCCTGCAGTACACGGAAAATGGCCAGGCTCGGTAGTGACCAGGAAAGACCGCAGCAGACAGAAAAAATCACAAATGCAACAACAGAAAAAAGGAATACGCGCACCTGACCGAACTGCATCGCCAACCAGCCGGTCAGCGGCACCGTGATGGCTTCAGCCACCGCATAGGCGGTGATGATCCAGATTCCTTCTGTTGTCGACACGCCCAGGTAACCGGATATTGTGGGCATCGCGACGTTAGCAATGGTGGTATCGAGTACCACCATAAAATTCCCGAGCGAGAGCGCGATTGCCGCAACCACCAGTTTGAATCCGGACAGAGGTGGAAATGCTGAACCAGACATACCTTATTTCTCCGTGTGGTCATCTTTGGCATTCGATGTCAGGTCCACCGTAACTTCCATGGACAGCCCGATGCGCAGAGGATTTTTACGCAGTTCTTCCCGCTCCAGACGAACGCGCACCGGCAGTCGCTGCACGACCTTAATCCAGTTACCCGTGGCATTCTGCGCCGGTATCAGTGAAAGCGCGGAACCGGAGCCGCCGTCAAATCCCTGAACCACGCCGTGATAAACAACACCGCTGCCGTACAGGTCTGAAGTCAGCTCTACCTTCTGGCCCGGTCTGACGTCGCTGAGCTGACCTTCCTTGAAATTCGCATCAACATAAATATCCTCGATGGGCACAACCCGCATCAGCCGGTTTCCGGCCTGAACATGCTGCCCGATATCCACTGAGCGCTGTGTTACCACTCCATCCACCGGGGCCCGGATAACCATACGCGCCAGGTTTATACGGGCCTGATCGAGACGGGTTCTGGCTGCCACCACAATGGGGTTAGTTTCAACGGTACTGTTTAGAAACAGGGCCTCGTTCGCCTGCCGGGCCCCTTTCGCTTCGACACTGCCAGCGCGAGCAGCTTTCAGACTGGCTTCCGCTTCTCCCAGCGCGGCCGTTGCCTCCCGTAATTCTGTCTGCGCATCCGTAAAATCCTGCTCAGATACGGCCCCAGCTTTCACCAGATTCCGGCGACGTCGCTCATCAAGGGTGGCCTTATCAAACCGGGCCCGTGCCCTCGCCACATCATGTTCGGCGCTCTGAATGCCCGCTTCACGCGAATCAAGCTGTCCGCCCAGAGCGGTGTCATTGGCCATAATCTGCATCACCTTCCGCCGGGCGCTGCCAAGCTCAGCTTCAGCCTGTGACACCGCAATTCTGGCGTCCGTATCATCAAGCACGACCAGTACATCACCGGCATGCACAAGCTGCGTGTTGACCACATTTACTTTCTTCACCGGTCCGCCGACCAGAGGCGTCACGTCCGCCACTTCGGCAGCGGTATAGGCGTTATCCGTTGAGACCGATTTACCGGCAAAGAAAATCAGCCAGATGAGATAACCAATGACGATGAGGATCAGAACACCGCCAAATATGGCAAACAGCTTGCGGCGATGGTTTTTTTTGTCACCGTTACCCTTCTTTGCCGTCGTGTTATCCGGAGCCTTAACCGTATCCTGCTGCCCGTTCGTATCTTTATCTTCAGTCATTACGGTTCCACCTGCGCATCAAATGTTGAACTGGATTCAAATCCGCCACCAAGGGCTTTGACAAGGGCCACATCAAGGGAATACCCCCGTGAATGTATGGCGGTATTCGCCAGCTGTGCCCGGAGTAACCCGTCTTCAGAAGTGAGGACTTCCTGATAGTCAGCCAGCCCTCCTGAGTACCGGGCTTTTGCCAGCTGATAAGCCTCTTCGCTGTGGGACAGAGCAGAGGCGGTCGCTTCTGACCGGTCCACCAGGGCAGCAAGGCTGCCTGTCGCATCGGCGGTCTCACGTAATGCCTGTGTCAGCGCGTCGTTATATGACGCCACCGCGTATTCATATTCCGCTCTGGCACCCTTGTAGTTAGCGCGTAAACGCCCGCCTTCAAAAAGCGGCAGGCTGATAGCCGGCCCGACGCTCCCGATATCAGAACCGGAGCTGAACAGGTTATTCAGTCCCAGCGACTGATAACCCACAAAGGCCATCAGGTTCACGTCCGGATAAAACTGCGCTCTGGCGACACCAATGTTTCTGGCGGCGGCTTCAACCCGCCACCGGGCGGCCACCACTTCCGGATTGCGCCCGAGCAGGTTTGCGCTCAGCTCATCGGGTAACCCGACCGGACGTCGCATCTGCAACCGGGGTCTCAGGATATCCAGCCCTCTGTCCGGCCCCCGGCCCAGTAAAGCCGCGATGCTGTTCTGGGTTAGTTTGATTTGCTCGCTGGCTTCAGCCAGCGCCGCTCTGGCAGCATCCAGCCTGGCAGCACTCTCTTCCACGGACACTCTGGAATCGAGTCCCTGAGCATGGCGTAACTGAACCAGCCTGACGGTGTCCGTCCGGTTACGCAGCTGGCGCGCGGCAATGTCCCGGCTGTCATACTGGTACTGCAGCCGGATATAGGCATCCGCCAGCATCGTCGTCAGCATCAGTTTCGCGGCGGCGGCATCAGCCTCAGCGGCACTGGCTTCGGATATCGCGGCACGCAGTGCATCCCGGTTTTTACCCCAGAAATCCAGTTCCCAGCTAAAGTTGAGGCTGGTCTGTCCCATATCGTTCCATCCGTGCGGCACGGCTGTTTTAGGGTAGATGTAGTTGTAGCTGAGCTTCTCTTTATTAATGGACGCGCTGGCATCCAGTGACGGGTATAACCGGGACCGGGCGACGCCCGTTCTGGCTGTGGCTTCACGCACCCGTGCTTCCGCCTGTGCCAGAGAAGGTGAATGCGCGGTGGCTTCACTCATCAGCTCGTTAAGCTGCGTATCACCGAAGGCCGTCCACCACTTTTCCTGCGGCCAGTCAGCATGCGGACCGGAAAAGCTGCGTTGTGAAACCAGCGCCGCAGCCTGTTCCGGCTGAGGCGCAGTGCCCAGATCGGGGATCGCCGCACACGCCCCCAGGGCAAGACTGAGCACGGAGATAACACATCCCTTCAGATAATGTGGACGGTACCTTCCTGTCTCCGTCCTGTGCGCAACACGGTAACCTGACACACCCCTCATACCTGCCTGCCCTGTTTAGCCTGATTTATGGCGAACAAAGTAAACCGATCAGTTCGGTACAGTCAAGATTAAATTCACAGGCCTTGCCATTGCACGTGAATCTGTGAACAATAAGCAAATCAGAGCGGTTTGATTACATATCATTTTTATGTTTAACCGTTATTCAAAACGTAGATGAAGGTAGAACTGATGCCGGTTTCAGACAGAGCTTCCAGGGAAGCAAAAAACAACAATAAAAACCTGCCTTCTGAAGGTACTCCTGCTGTATCAGCGAAAGCGCAGAAGGTCCTTGCGGGGGCGAAATCGATATTTCTGGCACGAGGCTACTCGGCCGCGACAACAGATATGATCCAGCAGGCTGCCGGGGTTTCCAAATCAACCGTTTATGCGTATTACCCCAACAAGGAAGCATTGTTTACTGCGGTGGTTGAACAGCAATGCGAACGGTTTCTTCAGACGGTGCACGACGTCAAAATCTCAGGGAAAGATATTGCTGATAAGCTGGGTAAACTCGCCAGACTCTATCTGGATATTGTGCTTTCAGAAGATGGCCTGGCACTTTATCGTGTTGTTGCCTCTGAAGCCCCGCGATTTCCGGAATTAGGACGACGCTTTTATCTGGCGGGCCCTGACAGAATGAACAATATTGTTGCCGATGTCTTAAAGGATGCAGAGTTAAAAGGAGAAATATTTCTTGGTGGTATCGGATGCGCTTCTGCAGCCTCTCTCTTTGTGAATATGGTCAGGGGAGAGCCACAAATGCAGTGTCTGATGCATCCGGCCTCCCTGGCATCCGCAGCCCAGCGTGACTTCTGGGCAAAAGATGCGGTATCAGCGTTTTTGCTCGCTTTCTGTAAAGCCGGGAAATGAGTTAATTCCGTAATATTATCATCACTATCAGAGGCCACTGTGTTGACTGATTGATATGTAAGGATGCTGTATTCATATTGATTTTTTCATGCATCCCTCCCCCCTTCCTGTGAATGCAGGCCCGACATCCCGCCTCGTCGACTTTTCTGACTGGTTTTGTGTCATTTGTACCGGGCATGAGGCAAAACCAGAATCATATATTTTGCTGTATTAAATAGCGTTTCTGTGTCTGCCTGTAATCGGGCATTTTCCCGGTTTTTATTTAGCAACAATCTGACTTGCCTCTTAACACAAATCCTGACTATGCTGATGGTAATGTACCGTACCGTACAATCATTAAGAGGGTAGGCTATGAGCATGACAGAAACAGTCAGACTCACTACATCGGCTCAACGCAGAGAGGCTATCTTACTGGCTGCAGCCGATGTGTTTTTCGAAAGGGGTTACGCAGCCACGAGTGTTGATGCGATTGTCGCAAGGGTCGGGGGATCCAAGCGGAGCATTTACGCTGAATTTGGTAACAAGGAAGGATTGTTTACTGCACTTGTTTCCCGCCATGCCCGTTATGCGCTGTCGGCACTTGAGGAGCAGGATGAAAGCCCGGGAAAAACGATTGAACAGCAGTTACTGACATTTGGTCGTCGTCTGATGGATATTTATTTTTCACCCGCGCTGCTGGGGATCTTCCGGGCAATCATGGCTGAGGGCGCGCGTTTTCCTGAGTTAACCCGTGTCTTTTACGAGCAGGGCCCCGCCCACGCCGCCATTCGTCTTTCTGAAGTAATTAATGAAGCTGCATCACACAATGAGGTTGAGGTTGATGATCCAGTCACGGTAGCCAGCCACTTCATCGGCATGTTGAGAGATAACCTGCACTTAAGTGTCGTTCTGGGTCTCAGGCCGGTGCCCTCGGAGGCTGAGGCGGAAAAACACGTCGTATCTGCCGTTCAGATATTCCTCAGAGGGATTTCTTATCAATCCGTGAACAGCAGCTCCCGGGGACAGCTAACATGACCCCTCTTTAGCCGGGGACGGTCTGTCCGGATTGAGTTTGTCACCTCCGGAGACAACCGGCACTTTACGCCAGCACCAGTGGGAAAACCATGAGAAAGCACTTACATGAGACGGAGAAATAATATGGCAGCGAAAATCGAAGAATACGCCATGATAGGCGACTGCAGAACTGCTGCTCTTGTCTCCCTGACCGGTTCAATAGACTGGCTGTGTCTGCCCCGGTTTGATTCGATGGCCTGTTTTGCCGGTATTGTCGGTACGTCCGGTAATGGCCGGTGGCGTATAGCACCGGTTAATACCCGTTATACAGCCAGCCGGACTTATCTTGATGGCAGTCTCATTCTCCGGACCCGGTTTCAGACTGAAGACGGGGCGGTAGAACTGACAGATTTTATGCCCGTCGAACAAGAAAACAGCCACATTGTGCGGATGATCACCTGCTCAGAGGGTTCCGTTTCACTGGAATCAGAGTTACTTGTCCGTTTCGATTATGGCCTGACTGCCCCCTGGATCAGAAAGACGGATGACAGAACCACGACGATGATTTCCGGCCCCGATCTTCTCGTCCTTCGCTCAGAACTTGCGACTGACATTACGGATGAAAAGGTCACTGCAACATTCGATGTTCACAAGGGCGATAAATTCATTTTCATTCTCAGCCACGGCCCGTCGCATCTTCCTCCCCCGACCACCATTGAGCCGGAGCGGCTGTTTCAGCGAACAAAAGCCTGGTGGAAAGGATGGTCCGGGCGGTGTGAGGAGGCAGGCCGATGGACGGAGATTGTACGACGCTCACTGATTACCCTGAAGGGCCTGACTTATGTTCCGACAGGCGGGATCATCGCGGCACCGACCACGTCTTTACCTGAATGTATCGGCAGCAGCCGTAACTGGGATTACCGGTATTGCTGGCTTCGGGATGCGACATTTACCCTGTCGGCTTTACTGACCGCAGGTTATGAGGAAGAGGCTGATGCATGGCGTGCCTGGCTGTTGCGTGCGGCTGCAGGAGATCCTGCTCAGATCCAGATAATGTACGGCGTCGCGGGTGAAAAACGACTGGAAGAGTGGACAGTCCCCTGGCTTTCCGGCTACGAAGGCTCTGTGCCGGTACGCATCGGTAACCAGGCCGCGGAGCAGCTTCAGCTTGATATTTACGGTGAGCTTTTTAACGCCATGTCAGTGGCCTCCCGGAGTGGATTACTCCCCCTTTCGCGTGGATTTGAGTTGCGTACGGCCTTGCTTGAGCATCTTGAAAAAACCTGGTCTGATCCGGATGCAGGTATATGGGAAATCCGTGGTGAACCACAGCATTTCACCCATTCCAGGGTGATGACATGGGTGGCTTTCGACCGTGCGGCAACCGATGAGCAATACAGTGCGGACCCTGTTACTCGCCAGAAATACCGGCGTATTGCCGACGAAATACATCGCAACGTTTGTGAAAACGCTGTTGACCAGGAACGCGGCTGTTTTGTACAGGCTTACGGCAGCGAGCACCTTGACGCCAGCCTGCTACTTATACCTGTTGTGGGATTCCTTCCCGCTGATGACGAACGGGTACGTAATACGGTTTCTGAAATAGAACGACGGTTGATGAAGGACGGTCTTGTGTTGCGGTACGAAACTGGCACCAACGTTGACGGTTTACCCGGCCATGAAGGCGTCTTTCTTGCCTGTAGTTTCTGGCTGGTTGATAACTACATTCTGCAGGGTAACCTGAAAAAAGCAGAATCCCTGTTTGAGCGACTTATTTCTCTTAGTAACGACGTGGGGCTGCTGGCAGAGGAATATGATCCCTCCGCAAAACGCCAGCTTGGGAATTTTCCACAGGCGTTCAGCCATGTGGCCCTGGTTAATTCGGCATTTGCGCTGGCACGGGCAGGGGAAATTAAACATCCGGTAGCACAGCGGGCTTCTGAACGATGAACCAGGTAAAAGATTAATACAAACGTTCACCGGATATCATGCTTAATGGCTCATAAGGAGAGCAACATGACAAAAGTACTCATTCTCTACTATTCAGCGGGCGGACATACTGAGGCGCTGGCAAAGGCAGTCTTTGAAGGCGCGGATTCGACAGGCGCGGAAGTCACACTGAAGCGGGTTCCAGACTTAGCAGGGGAAAACGCCTCTGAGCACAGGCATACGGATACAGAAGAAGCCACTCCTGATGAGCTTGTTGAATATGACGCAATTATTATTGGCAGTCCCACCCGCTTTGGACGTTTATGCGCCCAGGTAGCCAATTTTCTGGATCAGACCACCCGGTTATGGAAGGAAGGCAAGCTAATCGGCAAAGTTGGAGGGGCCTTTACCTGTACGGCCAGCCAGCACGGTGGTTCGGAATCCACTATATTTTCAATCCTCACTTCAATGATGCACCATGGTTTTATCATTGTGGGCCTCCCCTATTCTTATGAAGGCCTTCTTGAAATGAAAGAAGTCGCGGGAGGTTCTCCGTACGGAGCAACGTCCGTTACCGGTTCAGATGGTTCCCGGTATCCCTCTGAAAATGAACTTGATGGTGCCCGCTACCAGGGAGCACATATTGCAAAGGTGGCACATGCCTTAACTTCGGGAAAGGCTTTTCTGAACCTTTTGGATAATGGCAAGGTACGACCCGACGATGATATTTAGTTGCGGCATTTCAGTACCGGTTCGTTCACCGGGAAAAAACAGAGTCACCATCCTGAATTAAGTATAACGGCTTTTAGTATTTCCCGGGACACGGGCGGGGGCCGAATGAGGCAGCCGCTCATCCGGGGTAAAAACAGGAAATATCTGTCATGGGATACACTCCCTGACAAATCAGTATGTAACTGAGTCAATAACCAAGCTGCTGATATTCAGTAAATATACAATATATACTGAGGAGGAAGTATGCGAATGCAAAATAATGTCGTACTGGTGACAGGTGCTGGTCAGGGAATTGGCCGTGCAATAGCCAGCCGGCTGGCCAGCGAAGGTGCTTACATTATCATTAACGACCTGTACGAAAACGATAATACCAGGGAAACGCTCAGGGAAGTACAGGGTGCCGGCAGTAACGGATGTATCATCGCCGGCGATGTCAGCGATCCGGTTATATGCCGTGATATTATCGCTGAAGGTTTCAGCTGGGCAGGGGGTATTGATGTACTAGTGAATAATGCCGGAATTGAACGAAATGCAGAATTTCTTGACGTGACAGAGAAGGATTTTGACGCTGTAATGAATGTTAACCTGAAGGGAGCCTTTTTCATGACGCAGGCGTTTGCTCAGCATTTTCGTAACACTAAGCGTAAAGGGCGCATTATTAATATCAGCTCAGTGCATGAGGAACTCCCCTTCCCTCATTTCACCAGTTACTGCATAAGTAAAGGTGGAATGAGAATGATGATGCGAAATCTTTCCATTGAACTCGCCCCCCTGGGAATAACCATAAATAATGTAGCGCCTGGCGCGATAGAGACACCGATTAACAAGAGCCTGCTAAATAATCCACAGCAGCTTGCAGAACTGACACATAATATTCCCGCCGGACGCTTGGGGAAACCACTTGATGTGGCCAATGCGGTACTCTGGCTTGCCTCAGATGAAGCTGATTACGTGACAGGCTCGACTGTTTATATTGATGGCGGGTTACTCTGGAACTATCAGGAACAATAAGGATTTATACCTTTCGCATGACCGAATGAGGACCGGTAAAAGTCTTAATGGATAATTTTCTGGCAAAAGATAACCGTCAGATACCCGTAGTTAAATTGATACTATGGATGAATTATCACCCTTCTGTTCGGATATCTGACGCATTACGAACAGAAAGGCTGAATAATAATGCATCCTGCTATGTGATGCATGCTTATGTTAATATATCAGACTTAACGGCATAACCTGGCAGATATAATATATAATGGAGTTCATGATGGCTGTTCACAGATGCGAGCTGTCGGACCTGCAGCGGATTGTTTATGAATGGGTGAAATTAAATCCGTGGCATAAACGTATGCAGGCAAGTGAAGCTGTTGTAAAAAAATATGGTTTCAGCTGGAGGCAGGTACTTAATGCCCATATTGCCATAACCCGTAAAGGATTGCTTCAAAAAAGTGAATCCAGTATGAATACAGTTTACGCTGTCAGGACTCTCCGCAAAAAACAGGACACACAGGAACTGGAACGTAAACGTTTTATAAGTTGGCTTGAAAATGAACATGGTTTTCATGACAGCGACCTTGTATGGTGGCCGGAAGGAAAGTGTTTTATCGTTTTTATTGTGCAGTTGTCATGGTCTGCATGGCTTGCCCGGGCAGGGAAAAACACCAGCCGCAGAGAAAGTGGCTGCTAAATATTTTAATTGTTTGTTAATTAAAATAGTATATATACATTCTCGTAAAAATCTGAACACTTTCCATTCTTTTTTATTGTATACAGCCACATCCTGAGAGAAGGAGCTTTTTGATATTTAACTTTTGTTGCAATTAGCATTTACAGCTTATAAAGCTCTCGAATAACAATACGGATAAATATACTTTAATGCAAATGCAGATTTTAGTGACGACAATTCATCCACACTTGTTTCATCAATTCACTTCACTAAAAAACCTTCGGATATCAGCAGGCTTCTCCGAACAACGTTTAAAAAAATGAACAGTTTTAAAACCTGAACTGGTTAACATAAATAAAACGCACAAAACGGCAAGATCATTTATCTTCCTGTTATTAGAATTTGATGATATTAATAGTAGCATGTCAACGTTATTGCGATTTGTCCTGGTATTCTCTTCCGATATCAGGACCTTTTTTTGTCATCAATCATGGGTTATTCTCCTGACTGCCTTCATTAATAACAAACCACATCACTCTGCCCACATAAGGCCCGGAGGCACTTTTTTTATTACTAACTCTGGAGAAAGGCTTGTTGCTCAGCAAGGGTAATCGCCTGAGTTCAGCCATCAAAAGATTCTGCTCCATTCTATTAATAAGCTGGTATATCGAGAAGCGTCAGGAAGATACATCATCTGGCCATCAAAGGGTTAATCTGGCAGCCACACACATCAAGCGCTATCTCAAATGAAGTGAAGGTAAATTAATTGAATGCCAGGTGTAATGGGATGGTACCCCTGACCACTCCTTCCTCTCTGACAACGCTTATATCTTGCCCGAGCCTTTCGTGACTTCAGGGGCGTGAATCACAATTGGAATCAGATAAAACCAACGTGCTGGAAAGCCACAGACACTCAAGTTTGGTTGCGAGTTCTCCCCGCTCTCGGCCTTCTTTCAGCAACCGTTTAATATCAGGAACTACTTCTTCAGAAAAACAGCACTGTTTCAGAGCATTAGTCAGCCACCGTATCAGAAAAATATTTTCCTGATATTCAGATAATGTGCCTTTTTCCTGGCTCTCCAGTCTTAGTGCCACCAGAGCACACCATGCCAGATGCCCTGTTTTTTGTTCTAATGAATCATCCATCACAATTCTCTCACTTAATATAATGATCGTTTATTTTATTATATGCATTTTCTTTTCCCTCTGGGAAAACCATAGTTACAGAACAGATGCCCTGATTAATTTTTCGGGAACTGAGTTTTTTTGACACAATAACCCACCAGTCATTCTTTATCATTTAATTGCCCCAGATAGTACTCGTAACGTTTAAGAAACATTATCCTGCATTCCTCATCCATATTCCCTATCACTTTTTTAATATCAACCCTCATCCCACAATGGTTCATTCTGGCGATGCTCAATGCTATAAAATCAAAATCGGCTGCAGATGGTTCATTCATATCTTTCATATCCGCCCCCTATGTGATACAAGAAATAACTTCATGCATAACTTATAGCCACAATCCTTCCTCCAGTCATCAAATACATTAATAAAACGTGACTTACGGCACTAATTAATCTTAACTGCTTACAAATTAAAAACTGAAATTTGAGCGCATCGATTTACTATAAGTTAACTCAGGCAAAAAGCACGAACTGGTTAGCGATTCATACAAATTTAAATTATAATAAGTATGATTGCCTGTAATTAATTAGTAAAATAATTCATTTCTTCAGACGCCATTAATAGCTCAGGAATTGTTAATTATTTAAATCATATCATCGTCGAAAACACATCATTCCATTGGAGTGTTTATTTTCGGCTCCGTGAATTTTTCTGACAATTTATTTATGATAATAACAAAGAATTGACATGGTATAATTCAACCACCTTTTCCCTAGGGATTAGTTATACTGCCAGTTCAGCATCGGGCAAATGACATTTAGCCCACCGAACATCGGGGTTGCTACTTTTAGCAAATCATAATGCTTCTAAGCCACTGTTCAACGTCTAATCACTCTATCTACCAATATCGGAACTTCTCCAGGAAGAGTAAGCGCCGGATCAAAAAAGTGAGGGTTACTTTCTTGCATGCTGTCAGACTCTTCTGGATTGCAGGTTGGATGATATGATCCAATGTCCCCAGAAGCTGATGAATAGCAATTATGGCTGCTTCAGCTCGAAACCCTTAGCATTTGGATAGCACCGCCGGTTCATCATCCAGCAGGCGCGCTGGCCCATTCAAAAAACACGACGACTTAAAAATTTATCTAGTCTTAAAAAAAGCCACGGCAAAGCCGTGGCGGAGTTAACGGGAAGAGTACGCTTTTAAAGTCACACCTCACGGTAAGATGCAGTTTCCTGAGCCGGTGAAGCAGACTCATCGCAGACGAGATAAAGCACATGACCGGGCTGGGACGCGCCGGCCGCACCTTCGTGTCCGTCGACATGTTCACCGCCGTCATAGCAGTCGTAACCGCTGAACCCGCTTACGGGCTCGCTGTAGCTGTGACGCACCTCGCAGTCAAACACCGCTGAAATTTCCCCGACAACCTCACCTGACGGCGGAAGCCAGGGCGTATCCATCTGCAGCGTAAGACTGTTTGGCGTATGGCGCTGCCAGTTGACATTGTGCCCGGCCGGCCACTCCATGCCGTACTGTCGGCAGTAGAGACTGGTTGTAGTCGATACCCCTGACATCAGCCCCCCGGAGCCGTTCAGCTCTGCTGCCAGCCGCGTGGGTATGACGGCCAGCATATCGCAGGGCTGGGAGCGTTCAGGATACTGGCTGAGCCGCTCCCAGGCAGTTGCGGCATCAGACTCATCGCCGGCACTGACCAGACCAAACCAGTCGGTATACTGTCTGGCAATCAGATCCGCCATAACCTCACGTGCCGGGCCGGGAATATTCTCCCATTTCAGCGCGCCCAGACCTGACTGGTGATAAAGCCGGTCCACGGCTCTGATGGCTTCCGCATCGAGGATGGCATCCTTCAGCAGGAGCGCCAGCCAGCTTTCAAACGCCTGATTGGCCGCAGTGGAAAGCCCTGCGCCTGCACGGACCAGCCCCTGAAAAGGCGGATACGACGTGGTCCGCACCGGCTTGAGTATCCCCGCAGCGCCGGCCAGAAACAGCTGTATGCTCTGCTGCACGGCGTGGCGGTGACGCGGTACGTCAGTGCCGTTTATCCACTGCAGCATGACGTCGATGCAGACGGATTTACCGGTGATTTCCAGGCGGTTATGACACCATTCGGACATAGTGAATACTCCTCTTTCATAAAAAAAAGAGGACACCGTCCCGTGAGGAGCGGTGTCCTCACGGGACGGCGACAGTTACGGAATAACCGCCACCGGATAAGTTAATTACGCCGCCACAGTCTGACTTTCAGGCAGTGCCAGCAGATATTCCGACGCTTCCCGGGCATGCCGGCAGGCGCGGAACAGGGCCTTTTTGTCAGATTTCAGCACCTTCAGCCAGTGGTCCACATAGCTGTCGTGCTGAACCTCACCGAACACGCCGAGCTGAGCACATAAAAACGCGCTGCCCATTTCGGCGATGAGCTCCTCAAAGGCATACACCGGGTCCCCGAACTGCCGGGATGAGGAAGTTATCCCCTCCCGGTTAAGTCGCTTCGCATGACCGGTACTGTGCACCAGCTCATGCAACAGCGTGGACCAGCAGTCCGCCTCCGTAAAAAACTGCTCAGCCATCGGCATCACAATCTCATCCGTCAGCGGGCGGTAATAAGCCCGGTTCTGAGGCAGCATCCGGTGTTTAACCCCTGTGGCGTTAAACATCCGGATCACCCTGTTCATCACGTCCGGACAGAGTATGCCGTCCTCATCCACCGTCGGTGGTTGCTCAGGTGAAGCCGCAACCTCTGCCGGCAACCCCTCACACTGCTCAGCGTTGAACAGCTGCAGGGGTTTGAGCATCGGCACGGTTTCCATCAGCGGTTTACCGTCACTGTCATAAAGGCGGTTGCCTTCGCGATCCTCCGCCTGCTTCGTCCAGTCCTTATAAACCACCGCCAGGGTGGCTTTCTCACCCTTACGCACCTGCCCGCCAGCCTGCTGCGCCTGCCGGTAAGTCATCCAGCGATTATTGCGAAACCCCTGCTCTTCCGCTGACATCCAGAGAAGCAGGACATTCACACCGCTGTAATGACGTCCGGTTGTGGCATTCAGGGGCAGACCGGCCAGACCGCTGCCGGCAGCCGCGCGCCACGGCTTACGCCAGGGCGCGACGCCGTTTTCCAGCGCGACAACAATGCGGTCGGTGATCTGGCGATAAAGGTCAGTCTGTTTTGCCGGACGGAGGGCCGCCTTGTGTGAAGTCGTTTTTTTCATGAGATATACCTTTAATCAGAGGCATACCCCTGCGCCGGCGGGCGCAGAGATACGCCCGTCGACGGGAAATTCAGAAGTCAGTTACCATGCGGCATAAAACCACAGGTATTCATGTTCAAAGTCAAAATCACTGAGCAGGCTTTCCAGCCTGTCAAGCAGGGTGAAAACGTACTGCAGCCGGCGCTGAAGAAGCGGATTATCCTCATTACCCTCTGTAAATGTCGCAATCGCACAGTCCAGCCTCTCTTTCAGTTGCTGAATATGCTCGCGTGACAGTTCCAGACAGGTCGCGTTTTCCACCTCACCGACATGCTTATCCACCCAGGTAACCAGTGAAAAATCGCAGCCCAGTTCACAGACCGGATGATACGGTGCCGGTACTGCGACAATCTGCCGGCCCTGGCTGTAGAGAAAAATATCCAGTCCCATACGACCTCCTTCGGTTCAGAAAGAGGCAGGAACCTTTCCGGAAGGAAAAGTCCCTGCCGGAGTAAGTTAACGTCCGGTTATTCGCAGCGCCCCCTGCGGGGTCACCTGCGATAACCTGGCCTGCAGCCTGCCACAGGCGTTCAGAAAGGTTTGATGATCTTCAGGCTTCGCCCGCTTACAGCTGATGAAGGCCGCCTGCGTCAGCAGACGCACGGCGTTTTCACGCCAGCGACAGAGTTCATCAGGCCCGACACAGGCACTGAAGTGACAGACCGCACTCGCCAAAAGCTGATCGGCCTTCTGGCGATACTGCGCCACTTTCACCCGGTCAGTCGCTGCGGTGAGCACCTGTATCTGTGTGTCGGTAATCAGGATCCTCAGTTCCGTCCTGCCGGACAGTACAGAGGTGGCGACCGCGTCGCTTATCGTCAGTGATTCAATAAAATCATCGTCGCCGGCAAGCAGGAGCGCCGTGTCGTACCAGTCCTCATTTTTCTGAGGGTGACACCCTGCGGCATACGCAATACGCGGCACCGGATCGTTGCCCTGCCAGGCACCGGTGGCCGGCATAAGATAAACCCCCTCATCCTTTGCCAGATGAAGCTGACCTCCCTGCATGCGGGCGGTCAGCAGGACGCTCGTCAAATCTTTATTGTCGAAAAAAAGCATGGGGCTCTCCGGTAAAAAAGGGAGAGCCGCTCCGTCCGGAGTCATCTCTCCCGACGGGGTTAAAGTCATTACTGTTTAAAACGAGTCAGATTTTTCCGCGACCCGCTTCAGTTCATACAGCTGAAATTCAGCCTCTGTAAACGCATTCCAGTCGACGTTGCTCAGTACCCGCTCACCACCGGAGAGCAGCTGCAGCAGCAGGGAATCAAACGCGCCCTCGCCTACCGGTGTTTTCAGTACCGGCTGAGGCGCGGTCAGCGTCGGCTGCTCAGGCAGGCCGAGATGTTGTTCAATCCAGCGTAACGGTAACGCCCAGCTGCGACCCTCGTCTGAAGAATGTATCCGGAAGCTGTCCGGACACAGGTTATGCAGCAGGACCATCACAATGCGTGCAAAGAAATCGCAGGGCTGATGCTGAAAATCCAGCTCCTGGATACTCAGCGCATTGCGGTTGCGCTCCCGCTCAATGGTCATGTTGACCGGCCAGACACTGCCGCCTGTGTCGCCACAGAACGCCATAACATCAGCAACCGGAAACAGGTCAGCCGCGCGATTAAGCGACGGCAGATACGTATTCCCCGGACGCAGACGCACCGGTAGTTGCCAGAAAGTTTCTGTTACGGCCAGAACGAAAGCATGCCAGTGACGCAACGGAACCGTGCTGACGTGCTCGATGGTGTAGACAACCGGCATGGAAGACGGCGAAGAAGACAGGTTTCTCATTGATAAATCCTCCGTAAATAAAAAAGGGGGATTTATCCCCCGGACGGGAGTAAATCCCCGTCAGGGTGTGTTCTGTCTGTCTGATTACATCATTTCGAGGGCCGCGATAGCTTTGTCACCACAAGCCTCATTCTGCCCTCGGGTCACAGCCTGCTCCCAGAAAGGTCGGTTAATTTCTTTACCGAGACGGTCCAGAGTGCAGAGAAGTTCTCGGGCAGTGGCAGGCAGCGGCGGAATATCACCGTCCCTGAGAAAACAGACAAACCAGCCATAGGCTGTGCCGGCGTTAATGATGGCATCTTCCAGATACGTCAGTTCACTGGGTTCATCCCGGTCCGTATGAAGATCGAGACGCTGAAATGCCCTGATGCTCAGGAGTTCACTCTCAAGCAGGCAAAGCCAGCTGAGCGTGTCCAGTGGTGTTTTAAGCGTATAAACGTCTGCGTACATGGGTATATCCTCAGGTAAATAACGGGATACTCCCTCCGACGGAGAGATATCCCCGTCAGGGTCCACAACATTTTACGGTCACGGCCTTCATCAGCCGATCAGTTCAGCGCATATGAATCAGATTGCTCCTGATACACATATTCAGGATTAAAGCGCAGGCTTTTCAACGCAGCTACCGACAGTGGAACAGCGAAATTTATGCCAGAGACGGCCACACCACCCAGTATGTCCCCGGCCTTAACCCGGGAAGAATATCCGTAATACTGACACCAGACGCAAAGTTCGGGGTCAGCCGGATCACAATCACCGAGCGGTGCGACAAAACCTGTTCGCCACAGGAGATGTTATCTCTGAGGATTTCGCCCCGGATAAAAATGCCACTTACGGGGTTGTAATGAGCGGGACATACATCCCGACGGGCCTCAGACATCGACAGAATACGAAAAGTGACATCGTGCAGTGCTTCAGTCATGAGAATGCCCTCCGGAAAGAAAACGGTAGCGCAGGTGTGCCAGATGCTGTGCCTGACGGCAGGCATTAAGGTATGCGTTTCGACGACCTGTCATTCCCTCAGGGAGGGAAACCAGCAGGCGATGAAAAGCATACTCGCCGCGGTGGCAGCCTGTACGGACGGTAAGAAAGACGTTAACACCCTGGTCTTTGACAGAAGTGATATGCGCACGGACGGCATAATTGTCCGAGCCGTTGACATACCAGCTGCTGTTGCGATGCAGATAAATGAAAGATTTTAATCTCCGGACAGTTGCGTCAGCAGATTGCTGAAGTTGAGTAAGAAGATGTTCAGGGAAAACCGCAGAAGAAATGACAGACATTGTGTTTCTCCATAAAAAAGGGAAACACCTGCCCGACCGGGAAGTGTTTCCCGTCGGGGAGTCAGAAAAAACAACATTCTGACTGTCTGATAAGTTGAAATGACCTCAATCACTGTGCAGTGATATCCGTTTCCAGAGGTTAAACGGATTTACCACCCGAAGGTATCCTCTCTCAGGCTGCGAGGATTTTCCGGTCACCCGAAGGTGTTTCTCTCAGACCGGTGAAACGTTAGCTGGCAGTCACCCAAAGGCGCTCCTCTCAGACTGCCGGAGCATTAGCTGGTTGCATGTAGCAACAAGAAAGCCTGTCTATTTTCAGAGCAAATAGTGATTATGTCAACCTGGGTAACAAATGGGTGTCCCCAAATGATACCAGTCATTTAGAAATCAAAACGCTGTTAAGATACCATTTAAATGTTACTCATCATTTTGATACCACTTAAATGTTACCACAGGCGGTAAAATGTACATTTATGCGTACCTTCGAGCGTCAACGATTGAGCAGGATGCACTACGTGCAAAAAACAGGCTTAAGGAATTTGCCGCTCATCATGGGCAACGTATAGCTGGTTGGTACGTTGAAAACGCATCGGGAGCATCGCTTGACCGACCAGAGCTAAATCGAATGCTTTCCGACATGGAGTCAGGTGATGTGATTCTGTTAGAACAAGTAGATCGTCTTTCACGCCTGAGTGATGGCGACTGGGATACACTTAAACGGTGGATGTTTGAAAAAGAACTATCGGTTATCAGCCTAGATCTCCCAACTAGCCATATAGCGCTTACCCATGCCGCTTCAGACAACTTTACACGTAGCATGCTAAGGGCTGTAAATGGGATGATGCTCGATATGCTTGCAGCTATAGCGCGCAAAGACTATGAGGATCGTCGCCGGCGCCAGAAAGAGGGCGTTGAAAAGGCCAGGCTTGAAGGTAAGTATGCAGGACGACAGCCGGACATGGCCAAGCATGAACTTATAAGAACATTACGTTTATTGAACGGTAAATCATTAAATGAAACAGCGCGTCTTGCAGGTGTTTCCAAAATGACTGTTATTCGGGTTTGTAAAAACAGTCAGCCTGGGCAGACTACAATTTACGGTAATAAAGAATGAAATTTACAGAAAGTGATATCAAAAATATAAACCAGCTTTTTGAAGACCCACTTAATGCAGGCTATGTACTGAATTTCACAAACAAATCGATGCGCGAGTTTTTCGAATCTGAGCTGTCAATCGATATAGACAACGACATCTATCGAAAAGATGGTGACTCAAAAATGAAGCGATTGCGTTGCCTTTTGAAGCAAGATGACAGGGAGACAGTTCTTAGAGTGGTCACTCGACTCTGGGAATACAGAAAAACAATACCTGACAACGTGATCACTGCTCAGGATGATGCAGTCTACGGCAAATTGATATCCAAAATTCAGGGGGCAGACAGTCTTGCAGCAGCCGGCAAGACACCTGCATTGATCGTCCCCACGGGCATCGATAATAATTATTTTCTTAAAGGTCTGGAAACCCTCCATAACCAACCGCCTCATCAACGGGGACACAGCTTTGAATTATGGCTTAACGAACTATTTACCGCTTTCTATCTATCCCCTAAAGGCGCATTCAGGTTGAAGGGCGAACAGATTGACGGCAGTTTTCTGTTAAATAATGAAACCTATCTTGTCGAAGCAAAGTGGCATAGTACTAAAACAGGAAACGCTGATCTCCATGCATTTCATGGCAAGCTGGATCAGAAAATTTCATGGGCTCGCGGCGTATTCATCAGTTGGGCTGGATTTACAAAGAGTGGTCTGGATGCATGGGGGAGGGGAAAGAAGGTCATCTGTGTCAGCGGTTATGATCTTGTTCTCATGTTAAAAAATAACATCAGTTTCAGAATGTTGATGGAAGAAAAAATCAGACGGGCAGCCGAAACGGGCAACTTATATATCAAGATTGACGAAATTTATCCTGATATTGTTAAGTGAACATGCTCTTTTATGTTACAAGATCAAAAAAGGCCTCCATCAGGAAGCCTTTTTTGAAAAATTCATTCGCGTTCCGACCATCGTTGAGTAGGGGCGGGCGCTTACATACATAGAGTTACCTCTGGGTACAGATTATGATTGCCTAGATACAGCATGTCAACCTCAATCTGTCACAAACATAGTCACGCGCTAACCACAAATTTGGCATTTTTGTCTAAGTTCATGGAAGGTATACTGAATCTATGAAACCTTATGGATCAGAACAATGACAATTCAAGCGATTACAGAGTCCCTTTCTACAGCCAGGTTCTCAACATACCAAATACCTATCCTAGGCGGGGCTTCGCCAGAACAATGCCTTGGCATCTATCTTTGGAATAAGCAACTTGCGAGTGCTTTTTTACCAGCACTTCAAATCATTGAAATTTCGCTTCGCAACGCTATCTATCAGTCCTGGATAGCACACGAAGAAGAGCAGGTTGAGCTGAATTTCCAGCCGCATGATTGGGTGAAAGAAAAAGCTAAAATTGACAAACTTTGGTTTGTTAATACATTCACAAAGCAAAATAACTTTATCGCATGGAGTAATATCCAAACAGCGGTAAAACAGCTTAATTATGAAAATAAACCTTTGACCGCAGAAAATTTCATATCAAAGTTAACTTTGGGCTTTTGGGTATCTCTGGTACAAAAAGATTTCGACGTACAAAAAAACTCTTATCTCAAATTATGGCCACATTTAAGGCACCGTGTATTCCCGAATGCTATCGATTCAACCTCCGGCTCTGCATTATCAATAAATAGCATAGGTAATGAACTCAAGGATATCAATAAGATAAGAAACCGCCTCTCTCATCATGAGCCTTTGTGGCGCAATAAGAAAGCATATCAAGTCGAGGATGTAATAAACAAAGTAATTGAACATTATGACAGATGTTTAAAAGTAATCTATTGGATAAATCCCTCTAATCTCAAATTACTTGACATAATTGAGAGCAATACAAGAATGTCTGAACTTTGTTCCTTACATGCTCTCTGGAAGAATAAACAACTCCCTGCAGGAATTCCCACTTTGCTAGTGAGAAAAGACTGGTCAAAAGGAGTTAAAATTAATCCTGAACACACGGGAGAAATAATAAATATTACTGCAGCAAATGTGCTGGTTAAGAGTGACAAAAATCAGGCAATTTTTTATGGAGCGGATAAGGCTATGCAGGGCGGAATCAATACCTTTGCCCTTAATGATAAGGTTCGATTCACGCCAGAAGCAAGCTCCGCAAAATATCCTAATGCAAAGAACATCAGGAAGCTTTAAGACCTCATTAATGTCATGATAATTTTGAATAAGTCACAGCCTTGATTGTGCTGTGGCGTTACGTCCTGAAGTGATGTGTAAAAACGTCTATTCTGTTTCCTCACGAAAATAAACCTGTTTGATATACCGCCCCCGGCCATCACCATGCCCTAAATCCATCGACACTAATGCCTCGGCTTCATCGCGACTCATTCCATTTTTAATATGATGATTTACAGCATCGCGAGAGTAAGCATATCGTAAACTGTGCGGCGCATTTTTACCATTCATTCCGGCTTCTCTTACAATATTACGGTAGCGATCAATAGCGGTATGCAGAGAGGGTTTATCAATCAACTTTCCGTTATGTTCACTGGCATAATGAATTGCCTTATCAAGAATTGATAAAACTTTTTCACGATTAAAAACAGTTGTTTCCCTTGGACGTCCGCCTTTAGTCCCGAAAACAACACGGACACGCTCATGATTATTAATCAGTGCCTGCTTCCATGTCTTTAAAGACTTTGCAGACTGAACGGTTTCTTCTGTTCTCAACCCAAGGTATCTTGAAAGTTGTACCGCGAGCGCAACACCTTCATCTTTTTTAAGCGCAAAATTCACAACCGCATTAAGTTTTTCATCTGTAATAGGGAGTTTAGTGCCATCCCGGTTAGCACCAGAAATTCCCAGGGCCTGATTACTCAGACTGGTATGATTGGGATCGGCTAGTTTATTTCTTCCTGCTGATAATAAAACAGAGCGGATAGCAGACATCTCATTCTGTAACGTCCTGAGAGACAAACTGTCTTCCTTCCTGCTCTCAATATACTTTTCAATATGGGAAGTTTTGATATGTTTTACGTCCCTAATCTGAATATTCAGTTCAGATAGACGTTCAGAAAAACGTTCTGCAATTCTTGAGCGGTCAGCCACAGTTTTATAACTTCCCCGTCCCTGACGAGCAAGGGTGACAAGTTGTTTGCACAGCTGTTTACTGAATCTGGACATTCCTATATCTCCGCAGGGATACACGTCCCTCGGCTTGTAAATAAGCGGACGGATCTGTACCCCAATAATTCATCCCCGACGACACGGTTGCTTTTGCGCTTCCTGCGTCTCAACTGGTATCTGTGCATCGGGGCGGCGAATTGTTGAGTTCTTGCGAGGCACCCCAGATCTCTGATCTGTTTGCTGCTTATGCAGAGCTGACTGACGTCAAGCTGCCTCCAACACTACTGTTCGTAGTGTCGCCATCGATACCGAGTCGATTTCCTCCTTACTGATAGTTGAACGTTCAGACGGCCTTCAGTCATGCTTACGTTGATGTAAAAGTGAGTTTAATACCGTACTGACACGGACTACATGTTGGTCAGATGGTAGTAAAACGTTGAAAACCACGTCGTACGTGGGTTGAGACGTTATGCGCTGCGCGCGTCACTTGGTAGTGTCTTCGCCACTTCACAAGTGACGCACGCTCCTCTGCTCCTAATGAGACTCACGTAAGCGGCCAAATGTACCAAATGGCCTTATACGTGCGTTCAAAAGTCGCATCGTCAGCAACACGTCGGAAAAGATAAAATAGTCAAAATGTTGAAGCGTAAAACCTCGCCTTGGCGAGCTTTATAGCTTAAAGACGCAACACACACGTTATTGGTTAAAGGAACCGTACCAGGACTGGCGCGGTTGAGTCGTTAATGAACCTTCATCACAGTCATGATCTCCGTTCTCAAAGGGTAAACGGAGGTACCGCCACATGGGCATCCTCTTCCAGGCTACGAGGATATTGTGACCACCCGAAAGCGTTTCTCACAGGTCACATGAAACATTGGATGGCACTTACCCGAAGGCGCCTCTCACAAAGTGCTGAGACATTGGATGGTTGTCCGAGGACAACAGTACAACACGGACAGATTAAATGATTTGACTGAATGTCGTCAATCATAACAAGTTAACTATTCAAAAAAATCTCATGCTTTACGTTAATTACCCCCCGACATAAAAATAAAAGCGAGGAAAAAACCTCGCTATAAAAAACACATTGGAAATTATCCACCCTATATTACAAATACATTTAACGCCCTAAAATCAACGAAGGCACCAATCTGTTTCAAATAATCTTCGCCGACCAACTGAGGGCGATAAGTCATGTTTTCATTAAATGCAGAGTAGTGTTGAAATGAACAGCGACCAATTACTGATGGAACATTATTCACAATGCCATATGTGGTGGCAAACGTAAGGTCGATTATTTCCATGTTTGGCGTCGTCAACCACGCATGTAAATTTATCGCCCCCACATCTGACATATGATTACCCAGATTACTTTTTAACTCCTCTTCACTCGTATAAAAAACTGGCCGCTTCTCATAATCAACATAACCTAAAGTATAATAAAGCGGAGTTTGTAAAACTTCTTCTAAAGACCCCTGAACGAAATACATATAACCAAAGCATTGTTGTGAGACTTGTTCGGGAGTATACTTTGAAGCAATGTCCTGAATAACCTTTATCGCAGCTTCACTTTTTTCTCCAGTCAGAAGCGGAGTTTTACTCAATGTGATATCAGGCACATCAAGCTTCCACTTCCTAGAGCGTTTTACAGCAGAGATGAACTCTGCCTCATAATTTACACTCTTGCTAAACCTATTAATTATCCCTCTAAACATAATATCTTCTGTAAACTAGTAAAACCGGCCATCCGCCACCAAACCTAACATATTCTACAAATACTATCTTCACATACACCCCAGGGTAAAACATATACCTACTTTTAATACTAGTTCCCCCCTCCCCCAACAAATACATTAATTATCAGTTCAGCAGCCTGATGCGAGCGTTGAATTTAATAAAGTAATGCATGCGGAACAACATAAATTTGATGTTGAGACCGTGATCCTGGCTCAGCTACTCGTAGCCGTTTTATGACTTCCTAAATATCTGGCAGACTGGGGTTACGCTCAGTCGTGTTGTGTAAGACGGGGAAAGTAGTTCGCAACACATTGCCTAACCCAGAGTGACTTAGGGGGGCTGAGGTGAGTAGACCCGCCGGTTACCCGGACGGGCCCCTCCTCAGAACCGGACTTGCGGAACTACCGTATCCGGCTCCCGACAGATCAGTTTCCCTCACATATTCAGTGAGAATGGAACATTGATTGAGTTCTCCATCGCGATGGGTATCCCAGCATTTTGAGGATCAGATCCAGCTTTTCCCATGTCATTGGGTGTCTGCCACCTTTACGGTTGAACCACCTGTAGATGATCCGCCTGCTCTGGTAGATGAACTGCCCCACACGTCTTTTGTTATCTGAGATGCCATGGTAATTAATCCATCCACGCACTACCCGGATAACCGTGTTCAGGGTTTGCCTTCTGTTGGCATTGAGGTTATTCCACAGGAAGTCTCTCAGGCCTTTAAGCTTGGCCGCAAAGCGGTCCTTCCGGCTGGTGAACTTCAGCCGCCAGTACCCTTTGCACGTTCTACCCAGTAGCAGTTAACCCCCCCAGAAAGTTGAACGTCGGAAGACGTTCTCCTCTCTGATTTGCTCTCATCGCCGCCACGTGACACGCAGCAAGGAGCTGCGATTTGTCTTCGTGAAGTTCGATGCCAAATCGGCCCAATCTTTTCGGCAGCGCGCTTGCTATAGAAGCGTTTCGCCTCATGCTGGTACTCGAAGGTAAATACCATATCGTCTGCATATCTGGCCATGTCTGCCTTCCCCCTGATATGCGAACAGCTGATTTCAGCAAACCATTCATCTACCACATGGTGAAGGTAGATATTGGCAAGTACCGGGAACAATATGGAACCCTGAGGGCAGCCGATATCATTACTGTGTGATTTACCCTCTTCCAGAACTGGTGCAGTTACCCGGGAAGGCGCAAGACTCGTTATCCGGTGGCGCTGGCTGCTCCTTCCGGAGCAGGACCTTCACCTGCAAGATAAGTGCGGCTTTTCACAGCGCACCGCTCAGTGGAACGAAAACTCACGTTAAGGTTGTTTTTTTACCCACTTATGTGGAAGGACAGGAAATCCTCCTGCCATGATACTTTTTTTGCATAACGAAAATGACAATTCATTAACCGTAGTCGGGGTGAAACAATCATGGTGCAAAAAAAGGAGCAATTATGCATACCCGAAATTTATCTCAAAACCTTATTGTCAGTTCAGTCGGCTATGGTGCGATGGGACTGAGCGAATTCTATGGCCAGACAGATGACAGGACTTCCCTGCAGCTGTTACATAAACTCATTGACCTGGAGATTACGTTCATTGATACCGCTAACCTGTACGGGCGGGGTCATAACGAACGGCTGATTGGCCACTTTCTTGCCGGGCTCGATAAGGCCACACGTGAGCAGTTCAGAGTTGCCACAAAATGCGGAATCGATCGAGCGCCAGAGGAGGCTTACGCCCGCACCATTAACAATCAACCGGACTATATTACCCGCTGCTGTAATGAATCTCTCAAGAGGCTCGGCATTGAACGGATCGATCTGTTCTATCTTCACAGGGTCAGCCAGGCGACGCCTGTCGAGGAGAGCATGGAATGTCTGAGCCGTCTCGTCAAAGATGGAAAGATCAATCATATCGGACTTTGTGAAGTCTCTGCATCGACCCTGCGCCGGGCTCATGCTGTACACCCACTCACAGCCCTGCAGACAGAATATTCACTATGGACACGTGACATTGAAGATGAAATCCTGCCGGCAGTGAAAGGACTGGGGATTGGCCTGGTACCCTATTCTCCGCTGGGAAGGGGGTTCCTGACCGGAAAATACCGTAAAAACAGCGATTTTTCTGAAGGTGACTTCCGTAAAAATAATGAGCGTTTCATTCAGTCCAGCCTGGATCACAACGTACAGCTTCTTGATGCTGTCCTCCCGCTTGCTGAAAAGTACGGTTGTACCACAGGTCAGGTGGCGCTGGCCTGGCTGCTCGCGCAGTACGATAAGCTGGTACCGATCCCCGGTACCAAGCACACCCGTTATCTGGCCGAAAATGCGCAGGCGGCCGACATCGCTCTGGACAAATCAGATATTGCACTACTGAACGATATTCACCAGCGCGTTGGGATCAAAGGTGGCCGGTATTCTGAAGAAGGTATGAAAGGCGTTAACGCCTGAAATCCGTTCACATAATAAGAAACCGGGCAATGCCCGGTTTCTTTGTTTTGATTAGCCGCCCGGCTGCTGTATGGCCGATAATTTTTCTTCAGCGGTAAACGCTCAGCGCAACCCCTTCGCCACCGCCAACACACAATGCTGCAACACCGCGTTTGTTATCATTGCGCAGGAGGCCATGCACGAGGGTGACCAGAATACGGCATCCCGAAGCACCGATAGCATGCCCGAGTGCGATGGCTCCGCCACAGGGATTGATGCGATCAGGTGAAATACCCGCCCGGCTGATCACTGCCAGCGCCTGGGCTGCAAACGCTTCATTGGACTCCAGGTGATCAACGTCTTCCGGTTTCCAGCCAGAGCGGGAAAGACAGTCTGCGATAGCCTGTACCGGAGCGACACCCATTAATGCCGGTTTGATCCCCGAATTCGCAAACGCGCCAAGAGATGCGAGAACTGGCAGCCCACGTGCCTCGGCAGTGTTTCTGGTACAAAGAAGGACAGCGGCCGCGCCATCATTTAGAGAGGATGCATTACCTGCCGTCACCGTTCCTCCCTTTCTGAATACGGGTTTCAGCTGCATCAGTTTTTCAATGCTGGTTTTGCGGGGACCTTCATCCCTGTCCACTCTCAGTGTTGCGCCTTTCCTGTCCTGCCATTCTACAGGAACGATTTCACGATCAAACATTCCCTTCTTCTGAGCATCCATCGCCTTCATATGGGACAAGAGCGCGTATTCATCCTGCATTTCTCGACTGATACTGAATTCAGCAGCAACATTTTCGGCGGTGACGCCCATATGGTTATTATCGAAAGCATCCCAGAGTCCGTCGGACACCACGCTGTCCTTCATACTACTGTCTCCCAGTCTTGTCCCAGTGCGTGAAGCCATCAGAATATGGGGGGCGCCGGACATGCTTTCCTGACCGCCGGCAATGACGAATTCTGACTCCCCCGTCTGCAGCGCCTGCATACCCAGATGAACCGATTTGAGGCCTGAACCGCAGACCTTGTTAATCGTCAGACATTGCGTTTCAACAGGTAGCCCGGCATTCAGCGCGGACTGGCGCGCGGGATTCTGGCCACAACCGGCCGTCAGTACCTGTCCCATAATAACCTGAGAAATCTCAGCGGCTTCCACTCCTGAGTCTTCAAGAAGCGCACGAATGACGTGACTTCCGAGTTCTGCTGCGGAATGACCCGACAGGGAACCCAGGAAGGTGCCGGTTGCCGTACGTTTTGCAGAAACAATCACAACTTCGTTCATTACATTTCCTCTTTCAGGCCAGGCAGGGTATGGCCGGTCGCCGCCATAGCAGCGCGGTAGGCCGTCAGGCCGTTCATGCATGCCGGAACGCCGGCATAGACAGCCATCTGTATCACGATTTCAAGCAGTTCCTCCGGAGTGACGCCGGTATTGAGTGCCGCTCTCATGTGTAATTCAAGCTGTGGCATGGCGTTACCCAGCGTCACAAGCGAAGCAACCGTCAGCATTTCTCTCGTCCTGAGATCCAGTCCGGGGCGGCCAACCACAGCACCAAAAGCGTAATCTGTAATCAGGGCCGGTAAGGTGGGATCAAGTTCGCTCAGTCGGGTGGTGACTTTATCAGCGAGCCCGGACTCAAGGCGATCCATAATTTCTCTTCCATAGAGTGTCAGATCGTCAGTTTGACTCATAAGATTTCTCCGGAGTGGTTTGTATAGACGTCACGCGAGTCGGAATGGCGGCAACGAGCAGGACAGAAAGTCCGATAGCTGCGCCAGCTGCGATATAAAGCAGCGGGACTGAAAAAGCGGATACCATCCAGGCACCGGCAGATGCCCCGACACCAATAGCGGTATTGAAGAATGAAACGTAAACCGCAGACGCCGGGAAGGTTTTATCTTCTGCCAGGCGCAGGACCCACGTCTGGAAGCCCACAAAAATCCCGGATACAGCCACGCCCCAGATGACCATAGCGGTAAAGACAGCGGTGCCTGAAAGGGATGCACCGGATAAACCCAGAAATACGAGCACCGCACAGATAAGCAGGACCGATACTGATACCGTTTCCTTGAGATGTTTATCAATCATCATTCCGGTGAGAAAATTGCCGGCAAGACCGGCGATACCGTAAACAAACAGAACTGCCGGGATGACAGATGTGGCAAGGGCATGCTGCGTGTGCAGCCAGGGCTCAATGTATGTAAAAGCGGCAAAGTGTGCGGTTACGGCCAGTAACGTGGCAGAGTAAATTTTCCACAGCGCAGAGGATTTAAATACACTTTTGAGCGCCTCCAGGCCGATCGCACTTTTACTGGTTATCTGTGGCACCAGTATGGTGATGCCGGCAAAGGCCACCACGCTGAGTAAAGCCATCAGCCAGAACGCCTGTCTCCAGCCGAAGTGTATACCAATATAATTTGATACCGGCACGCCAAATACGCTGGCTGCAGAAACGCCACCAAAAACGATAGAAGTTGCCGCGCCCAGGAACCGGGCTGGCACGATAGCCACTGCGGTGGCACCGATCATCGCCCAGAATGCGCCATGTGCCAGCGCGCCCAGTACGCGTGCAGCAAGCAGTATGGCGTAGGTGTTTACCGTGGCGGCAAGAACGTTAGAAAGAAAAAGTATGACAGTGAGCGTGAGCAGGAGTCGCTTCTTGGCCACATTACCAAGGAATACTGATGCAAAGAGTGCGCTCAGTGCGCCCACCCAGGCATAAAGTGAAACCGTCATGCCAACCGCTGACTCAGAGGCGCGAAGTCCCTCTGCAATAGGCGTCAGCAGGCCGACAGGAGCCAGTTCTGTGGTCACGATGGTAAATGTTGAAAGAGCGAGAATAAACAAGGCAAGCCACGACCTTAAGGTCATATCCTGCGGGGATTTTTCTGAATGCATATATTCTTACCTCAAGGTTGGTTTAAATAACCGGCCAGCGATGTTTTATCGCGTGCCCGGCCAGCGCTGAATGTTTACCTACACAGACAGGGTGGCCGGCTGATGCAAGCATCGGAATGTCAGAGAGATCATCACCATAGGCATAACAGTCAGAAGGATTAATATTTCTCTGTTCGCAAAACTGAATGAGCGCATCTTTCTTTCCGTCACCAATCGTCTGCGGATAACCTATTTCCCCCGTCATTTTTCCCGCACCAGTAAACTTCAGTGGTGCGCAAAGGATATCTTTCACGCCAAGGTATTTTGCGACAGGAGACAGAATGGGAAGCATTGATCCGGATATGAAAATAATATACATATTTTCAGCCTGATGTTTTTTAAGAGCCGAAACCGCACTTCCTATAAATAATCCTGAATTCAGCTTAAACCGGAACCATTTTTCACCAGCCTCTTCAAGCTCCTTATAACTGACACCTGCAAACTGCCTGTAATACTCCCTGTTGAGCTGCTCACGGGGAGTCCCTTTTTTAACTTCAGCCCGGAAGTGTGTCATATAGTTCTGGAGCTTAGCGTGTTCATTTTTCTCCCGACACCAGAAGTCAAAAAAATCAAACATACTTTTAATATTTATCAGGGTCTCATCGACGTCAAAAAAAGCAGCTGCCTGTTGCAAAACTCACTCCTCGTAATTTTTTCTTCGGCTTTTTTCCGGGAAATCTTTATGGTTTCCGGGAACCCCTGCGTCTGCCCAGCGAGAAGGCTGTATTTCAGAAATGACAACGGAGATTTTATCCAGTGGTGCCCCGGTATTTTTATGCACAGCAAACGTAATATCTTCCTGTAACCGGGTAATTTCACTTTCATTTTTTGCGGGCCAGGTAGTGATGTGAACAAATGGCATATTTTATCTCACTCTGTTGTGGTAAATTCATCGAAGGAACGGACTTTCAGTTTTAAATGAGCATGGATGTCCCCACCCAGACCATAAAGTCCGATTGCGCCGCCGTAGCTCTGGCGGGAACTCATATAAAGGACAACAACGTTGATAATCCGATTTTCATTCCGTTCATG
This sequence comes from Citrobacter sp. Cm046, assembly GCF_030333065.1. Taxonomy (NCBI): domain Bacteria; kingdom Pseudomonadati; phylum Pseudomonadota; class Gammaproteobacteria; order Enterobacterales; family Enterobacteriaceae; genus Citrobacter; species Citrobacter sp. Cm046. Next base: position 44,298 of record NZ_JAOWGP010000046.1, on the reverse strand, counting down.
TGCCGGAAAGGGATCGGGCAATTCCGCCCAGTAATCTGCATTGCCGTTGTGATCGGTGATAAAAACGTTAGGTATGCCCAGAGGGCCCGGCCGGCTTGGATTCTCAGTCGCTAAATCTTTTTCCCGAAGGCTCATCACGGTATAAACACTGTCGGGAACAAGATGACGGAAAGAAAACGTAAACCTTGCGCTCCTGCCGTCTTCAGACAGACAGACATCAAGAGTGCCCTCCGCATGCATCCAGTCTTCCAGTGTGACAGGCTGAACCTGACGTTTACCATCACTGCTACGATAATCAGCAATATAGCCTTCATGCAGCGGCAGACTGGGCCGGCTTTCGGTGTTCGCCTGCGGCCGCTGCTCCGGAGCAAAAAGCATCCCGTAATTATTCAACGGGATGGGTAACGGAAGGGTATGCAGGATGATGTCCCTGACTTCATCTTGCGACATACCTTCAATGTCGCGCAGTATTCTGTAAGGCTTCGTCGCGCCGAATTCGGGCACGGGGCTGTCTGCTGCCACAAGCACGCTACGCCATTCCAGCCCGTTATCACCCGGCACCATGCCAACCACCACAAAGTTGCCGTTACCATCCATGACCTCCGCAGGGGGGTACAGCGGCCCCTGCGTGGTAGCAGCCAGGCGGTATGTCCGGCTACCTGATTCAGACATGCGTCACCCCGTCTGCCGCGATGTTCTGTCCAGCAACTGCCGCCAGCATGGCAGCTTCAGCCAGCGATTTCTCCTTTTCAGCAATCAGATCTGAAGGATATACGGTGAACGATACATCCATCGTTGCGCAAAGCGTCTGATGCTGGGTCACGCGAACCTGTGCTCTGAAACGTCCCCTTCGCTCATTAATATCCTTCTCAAGGAATTCAAAATGGACCAGCGCCGGTAAAGGAAACAGAAAGCTGGAAAAGGTCGTCGCCATGCTGTTAATGACGTAGTAGCGCCCTGATTCCTGCTTATAAATAAACTCTTCGGTAACGGCGATAAAAGCCTGACGACTTGCCTCCACCAGAAGCATCCCCTGAATATGCTGACCGGTCTGATGATCGGCCATGAGTTCACAGCGTTCGTCAATCAGCAGCGGCATCGCAAAAAGGTCACTGTTATGTTCGGCCTGTTCTGCTGAGCCGATAAGAACATTCTGCTCCAGCCTTTTATGACAATGTGCATTTTTTTTATCACTGACCAGTTTTTCCAGAGAGCACATTTTAAGTTTATTGCCATGCACAGCATTTCTTGCCTGATTTGAAATGACTTTTCCCGCGAAATCTTTACGTACACCCTGGCCGATAATAATTTCATGTTCTTTATCAATAATGTTGGCAGGAATTTGCGAAAGTAATTCAAGCTGAGAAATAGTCAGAACATCTTTACCGTTTGCAAATTCATTAAACTTATCGCCTACAATAACCAGTTTTTTATAGTTCATTTATCATTCCTCAGCAGCAGCAGGCACGGTAGATACGAGTATAAAGACCCTCGTTGCCACCGGTGATGTAATTATCTCCGGCCTGCTGGATAATTTCCTGGTAACGTGCATTGGTGAAGGCTTCCTTATAGGCTTCCTTATCGCCGTTGAAAGAGGAGATAAACATCACACCCGGCACACCGCTGATAAGAGAGTGGAATGCTTCAAAGCTCTCAACCTTGTCTTTATTGTCCCTTACGACATTGAAAATGGTCTCATCACGCCACTGACGATACTGCTGATAATTATGAGCCGGAACTTCGACATGGCGAAGCTGAATGTACTGGCTTTCAGGGAGATCTTTCTTGTTGTCAATCGGGGATTCCACAAACTTAAGCAACTCTCTGCGAATATCGGCAGAAAGAACATCAGCCAGACGATGGAACATAGATTCCATCTCTTCTTCTACCCACGAAATTTCCTTGATGTCGTTGAATGAACGCAGCTCCAGAAGTTCATTAACACCCTGCTCTTCTGAATAATAGTATCGTGTGCTGCCGGTGTTTTTTAAGAACGGGAAGTCAGCAGCGGAAACATTATTTTTTAACGGAAAGCGTGATACCAGCACATAGTTAGATGACATTATTATCTCCGGATAAATACCTGATTAAGTTCGGAGCAAATTTATCAATCTGTGACGTGGATGGAATTATTTAATGTGTAATTCAATTTTTGTATTACTGTAAACAGACAGATCCCTGATATGATCATTAGTGTTAACACCCGGAATACTAAAGAGTTTAGAATAAAATTTTGACTGGCAGGATGGAATCTATGGCAACTGCAGGACACCTGATAAGTAATAACCTCCCCAGCGTTAAACAGCTCCAGTGCTTCCTCGCTGTTGCTCATGAACTGAATTTTCGCAGAGCTGCTGAACGACTCAGAATGACTCAACCTCCGTTAACCCGGCAGATAAAGTGCCTGGAAGACGTGCTGGATCAGCAGTTGTTCAGCCGCAGTACGCATGAAGTCAGCCTGACAGAGGCTGGAGTGGCCCTGGTAATTAAAGCAGAGAAGATCCTGCAGGAGCTTAATGCCCTGAAAACCGGTTCACTGACATCCGGGAGGAGAATACGGATCGGCCTTACCCGGACGCTCAATTTTGAATTTATCGAACCCGTCAGCAAACAGCTTATTGAACTGGATGCCGGAGACGACGTTGAAACGCCTAATCTGACTTCTGCACAGCTCCTTCAGTGCCTGTCGAAAAATACGCTTGACCTCGTGCTTACGGGGGAAAAGGGCACAGGCCATGAAGATACGGTTCAGTATCGCTGGGTTTGCTGCGAACCGCTGCTGATGGCAATGCCAGCCATACACCCCGCCAGCCTGAAAGAAAAAGTATCACTCAAAGACGTCAGTGATTTACCACTTTTCTGGTTTTCAAGAAGCGCAAATCCTTCATTTTATGACAAATGTGAACGTTTTTTTGAACAGCTCAGTATCCAGCTCAAAAGGGTTAAAGAGCCGGATGATTCACTCGTTATGCTCACCCACATAGCAAGAGGCAAAGGGTTTGCACTGATGCCCCAGTCGAAATGCACCTTTAATCAGGAAGGGCTGTGCTACCGAGAACTGACAGATGATGAATCTCAGAAACTGAATATTGATATCTACGCAGCAACCAGGATCAATGAGAAGCGGGAGGCAGTACTGGATGCCCGGGACGTCTTATGTGGAAAAAATTTTTCCGACTGAAGAACTTACATGGAATCATGTTTGGATATCGAATCTATGATCACTCCCGTTTTTGCAACACTGATTTTCGACGATATTGGGATGGTTAAAACTAAAGGTTTTTGCGACCCCGATGTACAGTCAACGTGGAAAAATTTAATGTCGATAGTGGAAAACAATATGGTGTAGGCTGTTCTTATTGCATGTACAGATCTCAGCCCGTTGATAACTGAAAATTCCTGTAGCTTTGTCATCGTGGATACGGCACGGCAGCCTGTCTTTCAAGAGCGACCATTAAAAAATTCAGGAGACTAGCCGACAGCAGTGAAAAGCGATAATAGTAACATCTGCCAACCTGATGTCCGCTTCATGCCCTGAGACATTCGACAAGCTTTTTATGGCTTCAGACAGGCGGTCATAGGCAAAGTAGGGAAGCACAGCGCTGTGAATCCTGAACCCAACGCGGCCGTCCGGGTACTGCCATGCATCCAGATATTTACCCATCGCACGGCGGCTGTCATCGTTATCTTCCAGCAGCAACAGCATCTTATCGTAGCGGACCGTCAGCGCTTTTGAGACCTTACGCGGCTCGCGTCAGGTAAATATCTGGTTCAGATTGTCGTCTGCATCGAGCGGACGGTGAACGTCAAAATCGTGCCTCGGTACCTTCGCGAAACGGCGGTTGTAATCCGCCATAAACTCAGTGGCAAAGGCGTTAGCTGGGTCCGGCGTACTGATGCCTGCAGCCTGAGTTCCTGACCAGGCGTTCCTGCAACGTGAGATACGCACGCTCCACGCGCCCCCTGGCAGAGCTGGTGTTGGCGCGGATACCGGTGATGTTCAGCTCGTTCATCGCACGTCCGAACTGTGTCTGACCGTCGCCGCCAGTCGCATTTTTGTTGCTGATGCGGAAGACGCTGGCCTTATAGCTGTAAAACGCCAGCGGCTTGCCGTGCTGCTCCAGATAGCCGGGCGTGGCTTCAAAATAGGTAAACGTGGACTCGGAACGGACAAAATGAAGCTGCATCACGCGGCTGGTCGCGTCATCCACGTAAACCAGCAGTTGCAGGCCGGACCACATTCATCAAACCAGCGGTGATCGCAGCCGTCGATCTGTATCAGCTCGCCGACACAGGCGCGCCGGCTGCGAGACTGCAGGGTCTTAGGTGTGCGATGCCTGAGAGGGATCCAGAGGCCTAGCTGCATCATCAGCTTGCGCACTGTCTCTTTAGACAGCATCACGCCGTGCAGCTCAGCCAGCTTCTCGCAGGTAAGCGTCGGACCAAAGTCGGATAGAGCTCGCGGATGATCTGGATCGCACGTTCAGCAAGGCCTTCAGGCAGCTGGTAGTTACTGAGATTACCGCGCCAACGATCAGCCATGCTCAGCGGAGCGTCGGAGCGGTAGCGCTGGAGCAGACGGAGACAGTGTCTGTCGGAAATACCGAGACGCTCTGCAGCGAGATGTGTTGTCAGCCGCCGGTCTATAACGTCCTGAATCAGTTTAAGCCGGTTAACTTCGTCCATCGTGAAAAACTACGCACCAGAAGTCGCCCATATCAGGTTCCTCAGCAGGCAGCCCGAAGCGGCCAGATAAGCATAGCTCAGAACGGCCAGGCCAGCTTTGCTTCTATAACGCACCAGTATTTTCCGTACCGGCCAGTATGGTCAAAGGCGGGTGCTCAGGCACTCCGAGATGTTGTTCCACCCAGACTAACCGTAAGCAACTGGCCAGAACGATAGCTGAAGGATATGAACAGATCCAGCCCATTATGTGAAAGCGCAACGTATTATAATCAATACGTTCCTCATCGGGGTCATTCTCCCGTCCCGCAATGATGCTGATCTCAGTGCAAAGGCGAAATTGTTCCCGGATGAAGCATATTCCGGAGATGTAAACCGTGTTCTGATTAAGCGAAATATCATCCCCGCATCAGATATGTTCGATAATTCCGGGATACAGGTATAGCCAGCCTATCAGATATATATCAGCAGAAATAGCGTTACAATCTTGTCCACATTCAGTCGCTTCCTTAAATCTTCCATCTCAACGTTGTCGATTAACCCTCAAGGCTTTTAATGTTTTTCTGAAGCATACACAAATCGTTGATGTTCGTAATTGCACAAAAACTCAGCTATAGTCGGATGAAGATCCCCTAACAGGAGAAGAAGATGTATCAGACTCAAGATGAGCGAGCCTGGCGGAGGGGTTATTCATTAGGCAGGTTTTGGCAGAAAATTAAAAGACAATTCTCCCGTACTGACTGCCGATGTGTCAGCTGGGCCGTGAGCCGTAATATGCCAAAATGGGTAGGACACCTACCCATTGTAGGGCTGCTTATTCTGTCAATGAGCGCCATAATTCTTGGCGGTTTTGTGCTTATATCCTCAGTGTTAATTCTCTGGGGCCTTGCTATAGCGAGCTCCCTTATGAAGGTTGGAGTATCCAGCACTGCTGATCAAACTGAAAGTAGTGACTACGTTATGGAAAGCGCTCGCCATGGTCAATACGATGCTCCTTACCATCCACCAAGAGATGGTTAAGATCACAGAAGCCCTTACGGTCGTCGTGACGTTCTTCATTATCGCGTTGCTTTGCTGTTTATCGTATTTGCTGCTGCATCGCCTAATTTCCCTCCGGTATTCTGAGCAGTTTCGGTGCCTTTTTGGATGGCGTTGCTTAATGCCACTGCAATATTTACCCCTGCCCATGATAAAGCGCCTAACCATACTGCAGGCAATACAATAAACATCGCTCCCATCACCAGATTCATAATGAGGTCATCTGAGCTGTTCTGCAGTCCCGCCATATTAAAGCGGCTGTGTGTATCTGAACTATACAACGCTGTCAGGAGCCAGCTGTCGAGCCAGCGCGCCAGTTCCCACCAGAACGTCAGGAAGTTCAGAGCGAATATTACAAAGGTCAGCGTAATAACGGTCTTGAACTCGTAAGCCGCAAACGCCAGAATCAGCGGCAGCATGACATACATTGCCATCAGCAGGATAGCCTGCACCATTGGCAGCGCCTGTCGCATCGCATCGAACGCCGGGAACGCCGCCAGACTGCCGAGAGATGTCCCGCCAATGGCCGCCACGCGTGCCGCGGCATTATCCAGGGTAAAATCGGCGTTGCCGCCATAGCCGGCATAAACGTGACCATTCTGTGAGACCGTCAGGCTTTCCGGGCTGACCAGACGACGGATGACAGCTTCCTGATAGTCACTGTCGTTAAAGCCTGACATTTTCATTGCGGCCGAGATACGCAGCCACATATCGGGGTCGGCCTGGTCCTTCACCCGTGCTTTCAGTCCTGTGTCCGTACTGCTCCACCACTCGCTGCAGGTGGGATAGCCTCCTCTTCCGGTATTGGGCCGGCCACTGTCCCGGCTGTCGGTCCACGGGAACGCAGCCCGGGGCAGTTTGGACTGCAGCGAAGGATAATACCGGCTCAGGAATGTACTGCTGCCAATCCATTCGATATCACGCAGCGTGGTTTTGTCCTTTGTCTGTCCCTGATCCTGTTGCTTCCACAGATACAGCGCAACCGAATAGCAGTCGTTGGTGAAGTCCTGCAGTTCCTGCGCCAGCGCTTTGTTGTCGATACGCGTATGCTGCACTTCAAAGCGGATCTGTCGCATGTCAGGGCTGCAGGGAATGGTCGCCACGGCCGCCTGGGTTACCCCTTTAGAGAGTTTATGAATCAGCACCCACCATACCGGTGCTGCGGCCGTCTGGTCGTTAAGGCTGGTGACCACGCCGGCATAGCCGCTTTCATCCGGCGCTTTGGGCGTCCACACACCACAGCTCTTTGCCCGGGTTGTGTCGTACTGCATCGTACTGAGGCTGACATTAATCAGCGGTACGCAGCAGGCAATCATCACCAGAAATCCGGCATACAGCGCGTTCTCGATACGGGGCAGCGACAGCATCCCCTTGTTGCCTTCATCTTCCCCCTCTTCACGGACCTTCAGCCAGATCCCTACCACCTTAAACGCCAGCGGCAGGACAAAAAGGCCGGTGCTCAGCAGGACATTCCACAGACCGTTATTGATCACCCAGCCGAGCAGCGTGAGAAAATACTCAAGATAGCTGTTTGTCGTCATCCTCAGACTCCCGGACTGGTAAACATCGCGTACTCACACAACGCGATGAAAAGCACACTGACCACACTGATGCGCAGCAGCGGCCGCCTGTACATCTCCTGAAAACCCGGCGCATGCCGGATTTTCCAGAGGCCCCATGCAACCAGCGCATACAGCGCCAGTCGCCATATCAGCCAGCCGTAGCGCGTCGACTGCATCCAGCTCCGGAATGCAGCTGCTTCAGTCGGATGTTTCATGGCGGTGTCAGCCATCATCAGTGAGACCACCATGAACAGTGCCATGCAGGCGAGGAAGATGCCGGCACGGGTAAGGACTTTCCTGACAGTCGTTTTATTACGCATCCTTATTCCCTCATTCAGCCGACTGCGGCGCTGCCATCTGGTTGAAGCGACTGTCGGTATTGTCATCAGACTGGGTCTGCGGGTTGGTTTCGACGCGCTGATTTTCCCTGTCGATAATGGTCAGCACTGAATTACGTGACAGTTCACGCTTCATCTCCATCTCGTTTTTCAGCGCCGCGATTTCCCGATCCAGCGCCTCGATACGCTGACCGGCGGTATCAATGGCCTTTGGCTGGGCAGCGGCATTCGGCTCCGACATACCGGTAACCATCATGCGACGCATCAGCAGCGCCGTTTCCACCGTGTCAGACATGGCCAGCTCGCCGGCAAGACGGGCGGTCAGGGCCGCGTTATCCGGATCACGCTGCAGGGCTTTAATCACGCCGGCCGTCACCGGCAGTCCGCCGGTTTTCAGCTTCGCCAGATTCGCGGCCGTGGACTTTTCCGTACCGTTGACGAGCCTGACCAGCTGCTCAGCGTTGGCTTTTGTAGCCTCTTCCAGCAGTGGGGCAAAGCCGGTGCCGGCAACGGTCGTACCGGGCTGGTCATCCGCATCTCCGCTGGTACATTCACCCGCGTTGGCACAGGTGCGCATCGAGCGATCGCCCAGCACCTTCACGGTCATGGCCGCCGCCTCTTCCGCGCTGCCGAATTTAGAGCATGCGCCACCGTTACAGCTGCTTTCGCCCACGGTCGAATCAGACGTGACGGGCAGCCCGTTCATCATGTTGTAGCCGGCAGCGACAAGGTCATGGGTGACACGTATCGCGGGCTGCCCCGCTCCCCCGCGTTTCTGACCACCAATCCAGTTGTTGCCCGACGTGCCGGTGACTTTCCGCCCCGCCTCATCTGCACGAACCGCGTCAGTATCTCCGCTGTTCACAACAGACTTGTATTCATCCATCATGGCCTGCTGTGTCCAGTTACTGCTGTCGCTGAAGTCCATCATCTTTTTCGCCATGTTCTGGCAGTTGAGCTGCGCCTTGTCGAATGACACACTGGCCTGAAGAACGCCGTTGGTGAGCATGTCATACAGACCGGGGTTGGCCCGCTGAATGACCATCGCCGGCAGACTGGCCACCGCGCCGGTGGCCCCCTGAATTACGTCGCCCATCAGGTTTTTAAAGCCGGATGTGACGCCGTTGAGCTGGTTGCCGACGGTGGTTTTCAGATCAAAGTTGCCGCACATCAGGTCACTGCTCCAGCCGGTATTCAGCCCCAGCTTCTGCATATTGCCGCGCGTGGCTGGCTGGGAAATGACCGAGCCGCCGCCGAGGGTGTAGAAGAGCTTGTCCGACACCGCACCATCGACGGATTTGCCGTAACCGATGGCGCTGTTGTTCACCTGCAGCAGGGACATGCCCAGGATGGTATTGTCATCATCGGCCGCGTGCGCGCCCGGGAGGACAGTCAGCAGCGAGCCGGTCAGCAGCAGGCTTACGCGAACGGCTGAAAATGAAGGTGTTTTTTTCACGGTTTTCCTCATCAGATATCAGTGCTGCCCAGAAATTTCTGCCCGCGCTTTTTGCAGCAGCTGTAGGGCTGCCAGAGCGCAAAGGCTTCATTGTTACCGCTCGCGGCGGTGTGGCTCCCGTCCGGGAAGACGGCACATGACTGTGTCATGTGGGGAGCCAGCCGCTGCCATTTGTGATTGCGCGTGCCGGTGTTTTCCGTGACCTCACCCGGTGGCCAGTACCCGTCATGGCGGTTGCCCTGGAGCACCTGATAAACATGGGGCTGCCCGGTACGGGTGATAATGTCAGCCACACGCTGCGCCACCACGGCAGAGGCTTTGTCATCATCGGTCTGGCTGATAAACCCCGAACGGGGATAGATGTTGCCCCACATACTGGCTGCTGTCTGACTGCCGATTTCCCGCTGGCCGGGCACAAGCGCTTCCGGATAGAGGGACTCCGGTACGCCCGTGCGCCAGGCCGCCGAATCCAGCGTACTCAGGAAGTAAGGCATTAACGGGGTGGCTGCGGTATCACAGGAATAGCCCGGGATACTGCCGCCAATCAGGGAGGTGGCCGGGTGGCCAATGGCATCGGCATATTTGAAACGGACGGCAGACTTGCGCTGGCCGGGATTTTTCATGTCCGCCGGGTTGGCTCCTCCGGCAGAAACACCGGAAACCCCGCTGGTTACGGCACTCTCCAGCCCGCCGTCGGTCTGGCTGACAAACGCCATTTCCTGCCACGGGTTGCCGCCCGGCGCGACATAGGTCGAAACGACTGTCTGAGGAATGAAGTGGGTGACTTTGACCGACGTGCGCACCTTGCAGCCAAAAGGGGTGCAGAACAGCCAGTAACAGATGCCACTCACACGCCAGCTGATACAGTTTTGCGACACGGCGCTTGCAATAATCTGCGCGGTGTTAAGTGCTGCAACAGCTGCCGGCGCGGTTGCCGTACCCAGTACCGTGGTAACCGCCAGCGAGCACACCGTGGTTCTGATGCGGGAAGGTTTTGTATTCACTGACCACCTCCCCGGTTACGCAGGGAAGTGGCCACGTCAACATCCGTGGTGCCGTACACCACATCGCGGTCATCAAACACCACCGCCGGCACTTTTTTAATGCCCAGCTCCCAGGCCCGGACCACCTGCCGATAAGAATCGTTTAGTTGCAGCTGTTTTTGTTGCCAGGCAGGAGACGTCATAACCTGCCTGACCTGTGCTTCGGCCTGCTGCGGGTCTGCAGGCAGTACCCCGAACATGTCGGCCTGCAGCCGGTCAGGACCATCGAGAAGGACCACCGGCACGTCCGGCGGCAGAGTTGCCGGCAGATGCTGACTGTCGGTGAAGACGACCATGCCGGCCAGTACGGATGCCGGTAGCAGAGCCGGCAGGAAAACAAGAGAGGTCAGTTTCATGAATCGGGGCTCCGTCAGACTGAATCGTCTGTCAGCGTGCCCGTGGCCGTTCAGAAAAGCCGCAATAAACTAAAATCTCGTACTAAGAAGTTTTTCTACAAATTAATGAATGTTAGGAGTACAGAGTAAATTTGTGAAAATCTCAGTTATATAATAACGGCTTAACTGCCTTATGGGTTATCGTGAGGGATTTCTATGAACCAGTAAAAATAGGGATCAAAGAACCAGACTCAATCAATGGTTTCTCTTTAAATTCCTGATAAGTAAGAAAAAGCAAATGAAACTCTTCTCCAGTTTCCGTACCTAACAAACTTAAAGCTTCCACACATTCCTCATAAAGGCCTAGAAGCTCTTCAAAAGGGCAATCTACCACTATCATTATATCGATGTCATTGTGAGCTTGAGCTCTAAAAAAAGACCCAAACCCATATATCCCCACTACGTTACTGCTCCTCTCTAATATGATATTGCGGACTGCCGTTTCTATCTTTTCTATGGAAATTCCAGTAATCATTTTTGTATAAAGCCGCGCCGATTTCTGCCGAATTAAACAATCCAAGTTCTTGCTGTATAGCATGCTCTTTGGCACCAGATGTGTAGCTATTCCAGTGTCCGCCAACAACGATTATATCCACACTACCAAACTCTTTGATAGTTTTGAGTATTTTTGTCACACTCATTGTGTATTCATTCAGAAGAATGATCGTCAACTTATCATTTTGGATTTTCCTTTCAACACGAAAGATTATATCTTTTTCGCGAATAAAAGCCTTGACATTTTTATGCGTATTCAAAAAATCATCAAACCATGAAATCGATGAAAAACTGACACCCCATGAATTATTATTCATAACCGAACTCCTTTTGGAACTCTTCAGGAAATAAAGGGTAGGTATCCAATCTATTATACTGATTGTATTCCCAAGCTTCGGCATGATCTCTAAAGTCAATATATAACCGTTTTTGCCTGGCGCTTAATAAACCCATATTACCTTCAATAACATTTATTATTTTACGATTATTCGGTACCATCACACTTAATTTTTTTAGCTCCCATAATTCTTGTGTATTAGAACCCATATCTTTTGCAGCTTCAGAGTATGGTCCATAATGAGTAAAGCATTTATTATTTTCATAAAGCATTAACGCAATATCTTCTTTAAGTTGCTCAACACTATCAAAAACAGCCCCCTTAAAAGCATTTGCAACAGAAGATTCGTGTTTCTCTTTCCACTGAAAAAGCATTTCATTCGGATAGGACCCTTCTGGAGCCTTATCGATCATCCTATGATGGGTTGGGCATAAAAGGATCAAATTGTCATAAGTATCAGGTCCTGTACCCTCAGTTGTCCTGGCTGCACCTTTTTTCTTACCGATAACATGAGCCATTTCACCTACATGATAATTGCCTAAACCATCCATGATATGTGTAAGGTCACATTGGCAGTAAGAACAGCGCCCTGCTGCGCGGCCCCACAGTAACTTGATATCTTTTTCTGAAGTACCCGCCATAGCAACTACTCGCTCTTAAAAAGCACTTTGGAAGTTATAATATATTTAGCATTGAAATTGGTTAAGCGCTCATAAAAAAACCGGCCCTGGCGGCCGGTATGCAATATTGTTATTTTCTTTTTATAATCATGCCCCTGGTGAAGGCAAGTCTGGAGTTACACTTCTAGTCCGTTAATCCACAGCATCAGATACACCAGATCGGCCGAATCCGGCACCGTAATATACCAGCGCGGATGCGCATACTCCTCTTCCTGCGGCCAGCTTGTCTGCCCCGTCACGGTGATGAGGATGTTTACCGCCTGCTTCATCTTTCCCTCAAGATAGATGGCCACGCTGCTGCTGAGTCCCACCCGATGCGGGTGACAGGTCATTTTGACCGGCCCGGTCAGGCACTGCCTGAGCATTGCCCGCAGCCTCACCAGGTGCTGATGTGTCGCCGGGAGCACGCCGGGCTCCCCCTGAGGCGACAGGGTGAAAAGCGCGCCGCCACTGTGCTCATGAATGGCGGGTTCAGGGTACTTCAGTGTCATCATACCGTGGCAGGCTCCTGTTGTTTCTCCGTCAGACCGCGCAGACGGTCCAGATTCTGCGCGACGCGTTTTGCCGCTTCCAGTTCGCTGCAGTGAAATTCATTCATCAGCGCACGGCGTTCGGCTTTCTCTTCTTTTTCCGTCATGCCCAGTGCCAGGAAGAGACTGGGCGGCACGGCACGAAACAGCGCTTCGATCCGTTTCGCCAGCACCACGCCTTCCGTATAACAGCCCGACAGTTTACTGGCGGAAAGCAGCACCGATTCCTGCTCCGGCGTGAGCGCGCGGAAGCGGCTGATATCTTTGACCTCTTCCGGAGGCATGGTCAGACAAATCCACCATTCCGCCATGTTCAGCATTTTTTCGGCAATATCCGGGTAATCTTTAAGGTTCTGGGTGGCCAGCCACAGCCAGGCACCGAGCTTACGCCACATCTTGACCACCTTCGTCATGTAGGGCGACAGCAGCGGGTTGACCGTCACGATATGTGCCTCATCCACCGTGAAGACAATATCCCGGCCCAGAAACTGGTCACGCTCCGCGATGTTGTTAATCATGTTGGTCATCGAGACCATGGTCAGGGCCATCTGCGCCTCGTAGCCTTCACGCGCCAGATGCCCCAGGTCGACCAGCGTCACGTCCGCTTCCGGCCACAGCTCCCCTTCGCGGTTGAACAGCTCCGCCTCAAAGCTGCCGGCCTGGGTAAACATGCCCAGGGATTCCGCCATTTCCGCCGCTTTCGCCTTGCGCTGGGCATTGCGGACATTGATGACACCCTCATCGTTGTCAGAGGCAATGGCATATAACGCCTGCTGCAGGTCAGACGGCAGCATCTGCCGCCCTTCTTTATAAGTGGTATGCGCCGCCATCAGCAGCGCCTCACGTATCATCGCCCTGTCAGCGCGCTTCAGGTCGGCCTCTTCTTTCGGGTCGCCGCCGGTGATCATCATGCGTGCGGAGATTTCCATTTCACCGAGAACGTCACGCTTGTCATCCTCGCCCTCGTCGTCCGTGTCGATATCCGGCAGGTCGCTCTCATCCACGGCCTGGGCGGCCAGGCCTTCTTCCACCAGTTTGTGAGCATCAGCAAATGGCGGCAGGCTGACGCCGCTCCCGGGTTTGACGCTGATTTTGTTCACCGTCAGCCCGAGGCTGTCAAAAAAGTCGGCCAGCAGGCCGAACGAGTTCCCGGCCTCCGCAATAAACAGCCGCGGACGGTGGACGGCCATCAGCTGGGAGAGCGCAGCACACAGCGTGGCCGACTTGCCCGCCCCGGTCGGGCCGAACAACAGCAGATGCGCGTTCTGGGTGCGGTCGAGCTTGTTGAGCGGATCGAATGTCAGGGTATCCCCGCCGCGGTTGAAAAAGCTGAAGCCGGGGTGCCCTGTACCCGTTTCCCGCCCGGTCACCGGCAGAAGACCGGCCAGGTGCTGAACCCATGTCAGACGGGTAAACCAGTGTTTTTTGTCGCTGTCCGGGTTAAAGCACATCGGCAGCGCCCGCAGCCAGCTGTTCAGCGGACCTTCTTCAAACTCCGGACGTACCGGCTGCAGACCGGCCCCGAGCAGCACGGTGGACAGCTCCAGCCGCTTGCGCTTCAGGCTGGTCATGTCATCGCCGCGCAGCAGGAAGGTGATCCCCGCCCGGTACAGCTTGTGCCGGTTGCCCAGATACTCTTTTACCGTCTTCACATCCTGGCGGACGCGGCCCGACTCGGTATTCTCACCGACCGCATTTTTCGACAGCCGGTTAAACTGCTCTTCAAGCCGGTCCTGGGGCTGTACCACCACGGTCATACACACCATGGTCCCTTCCGGAAACATATCCATCAGGGCATTAATTTTCTTTTCACCCCGGCTTTTCTCGCCGGTCAGGGTGCCCGGCTCCGGCGGCGTGCGCAGTTTTTCCACCGCCACCGCGCAGTGCGGCTTGTTGTCAATCCACCACACGCCGTTTTCCGGGTCTGAAACCGGCGGCGTGAACCACAGGGTTTCGGCAAAATCATTGCTGACCGGCACGGTGTCTTCAGGCGTCCCGCGCGGGTCTGCGTAAGCAGCCTGCCGATAGAGCGTGGTTTTCTCCACCCAGTCCGGTGACGGATTGAACAGCCGCAGCAGCCAGCCATGCACCTGCAGGCCATTCTGTCGGGTGCAGCGGATCCCCGCCCCGCCCAGGGCATTAACGACCCGGTCGCACACCTGGTTGAGCATCGCCACCGGCGGCATCGGATCCCGGCTTTTCCCCAGCCAGCGATAAACAACCATCCGGGTGCGGCGCTGCTGCCCGCGCCAGGGCTGGCCGGTAATCAGCGAGTCAGTAAAAAGTCCCTCAGGCCGGGAGATACTGCGAATATGGCGCTCCATTTCACCCAGCCAGGCGTCGGTAAACGCCGTGCGCTGTGCATGTGGTTTGACATACCCGCGCAGCCTGTCCAGGTACGCGTCAGTGTCGTCCTCGTCCTGGCAGAAGAACTGCACGACCCAGGGATTCACGTCATGTTCATCAAAGCTGTCCTGAAGTGCATCCTCAACCGAGTCACGGATCTGCTCCAGGCGCTCTTCGGTTCGCCCTTCGGTCGCCACCGGTGTCACATCATAAACCGCCCCCACCGACACGCCGTCATCAAGCAGGAGACACTGCTCTTCATCGAGAAATTCTGCCCAGGGCAAAAAGTCAATGATGGACGGATTGGCGTGATAAACCTTCTCCTCATTCTGGCGCGTCATTTTCCCGGGGCGCTTCAGGGGTTGCCGGCCCTTCACGGCCGCGGTCAGGGTTTCATCTGCCTGAACGGACTGGTCGTCATCAACCGGCGTCTGCCGGTCGGTGGATTTATTACGCGTAAACAGTGAAAGCATTACAGGGCCTCCGTGCGCTCGCCAGGCATGGCATACTGCGTCTGGCTGTAGAACGGGAACACGGTGCTGTAACCTGGCACCGGCGTGTTACCGTCGGCCAGATGGGGATACAGGTACATCACCATGTCGGGGTTGGGCAGCCGGGGAAACTGCTGGGTGATTTCGCTTTCCTGAGTCCGGCTGTAGCTGCGGTCGGCCTGCGCGTCCGCCTGCGTTTCGCTGCCCGTCAGCGGGCGTCGCAGCGTGTCGCGGGCCGCCGCAGACTGACGGGAGGTACTGCCGCCACCGTCCGCACCGTTCCACAGTTCCAGCATGGTGTTATCGCCCGCCGGCAGCATTTCCTCTTTGGAGGTTGAGCAGCCGCTGAGCATCACACAGCTCAGGGCCAGAATGAAAACCGTTCTGCACATTACCGGTATCTCCTTTGTGAGGCGGCCGGATCGTAACCGCCGCAGATAAAAACGAACGCACTGACATTCAGCAGGTGCCCCGGCTCCCGTAATGTCATACGCGGGCAGTAAAGCCGGCGCGGGATTTTCGGGCTGCGCCACGAAACGGCACAGTCCCGGGCACTGAGCGGCAGGGAGAACCTGCCGATATCCAGTAAAAGCTGGTCATCGCGCCAGCGCAGTAAAGGTGCACCGGCAGCCAACAGCGCAACGGGTTGTAGCAACAGAACAGCAGAAGACGCAGGGATCACGTCAATATGCCAGCCTGCCCCGTCGCTGAACGTCCGGCACACGGATGAAAGAGGGAAAACGTTATCTGTCCCGCCATGGCCGTGTACTCAGTCCAGTCCGCCGTTGTCGCTGACGCCACCCGGCAGGGTGAAGTCGTAGCGCACCTTACGGCCCTTATCTTCATAATCAATGGCCAGCTGACGGGTGATATGCACGGCGAGACGGGCACCCGGCGGCACATAAATAGCATCAAACGTCATCCCGTAGCGTTGTTTGATCCAGTCCGTGGTTTCAGACATGCCGCCGGAAATGGCTTTCCCCAGCGCCGCCTGTCCGGCGTCGCCGGTCATGGTGGCGGAAATGCCATTCACGTTATTCTGCGTGGTGTACTGCCCCTGGCTCATCGCTTCACCCGCCGCACCGGCAGCCGACAGGCCAAAGATGGTCGGCAGGTAGGTGGAGGCGTTGGACTTACGTTCGCCGCCAATGCACGGGATCCCGTTTTCATCCGAAATCCAGCCGATACCGCCACTGGTGCCGGTATCCTGTTTAGCCTGAGCGTTATTATTCTGCCCGCCGGCGTTGTTACTGGTGTCTGGTCTGGGGAGGGTGCGCACCGTACCGTCGGAAAAGACAAAGGTGACGCTGTTAACCTGCCCGCGCACGCAGGACAGCGTCCAGTCACCGCTGGCCGTCCCGGAAACAATCGCCCCTTCGACGTCCGGTAACTCGATGCCATTCGCCGTCAGGTTATCCTTACCGATAAGCACCTTGAACGGATAAGGGTCGGTCACGGTGCCGTTGATGGGCACACGGCCAAGCAGTGCCGTCATGGCGCGGCTGCCGACCAGCGTGGAATTTTCCGGCAGCGTGTAAACCGGCTCGGCGCTCTCTTCCGCCCCTTTTTCATTCGTACGTCCCTTCACTTTCTCCTCATAAGCGGCTTTCTGGCGGGTCAGCTCATTTTCCCCCAGAAAAGAGGTCGGGAACTGAGGTGAGGCTTTGCCGCTGGCCGCATCCCGCGGATCCGTCTCTTTCTGGTCCGTCGGCGCGACCCACATCATGCCGTCGCTGCCCTGAGAAGCGCTCCCCCCGGTGCTGCTGCCCATGCCGTCCAGGCCCAGCCCCAGCGGGATATCGCTGTCCGCCGTTTTTTTCTCGCTGTCAGGCTTTTTGAGTTTGTCGGTCAGCTCCTGGATTTTCGCCGTCAGGCTCAGTTGTTCGTTCTGAAGCTGAGCCTGACGTTTGTCGTACTGCTCGCGCAGACCATTAACGGCCTCATTCACCTGCCCTGATACGTCCTGATTGCGCCGGCGCAACCGTTCGTTTTCTTTCACCAAATCCGCGTTCTGCTTATCCAGCGCTTTCTGACGGTCACGCACATCGTTCAGCCGGCCGATGAGCGTGCGCAGGGTGTCCTCCGGCGTGTCGCCTTCCACCCCCAGCGCCTTCAGTTCATCCGGCGAGAGGTTTTTCAGGGCACCGCCGCTTTGTTTTGCCTGAGGTTGTTCTGCCGGTTCGTTTTTGCAGCTTTTGAGCCCCACGGCCAGCCCGGCAATCACCACGGCCGGCACGATAAACTTCACCAGGGCATTGGATTTAATCTGCATGGCGGGCCTCCTGTTTTACCGCACGGGCCGCTTTACGCAGCGCAGACGGCTCAGCAATAAATGCGCTCACCGGACGACCGGCGGTCACCACATACACCGTGGTGGTGTCTTCCGGCGTGCCGGCCGGACCGACCCAGCGGTGCTGGAAGGTGGCTGACACAAACTGTCCCTGCAGCGCACGCGGATCCAGAACGACTTTACGGCTGCCGGTGTTCGTGAGCCTGAGTGCCACCACGCTGCGGTTTGCCACGCCCCAGCCAGCCAGCGGCGTGACCGTTAATGGTTCAGAGGGATACAGCGTGCTGACACGTCGGGGCAGATGAGGATTGACCGGATGAATACCCGGGACCGCCTCGATCGTACGTGCCGGAGCATAAAGGCTTTGGGCGGCATAGCGGGTAAGCAGCACCGGGATGGGGGCGCTGTAGCGGAATTTTTTACGCCTGGCCTGGGTGCCATCATCGCTGCCGGTGGGAACCGATGAGCCTGATCCGGAAGCAGCCCGGTCTGCACCACCTGGCTGACCGGCCGCATCAGACGCCTGGCTCAGCGTGCTGACATCACCGCTGTAGACCAGCCGGACCGGCTCAGTCGGCCCTTTTTCACCGGCGGCGATATCAAACAGCAGAACCTCGCCGCTTTCCACATCCTGCAGCTGCACCCGCGTCTGCGGAAAGGCGCTGTCGGCTTTCAGGTAGACGGCTCCCCCGGTGCTCTGCACACGGAGTTTACCGTTAAGCGCCGGCGGAAAACCAACGCGGACGTTTTTGTCCACAAAGACCACCCGCTCCTGCCCCACCTTCAGGGGGATCTGCAGCGGAATACGCTCCCATTTCATCAGCTCATCTGCGCCGGCAGGACGTGATACCAGTGTTGCCAGGGGCAGCAGGGCGAAGGACAGCGCCATCAGCCCGGCACGGTAGTGGGGGTTTTTACTCATCACTGAAACACTCCTGACTTCTCCGGTTTAGGTGCAGGCGGTGCCGCCTCCAGACGCTGGGGCACACCGGCATAACAGTCCAGCGCCAGACCAAACGGGTTGCGCTCCGCATCACCTTCCCAGCGCACCACTTTCAGCGGGTAACGCACCAGGGCGCGTTTGACCGGCTCGGCATGGAAATATTCATCAGCCACCACGTCCAGGCGGGCAATCCAGTGATCGCGATCCTGTACGGTCACGCTCTGTGACTGGTAACCGCGACCGGGCACTTCATACACCACGCGCACGCGGTCGGTGAGCTCCCCGGCGTCACCGCGTTTCTTTGCATCCGCTTTCAGGAAATCCTGACAGGACGGCGTCAGATACGGCGACAGCGCATTGATTTTGGCGGAATAGTCCACCTCGCCATTTTTCGGCCAGGCATTGAGCTGCTGAAAGATGTAGAACGCGAAGGAGTAGACTGTCGGGGGAGGCACTTCCCACCAGGGGCGCGTGCTGCCGGTACGTAAATCCGGCGGGTTATGTACGGTCAGCTTGCTGGGTGCCAGCATCCATCCGGCACAGGTGAATAAAAGAAAAAAGGCGAGCACGGCGCAGGCGATGCGCAGCGTCTGAATATGCTGGTCACGGTCTTTTACCGCATGGCGAAAACGGCTCATGAGGCTCTCCTGTTACGTTTCACTGACCAGCCCCGGGCATCCACAATCAGTTTCGGATTGCCCATCCCCAGCCGGCGTTTTTTCGTCTCCAGTCGCTGCCAGAGCCAGTTCTCGGGCTTGCCGCGCTTGAGCCTGGCCATCCAGCGACCGCCGAACCAGACGAGCAGCAGCGGCATGACCAGCAGACCGGTGGGAACGACAACCCAGCCGGCAAGCGGTATAAACGGCAGTGACAGGAGCAGACCCGCACCCGCGCCGGCAAGGGCAGCCAGCCCCATCTCATGGGTGGTGAATCCGCGAAACACCACGGGCTCACTGTTGAGACGGTCAGGTAAAAAACGAATGGTCTGCATCGTCGTGAACTCCTACAGAATGATTTCTGCGGACTTGCCCAGCAGCCAGATAACGGCAACCAGCAGAACCACACCCACCACGATGATGGCGCCAAATTTGGTCCAGGTTGCCCGCTCATTGCGTACTTCAGTGAAGGTATGGACAGCAGCAATCGCGACGTTGATGAAGGCGATGGCTGCCACAACCAGACCACCAATGACCACACCGTCCTGCAGATAGCCCTTGATCTGCCCCATCAGCCCGCTTCCGCCTCCGGACTCCGGCGCTTCAACGCTTGGCAAATCCGCAAAGGCCGGTTTGCAGGTGAGCCAGCCCAGAATGGCAAGCGTACCGGCGCGGGTCAGCGCACGGCTGCCAAGACGGCGCAGGCGGGCAACAACAGACTCAGAATGGTGCATGGGATTCTTCTCCTGACTTAACGTTCATAATCGGGTTAACTGGCAAACATCCAGATACACACAAGCAACAGCAGCACGGTGCGGACGGCAAAACGCCCCAGGGCCGCGTCCCGCACTTTTGTGTTACTCCAGCCGGTCCAGACATCCGACAGCGCCCACGCGGCCCATAAAAAAAGAAACGCCAGCAGTGCCCCGATGCAGAGCAGATGAAGGATGTTCACATCAAGACTGCCGGAGCCGGCTTTAAACGCGTTCGTTTGTTCGGATGTCATGGGCATCAGGGCCGCTCCCGCCGGTAATTACCGGCCACAAAAGACGGGTCACGCGGTTGCGCGCGGGAGGGCTCCAGATAGCGGTCAATGCCTCTGCGGATGGTGTTGAGATCGGATGTGGCCTGACGGTAATCAAAGAAAAAGCGGCCACGGTCAGCCGGGTCGGCCTGTGCAGCCGCCACGCGGGCCCGCTCAAGCGACGCCTGAACCTGGTCCAGCTGACGCTGAACAGACGCAAGCTCATCTTTCTCAGATGCCTGTGCAGCAGCTGATGCCAGAAAAGTCAGCAATACCAGGCCGGTGATGCCCGGGACACGGCTGTTGCGCCGCATGGCCGGACGATTTGAATTCATACGCACCTCCAGAAGGATTAAGGGGTGCGGACAGGATGCGGAAGAGGGAACGTCGGGTCAGCGATAAACCCTAAACAGGAATTTCAAAATTAATTGCGGGTCAGTGCCGGTGGCAGGTTTAGCTGTAAATAAAGGTTCATTGTGATATTAAGAAAAACTCAACGGTAAACAGAGGGAAAATGAAAATGATGAATACTGTTCAGAAGGCCACGTTAATCACTGCACTGATTACCGGCCCTGTTCTTGCGGCCGACGGTACTGGCAAAGTCCAACTTTCAGACCTGCATTTCGCCACAGCAGCAAATGGTTTGCAGCAAATTGAAGGCACGGGAACGAACGTGTCAGGTGGGCCTGTGAAGACTGTAATTGTCAAATTCAACTTGCTTCAGAATGGGGCAGTAATAGGAAATACGGCATCGATGGCTCAAAATCTGGAGCCGGGTCAGCAATGGAAGCTACAGGCACCCTACGACAGCATAACCAACAAGCCAGACAGCTTCAAAGTGACAGAACTGACGGTATTTAATAACTGACACTGACGCGCCAGTAACGGTCGTTTCATGGCTTGTCTGCTGACGGCAGGCGCGCAAAACAAGTTTTGCACGCCTCCGTCCAGCCCTGATTTAAAGATAATGAAATGAGCGCCTCCTTACTCAGGCCAATGGGGTAACCTCGTCCCGCTCTTTGCTCAAACCCTTTGAACCAAGCCACTTCTATAAGAGACATACTGATGACCAATTACATTACTTTGTCTTCAATTATCAAAGCTGCCGAAAGGATTGAAAATTCAGTTATCAGGACCCCCACAGTTGGTTCTCCTGGATTGTCGGATCTGCTGGGAAGAAAGGTGTTTCTCAAACTGGAGAATTTGCAGGCTGGCGGCTCTTTTAAAGCCAGGGGAGTCCTGAATCTGCTTTCCGCTTTTTCCGGTAATCTGAAAGATTACCGTTTCGTTGCCGTCAGTGGCGGTAACTTTGGTATCGCAGTGGCAGAAGCAGCCAAAGCGCTGGATCTAAACGTGACCGTGATTATGCCAAAAAATGCCCCGGCCTCATCCATTGAGAAAATACGCCATTCCGGTAGCACAGTTATTCTTGACGAAGATGTCAGTTCCGCGTTTGAACGGGCAAACACGCTTGCTGAGCAGGGATACCACATAATTGATGACTGTAGCGATACACTTGTCGCCGAAGGATATGGAACCCTGGCACTGGAACTTATTGAAGATTGCCCTTCATTGACTGATGTATTTGTTGCAGTGGGCGGCGGTGCAATGCTGGCAGGCATCGCGACAGTACTAAAATCCCGTAACCCACATATTCGTATATGGGGGGTGGAAACCGAGGGGGCTAATTCTATGTACCAGGCATTGAAGGCAGGAAAACCCGTGAATGTGGACATAACCTCAGCCATTTCAACCCTTGGCGTCCCTGTGATTGACCGCCTCATGCTGGCACACGCGCAGCGCTACACTGAAAAGGTCATCACCGTGTCGGATAGCGACGCCATACAAGGCATGCTTTCTTTTGGCGAGAAAGCATGCCTGTGGGTCGAACCGGCCGCCGGGACACTTATTCCTGCAGTGATCTCAGTTATACCCGGAATGCCTGATAATGCAGTCATTGGACTCATCATTTGTGGCGGTAACATTACGCAACGAGAGATGAATGAGTGGGCGAAAAATACAGATGTTATTTAGGTAATGCACTAGCGTACTACAAGCAGTGAAATATTTATCTGATCCCTGTTATGTTGCTGTTTATAAGAGATTTTCCTACTCGCTAATTCATATGGAGTAATCCAAAATGAAACTTATGCCAGTCGGTGTCGATATTGCCAAAAACGTGATGCAGGTGCACTTCGTTAATACAGATACAGGCGAAATTTTTAACAAGGCAATCAAGCGCGCGAAGTTTATTGAGTTTTTCACCAATCGTTCACCCTGCCTAATTGGCATGGAAGCCTGTGGCGGCGCACATCACTGGGCCCGGTAGTTAAGCAGGCTCGGCCATCAGGTGAAACTGATGCCGGGCGAATTCGTCAAAGCCTTCAATATCCGTAACAAGAATGATAAGGCAGATGCTCAGGCAATCTGACGAGCCGTCCAGCAACCGGGCAAAGCCGTTGCGGTGAAGACGGAGGATCAACAGGCCATGCTTGCCCTGCACCGTATACGTTCGCAGTTACTGATATTTCGGCTGATGCAGACCAACGCTTTACACGGTTTACTTGCTGAATATGGCGAGGTGATGCGTACAGGGCATGCCAGCCTCATTAAAAATGTTCCCGATATTCTTGCCCGCCTGTCCGGACGCTTACCGGCAGTACTCATAGACAGCCCGCCTGAACAACTGAGTGAAGTTGAAAGAACGGACGGCCGGATTGCTGATATTGAACGGCGGATACGCGAGCTGAGCAGAGATGACCCCGGAGTAAAAACCATCAGTGCCATTCCCGGCGTGGGCTTCCTGACTGCCACTGCTGCGGTTGCCTCAATGGGTAATGCGGACGCCTTCCGTTCAGGGCGGAAAGTTGCTGGGGATCAGCAAGCGGGGCAACAAGTACCTGCGAAAACTGCTGGTCAACGGTGCGCACAGCGTCATACAGAATGCCCGTGAGCCGGGACCCTGGGTTACAGAGATGATAAAACGGCGACCGCTCAACGTTGTCTCCGTGGCACTGTCCAACAAAATGGCACGTATTATATGGGCTGTGCTGGGGCACGGCAGGCCCTATCGGAAGGAAGCTGCTCTTGACTGAGTACTTTCATTACGAAATCACAATGTATAAGCAGAACATCAACAGGTTGCACAGGCAGTGTATGTAATGACAGAACAGGTCAGACCGGGACTCATCAGGCCTGAAAGAAGTACCGAACTCCATGTTCGCAGAGATAATTGAGGTGTGGGTCAGCGGATTTCATTAGGGTCAGCAGCCGCTCTCGCAGCTGCATAAAGACCGGATATATAGTCGCAATCGTCCTGTCCGTCATCAAGTACAAAGCCTGGCAAACGGGAGGCGCTCATATATACTTCTTGAACGAAGCCGTGGTCACGGTCACGGCGATACCCAGCAGGACAGCCGCCGGCAACAACAGCAGATTGGGGTAGACTGCAGTGGGCCAGGAAAGGTACAGCATAGCGGGCACCACAGCGGCCGGTTTGAGCAGCTTCCTGGCATGGTGATAGACAAAAGAACTTTCATACCCCGCCCCATAACGCCGCAGATCACGCCGCCCCAGCCCCTCAACCAGCGCCACCACCACGACCAGCACAAACAGCGGCACGGACAGCACCAGAATGGTGACGCGTACCAGGGTGATAATGCTTATCCATACCGTGGCCAGCAGGTATTCACGCAGGTAGCCGGCAAGCCAGCCGCTCCAGCTGTTGATTTCCCGGGTGACGGCATTGTCACTGTGCATCTGGTGCGCATACTGCTGCCGGACCTGGTCAAGGAAGCCACTGTCCACAAAGGCCCACTGATAGGCAGTGGTCACCCATCGAACGACGGTCACGGAAGGCTCAGACAACAGCAAGCTCCGGGTGAACTCCGTGGACAGCCATCCCAGCTCGGTATTCATGACCGCTTCACTGTGCGCCGCCCCGGCTTCCGGCCGGAAGAACGCGATGCCGATATATTCAATCAGCAGGCTCAGCAGCAGCGAGGACAGCACCACGCCCACCAGGGCCCATGGCCAGCCCCAGAGCAGGTTATACAGCATGCCGTGTTTGTGCTCTGGCAGCGTCTGCTGCTGCGGGGGACGTTTTACCTCAGCCATTCTCCCCTCCTGTGACCGGCACGTTCAGGGCCGGACCATCCCGCCACCAGGATTCGCCGCTGTGATAGCTGCGCCGCATCTCCTCCGCTATTTTCTCGATGCTTTCCGGCATCAGCACATCATCAGCATCCCCGGCAGGCAGCGGCATGCGGATTTTCCACAACTGCCCGCCCTCCAGCAGGGCAAACGCCTGCCCTTTTGGCAACGTCACGATATCGGCCGGCTCCAGCAGCGGGACTTTTACCGTCCCGACGCGGTCCTGGGTGCTTGAAGTAAAGTCATGGTCTGCATTGACATCTGCCGTGTCCTGGTGCCCGGAGACCAGCGTTTTGGTGTAAATCTCCACCTGCGGCAGCTGCGTGGTCAGCAGCTCGGCGGTGCGGTTCTCCCTGACGCGCAGCATAATCAGGTTGTTAAAGTTACCCTGTACCTGGGCCGTCTTGGCCGCATTCCCAATGCGCGCCTCAATATCAGAAGACGTCTGGGTATAGGCCGTCACCTGCATGCCGGCACCGCCCCCTTTGTTGATGAGAGGAATAAACTCATCGCCCATCAGCTCGTTAAACTCATCGCAGTGCAGGTTAATCAGGGGCTTCCCTTCTTTCCCGCCCGGCAGGCCCGCATTGATACCGTGTTTGTAGATATGGCCGGCCACGCTCACCAGATCGGCGAACATGGAATTGCCCACGGCACTTGCCACCATACTGTCGCTGAGCGCATCGAGTCCCACATAGATCACGGCTTTTTTACGGATGATTTGCTCCCAGTCAAATATGGGCCGTGAGTCATCCATATCGAGATAGTCGGGAGTCAGCAGTTCAGCGGTCTTGCCGGTGGTCAGTTTTTCCAGCAGCGGCAGCAGGGACGCCACAATTTTGTCAAAGTAAGTACGGTCATAACGTACCGCTGAACGCAGTCCGTCGAGAATGGGATCATAGAGCTTCTTACCTTCTTCTGAACTCAGCGCAACCTCAATGGCCCAGATACGTAAGGCATCCGGCTGCCCCTGCATGTTACGGGGCACGTCGTCCTCTCCCAGCACCTGCTGATTATTCTCAATCTGCGTCTGCAGGGCCGGCAGCTGCGCCTGGATGATTTTCTCCGCATAGCGGATATAGAGATCGGCGATATTGTTCACATAACGCATAATCAGCGTGTAGTCAGGACGTTCCCCCAAGGCGACCAGCGCACGGGCAATGATATTGACGAACCGCCAGGCAAATTCGCGGAATGCCGCGCTGTTCCCCTCACCCGACAGCTGACCGGCCACGCGGGACGCCACCTCTGACACGCGGCCAAAACGCCCGACGGCATTATAACGGGCTGAAATTTCAGGCCAGCCGAGATGAAAGATATACAGCTCATCCCCGCGCCCGGCCCGGTGGGCCTCTGCCCAGACGCGTTTCATCAGGTCTGCGTCGCCTTTTGGATCAAACACGATGGTGACTTCACCCCGCCGGATATCCTGGGTGACCAGCAGCTCGGCCAGCCGGGTCTTACCGACGCGCGTGGTGCCATAAACCACCGTATGGCCAACGCGCTCCCCCAGGGCCAGGGTGACGTCTTTTTCGTCGGGCTCGATGCCGTGCAGCGCCGGATTCCCGCCCACCGGCGGTAACGGCCGCACCGGGTTCAGCGGTGTATCAGCACTCAGCAGCTTGCTCAGCCAAGGCAGACGGTGCTCTGTCATCATTTCGAGCTGACGCGCCCCCAGGTAAAAGCGGTTTGGCTGCAGGTAACGGGCCACCTCCGGGCGCAGCGTATCCTGCAGGCGCTGGGTGTGTTTCTGCGTCCAGCGGAACCCCCGGCCGAGAAACAGGCGACGATGGCTAACGGGGATCTGTTTAGTGCTCATGACATAGCGCGGCAGGCGGCGGAGATTCCGGCGATAGCGAATAATCTTCATCCCCTGATGGGTGCGGGTGACAGCCAGCGCCGCAAACCCGGCGGCAGTGACATAGCTGACAGAAGGTGCCAGGGCAACAGCCCAGGGTGCCTGGACACAGATATACGCCGCCATGCCCGACACCACGGCGGTATTCAGCTCAACGGCCGGACGCAACAGGGCTTCAATAACGTAACGGTTACTCATCGGCTGCCTCCTTTATGATTTTACCGTCGGCCATGCGGATATACGCGGCCTTTCCGGCACCGTCTTCCCTGCGGAGCAGACAGTGGTAATACAGGGCATTCGCCAGTAAGCGCCAGAGCACACACACGACATTCGACAGAATGAAAAAAATGAACCATACGGCCCGCAATGACAGCAGGTAATTGTCCGCCGCGGTTTCTGTGGAGACGGCAGTGACGGTGCAGGCTACCGGCTTTGCCTCAGGTGAAGTCGCATTATCAGGCACCGGGCATTCCTCCCACATGTAGTGCCCGGGCGGCGCGGTGCGCCATGCCGTTGCCTCCTTCTGCAACTGGTCGTTAAGGTCACTGACCGGATGGCCGAAAACAAGCCAGGCGAGCAGGCAGACACCGCCGAAAGCCGCAGGCACGAAAACGGCATGACGGAATAAACAGAACACAAGCCACAAAGCGTAACGCAGGCTGTTCAGGATGATGTGCATAAGCGATTCCTCAGAGATACTGCCGGATGTCCTGCCCGGCGAGAATGGCCAGCAGGCGTTGCCCGCTGATGATGCGCAGGCGCGGTGACGCCGTACGAAGGCTGCGGCTCATCTTTCCGGTGCGGCCCGTGTGGACAAACAGCCCCCGGCGGCCGGACTGCAGGAGAAGCCGGTCAAAGTCCTCAACATGTGCGGGGGAAACAGCACGGCTGTACCGTTTGGCCTGGATAAGCCAGTGCTCACCGTCGATGATGACCTGACCATCAAGGCCGCCGTCACCGCTGTAAGAGGCATTGCGCACCACGGTCAGCCCCTGGCGTTCAAAGGCAGACAGCAACAGCTCTTCAAAGACATACGGACTGACTTTGCGCAGATAAGTCAGACGCTGCCCGTCTCCCGGCAGGAGGGTCAGCTTATTCAGTACCCGGTCCGCCGTTGCCCGGTATCGCCGGTGACGGCGGGTGCTGGCGTTCTTCCGACGGCGCAGGTTCAGAAAGGCCATCACCACCAGGAACAGGATGGCCAGCATGGCAATCCCCACGGGGTGCCCTGTCAGCAGACCTTTAAGCGGTATCGCTACCATTACGGCCTGACCTGCTGCGTCAGGCCGGTATCGTTGATAAGTACCGGATAATGCGCAATCTGCAGGCGACGGGCCAGCTCGCTACCGGAAGCCGGGGCCAGTTTGACACCGGGTGCCAGTTCGCGCAGCTCGCGCACGGTATCCATGTCTGTGACGTTGACTATCATCCCGGCCGCATGCTGTTCAGCCAGCGCGCCGGCATTGGCCTTCAGCCATTCACGGGACAGGGCATCATCCCCGACCAGAAACAACGCCCCGATGCCGGGCAACTGCAGCGGCCGGTCAGCCACGTTTCCCGGGCGCAACTCCGGCGTGAAAACCGGCAGCATGGCGGCTTCCCCCTGCAGAACGGGTGACGGGGGTGAAGGCGCGGTGTCGTTTTCCGTGCTCATGCCGGGCTGTTTATTGACGGCCTCAAAATACGGGGCGGCATCCTGACCGCCCAGATCAGCAATCACGTTCAGTTCAGCATGGCCGGCCAGGGGAAGGAGGGTAAACAGCAGTAAGGACAGCGTTTTCATCAGGGTTATCTCCCGGGTTCAGTCCAGAGGAAGCCTGGATCGGGGGTAAGCGCAGCAGCCGAACGGGGCGCTTCAGCTGCCGGCGCAGAAATGCGGGATGCAGGGCTGATTTTTGCCAGATGCCCTCTCACAATGGCGCGGTAACGTGCAGCAGGCTGACCACCTGCGGGATGGTGGTAGCAGCCAGCCGCATCCAGCCAGCTTCCGGGCTTACGCGCCCAGCACTCACGCAGAATGGCGGCGGCGGCGTTCAGGTTGGTGTAAGGGTCAAACGCATCCCACGTTGAGGCAAAATGATGACCGTTCCAGCCCAGATTGACCTGGGCAATACCGACATCGATGCGCTTAAGCGGGTGACGCTTCATAAAGACCTGCAGCGCCTGCCAGGCCTGCAGGCGCGTCTCATAGCGATACCCTTTGCCTGCCACGTTGATGGTCCAGGGCCATGGCCGTACTCCGCGGGGAAGTTTGCACGAAGACTCGCTCAGTGATACCGAGTAAAGCGCTTCCGGGGGCACGCCGTGCGCCATGGCCACGCGGACGTAACCCTCCGGCACCGTCTGGTCAGCATGGCCGTCAGGGACGGCCGCCATCAGTAAGCCCAGCGCCAGCGCGCCGGTCAGAACGCTGCGATTGCCCATTTACCGTCTCCCGCCTGCTGCAGTAAAACCGGCATCAGGCCGTTACCAAAGCGCATCCACCGGCCGCCGTCGTGGTTAAGCGTGATCTGGCGCTTGCGGACCTTTTCCACGGGAATGTGATGGTCCCGTGCCCAGTTGCGAAGCGCATCATCACTGCCCTGGCTGTCGACCAGATAGATGTCCACCGGCCGGTTGTCAGCCAGCACGGCAGACAGTTTCGCGTCGCAGGTGGCGCAGTCTTTTGACCTGACGAACAGCGCCAGCCGGCCACCACTGTCGTGCGCCACGCCGGAGGCGTTCCCCATATTGACCGGCAGCGTGCCCGGATACAGGCGCTGCCAGGCCGCGTTCACCTCACGCTGGAAATCAAGCTCCTTCTGGGTGCGGGCAAACTCTTCCTTCACCCACTTTTCAGCAAACTTACGGCGCTCTGCCGGCGTCTGCGCCTCAATACCCAGGGTGGAAAGCGGATCGAGGCCCGGCGACTGGATACCCCGGGGTCCCTTCATCAGCTGCTGATAACGCTGATAATCGTCGGCGCTGAGTCCCCACTGACCGGCCTGCTGCTGCAGGTTTTGTTGTGCGGAGTCCGCCCGTTGTGTTGACGCCTGCCGGCTGACATCCGTCTGCCCTGATGTGGTCGCGGCCAGGGTCAGGGGGCTCAGCAGCATGGCGGCTAAAAAGGTATGTTTAAGTTTCATCATTCGATCCGTTATTCTGCTCTGAGCACGGTCAGGCGGCCGTTAACCCGAAACGTCGCCTCACCATAACCGGCGCTGACCAGCGTCCAGCCGGCCACGGTTTCGCCCTCTCCGACCAGGGCCACCTGCGACAGGCTGCTGTATCCCCGGGGCGCGATGGCTGCCCAGGACTCTGCCCCCCGCTTCTCCACTCCCGTCAGCACAAAAGGCGCAGTGCGGGCCACGCGAAGGGACGAAGCAGAACGACGTGTGTCAGCGGGACGGGGCTTTTTTGCAGCAGGCGCGTTTTTTTTGACCGGTGCGGCGACAGGTGCGGCGGGTGCGGGTGCCGGCTGTGATTTCAGCGCTGTCAGTTGCTCCGTCAGCGCACTCAGGCGGGTTTCCAGCCCCTGCCGGGCGTCCTGAAGGGTTCGCAATGACTGACGCACCACTTCGTCGCTGCCTGCCTGTTTCGCAACAACACTGAGCCGCTGTTGCACCTCGCCGAGATTTTTCCGCGTATCCTGCAGACCGGCTCTGAGCGTGGTCACATCTGACTGCAGGGCCGCAACTGTCTCAACAGTGGCCGCTGTACTGCCCTGAGATTCAAGGCGTGTAAGGCGTTCATCAAGGTTCGATATGCTCAGACTGAAGGCGGTGTAGCCCAGCGCCAGAATGCCAGCCAGCGCCACACCGCCGGCAGCGCCCCAGATGAGGCGGCGGCGGGGACGCCAGCTGAATCTTTTACGGGCCGGAGCGGGGTCCGTATGGAATGGTTGCTGTTCGCTCATTTTCTCAGAAACCCTCCGCTGACAGGTTTAACCGGTACTGACTGAGGTGCGATGATGGCCGGTTGTGACACTGCTGACAGCGCAGGCGTGGACCAGGTGCTGACCGGCGGCGGAAGCTGGGTGACCGGCAGCTGGTAGCCGTCGCGCAGGCTGTGGCAGACCACCCGCTGCACATCGTCCACTTCCAGTTGCCAGGCCGGACCGGCCAGGACCTGCAGGGCAGTACGCAGGCGCATCGGGCCCAGCTGGTACTGGACTGCCGGCAATGCCTGGCGGTAAAGCACGCCGTTGGCAGAACCGGTCGCGCACAGGGAATAACCGGACTGGCGCAGGGCGTAACGCAGCGCATCCGCCACGGTAGGATGCAGGGATGACGGGATGCGAATATCAATAATCTGCGAGAGAGGGTCACGCTGGGCCGCCTGCGGATCGGTACTGACCAGCAGATAACGATCGTAGCGCACCACTTCCGGCGTCCGCGCATACTCGTCCGGAGAGACCGGCAGAACGTTGCGGGTGACGGTTGTGCCGGGGGTCGGATCCGCAGGCGCACGTTGCTGCAACTTTTGCGGCTGGGAAACACAGCCCGCAAGGAGCAGCAGGGGAAGAACAGTGGCAAGCCTGCCTGGTGAAAATATGTTGTGAGCGGTGTTACGTTTCATCCGGAATTTTCCTGTACAGTGACAAAACAGCCCTCACTGTGCGGAATCGGTCCGGTTTCACTCAATTAACAACTGATTTTCCGTTGATGAAAAAAAACGCCGGCAAAAGCCAGCGTTTTTCACTAATAGCGCGCTGTCAGGCTACTTTATGGGGACGATGGGCCACATCGCCGCGGCCTTCAAGCAAACCCGCAACAGAAATGTCTTCGTCCAGCGCGTCCCAGTGGATACCACGGGGACTCAGTTCATAGCTGTTAAGCTGTTCAGTTGAAGCATGCAACAGGCGTGGAAACCATGCCAGCGGCACACCGATGGTACGGGCGTCGTTGAGTTCAACCCACATCGTGGCCTCATCGAAGCTGACCCGTTTAGCTGAAATAGTCATTCCAGGCCTCCAGAAACAATGCTTGGTTATCTTCAACGATCCCCGTCAGTTCTTTTAATACCCGTGAATTAAACCCGTCGTTACTGGTCAGTGCCACTGATGGCGTTAACCAGAATTTGGCTTCACTACCTGCTTTCATTACGTGAATGTGTGCAGGTTCGAGAGGGTTACCTTCATTAGAATAAAAAAAGAACCGGAAACCGTTGATCCTCAGTATAACAGGCATGTCAGTTATCCTTAAATGCTGACCGGATTATGTGTAAGTTCAGAGCAACTCCCAGACAGGCTGTTCAGAGTGCATGGATTGCCGATTTTGGTACTCCATACCCGAAGCCAATGAACGGTATATCGTCATCGAAGTCCATCGGTGGCGCACCGGCACTGCTGCCGGAAGCCTGGCCACTGTGAGCCGGCCCTGAAGGTTGCTTAGGCTGCCCCCAGTCATTCCGGGAAGACGTATTCTGTCCGCTGTCGGACTGTCGGCCGCCAAGCATCTGCATGGTGCCACCAGTATTGACCACCACCTCTGTGGTGTATTTATCCTGGCCGGCCTGATCGGTCCATTTGCGTGTGCGCAGCTGGCCCTCGATGTAAACCTGGGAGCCTTTACGCAGATATTCACCCGCAATTTCTGCCAGCTTGCCGAAAATAACCACCCGGTGCCATTCGGTCACTTCTTTCTGTTCGCCGGACTGCTTATCGCGCCAGCTCTCAGACGTGGCCAGAGAAAGGGTGGCAACTGCGCTGCCGTTAGGAATATAACGAACTTCAGGATCCTGGCCGAGGTTTCCGACAAGAATAACCTTGTTAACGCCGCGTGAGGACATAATCAATTCTCCTGTAAGGAATAAAGACACACCCCGCGAACGGGGTGTGTCAGGTGCGCATCAGAATGAGTTTTCTGCGTAGTTTTGTTGTGCAGCAGAGCCATTCTGCGGCGGCACGGAGTCAGATTTTTCAGTCTTATAAACCATGTCCTGGCCTATTTTGATCCAGTCCACCTTTATCAGGCGGGCTTTCAGACTGACACGCTGTTCACCGGCATGGTCGCCCTTGTTCAGCGTAAATATGTCCGTGGACGGGTTACTCAGGTTAAAGCCCAGCAGGACTTTTTTGTCTTCATCGACGGCTTTCTGGCAGCGAGCGATAAGGCTGGAAGCCTCTTTACCTGCGACAGAAATGTCAAAACGAACGTAGGCCGGATTATCAGTCGGACCACTCAGTGCATTGATGACGCAGCTGAGGAACGAGCCATTCTGATGGTTAACCTGGCGGATGTTGCTGAGATACCCGATGCCTTTGATAGTCAGGTTGAAGTACTCAGATTTTGCAGATGCAGAAGTATTGTTTGCAGACATGATGTTTTCTCCACGGAGGTAAAAAAAGGTACGGCGGAGAAACCATCTGCCCTGACGGGAGTAGTTTCCCGTCGGGGGTCAGGATCAGCTGAATCCTGATAGTCTGGTATGTTGAAAGGACCTCAATCACTGTGCAGTGATATCCGTTTCCAGAGGTTAAACGGATTTACCACCCGAGGGTATCCTCTCTCAGGCTGCGAGGATTTTCCGGTCACCCGAAGGTGTTTCTCTCAGACCGGTGAAACGTTAGCTGGCAGTCACCCGAAGGCGTTTCTCTCAGACTACTGAAACTTTAGCTGGCTGTGAAAAACAGCGGTAAGCACTGTTGATTTTTAAACCAAACAAGCCTGGTGTCAACCCATAAAACCAGAAATGAAAACGGCGCTGCATATGCAACGCCGTGGGGGCTGTACCAGACCTTAATGTATCTCACTACTCCGGGGATCAGTTCCCGACGCGATTTTCACGGAGCGCATGCGTCTTACAGTTCCTGCCAGATGTGCGATGGCAGACCGTCGTGCCGGTTGCCAGATTAATCCCGTTAAAGTTAAGCTGGCTGCCTCCGGCAAAGGGGTACATATCGAAGCGTAGTCACATTAGCAGAACCCGGCCCGGGGTTGTACAGTGAAATAACTCATCACTGTGCGGATGATTCTGTTTTTGTCCCTGTTGCTGCTTTTTTGCGCTTTGTGGCCTTTTTCCCGTTGGTGTTAATAATACCTTTGCAGTCTGGGTAACGCACACAACCCCAGAAATCTCCTTTCTTACCCTGGCGTTTACGCATGGGCCCTTTGCATAACGGGCAGGGGGGCGTGACGGGAGCGGTAATTTTCACACTGTCCTGGCGGCCTTTTTCAATCAGGTGACGGGTCCACTGCAGCTGCTTTTGCATAAAGACCGCAAGCGACATTTTCCCCTGCGAGATATCATCCAGTGCCTGCTCCCATAACGCGGTCATGCCCGGGCTCGTCAGCGTTTCCGGCAGGGCCGCAATCAGCTCCCGGGCTATCTGCGTGGAATGTATATGCTTCCCTTTTTTATCCAGATAACGCCGCCTGAAAAGAGTTTCGAGTACTGCCGCACGCGTCGCCTCAGTGCCCAGGCCTGCGTTATCACGCAGCACTTTCTTCAGCTTCGGGTCACTGACGAAACTGGCTGCGTTCTTCATGGCAGCGATCAGCGTCCCCTCCGTGAACGGTTTAGGCGGGCTGGTTTTCATATCCTTAACCTCAGCACCGGTGACAGCGCAAATATCCCCTTTTGCCAGCGCTGGCAGCGCCATACTGTCACCGTCGACGTCCTCTTCGTCGTCATCTTTTTCAGCCTGGAACAATGACTTCCAGCCCGTCACCACACCGACTTTCCCGCGTGTACGGAACAGCTGGCCACCAATATTGAAAGACGCCTCCGTCACGTCAGATTCCTGCAGCGGAAGGAACTGAGCGAAATAATGCTGGCGAATCAGCTGGTAGACCTTCAGCTCATCGGCGCTGAGGCGCGACAAATCAAATGCCTGCCGGGTGGGAATGATGGCATGGTGCGCGGTGATTTTCTTGTCATTCCAGACACGCGAGACAAACTGCCTGTCCAGCTGATTCAGTACCGGGGCCACAGTGGGATCGGATTTAGCCACTGCTGCCAGAACGTCGGGTATTTCCTGCTGCATGGAGGTTGGCAGAAAGCCGCAGTCTGTACGGGGGTAGGTGGTCGCTTTGTGGGTTTCGTAAAGGGACTGGGCAATGGCGAGCACATCATTTGCGCCCATGCCGAATTTTCGGGAACAGACCTGCTGAAGGGTGCCCAGGTCAAAACAGAGCGGCGCAGCCGTTTTCTCCCGCTTCTGTGTCACCTCCAGTACCGCAGCCCTGCCCTGCTGCTGACAAAGCTGTCCCACCGCCCGCGCTGCCTGGGGATTAATGCAACGCTTTTCCTCGTCACAGTACTGCTCAACGGGCACCCAGCCCGCCCGGAACCGGACGCCCTCTTTTTCAATAAGCGCATGTACCTGCCACCAGGGCTTTGGCACGAAGGACGTAATTTCATTATCCCGGTTAACCACCATGGCAAGCGTCGGCGTCTGTACCCGCCCGACGGACAGCACTTCTGACACCCCTGAGTCACGGGCTTTGAGAGTATAAAGGCGGGTCAGGTTCATACCGATGAGCCAGTCAGCCTGGCTCCGGCCCTTGCCGGCATCATACAGCAGGGCTGTTTTTTCCCCGGGAAGAATATTGCCCAGTGCTTCCTTCACACTGGCCTCATCCAGGGCTGACAACCAGAGCCGGCGTACCGCGCCACTGTAGCGGCAGTATTCCAGCAGCTCACGCGCGATCACCTCGCCCTCGCGGTCGGCATCGGTGGCGATGACCACCTCAGACGCCTTTTTGAGTAGCTTACTGATAACGGTGAACTGCGATTTTGTCTGCTCTTTGACGACCATTTTCCAGGCCTCAGGCAGCACAGGCAGAACATCGGCACGCCATGGTCTGCCATACTGCTCGCCATAGGCTTCAGGGCTGGCAGTTTCAAGCAGATGACCAATCGCCCAGGTCACAACGATGTTACCACCGCTGATAAATCCCTGCTCACGCT
Source organism: Citrobacter sp. Cm046 (assembly GCF_030333065.1). NCBI lineage: Bacteria > Pseudomonadati > Pseudomonadota > Gammaproteobacteria > Enterobacterales > Enterobacteriaceae > Citrobacter > Citrobacter sp. Cm046. Next base: position 9,089 of record NZ_JAOWGP010000046.1, on the reverse strand, counting down.
TGCTGATACCCAGCACGCGGGCAATATCCTTTGCCTGGGAGGGTTTCTCACAAAGAAAGAGTTGCATGTGTTGCCTCCCGTATCAGCGCTCTTCACCGGCCGCAACAGCGCGGACATCATTTATCAGCTTCCTGACGCCGGACCCGGCCAGGCGCTGTGATGATGATGAGCGATAGACAACATAGAGCCTGCTGCCGGACCCGTTTTTCTCGATTTCGATATCCAGGTGATCACGTCCGTTCCAGTCGGAGCCCATTTTGTAGTAGCTGCCCGGCATGGCGTCCCAGACGGGATGCGCATCATCTTCAGCCGCCGCTTTCCAGTCCCCGTCATTTGCGGCCTGGCGCATGGACTCAAGCTCCTGCGTGGAAATGAATTTATAGTGCCGCTTTAAGCGGGCCGCTGCCGTATCCACATCGACTGGCACGGAGAACGTTTTATCGACGGACTGCATGGCCTGTTGCCCTGCCGGGCTCATCAGCGGCATGCCGCCACTTTCACCACTGCTGTTGCCACCCAGAGATTTAGTCAGGTTTGCGGCTGTATCACTGACCTGTTTATTAATCGCAGCCCAGTCCGTTGTTGCGCATCCGCTCAGTAAAAAGAAGGAGGTGAGGAGGAACACAGGGCGAATCATATTATTTCTCCTCCTGAACGGCTTTTCTCAGAGGTGGAGAAAAGGAAGAGCGTTTCTTACCAGAAAGAATGTCAGTATCGGGCATGCCCAGTTTTTCTGTTGCCTGTTGTGCTTCTTTAGTCTGGATTGCTATGTCAGCACGGTTAACCCTGACGGTTCGATAAAGGCGTAGCACACCATATACTTTTCTGATTAAGTGAGCGCAATGGCTCAGTAGTTCATCGCGACGGTTGCGGGATATGAGACCGTAATGAGCCGCCTGGAATGCTTTAAGGGCCATCTGGTCATATCCGACAAGCACCCATACACATCTGTAACCCAGCGGAGAACGACTGTATACGCCTATATTAAGTGGAGACGAGGAGGCAATGTCAGAAAATGAAACAGCAGGGGGAACTGATTTCAATATGATCTCAAGTTCTTCTACCCGGCTCTTGATATGTTCTCCAGCTTCATTCAAAAGCGTTTCAACCCTGAACATCGCCTCATCTGCCCATGGATTATCCGCCAGGGAATCCTGATAAATAATTCCTGAGCGCTTAATAGCCTGGGGCATACTCATGATGGCATGCTTAACTTTCTTTACACCTTCCTTCGCCTGAGCCTGCGGGCGGCCTTCCCAGAGACGGATAGCATAGTTTGAGTGGATCTCGATTTTCAGGGAAGATGTGAGTCCGCCCGGTTTATCGCTTCGCGTTTCATTTTCAGTGGTCATGAAATCATCTCCTGTAAGAGCCCGGTCAGGTTCGACCTAAGTCAGTGATACTCTTCAGGCAGGAGCTTGCGGACAACCATAAACCAGATCCCTAATCCCGGAAATTCACTTATATGGCTTCATAGCGGGCTAGCTCAGGGCGTTGAAGTAGTCAGTTATATAAAATGACACCTCAAACTGCTTAAAAATCAAAAGATAAAATCCTTTCATGTTTTACTCAAACTAGACTCATGCAGTGCTGTACATTTTTTATACGCCGCTGCCACTCGCAGCACTGACTGATTTTTAATCACTGCTGCCACTCGCAGCACTGTTTACTTTTTAACCACTGCTGCCACTCGCGGCAGTGGTTGTTTTTTAACCGCCAGTTCCAGAAGTAGCTATCTATCGTTTAGCTTTCTACGAATATCTCTAACCAAATTTCGTATGTTCTCTTCCGATACAGGATGGACAGAAGTGCGTGCTTCTGGCTTCCACAGCTGTTGTTCAGGACGCTGAACGTTTTTTTGCACGGCACTCTCAGGCGAATCATCAGCCTGACGGGGCGCGTACAACCTGCCCTCACGCGCCTTTTTCATTACGGCCAGCAACCAGCCAACCGGGTTGCTGAGCTGCTGGCGTGCCATCACCTTTTGCAGGCTGAGCAGCACAAGTTGTGCCTGTTCTTCAGGCAGCGCGTGCAGCTGTGCGGTCAGCATGGCAATATCTTCTGCCGGCACAAGTTCATGCAGACTGTCGGGAAGCACAGGTTTACCCGGTACGTACGTATTTTTATTCACACTGTGTGTGATACTACGTACGTAATGGTTCGGTTTCCGAACCCGGCCATAACTGCCTGTTTTTACTGGCAGTACGGATTCCGGACTCAGTGATTTGTTGTCCCTTTCTGGACTGAGTTCGGTATCCGAACCCTGTTTTTTAGCGACGATTCCTGGCCGTTTATGACTGAGTTCGGTTTCCGAACCCGGTGCGGGACAGGGTATTCGGTGATGATGTTTCGCCATCTGGCTGGGCGTCTGTGGGCGGTCCAGACGCGATTCGATCAGCGCAAGATGGCTGCGATAATGGCGCATGGTGGGGTCGTTTTTTATATCGTCGAGCACTTCGCGGGCGGTCTGGCTGATAGTCCGGTTTTTACTCAGGCAGGCGTCCGCCACCGTATCAAGGAAGCGGGGGTCTAGCGTTTCCGCATCGCTGAACGTCAGGGGCTCATCGTGCTGAGCATAGATATTCCCCCGCACCCGCCCTTTATCATCGCGCACGCGTTTACAGAGGCTGAGCCAGCCGGTTATTCGCAGCATCAGCAGGACGCGGCTTACCGTTTCCCTTGAGGCTTTCCCCTTTCCGGGCGAGGCAAGCTGCAGCTGCAGCTCGTCATAGCTGGGGAAAACCGCCCCCTCATTATTTTTTGCATACAGCCGGATCATCATCCAGCCCATCTTGTCCAGTGGTGACAACCGCGTGTCGAGCAGAAGGCGGCGGGGAATGGAATCATGCACATTTCCGGTAAACAGCAGGCCGTTACGTATCCTGCCATCATCCCGCCGGGGACTGGCCGCAAGGCGGGCATTCATTTTATCCAGCGTATAAGCAATCAGGCTTTCTGCAGGCAGACTCATTATTTTTCCTTTTCGGCCGCCATCACGGCCGTTCTGAACTGTCAGTATGCTTAGTACTGCACCCGCGTACGGGTGCAGGGCAAACAGGCTGTCATGCTGCTATTTCCGTATGGCGCTGTTATAGCGTTCGTGGCTGAGAAGAAGCCATGTCCGGCCTTCGTTACGACTCAGCAGACGCCAGAACGGGCCGAGATCGATTTTGTAGTAACCGCAGCCTTTCTCATCGAGCCGGGTGTAATTACGCGCCCCCTGCCGGAAACGGCGAACCTGATGTAACGCCTTCTGACAGCATTGCGGCGGCGCACCATGGGGAGCCCGCAGGCCCGGCGCAACCATTCTGTATTTCATGCCGTCTTCCTTACCGGCGTTCGTGCCGGAGAAGGCTGCCGGGTCTTGTGCCAGCCGCGGACGGCATGCCAGACGGACGTCAGCGAGACGTTCATCTGTTCTGCAGCCAGCATCATCACGTCCAGCCCGTCAGCACTTTCCGCATCTTCAATGCCGGATTTTTGCCACTGACGCCACAGGGCGGCGTTTTCCTCATCACCCAGTGCGTTACCGCGCCCCGGCCGGACATCGATACCGGCAATACGACGGCGGGCCGCCACCTCCGTACTGGAGAGCCCGAAGTAATTGGCCATCAGTTCAATGGAGCCGCCCAGCACCAGCGCCCGATCGATACGCTGGAGTCGTTTCTGCTCCGTCCGGGCCTGCTGCAGCATGCGCACCAGATTGCCGTGATTGATGCCCACACTGATGATCGACACCTCACTACCGGAAACGTAGTGAAGCTCTTCGAGCGAGAGCCCCTGCAGCATCTGCATTTCCTCGCGGTTTAGTCCCAGCGATTCGCAGCGGCGCAGATAGCCACTTCTGAGATCCATAACCAGCTGCATCAGTAATCCGTTTGCAGCCTGAGATAAACTGTTCATCATTCCCCCTTAATCCTGACGGTAACCAATGGCTGCCGGACCCCGGCCGCTGACACCCTGATGAAGACGGGCATTTTGTCCGGCTTCATACCCCTGATAACGTGCTGTATCCGCCCCGTGGCAGGCTTTCAGTTCACGGGTTGTGACTGTTTTCATACTGCGGCTTTCCAGCCAGTGGCTCATCACCTGCTGCTCTTCGCTGCTGATGTCAGTCGCCGATATCAGCTCACGTACCCCACATACCCAGCCGTCACGAAACTGCTCCGCTCTCGCCCGGCGTGTGGCCAGTTTCAGCCGCTTGCTCTGGGTTTTAAGATAAGAAGTTGTGGCATCTTTCAGCTGGCGCGTCAGCACATCAAAGGCATAGGCTGCTATCTCAGGTTTTTCACTGAATCCGTAAAAGGTTACCGAACGGCGATACCCGGCAGAGGTCTGACGCCATGAATAATAAGCGCGGCAGCCAAAGGCATGACAGACGCCCCGGACAAGGGTCACCATCCATTCCGGAACTTTTTCAGCATCCGAAGGGGCTGTGCGGGAAGAGGCTTCCCGCACGGAAATAAGGCCGGCGTCAAGTTCGCTGATGCCGTATCTGGCCATCAGCTTCTGGGCTCGCTGCAGGGCCAGTCCTGCCTCATGGGCATTACTGTTGCTGCGGCCCAGCTTCAGCAGTTTCCTGACAAGATTCAGCAGTCGCAACTGTCGCTGTGAGTTATTCATCGCTGTTATCCTCCCCGTACGTCAGACCGCGTTGCAGTTCCCGAAGACGGCGCATAACGCGCATCAGGCGCAGCAGTTTCAGGGCATCTTCATCTGTCAGGACAGGAGCTTCCCCCTCACCCGGGCCGCCGGTGAAAAGCTCCGGCAGGCCACACACCCCTGCCGCAGGATGCAGCGCAGGCGCTTCGCCGGTCAGGCCCAGCAGAAAGGCGGCGGCTTCAGAACACACCTCACCTGCCGCGACGTAACCGGCAGACATGTCGTTGTCGCGTTGCGGAAGAATTTCCTCTTCGCAGCCAAGGACCTCACCCAGCTCCCATGCCAGACGAAAAGCGGTATTCTGCAGGTGTTCGATATCGTCCTGATGGGCCGGCACATGCCAGATGCTGTCATTAGTCACGGGCGTGTCATCCTGCAGGACAACTTCAGGTTCTGGTGTTAAAAGAGAAAGCAGGCCATCCTCCCCATTGTCCTCTTCTCCATCATTCTCTTCTCCGTACCCATCGGAGAGGGTAACCAGCCTGCTAACATCCCCGCTCTTACCTGAAATGACCGGCGCGGCACCGTACATATCTGGCTGAACCTCATACCGAGGGGGCTCATTAATCGGTGTTTCAGAAGGAGAAGACGCATTACCCGGAACGGGCGTTGCAGCCCCTCCTGAGACCTCAGGACGTGAACTGGAGACAGGTAGCGGGACGCCTTCACTCTCATCTGAGCCTGTGGTATGCAGGGCGGGATCAGCATTAACAGGCTTGTTTGCGGCGGGAAAGGCAACCGTCTCCGGCTCGCCAAAGTGATGTCTGCGGTTGCGTTCTTTAGGATCGAGTTCCATCATCCAGCGGTCATAGTCCAGTTCCGGATGGGGTAACGCCTGCAGTAAATCACCAATAAATTCATCGCGAAACATCTCAAGAGACCACAGTTCCGGTGAGTTGAAACGGCCACAGCACTGGCCAAAAACGTCGCTGAAGGATTTGTCGCCTGTGTCTGAAATCAGGCAAAACTCATCCCACACGCGTTCAGCATCATGCCGGAGCGCCAGCAGTGACGTTATTTGTGGCCTGCCAAGCCCGGACTCAAGCAGGTCAGGGATCCACGGAAAAAGATATCTCAGTGCATCTTCCATACGGCTGATAGTTGAATTATGTACCGGCAGACCTTCACGGGTCAGAAGTTCTGACAACTGTCGTAAAGAGACTGGCTTTCCCAACTGCTCTTCATATATAGAGCGGGCTTTGTGGATCCCCTGCGCTTTTTCAATAAAACTCAGTTCCCCACGCACTTCATTCTCTGCCAGATGGCCGATAACACACTGCAGTCGCCCCGGCCACGGCTTGAACAACACATGGACGCGGAAAAACCGGTCTTCTCCGGTCTCCTGCCACAGTTCTGACAGGATCTGATAACGTGTATTACCACCGTCGCTGAAGATGTACATATCGGGCTCACCATCCGGATCACGGGTGACTTTGGGTACGGTGTCCAGCCCGCGCGAACGGATGGAAGCCTTGATATCGTCATAACGCGGATTGCGTGATGTTCGCGGATTATCAGGATTCGGGCTTAACTGGTCGAGCGTCAGGACCATGGGCATTTCAGCCGCCGGCATGACGCTGATATTGCCGGCCGCCTGCGACTGGCGTCCGGGCTGCAGCATGGCAGCCCCCACATTAGAACTTTTACGGCTCATGCCTGTTTCCTCCCGCTGCGGTAACCGAAGTCATAGCTGCCTTCCTGAAACTCCGAAAACAGTGTGTAACGCCCGTCAAATTTGACTTTCACCGTGCCGGTTGGCCCCTGCCGCTGCTTGCCGACAATGATCTCAGCCACACCAGAATCAGGGGTGCCGGGGTTATAAACCTCATCCCGGTAAATAAACATGATGAGGTCTGCATCCTGCTCCAGCGCACCAGAGTCACGCAGGTCACCATTATTGGGGCGTTTATCGGCCCGCTGCTCCACCAGGCGGTTGAGCTGGGAAAGCGCCAGTACCGGACAGCCCAGCTCTTTACCGAGCGCCTTAAGCGAGCGGGAAATTTCCGCTATTTCCTGCGTGCGGTTTTCCTGCTCGGGGGAGCGGACAAGCTGCAGATAGTCCAGCATGATGAGAGAGGGTCTGCCGTATTTGCGGACATAGCGACGGGCGCGGGCGCGCAGTGTGGCCGGGGTCTGGTAACTGGTATCATCAATGATCAGACGGTTTTTCCACTCAATAATGCGACCGGTCGCCCTGGACACGCGAGCCCAGTCTTCATCATCCATGTTGCCGCTGCGAAGCCGGGACAGTTCCACCCGGCCTTCCATCGCCAGCAGGCGCATCATCAGCTGCTCTGAGGGCATTTCAAGGCTGAACACAAAGACGTGATCGTCAGGTTTTGCGCCCACGGCCGCGGTGCAGGCGGCCATGGCCAGCGACGTTTTCCCCATGGAAGGACGGGCGGCCAGCAGGGCCAGATCGCCGGGCTGGAGACCACAGGTCATCGCGTCCAGTTCGCTGAAACCGGTCGGTGTCCCGGTGAGGCCGTCACTGGCGGACATGCTTTCCAGATGCGTCAGCAGTTTATCCAGCGCTTCGTTAACGCCGGTCTCACTGTTGAGCTGTATGGCTCCCTGTTCAGCAATGTTGAACAGCTTACCTTCGGCCGACTCAAGAATACCCGCCGAGCTGGCTTTCGGGGCCTGCACATCGGAAAGAAGACTGTTACCCACTGTCATCAGCTGCCGCAGGCGGCTTTTCTCCGCCACCACCACGGCGTAAGCCAGGATATTGGCTGCAGACGGCGTGTTTTTACTCATTTCAGCCAGATAAGCAAAGCCGCCACACTGTTCAAGGTCGCCTCTGTTCTCCAGCCGTTCCGTAATAGTGATGAGATCGAGCGGTAGCCCTTCCCCGGCCAGCTCGGCCATCACGCGGAAGACCATACGGTGCGGCCGGGAAAACAAATCTTCCGGGGAGATTTGCAGTATCACCTCATCCCACCGGTCGTTATCAAGCATCAGTCCGCCCAGTACGGCCTGCTCAGCCTCATAAGAGCAGGGCATCATCATCTCAGACATGACGCACCTCCCGGGTCAGAACGTCACTGAAATGGCTCTGCCACTCAGGGAACAGTTCACACGCGAGGTCGTGCATGGTGACGGCTGCGGCCGGACCTTTGCGACGCGTTTTGTATTCCAGACGATGCACGGGCTGCTGCTTGACGTGCCCCAGTTTGAAAATATCCAACGCCTCGATACGGGTATCGAGTAAACGATAAACGTCACGGTTGCCCAGCGCAGAGGCGTCGTAATGTTTTTCGTTAATGATCGCGGCAAGACCGTCCATTGCTTCACGGTCAAGCAGAGTGTTTTCGATACAGTTGACGAGAATGGAAATATCAGGAAGGCGGATACCGTAATTTTCATAGGTTTTCAGGCGGGTAAGCATATGAAGGGAGCCGCGGATAAATTCACGGACATCCGGAAGGATGGGTTTAACAATGCCCATAACATTACCGGTAGAGGACAGGAGGGAAAGTTCGGTCATGACGCCTGTTGCGCCTTTAGAATCCACAATAATGGCGTCATAACGGTTAAAGAAGGCATGCTGAAGTATGTTACGCAGGCGCAGACGGCCGTCTGCAGCGTGGAGCATCGCGGTCGGCAACAGCCCGTCCGGGTCGTTAGAGTAGATGACATCAAGATTTTTTATGGCGGTCTGCGAAATGCACTGCGTCTGGTCACTGACCATCTGCATCAGCAATTCATAGAAGCCGAAAGGAGATTCATGTTCCAGCATGAAGATACTGCTGGCTGTGGGCTGGGAATAGTCTGCATCCACAAGAAGGGTGTTCAGCCCGGCATCGGCAAGGAAAGCGGCAAGGTAAGCAGCAAACGTGGATTTACCTTCTCCACCTTTGGGAGAGATAACGGGAAGTATTTTCATTTTGCACATCCAAAACAATGGTTTGGACGCATGTGTTAGTGATTATTCACATCTCTTAAACAGAAAGGCAAAGGATTTCACTTTCCGGCAATGGGATTGAAAATCCCCGTGTCCTTGGTTCGATTCCGAGTCCGGGCACCACTATTTAAAGAACCCAGCCTATGGCTGGGTTTTTGCTTTTCAGCATATCCCTGATATTTATCCGTCATGCTTCCCCCTTCAACCAGCGCAACTAACGCGCAAATTTTGCCGATACAGTTACCCTACAACATGATAAGCAGCTGTAGAGATCTATAAAAACAAGTGTAACTGTCCCTGCACAGCAATACGGGTACATACATGACGGATATCAGAAAGATATGTGTATTTACGCGCACTGATATCTGTCTGTAGGGTAGTACGGTAGAGGAAAAAGAGACGGTTTTATCGATCCCGGCGGGATAAAGAGGGGCAAAACAGTGCCGGACGGCAGTATTTCCTGCAGTCCGCAGACGCAAAAAAGCCCATCCGGCAGGATGGGCTTCTTCACTGGTTTGAT
>NZ_JAOWGP010000045.1:28945-112611 GCF_030333065.1 Citrobacter sp. Cm046 | reverse complement strand
CGGTAGTTCAGTTGGTTAGAATACCTGCCTGTCACGCAGGGGGTCGCGGGTTCGAGTCCCGTCCGTTCCGCCACTTATTAGAAAATTAAGCCTGCTATTAATGCAGGCTTAATGATAATAAAATTTAGGGGCGTAGCTCAGTTGGTAGAGCACCGGTCTCCAAAACCGGGTGTCGCGAGTTCGAGTCTCTCCGCCCCTGCCAGAAACAATCCTTAGCATTTTTGCTAAGGATTTTTTTTTACCTGAAAATTGTGCCAATAGACCCTCCTGATTTCAGTTTCCCGGCATCCTTGCCAGTATTTTCTCTAACCTTCCACAATATTCGTTTTTAGAAGATCTCGAATAAGCGGGTACTTATCGCTATTTTGTAGCCAAACTGCATACAATGGACGTGAAAGCGTAGCGCTGTCGGCAACTGTGTGGAGATCACTTTTTGCTTTTGCCCAATTGACGGGAAGCCAGCTAAACCCCTTAAGTACAGAAAGTTGTTGCCTTGCCAGTTCAGCTGAACTGGTGGTAAGCACCGGAACTTCATCGGCTGCGATCAATCCAGTTTCATGTTGTTGAAAGTCCGGCCCCCATTCCAGGCGCAAATAATTCAATTCATCTTTTGTTAGTGATGGTGTACTGCAATAAAGTGCCAGCGTGAAATATCCCAGCAATTGGCTACTAAATTCGTCCATTTTTGGGGCTTCAGTTGTGATCAGCAGATCAAGTTGTCGCTCATGAAGCTGTTTAACTAATGACTGACGCTGAGCGATCCTGGCTTCAAATTGCAGGCTGGATTGTGGCTCTTGCAACTGATACAAACGACCCAACCAGTTATTAAGCATGCACTCCCAAAGGGATGCGCTGGCTCCGATAGAAAACTCATTATGTCGCGAGGTATTTGCAACTTCCTTACGTGCTGCTTGCCACGTATTCATCAGCGTTTCTGCATAGGGCAATAATTTTTCACCCGCAGCGGTCAAACGGATATTGTTTCTGTGTCGGGTGAAGAGGTTCACACCAAGTTGATTTTCCAGCTGTCTGATCCGAAAACTTACTGCCGATTGGGTCAGGTAGAGCGCTTCAGCAGCCCGACCAAAGTGGCGTGTCCGGCTAACTTCCAGGAAAGTTTTTAACAATTCCGTATCCACAACTCGCTCCGTAAAATTATTTGTCGTTATGATTTAAATCTTTTGTTTGACGCTCTGTCAAGCGTAACTAATACTCCGCGCCATAAATAGCTCGGCCAAAGAATTAGGAGCGTGCAGGATGGCGGAAAGCTTTACGACGACTAATCGATATTTCGACAATAAATATTATCCCCGCGGATTCTCCCGTCATGGTGATTTCACCATTAAAGAGGCACAGCTGCTTGAGCGTCACGGTTATGCCTTCAATGAGTTGGATCTGGGCAAGCGTGAACCGGTAACTGAAGAAGAAAAACTGTTTGTTGCGGTATGCCGTGGTGAACGTGAGCCGGTTACCGAAGCTGAACGTGTGTGGTCTAAATACATGACGCGTATTAAGCGTCCGAAGCGTTTCCACACTCTGTCTGGCGGGAAACCTCAGGTAGAAGGTGCTGAAGATTACACCGAGTCAGATGATTAATAAAAAAAGGGCGAAAGCCCTTTTTTTATGCCAGTAGTTTCTGCAAATGAATTAATAATCTGTCTATTGCCCGATAACCAACAGCTTCCTGTAAGTGCTGGCGGGTTATATGGTCGCATTGTTCAATATCTGCAATAGTTCGAGCGACCTTTATCAGCCGTAGCCAGGCGCGGATGGATAATCCAAGGTGCGCTAACGTTTCTTCCAGCCAGCGTGCGTCATCGCTGCGCAGCTCGCAAAATTTATGTATATCCTGGCTATTCAGATGCGCGTTTAATTTCTTTTGTCGCTGATACTGACGCTCTCTTGCCACCATGACGCGTTTCTTCACTGTAGCGCTGTCTTCTCCTTTCATTATGCTCTGGCAAAGTATACCTGGAGGCGGCAGGGGTACTTCGAGTGAGAGATCGAAGCGGTCGAGAAAAGGACCTGATAATCGACTGAGATAACGTAGCGTTTGCTCTGGGGTACAACGGTTGTGGTTTCCCTGATAGTGGCCCGTTGGGCTTGGGTTCATTGCAGCAACCAGTTGAAATCGTGCAGGGTAAGTTATTTTTGCCCGAGTGCGTGATAAATGGATCTGCCCGGATTCAATAGGTTCGCGTAGTGCATCCAGCGTACGCCTTTCAAACTCGGGTAATTCATCCAGAAACAATACGCCGTTATGTGCCAGAGAAATTTCTCCTGGCGCGGGAATGGAGCCACCACCCACCATTGCGGTTAATGAGGCGCTGTGATGAGGTGAGCGAAATGGACGTTGCTTCCACTGCTTTTGTATCGTGTCGGAATTGACCAGACTGAGAATTGCGGCGCTTTCCAGAGCCTCGTCATTGCTAAGAGGTGGTAACAACCCTCTCAGACGACTTGCCAGCATCGTTTTCCCCGTCCCGGGAGGACCAATTAGCAGGAGATTGTGACCGCCTGCAGCGGTGATCTCTAACCCTCGTTTGCCCTGTTCCTGACCGATGACGTCACTAAGGTCATCAGGAAAAACTCTGGGTGTGGAATCTGCGGATATCGGCCTTTCCAAATCATGCTTACCTTCCAGAAATGCGCATACGGCCTGCAAGTGATCGGCAATCAAACACCCTTCACCGTGTATCAGTCCAACTTCTGCTGCATTCTCTTTTGCGACAATAATTTGCCTGCCTGCACGAATTGCTTCGGTCGCGCTGGATATAGCTCCTGGAACGCCGCGTAGTGCGCCTGTAAGCGCTAATTCGCCTACCAGCTCATATGTGTTGAGATTATGAGTTGTAAGCTGCTCAGAAGCGGCCAGAAGCGCGATGGCGATAGGTAAATCGTATCTCCCCCCTTCTTTGGGAAGATCTGCCGGGGCGAGGTTAATCGTTATCTTTTTTGCCGGGAATTCATACCCGCTATTAATAATCGCACTGCGAACCCGATCGCGGGCTTCTTTCACCGTCGTTTCGGGTAACCCCACCATGGTTAAACCTGGCAGACCATTGCTGATATGTACCTCAATGGTAATGGGTGGCGCATTCACACCAAGCGCGGCGCGTGTGTGGACAATTGACAGTGACATATCCCCTCCTGAGGTAGGTATTATGTCGTAAAAAATAGCGGCAATATCTTGTCTTTTTGATATTTTTAGATGCTTATTCACGTATTTTTGTGTAATTGCAAACTGCCTATGTAACCTCTGGAATCGTGCTAGCAAAGGTAAGTTAATCAGCTCAAAGTCGATAGATAGCGCCGTCGAAATTGCTCAATAACGTGAAATATTTTCATTTTCTATTTTTTGTATAAAAAACAACGGTGTTTATATAAACCGTTAACTGCGTCAGAAAAATGAATGTAAAAATATCTTGTGTCATCTTTAAATTCTATGGTAACTCTTTAGGTATTCCTTCGAACAAGATGCAAGAAAATACAAAAATGACAGCCCTTCTACGAGTGATTAGCCTGGTCGTGATTAGCGTGGTGGTGATTATTATCCCACCGTGCGGGGCTGCACTTGGACGAGGAAAGGCTTAGAAAACAAGCCTTAACGAACTAAGACCCCCGCACCGAAAGGTCCGGGGGTTTTTTTTGACCTTAAAAACATAAACGAGGAGCAGAAAGTGAACGGTAGCATAAAATTCTGTTTCTCAAGATTTACGGCGGGGATGTAACTATGAATGGGGCACAGTGGGTGGTACATGCGTTGCGTGCACAAGGGGTTAAAACCGTCTTTGGTTATCCTGGGGGCGCAATTATGCCGGTTTACGATGCATTGTATGACGGTGGCGTAGAACACTTGTTGTGCCGACACGAGCAGGGTGCGGCGATGGCGGCGATTGGCTATGCCCGTTCAACGGGTAAAACCGGCGTTTGTATTGCCACTTCTGGTCCAGGTGCTACTAACCTGATCACCGGTCTGGCTGATGCCTTGTTAGATTCCGTTCCCGTTGTTGCCATCACCGGCCAGGTGTCCTCCCCGTTTATCGGAACCGATGCGTTCCAGGAAGTGGACGTTCTGGGATTGTCGTTGGCATGTACTAAACACAGTTTTTTGGTGCAATCATTTGAAGAGTTACCACGCATCCTGGCTGAAGCTTTCGAGGTTGCGAATTCTGGTCGCCCAGGCCCGGTATTGGTGGATATCCCAAAGGATATCCAACTGGCCTGTGGGTCGCTGGAACCCTATTTTTCTACCGTCGAAAACGCAGCGGCTTTCCCATATCCTGAGGTTGAACAAGCCCGTAAGATGCTGGCGCAGGCACAAAAGCCGGTTCTGTACGTTGGCGGCGGTGTGGGCATGGCGCAGGCGGTTCCGGCTCTGCGTGAGTTTATTGCAGTAACGCAGATCCCAGCGGTTTGTACACTGAAAGGTCTGGGTTCTGTCGATGCAGCTTACCCGTACTACCTGGGTATGTTGGGAATGCACGGTACCAAAGCTGCAAACTTTGCCGTGCAGGAGTGCGACTTGCTGATTGCTGTCGGTGCTCGTTTTGATGACCGGGTGACCGGTAAGTTGAATACTTTCGCACCGAATGCCAACGTGATCCATATGGATATCGATCCGGCCGAGATGAACAAGCTGCGTCAGGCACACGTTGCGCTGCAAGGTGATTTGAATACGCTGTTACCCGCATTACAACAGCCGTTGACCATCAACGAATGGTGCCAATATGCCGCAGATATGCGGGCTGAACATGCCTGGCGCTACGATCATCCTGGCGAAGCTATCTACGCGCCATTGTTATTAAAACAATTGTCCGACCGTAAACCTGCCGATAGCGTAGTCACCACCGATGTCGGTCAGCATCAGATGTGGTCCGCACAGCACATGACCTACGCTCGCCCGGAGAACTTCATCACCTCCAGTGGCCTCGGAACAATGGGTTTTGGCTTACCTGCGGCGGTGGGCGCGCAGGTGGCTCGCCCGGACGATACGGTAATCTGTATCTCCGGTGACGGCTCTTTTATGATGAACGTACAGGAGCTGGGCACCGTAAAACGCAAGCAGTTGCCGCTGAAGATTGTCTTACTCGATAACCAGCGGTTAGGCATGGTGCGACAATGGCAGCAGCTGTTTTTCCAGGAACGTTATAGCGAAACTACTCTTACCGATAACCCCGATTTTCTTATGTTAGCCAGCGCCTTCGGCATCCCTGGCCAACACATTACCCGTAAAGACCAGGTTGAAGCGGCACTCGACACTATGCTGAATAGTGAGGGTCCATACCTGCTTCATGTCTCAATCGACGAACTTGAGAACGTCTGGCCTCTGGTACCGCCAGGTGCCAGTAACTCAGAAATGCTGGAGAAATTATCATGATGCAACATCAGGTCGCCGTTGAGGCTCGTTTCAATCCGGAAACGTTAGAACGTGTTTTACGCGTGGTACGCCATCGTGGTTTTCAGGTGTGTTCCATGAACATGGAAGCAGCTTCCGATGCTCAAAATATAAATATCGAATTGACCGTTGCCAGCCCCCGGTCGGTCGACTTACTGTTTAGTCAGTTAACTAAACTGGTCGATGTTGCACATGTTGCTATCTGCCAGAGTTCTACCACATCACAACAAATCCGCGCCTGAGCGCAAAAGGAAGAAAAATGACGACGAAAAAAGCTGATTACATTTGGTCCAATGGCGAGATGATTCGTTGGGAAGATGCGAAGGTTCACGTGATGTCCCACGCACTGCACTATGGTACTTCAGTATTTGAAGGTATCCGTTGCTACGATTCTCACAAAGGCCCGGTGGTGTTCCGTCATCGTGAACATATGCAGCGTCTGCGTGATTCAGCCAAGATCTATCGTTTTCCGGTATCTCAGAGCGTTGATGAACTGATGGAAGCCTGTCGCGCGGTGATCCGCAAAAACAATCTGACCAGCGCCTATATCCGTCCGCTGGTATTTGTTGGCGATGTGGGTATGGGCGTTAACCCGCCGGCAGGATACACCACGGATGTGATCATCGCTGCGTTCCCGTGGGGGGCGTATCTGGGCGCTGAAGCGCTGGATCAGGGGATCGATGCGATGGTTTCCTCGTGGAACCGTGTTGCACCAAACACTATTCCTACCGCTGCTAAAGCGGGTGGTAACTACCTGTCTTCGCTGCTGGTGGGTAGCGAAGCACGTCGTCATGGCTACCAGGAAGGGATTGCGCTAGACGTAAATGGCTACATCTCCGAAGGTGCAGGTGAAAACCTGTTTGAAGTTAAAGATGGCATTCTGTTTACCCCGCCATTTACCTCCTCCGCGCTGCCAGGCATCACGCGTGACGCGATCATCAAGCTGGCGAAAGATCTTGATATCGAAGTGCGTGAGCAGGTGTTGTCCCGCGAATCCCTGTACCTGGCCGACGAAGTGTTCATGTCCGGTACTGCGGCAGAAATCACTCCGGTGCGTAGCGTTGACGGTATCCAGGTGGGTGAAGGCCGTTGTGGCCCGGTGACCAAACGTATCCAGCAAGCCTTCTTTGGTCTCTTTACTGGTGAAACGGAAGATAAATACGGTTGGTTGGATCAGGTTAACCAATAAACATAAATTTGGGACGGCACGCACCGTCCCAATTATTAGATAGACGGGAGTAAATACAGCATGCCTAAGTATCGTTCTGCCACCACCACCCACGGCCGAAACATGGCGGGTGCACGCGCACTGTGGCGCGCCACCGGGATGACCGATGATGATTTCGGTAAACCGATTATTGCCGTGGTGAACTCCTTTACCCAGTTCGTACCGGGCCACGTGCACCTGCGCGATCTCGGTAAGCTGGTTGCCGAACAGATTGAAGCCTCAGGCGGCGTGGCGAAAGAGTTCAACACTATCGCTGTGGATGACGGTATCGCCATGGGGCACGGGGGTATGCTTTATTCACTGCCGTCGCGCGAGCTGATTGCCGATTCGGTGGAGTATATGGTGAATGCTCATTGCGCTGATGCGATGGTTTGCATTTCCAACTGCGACAAAATCACCCCGGGGATGTTAATGGCCTCTCTGCGGCTGAACATTCCGGTGATTTTTGTTTCCGGCGGGCCGATGGAAGCCGGTAAAACCAAGCTCTCCGACCAAATCATCAAGCTCGATCTGGTTGATGCGATGATTCAGGGTGCAGATCCGAAAGTCTCTGACTCCCAAAGCGATCAGATTGAACGTTCCGCCTGCCCAACCTGTGGTTCCTGTTCCGGGATGTTCACCGCTAACTCGATGAACTGTCTGACAGAAGCATTGGGCTTGTCGCAGCCGGGCAATGGATCGCTGCTGGCAACCCACACTGACCGTAAGCAGCTGTTTCTCAATGCCGGTTCACGAATCGTTGAACTGACCAAACGCTATTACGAGCAGAATGATGATTCCGCCCTGCCGCGCAATATTGCCAGCAAGGCGGCATTTGAAAACGCCATGACGCTGGATATCGCCATGGGCGGTTCCACTAACACCGTTCTGCACTTGCTGGCCGCCGCGCAGGAAGCGGAAATTGACTTCACGATGAGTGATATCGATAAGCTGTCTCGCAAGGTTCCACAGTTGTGTAAAGTGGCGCCAAGTACGCAGAAATACCATATGGAAGATGTTCACCGTGCGGGCGGCGTACTGGGCATTTTAGGCGAGCTGGATCGTGCAGGTCTGTTGAATCGTGATGTGAAAAACGTACTGGGGCTGACTTTGTCGCAGTCTCTGGAGCAGTACGATGTGATGCTGACTCAGGATGAGGCGGTGAAAAAGATGTTCCGCGCAGGCCCGGCGGGTATTCGTACCACCCAGGCATTCTCGCAGGACTGCCGCTGGGATACGCTGGATGATGATCGTGCTGAGGGTTGTATCCGCTCGCTGGAACATGCCTACAGCAAAGATGGTGGCCTGGCAGTACTGTACGGTAATTTCGCTGAAAATGGGTGTATCGTCAAAACCGCTGGTGTGGACGACAGTATTCTGAAATTCACTGGTCCTGCCAAAGTTTATGAGAGTCAGGATGAGGCGGTAGATGCGATTCTTGGCGGTAAAGTTGTAGCGGGCGATGTGGTTGTTATTCGCTACGAAGGGCCTAAAGGTGGACCGGGGATGCAGGAAATGCTCTACCCAACGACCTTCCTGAAATCGATGGGGCTGGGTAAAGCGTGCGCGCTGATAACCGACGGTCGTTTCTCCGGTGGAACATCGGGTCTCTCTATCGGTCACGTCTCTCCGGAAGCGGCCAGCGGCGGCAATATTGCTATCATTGAAGATGGCGACATGATTGCCATCGATATCCCGAATCGCGGTATTCAATTGCAACTCAGCGATGCGGAAATTGCTGCCCGCCGTGAAGCGCAGGAAGCCCGCGGCGATAAAGCCTGGACACCAAAAGATCGTCAGCGTCAGGTTTCCTTTGCTCTTCGCGCTTATGCCAGTCTGGCAACCAGTGCCGACAAAGGTGCGGTACGTGATAAATCGAAATTGGGGGGGTAATGACTATGGCTGATTCACAACCCCTGTCTGGCACCCCTGAGGGTGCTGAGTATCTCAGGGCGGTGCTGCGTGCGCCGGTCTATGAAGCGGTACAGGTGACGCCGCTGCAAAAAATGGAAAAGCTCTCATCGCGCCTCGACAACGTCATTCTGGTGAAGCGCGAAGACCGACAACCGGTTCACAGCTTCAAGCTGCGTGGTGCCTATGCCATGATGGCGGGCCTTACAGAAGCGCAAAAAGCGCATGGTGTAATCACCGCATCTGCAGGTAATCATGCCCAGGGCGTTGCCTTTTCTTCTGCTCGTCTTGGCGTGAAGGCGTTGATTGTCATGCCGACCGCGACTGCGGATATCAAAGTGGATGCGGTACGCGGTTTTGGCGGCGAGGTGTTGCTGCACGGCGCAAATTTTGATGAAGCTAAAGCTAAAGCCATTGAGCTTTCGCAACAGCAGGGCTTTACCTGGGTTCCACCGTTCGACCATCCTATGGTTATTGCCGGACAAGGGACGCTGGCGCTGGAATTACTTCAGCAGGATGCGCACCTGGATCGCGTTTTTGTTCCGGTGGGTGGCGGCGGACTGGCGGCAGGTGTTGCGGTGCTGATTAAACAGCTGATGCCGCAGATCAAAGTCATTGCGGTTGAAGCTGAAGATTCTGCTTGCCTGAAGGCGGCGCTGGAAGCCGGTCATCCGGTAGATCTTCCGCGCGTCGGATTGTTTGCAGAGGGGGTGGCGGTCAAGCGTATCGGTGACGAAACTTTCCGCCTGTGTCAGGAATACCTTGATGACATCATCACCGTTGACAGCGATGCTATCTGTGCGGCGATGAAGGATCTGTTCGAGGACGTGCGTGCTGTGGCGGAACCGTCTGGTGCACTGGCGCTGGCGGGGATGAAAAAATACATTGCCCAGCACAATATTCGCGGCGAACGTCTGGCGCATGTGCTCTCTGGCGCTAACGTCAATTTCCACGGTCTGCGCTACGTTTCTGAACGCTGCGAGCTGGGGGAACAGCGTGAAGCGTTGCTGGCGGTGACGATCCCGGAAGAGAAGGGCAGCTTCCTGAAATTCTGTCAGCTGCTGGGTGGGCGCTCGGTCACCGAGTTTAACTACCGTTTTGCCGATGCCAAAGACGCCTGTATTTTTGTCGGTGTGCGCCTGAGCCGTGGGCTGGAAGAACGTAAGGAAATCCTCCAGTTGCTCAATGACGGTGGTTACAGCGTGGTGGATCTTTCCGACGACGAAATGGCCAAGCTGCATGTGCGCTATATGGTTGGTGGGCGTCCGTCAAAACCGCTACAAGAGCGTTTGTACAGCTTCGAGTTTCCTGAGTCTCCGGGGGCGCTGTTGAAATTCCTGCATACCCTGGGTACCCACTGGAATATTTCCCTTTTCCACTACCGCAGCCACGGCACCGACTATGGTCGGGTGCTGGCTGCATTTGAACTGGCCGATCATGAACCGGACTTTGAAACCAGACTGAACGAGTTGGGTTATGACTGTCATGATGAGACTCACAACCCGGCGTTTCGCTTCTTCCTTGCAGGTTAGTATTAATGTTCGTTGGCCGGATAGGGCGCAAGCGCCCTATCCGGCCAGGTTTTAATGGTTGGGTAAAATTTTCCAGAATGCATCAATCAGCGGCTCATGCAGCCGCTTTTTTTGTGCACAAACGCCCAGCTCAAACGGTGTTCTTTCATCGCTACGTTCTAATATCATCACGCGGTTACGCACCGGTTCAGGGCTGTTTTCCAGCACCACTTCTGGCAGCAATGCCACGCCACACCCGAGCGCCACCATCGATACCATGGCTTCATGCCCACCGACTGTGGCGTAAATCATAGGGTTGCTGATTTTATTACGCCGGAACCACAGCTCAATACGGCGGCGCACCGGCCCCTGATCGGCCATGATAAACGGTATCGTTGACCAGTCAGGTTCATCGGCGGAGATTTGGCTGCGAACCGGGCAGGGCAATGCCGGGGCGATTAACACCACCGCCAGATTTTCCAGCATTGAGAAGGCGACGGCGCCAGGCAGAGTTTCCGGTTTACCGGCAATGGCCAGATCGGCTTCCCCGGTGACCACTTTATCCATGGCGTCGGCGGCGTCGCCGGTGGTGAGCTTAATTTCCACCGACGGATGTTCGGCGCGAAAGCGGTCAAGAATTGGCGGCAGATGGCTGTAGGCGGCGGTCACTGAACAGAATATATGCAACTCACCGGACAGCGATGGTCCTTGCTGATCAAGGGTATGACGCAATTGCTGATATTGGAGCAACGTCTGTTGGGCAAACACGCGCAACTCCTCTCCCGCTTCGGTCAGCGTGACCGTGCGATTATCGCGCACAAACAGTGGTTGCCCGAGATCTTCCTCAAGGCGCTGAATCTGTCGGGAGAGCGTGGAAGGACTGACGTGCATCGCCCGTGCACTGCGGCCAAAATGGCGGCTTTCCGCCAGGTGCAGGAAGGTTTTCAGATCGCGTAAATCCACAGACTTAGCCCTCGATGTTGACGTTGCAGAAATTGCAATGTGACGTTGTGAATATATCAATTTCCGCAATAAATTTCCTGTTGTAATGTGAGTACATTCTCGCTTAAACGCGAACCGAACAATAAGAAGCACAACATCACGAGGAATCACCATGGCTAACTACTTTAATACACTGAATCTGCGCCAGCAGCTGGCACAGCTGGGTAAATGTCGCTTTATGGGCCGCGAAGAATTCGCCGACGGCGCGAGCTACCTTCAGGGTAAAAAAGTGGTTATCGTCGGCTGTGGTGCTCAAGGTCTGAACCAGGGGCTGAACATGCGTGACTCTGGTCTGGATATCTCCTATGCCCTGCGTAAAGAAGCGATTGCTGAGAAGCGCGCGTCCTGGCGCAAAGCAACAGAAAACGGCTTCAAAGTAGGTACTTACGAAGAGCTGATCCCGCAGGCTGATCTGGTGGTTAACCTGACGCCAGACAAACAGCACTCTGACGTTGTGCGTTCCGTTCAGCCGCTGATGAAAGACGGCGCGGCGCTGGGCTATTCCCATGGCTTCAACATCGTGGAAGTGAGGGAGCAGATCCGTAAAGATATCACCGTGGTGATGGTAGCGCCGAAATGCCCGGGAACCGAAGTGCGTGAAGAGTACAAACGTGGTTTCGGTGTACCGACCCTGATCGCCGTCCATCCGGAAAATGACCCTAAAGGTGAAGGCATGGCGATTGCTAAAGCCTGGGCTGCGGCAACCGGTGGTCACCGTGCGGGCGTGCTGGAGTCATCTTTCGTCGCAGAAGTGAAATCTGACCTGATGGGTGAGCAAACTATCCTGTGCGGTATGCTGCAGGCCGGTTCTCTGCTGTGCTTTGACAAGCTGGTGGAGGAAGGTACCGACCCGGCATATGCCGAAAAATTGATTCAGTTCGGCTGGGAAACCATCACCGAAGCGCTGAAACAGGGCGGTATTACGCTGATGATGGACAGGCTATCTAATCCGGCAAAACTGCGTGCTTACGCGTTGTCTGAGCAACTGAAAGAGATCATGGCGCCGCTGTTCCAGAAACATATGGACGACATCATCTCCGGCGAATTCTCCTCCGGCATGATGGCTGACTGGGCTAACGACGATAAGAAACTGCTGACCTGGCGTGAAGAGACCGGTAAAACCGCGTTCGAAACAGCCGCCCAGTTCGAGGGTAAAATCAGCGAGCAGGAATACTTTGATAAAGGCGTTCTGATGATCGCAATGGTGAAAGCGGGCGTTGAGCTGGCGTTCGAAACCATGGTGGCGTCCGGCATTATCGAAGAGTCCGCTTACTATGAGTCACTCCACGAGCTGCCGCTGATTGCCAACACCATTGCCCGTAAGCGTCTGTACGAAATGAACGTGGTTATTTCCGATAC
This sequence comes from Citrobacter sp. Cm046, assembly GCF_030333065.1. Taxonomy (NCBI): domain Bacteria; kingdom Pseudomonadati; phylum Pseudomonadota; class Gammaproteobacteria; order Enterobacterales; family Enterobacteriaceae; genus Citrobacter; species Citrobacter sp. Cm046. The sequence continues at coordinate 100,223 of NZ_JAOWGP010000045.1, read as the reverse complement.
TGCAGAATACGGCAACTATCTGTTCTCTTACGCTTGCGTACCGCTGCTGAAAGAGTTCATGACTACGTTGCAGACCGGCGACCTGGGTAAAGCGATTGCCGAAGGTGCGGTAGATAACGCACAGCTGCGTGATGTGAACGATGCGATTCGCAGCCATGCAATTGAGAAAGTGGGTCAGAAGCTGCGTGGCTACATGACTGACATGAAGCGTATTGCTGTCGCGGGCTAAAAATGTGTCGGGTGGCGTTAACGCTTACCCGACTTTCATCGTAGTACGTAGCTGCCATCCGGCAGATAAACCCGGTGCTTATACTCACCGGGTTTTTTATTAGTTGCGGTACAGCACCTTAATGATGTGGTAACCGAACTGCGTATGCAGTGGGCCGGTGGGTTCCAGTACCGGGCAGGAGAAAACCACTTTATCAAACGCCGGAACCATCTGGCCTTGACGGAACTCACCCAGGTGACCGCCTTTTTTACCTGACGGGCAGGTAGAGTGTTTCTTCGCCAGTTTCTCGAAGTCTGCGCCGTTTTTAATTTGTTCCAGAAGATCCAGAGCCAGTTTCTCTTCTTTAACAAGGATATGCAGTGCTGCTGCTGTTTTTGCCATGATCGTGCCTTGAGTGGGATGGTTGAGGCTGGCTATACTACCATGCTCTAAATCTCCCCTCCCGACTTTCATTGAGTGACCTTTATGCGTTTAAACCCCGGACAACAACAAGCCGTCGAATTCGTCACCGGACCTTGCCTGGTGCTGGCGGGGGCCGGTTCTGGTAAGACGCGCGTGATCACGAATAAAATTGCCCATCTGATTCGCGAATGTGGCTATCAGGCACGGCATATTGCAGCGGTGACCTTTACTAACAAGGCCGCGCGCGAGATGAAAGAGCGTGTGGCGCAGACGCTGGGCCGTAAAGAAGCGCGTGGTTTGATGATCTCCACCTTCCACACTCTGGGGTTGGATATTATCAAGCGTGAGTACGCGGCGTTGGGGATGAAATCCAACTTCTCTCTGTTTGATGATACCGATCAGGTGGCGCTGCTTAAAGATCTGACCGAGGGGTTGATCGACGATGATAAAGTGGTGCTGCAACAGCTGATCTCGACGATCTCCAACTGGAAAAACGATCTAATGACTCCGGCGCAGGCGGCGGCTAGCGCTAAAGGGGAGCGTGACCGTATTTTTGCCCATTGCTACGGTTTGTACGATGCCCATATGAAGGCGTGTAACGTTCTCGATTTTGACGATCTGATTTTGCTTCCGACTTTGCTACTACAGCGCAATGAAGAGGTGAGAGAACGCTGGCAGAACAGAATCCGCTATCTGCTGGTGGATGAATACCAGGATACCAACACCAGTCAGTACGAGTTGGTTAAGCTGCTGGTGGGACGCCGTGCGCGCTTTACTGTGGTGGGAGACGATGACCAGTCTATCTATTCCTGGCGTGGTGCACGTCCGCAGAATCTGGTGCTGCTGAGCAAAGATTTTCCGGCGTTGCAGGTGGTCAAGCTGGAACAAAACTACCGTTCTTCCGGACGTATTCTGAAAGCGGCAAATATTCTCATTGCCAACAACCCACATGTCTTTGAAAAAAGGCTCTTTTCCGAACTGGGTTATGGCGCTGAACTAAAAGTACTGAGTGCCAATAACGAAGAGCACGAAGCAGAGCGCGTGACCGGAGAACTGATTGCCCATCACTTTGTTAACAAAACACAGTATAAAGATTACGCGATCCTCTATCGCGGTAATCATCAGTCGCGGGTGTTCGAAAAATTCCTGATGCAGAACCGCATTCCGTACAAAATTTCCGGCGGAACGTCGTTTTTCTCGCGCCCGGAGATCAAAGATTTGCTGGCCTATCTGCGGGTATTGAGCAATCCGGATGATGACAGCGCATTTCTGCGCATAGTGAATACCCCGAAACGTGAAATCGGCCCTGCCACGCTGCAAAAATTGGGCGAGTGGGCGATGACGCGTAATAAAAGTTTGTTTACTGCCAGCTTTGATATGGGGCTTAGCCAGACGCTTACCGGGCGTGGTTATGACTCTCTGACTCGTTTTACTCACTGGCTGGGTGAAATTCAGCGCCTGGCAGAGCGCGAACCGATTGCAGCAGTACGTGACCTGATCCACGGCATTGATTACGAATCCTGGCTGTATGAAACCTCGCCCAGTCCGAAAGCTGCAGAAATGCGCATGAAAAACGTCAATACGCTGTTCAGTTGGATGACGGAGATGCTGGAAGGCAGCGAGCTGGAAGAGCCGATGACGTTGACCCAGGTGGTGACGCGCTTTACGTTACGCGACATGATGGAGCGCGGGGAGAGCGAAGAAGAGTTGGATCAGGTGCAGTTAATGACGCTACACGCCTCAAAAGGGCTGGAGTTTCCGTATGTGTTTATGGTGGGCATGGAAGAGGGATTCCTGCCGCACCAGAGCAGCATTGACGAAGACAACATAGATGAAGAGCGTCGCCTGGCCTATGTAGGGATCACCCGTGCACAGAAAGAGCTTATCTTCACGCTGTGTAAAGAGCGTCGCCAGTACGGCGAACTGGTGCGCCCGGAACCGAGCCGTTTTCTGCTGGAATTACCGCAGGATGACGTTATCTGGGAACAGGAACGTAAAGTGGTGAGTGCTGAAGAACGGATGCAAAAAGGACAGAGTCACCTGGCGAATCTGAAAGCAATGATGGCTGCAAAGAAAGCGAAATAGTCGATCGGGCCGGGTCTGAAATGTGCTGACAGACCCGATAAGATGCGCTGGCATCACCATCCGGCATGTAAAACGTTACTGTACTTCCAGTGGCCAGTGGACATAACTTTGCCACTGGCTTTCCTGATCGATAAGCTCTTTACCCAGCGGATGATGCGCCAGCCAGCCTTCTGGCAATCTTACCGTAAGGTGCTCATTCTTTGCGACCAGATGAATTTCTGGCACTAAGTCGTCACGGCGACGACTGGCGAAAATAATCGCCAGGCGTAGCAAGCGGCAAAGATGTTCTGCGATGCGAGGCGGCACGGCATTTTGCTGGTGGAGTGAGGAGAGATCGACCGGATTGGTCTGGTTTAATAATAGCGTCGCTAACAGTTTTTTCTGTGCCGGGGTAAATCCTGGAAGATCAAGGTTTCGCACCAGCCAGGCGGCATGTAGTGGTGCCTGCTTATATTCCACACTCAAGCCTATTTCATGCAACTGACAGGCACTTTGCAGCAGTTCGCTACTGATAGCTTCAAGATGCCACTCATTTTTCACTTGATCGAATAAATGTACTGCCAACTTTGCAACGCGGTTTGCCTGATCGGTATCGACCATAAACCGACGCTGAATATTGCGTAACGTACGACTGCGAATGTCCTGATCCACCGGCAAGTGCAGCATGCCGTACACCAGGCCTTCACGTAATGCACCGCCCGCGAGAGTCATACACTGAATGTTCAGTTCGGTAAAAATGGCGATCAGAATCGCCAGCCCGCTGGGGAACACCAGTGCGCGCTCCAGTGTTAGCCCTTCGATTTCCAGCTCTTCCAGACGTCCGCAATGAATGGCGCGTTGTTTTAACTGCTGGAGTTTTGCCAGAGTAATGCGTTCATCCATGCCCTGCGCCATCATAATTTCCTGCAAAGCCTGTACGGTGCCAGAAGCACCTACGCAGACTTTCCAGCCATGAAAGCGCAGCTTGTCAGCGACCGGGCGCAGAACGTCACGTGCTGCTTTCTCGGCTTCGTCAAAGTTTTCTTGTGCCAGATTTCGATCGGTGAAATACCGTTCGAGCCACGTAACACAGCCCATTGACAGACTAAACAGTGAGGTTGTTTGCGCACCAGAGCCAGTTACCAGCTCTGTACTGGCTCCACCAATATCAACGACCAGACGCTGATCAGCGCCGCCGGTGGTGTGGGCAACGCCCTGATAGATAAGACGCGCTTCTTCTTCGCCGCTAATAACCTGAACAGCACAGCCGAGGATCTCTTGCGCTTTCGCAATAAAAACATCGGCATTGACGGCGATACGCAATGTCGCTGTGGCGACCACCCGGATTTGCGGCTGAGGGATATCCTGCAGACGCTCAGCAAACAGGCGCAGGCATTGCCAGCCGCGCTCCATTGCTTCTGCGGAGAGAATATTTTCGCTGTTCAGCCCAGCAGCCAGACGCACTTTGCGCTTAATTCGCGTGAGTGTCTGAATACTCCCTGCTACTTCGCGCACTACCAGCATATGAAAACTATTGGATCCGAGATCTATTGCTGCATAGAGCGAAGTAGAGTTGAGCATGACTTAGTTAACCTGAACGACGACGATTACGTGGAGCACCACCAGTACGACGTGGGCCATTGCCAGGGCGCGAGCGCGTCAGGCGCAGCGGTTTTGGCAGATCGGTCATCAGTGCGTCTGGGTTGTACTTGCTAACCGGAATCGAGTGGCCGATATAGGTCTCGATTGCAGGTAAATTCAACGCGTACTCTTCACAGGCGAGGCTAATAGAGTGACCGCTCGCTCCAGCGCGACCCGTACGACCAATACGGTGAACGTAATCTTCACAGTCATCTGGCAGGTCATAGTTGAACACGTGTGTTACGGCCGGAATATGCAGACCACGCGCGGCAACATCAGTCGCAACAAGAATGTCGAGATCGCCACGGGTGAACTCTTCCAGAATACGCAGGCGTTTTTTCTGTGCCACGTCGCCAGTTAGCAGACCTACGCGATGACCGTCGGCAGCAAGACTGCCCCAGATATCTTCACAGCGGTGCTTGGTATTGGCAAAAACAATGGCGCGATCCGGCCACTCTTCTTCAATCAGCGTTTGCAGCAAACGCATTTTCTCTTCATTTGAAGGATAGAAGAGCTCTTCTTTAATACGGTGACCTGTCTTCTGTTCCGGTTCGACTTCAACGTATTCGGCATTGTTCATCTGTTCGAACGCCAGTTCGCGAACGCGGTAAGAGAGGGTTGCGGAAAACAGCATGTTCAGACGCTGGTTGGTTGGCGGCATACGACGGAACAACCAACGGATATCTTTAATAAAGCCCAGATCGTACATGCGATCGGCTTCATCCAGTACGACGACCTGAATCGCGCCCAGGTTAATGTGGTTCTGCTTTGCGTAGTCAATTAGACGGCCAGTGGTGCCGATAAGAATATCGACCCCGCTCTCCAGCACTTTTAACTGCTTGTCGTAACCGTCGCCGCCATATGCCAGGCCTAATTTCAGTCCTGTTGTCTGCGCGAGTGGCTCGGCGTCTGCGTGGATCTGCACGGCTAACTCACGCGTTGGCGCCATAATTAACGCACGCGGTTGGTTCACCTTGCGATCGGCAATCGCGGGATGAGAGAGAAGGTAATGAAACGTTGACGTAAGAAACGCCATCGTTTTTCCGGTACCGGTTTGCGCCTGCCCTGCTACATCACGACCAGCCAGCGTAAGCGGGAGGGCCAGTGCCTGAATGGGCGTACAATTATGAAACCCTTTGTTTTCAAGGGCTTCTATCACCTTTGGGTGCAGGGCGAAGTCGGAAAACTTCTGTTCTGTTAAATGTGTTTTGCTCATAGTGTGGTAGAATATCAGCTTACTATTGCTTTACGAAAGCGTATCCGGTGAAATAAAGTCAACCTTTAGTTGGTTAATGCAGTACATAAAGCATTCATGATGCGTCGAGGCGGCAAGTGAATGAGTCACTGGAGCGTACAATAGTACGTGACTGGGACACAGAGCGCAGCCAACAATGAGGCAGCTTGAAGGATGATGTGTATACACCAACACACCAGGCTTATTCCTGTGGAGTTATTATGAGCGATAAAATTATTCACCTGACTGACGACAGTTTTGACACGGATGTACTCAAAGCGGACGGAGCTATCCTCGTTGATTTCTGGGCAGAGTGGTGCGGTCCGTGCAAAATGATCGCTCCGATTCTGGATGAAATCGCTGACGAATATCAGGGCAAATTGACGGTTGCTAAACTGAATATTGACCAAAACCCAGGCACCGCGCCGAAGTATGGTATCCGTGGCATCCCGACCCTGCTGCTGTTTAAAAACGGCGAAGTTGCGGCGACGAAAGTCGGCGCGCTGTCCAAAGGTCAGTTGAAAGAGTTCCTCGACGCCAACCTGGCGTAAGGAAGTATCATGATCGGGCGCCCATACTCCAAAATGATTCGGATGACTGGACGCCCGACTTGAGTCGTGCTAAGTTAGTGTTGACTTCGTATTAAACATACCTTATTAAGTTTGAATCTTGTTTTATCCACTGCTTCCCGTTGTTTCTCGTGCGAGAAGTGGACAGATTCCTGGCTTGTCACTCAATCCGTCTTGTCGTTTCAGTTCTGCGTACTTTCCTGTGACCAGACAGCGAACAGACATGAGTCGAAGGCCGTAAACAGGCATGGATGACCCTGCCATACCATTCACAACATTAAGTTCGAGATTTACCCCAAGTTTAAGAACTCACACCATTATGAATCTTACCGAATTAAAGAATACGCCGGTTTCTGAGCTGATCACTCTCGGCGAAAATATGGGTCTGGAAAACCTGGCTCGTATGCGCAAGCAGGACATTATTTTTGCCATCCTGAAGCAGCACGCAAAGAGTGGCGAAGATATCTTTGGTGACGGTGTGCTGGAGATATTGCAGGATGGATTTGGTTTCCTCCGCTCTGCAGACAGCTCCTACCTCGCCGGTCCTGATGACATCTACGTTTCTCCCAGCCAAATCCGCCGTTTCAACCTCCGCACTGGTGATACCATCTCCGGTAAGATTCGCCCGCCGAAAGAAGGTGAACGCTATTTTGCGCTGTTGAAAGTTAACGAAGTTAACTACGACAAACCGGAAAACGCCCGTAATAAAATTCTCTTTGAGAACTTAACGCCGCTGCACGCAAACTCTCGTCTGCGTATGGAGCGTGGTAACGGTTCTACTGAGGACTTAACGGCTCGCGTACTGGATCTGGCTTCTCCGATTGGCCGTGGCCAACGTGGTCTGATTGTGGCACCGCCGAAAGCGGGTAAAACCATGCTGTTGCAGAACATCGCACAGAGCATTGCCTACAATCACCCAGACTGCGTGCTGATGGTTCTGTTGATTGATGAACGCCCGGAAGAAGTGACCGAGATGCAGCGTCTGGTGAAAGGTGAAGTAGTTGCTTCTACCTTTGACGAGCCGGCATCCCGTCACGTTCAGGTTGCTGAAATGGTTATCGAGAAAGCGAAACGTCTGGTTGAACACAAGAAAGACGTTATCATCCTGCTCGACTCCATCACTCGTCTGGCGCGTGCATACAACACCGTGGTTCCTGCTTCCGGTAAAGTGCTGACGGGTGGTGTGGATGCTAACGCTCTGCACCGTCCGAAGCGTTTCTTCGGTGCCGCGCGTAATGTGGAAGAGGGCGGTAGCCTGACCATCATTGCAACCGCGCTTATCGATACCGGCTCTAAAATGGATGAAGTTATCTACGAAGAGTTTAAAGGCACCGGTAACATGGAACTGCATCTCTCGCGTAAAATTGCTGAAAAACGCGTCTTCCCGGCTATCGACTACAACCGTTCTGGTACCCGTAAAGAAGAACTGCTCACGACTCAGGAAGAGCTGCAGAAAATGTGGATCCTGCGCAAAATTATCCATCCGATGGGTGAAATTGATGCGATGGAATTCCTCATTAATAAGCTGGCGATGACCAAGACCAATGACGACTTCTTCGATATGATGAAACGTTCGTAACTCTGGCATCATCCGAAAACGCCACGTTTTTACGTGGCGTTTTGCTTTTGCGATTCATCCTAATGTCTGGTCGGATAAACTAGTCATTATTGTCGGCGTCGAAGAGATGTCACAATGTGCGGCATGAACGACAAGAGGTCAGAAGTGTAATGTTTTAGTTGGTCTCTTCAAGGAGACCTCGTAACGCATTATACTTTAAGGAAATGATATATGCTGAGAGCACATACACTGTGAATTTACTCGCTGCTTTATCTGAGCTAATCAGTATTTTCTTATTCACTACCATTTTTATTTTTTTTGCGCGAAAAGTAGCCATAAAAATAGGTTTAGTGGATAAGCCTAATTTCCGCAAACGACACCAGGGGATCATTCCTTTAGTTGGTGGGATTTCTGTGTTTGCAGGAATTAATTTTATGTTTGGCCTCTCGGATTATTACATCCCGCATGCCTCGTTATACCTCTTTTGTGCTGGTGTGCTGGTGTTGATTGGCGCACTTGACGACCGTTTTGACATAAGCGTAAAGATACGAGCCGTTGTTCAGGCTGCGATTGCTATTGTTATGATGGTAAAAGGAAATCTTTATTTGAGTAGCCTGGGATATATCTTTGGTTCCTGGGAGTTGATACTCGGTCCCTTTGGTTATTTCCTCACCCTTTTTGCCGTTTGGGCAGCAATTAACGCCTTTAATATGGTAGATGGCATAGATGGATTATTAGGCGGATTGTCGAGCGTCTCATTCGCAGCGATGGGATTTATTCTGTGGTTTGATGGTCAGACTAGCCTGGCTATCTGGTGCTTTGCCATGATCGCCGCAATTCTACCTTATATCCTGCTGAACCTGGGGGTTCTTGGACGCCGTTATAAAGTCTTTATGGGCGATGCTGGTAGCACGCTGATTGGTTTTACCGTTATTTGGATCCTGCTGGAAACTACGCAGGGTAAAACGCATCCTATCAGCCCGGTTACCGCACTGTGGATTATCGCCATTCCGTTGATGGATATGGTGGCAATCATGTACCGTCGTTTGCGTAAAGGCATGAGTCCTTTCTCTGCTGATCGCCAGCACATTCATCATTTGGTGATGCGTGCGGGGTTTACTTCACGACAGGCATTTGTTCTGATTACGCTGGCCGCCGCGATTCTGGCCTCCATCGGTGTGCTGGCTGAATATTTTCGTTTGGTCCCTGAATGGGGCATGCTGGTGCTCTTTTTACTGGCATTTGGCCTTTATGGTTACTGCATTAAGCGAGCCTGGAAGGTGGCGAGATTTATCAAACGAGTGAAGCGCAGATTGCGAAGAATCCGTGAAAGCAAACCAAACTTAACCAAGTGAACTGAGGATGCGATGACACAACCATTACCGGGGGAAGACGCCGTGAGCGCTGAAAATGAACTGGATATTCGTGGCTTGTTTCGTACCTTGTGGGCAGGAAAGGTGTGGATTGTCGGTATAGCTCTCGCCTTTGCGCTCATTGCGCTCGCCTATACTTTTTTTGCCCGCCAGGAGTGGAGTGCAACGGCCATTTCGGATAAGCCTACGGTTAATATGTTGGGCGGATATTATTCCCAACAACAGTTTTTGCGTAATCTGGATATTAAGGCCAGCCTCGCGTCAACGGATCAACCGTCGGTAATGGATGAGGCCTATAAAGAATTTGTCATGCAACTTGCTTCCTGGGATACGCGCCGCGATTTCTGGCTGCAGACCGATTATTACAAGCAACGTATGGTTGGTAACAGTAAAGCCGACGCGGCAATGCTGGATGAACTGATTAATAACATTCAGTTTATGGCTGGCGATGCAGCGCGCAATACCAATGACAGCGTGAAGCTGATTGCGGAAACGGCTCCTGACGCCAATAACCTGCTACGCCAGTATGTGGCGTTTGCCAGCCAGCGTGCGGCGGGTCATCTGAACGATGAGTTAAAAGGGGCGTGGGCTGCGCGCACTGTGCAAATGAAGGCGCAGGTTAAACGTCAGGAAGAAGTGGCAAAAGCTATTTTCTCTCGCGGTGTTCATAATATTGAGCAGGCGCTTAAAATTGCAGAACAAAATAACATTTCTCGCACATCAACCGATGTCCCTGCTGATGAATTACCTGATTCTGAACTGTTTTTACTCGGACGCCCGATGCTGCAGGCGCGACTCGAAAACCTGCAGGCTGTTGGCCCGGACTTCGATCTGGACTATTTTCAAAATCGGGCCATGCTGAACACGCTGAACGTGGGGCCAACTCTGGATTCGCGTTTTCAGACCTATCGTTATTTGCGAACGCCGGAAGAACCGGTAAAACGTGATAGCCCACGTCGTGCCTTCCTGATGATTATGTGGGGCATCGTTGGGGCTCTGATCGGTGCCGGTGTCGCGTTAACCCGTCGTCGCTCGATTTAGCAACTCCGTTGCAGTGAGGGGCTGGGCCCTCACTGCCAATCCTAAGAGAATCGATGTGAAAGTACTGACTGTATTTGGCACGCGACCAGAGGCTATTAAAATGGCACCTCTGGTTCATGCGCTGGCAAAAGATCCTGATTTTGAAGCGAAAGTTTGCGTCACTGCGCAGCATCGGGAGATGCTCGATCAGGTGTTAAACCTCTTTTCTATTGTACCTGACTACGATCTCAATATTATGCAGCCAGGCCAGGGACTCACAGAAATTACCTGCCGAATCCTGGAAGGATTAAAACCCATTCTGGCTGAGTTTAAACCCGATGTCGTATTGGTGCACGGTGATACCACAACGACAATAGCCACCAGTCTGGCCGCCTTTTACCAGCGTATTCCGGTGGGGCATGTTGAGGCTGGATTGCGAACTGGCGATCTCTACTCACCCTGGCCGGAAGAGGCAAACCGCACGCTGACAGGGCGTCTGGCAATGTATCATTTTGCTCCAACCGAAAATTCACGCCAAAATCTATTACGCGAAACAATTCCCGATGACCGTATTTTTGTCACGGGCAATACGGTTATTGATGCATTGATCTGGGTTCGGGATCGCGTACTCGAGAATGAAACGCTGCGCGCTGAACTGGCTGAACACTATCCTTTCCTTCGTTCTGATAAAAAGATGATCCTGGTGACCGGTCATCGTCGGGAAAGCTTCGGTCGCGGTTTTGAGCAAATTTGCCATGCGCTGGCGGAAATTGCTGCAGCAAATCAGAATGTGCAAATTGTCTATCCGGTACACCTGAACCCTAATGTCAGCGAGCCGGTTAATCGCATCCTGGGCCACGTTGAAAACGTGATTCTGATTGAACCTCAGGACTACTTGCCGTTCGTCTGGTTGATGAACCATGCCTGGCTGATCCTTACCGATTCCGGCGGGATTCAGGAAGAAGCCCCCTCTCTGGGCAAACCTGTGTTGGTGATGCGTGAAACGACTGAACGCCCGGAGGCCATCACTGCAGGTACTGTTCGTCTGGTGGGAACAGACTCGCAGCGAATTGTGGAAGAAGTCACCCGTTTGCTGCATGACGAAAATGAATATCAGACCATGAGCCGCGCCCATAATCCGTATGGTGACGGGCAGGCGTGTGGCCGCATTTTACACGCGTTAAAAAATAATCGGATATCGCTATGAGTTTTACGACCATTTCTGTCATCGGGCTGGGTTATATCGGGCTGCCAACGGCAGCCGCCTTTGCTTCCCGTCAAAAACATGTCATTGGCGTAGATGTAAATCAACATGCGGTAGATACCATTAACCGTGGTGAAATCCATATTGTTGAACCGGATCTGGGTATCGCGGTGAAAACAGCAGTCGAAGATGGATATCTTCGCGCTACCACAACACCCGTAGAAGCTGATGCGTATTTAATTGCCGTACCAACACCGTTTAAAGGGGAACATGAACCCGATATGGTGTACGTCGAGGCTGCCGCGAAGTCTCTTGCACCAGTGCTAAAAAAAGGGGCATTGGTGATCCTCGAATCGACTTCACCTGTAGGATCAACGGAACAGATGGCTGCGTGGCTTGCAGAAATGCGGCCCGACCTGACTTTTCCACAGCAGGTAGGGGAACAGGCAGACGTAAATATTGCGTACTGTCCAGAACGTGTTCTGCCAGGCCAGGTGATGGTTGAGCTAATTAAAAACGATCGCGTGATTGGCGGGATGACCCCCGTCTGTTCCGCGCGTGCCAGCGAGCTGTACAACATCTTCCTTGAAGGTGAGTGTGTGGTGACCAATTCCCGTACGGCGGAAATGTGCAAGCTGACTGAGAATAGCTTCCGCGATGTCAATATTGCTTTTGCCAATGAACTGTCACTGATTTGTGCCGATCAGGGGATTAACGTCTGGGAACTGATCCGTCTGGCGAACCGCCATCCGCGCGTGAATATTCTGCAGCCTGGACCGGGGGTTGGTGGGCACTGTATTGCGGTCGATCCGTGGTTTATCGTGGCACAGAACCCAGAGCAGGCGAAATTAATCCGCATCGCGCGTGAAGTGAATGATGGCAAACCTCACTGGGTCGTTGATCGGGTAAAAGCCGCCGTGGCGGACTTCCTCATGGAGAGTAACAAACTTGCCAGCGAAGTGAAAATTGCCTGTTTTGGTCTGGCATTTAAACCGAATATCGACGATTTACGTGAAAGCCCGGCGATGGGAATTGCGCAAAGTATTGCGCATTGGCATAGCGGTGAAACGTTGGTGGTGGAACCGAACATTCATCAATTGCCGAAAAAACTGGATGGTCTTTGCACGCTGGCGAAACTGGATGATGCGCTGGCAAGCGCAGATGTGCTGGTAATGCTGGTTGACCATAATGCATTTAAAGCCATTAAGGGCGATGCGGTTCAACAGCAGTATGTGGTTGATACCAAGGGAGTCTGGCGGTGACAATCCGTGCCAGTATTGAGCCCCTTATCTGGGAAAATACGTTCTTTGGCGTTAATAGCGCCATCGTACGTTTTGACCCGCACGGGGCGGTCCTGACTGCGGAAGCATTGCAGTCCTGGGGACGGGTACAGGCAAAAATTCCCGCCGCGAATACTCACGAATTAGACGTTTTGCAGCAACTGGGTTTCTCGCTGGTAGAAGGCGAAGTGGATTTTGTGTTGCCGGTAACGCGCGTCTGCGATAATTCCGGCGTGCAGGTGGCGCAACCCGCAGATATCCCGGCACTACGCCAGCTCGCGAGCCAGGCGTTCGCACAAAGCCGCTTTCGTGCTCCATGGTATGCGCCGGATGCCAGCGCCCGTTTCTACGCGCAGTGGATTGAAAATGCGGTGTTGGGCACATTCGATCATCAATGCCTCGTTTTTCGCACAGCGACAGACGAGATCCGCGGGTATGTCTCGCTGCGTGAGCTGAATAACACTGACGTGCGAATTGGCCTGTTGGCAGGTCGCGGTGTGGGTGCAGAATTAATGCAGGCGGCGCTTTTCTGGGCGCAGGCTCGCGGTAAAACAACATTGCGGGTGGCGACCCAGATGGGCAACACCGCCGCGCTTAAACGTTATATACAGAGTGGTGCGAATGTGGAAAGCACCGCGTACTGGTTATACAGGTGACAAAATGATTCCATTTAACGCACCGCCGGTGGTGGGAACCGAGCTTGAGTATATGCAGTCTGCGATGAGCAGCGGCAAACTGTGTGGCGATGGCGGTTTTACCCGTCGTTGCCAGCAGTGGCTGGAACAGCATTTTGGCAGTGAGAAAGTGCTGCTGACGCCGTCCTGTACTGCATCACTTGAGATGGCAGCATTGTTGCTGGATATCCAGCCTGATGATGAAGTTATCATGCCAAGCTACACCTTCGTCTCCACCGCTAATGCCTTCGTGTTGCGCGGGGCAAAAATCGTCTTTGTTGATGTCCGACCAGATACCATGAACATTGACGAAACGCTGATTGAAGCGGCGATCACCGACAAAACCCGCGCTATCGTACCGGTGCATTACGCGGGCGTCGCCTGCGAAATGGATACCATTATGGCGCTGGCGACACGGTACAATCTGTTTGTAGTGGAGGATGCTGCACAGGGCGTAATGTCTACCTACAAGGGACGTGCGCTGGGAACGATTGGTCACATTGGGTGTTTCAGCTTCCACGAAACCAAGAACTACACCGCGGGTGGTGAAGGTGGCGCAACGCTGATTAACGACCGTAAATTAATCGAACGTGCAGAGATCATCCGTGAAAAAGGCACCAACCGCAGTCAGTTTTTCCGCGGCCAGGTGGATAAATATACCTGGCGTGATATCGGCTCCAGCTATCTGATGTCCGATCTGCAGGCTGCCTATCTGTGGGCGCAACTGGAAGTGGCCGATCGTATCAATCAGCAGCGTCTGGCATTGTGGCAAAACTACTACGATGCACTTGAGCCGCTGGCGAAAGCCGGGCGGATTGACCTGCCTTCCATACCGGATGGTTGCGTGCAAAACGCCCATATGTTTTACATCAAGCTGCGTGATATTGATGATCGCACGGCGTTGATTAACTTCCTCAAAGAAGCCGAAATTATGGCGGTATTCCATTATATCCCGCTGCATGATTGCCCGGCTGGCGATAAATTTGGTGAGTTCGCGGGTGTCGATCGTTACACCACCAAAGAAAGCGAGCGTCTGCTACGCCTGCCGCTGTTTTACAATCTGTCGCCGGTGAACCAGCGCACAGTAATTACGACCCTGTTGAACTACTTCGCCTGAGATGTCGCTTGCTAAAGCGTCCCTTTGGACGGCAGCCAGTACGCTGGTAAAAATCGGTGCAGGCTTGTTGGTGGTAAAACTGCTGGCGGTGTCGTTTGGCCCTGCGGGAGTCGGGCAGGCGGGTAACTTTCGTCAGATGGTCACTGTGCTGGGCGTGCTGGCAGGTGCCGGAATTTTCAACGGTGTCACAAAGTATGTGGCACAGCATCATGATGATCCGGCGCGGCTACGCAACGTGGTTGGCACATCTTCCGCCATGGTGTTGGGATTCTCCACACTGATGGCCGTGATCTTTTTGTTGGCGGCTGCGCCCATAAGCCAGGGTTTGTTTGGTCATACGCATTACCAGGGGCTGGTGCGTCTGGTTGCGCTGGTACAGATGGGTATTGCCTGGGCGAATCTCTTACTGGCGTTAATGAAAGGCTTCCGTGATGCCGCAGGCAATGCACTGTCGCTGATTGTTGGCAGTCTGGTCGGTGTTGTGGCTTATTATGGCTGCTATCGACTGGGGGGCTATGAAGGTGCTTTGCTGGGCCTGGCGCTGGTGCCTGCGCTGGTGGTTGTGCCAGCCAGTTTTATGCTGATCAAGCGTGGAACCATTCCACTGCACTACCTGAAACCCTCATGGGATAACAGTCTGGCAGGGCAGTTAAGCAAGTTTACGCTGATGGCGCTGATCACCTCTGTGACGCTGCCAGTGGCATATGTAATGATGCGAAACCTTCTGGCTGCGCATTACAGCTGGGATGATGTTGGGATCTGGCAAGGGGTAAGCAGTATCTCCGATGCCTATCTGCAATTTATCACCGCCTCATTCAGCGTTTATTTGCTGCCGACGTTGTCGCGCCTGAGCGAAAAGCGTGACATTACGCGTGAAGTGGTGAAGTCGCTGAAGTTTGTGTTACCGGCGGTTGCCGCCGCGAGTTTTACCGTTTGGTTACTGCGTGATTTTGCTATCTGGCTGCTCTTTTCCGCTAAATTTACTGCCATGCGAGACCTGTTTGCCTGGCAACTGGTGGGCGATGTACTGAAGGTCGGTGCTTACGTTTTCGGGTATCTGGTGATCGCGAAGGCGTCGCTGCGGTTTTATATTTTGGCTGAAATTAGCCAGTTCATTTTGTTGACGGCATTTGCCCACTGGCTGATTCCCGCGCATGGCGCTCTGGGGGCAGCGCAGGCTTATATGGCAACCTATGTGGTCTATTTTTCTCTTTGCTGTGGCGTATTTTTACTCTGGTGTAGGCGGGCATGACAGTACTGGTTCACGTTCTGGGATCGGATATCCCTCACCATAATCAAACCGTACTGCGGTTTTTTAATGATTCGCTGGCCGCGACGAGCGAGCACGCGCGCGTATTTATGGTTGCAGGTCAGGATGCGGGATTCAGTGCAAGCTGCCCGGCGTTATCGCTGAGCTTCTATGGCGGAAAAAAGGCACTGGCGGAAGCGGTAATCGCGAAAGCGAAAGCAGATCGCCAGCAGCGTTTCTTCTTCCATGGTCAGTTCAACACCAGCCTGTGGCTGGCGCTGTTGAGCGGAGGAATTAAACCAGAGCAGTTTTACTGGCATATCTGGGGCGCAGATTTGTATGAAGTCTCCAGTGGGCTGAAATTCCGCCTGTTTTATCCGATTCGCCGCATGGCGCAAAACCGTGTGGGCTGCGTGTTTGCCACTCGAGGTGATTTGAGCTATTTCGCACAGCAGCATCCCCGTGTGCGCGGTGAACTGCTCTATTTCCCTACGCGTATGGATCCGTCGCTGAATAATATGGGCAGCGAGTGCGAACGCAGCGGGAAAATGACGATTCTTGTAGGTAATTCTGGCGATCGCAGCAATGAACATATCGCAGCGTTACGCGCCGTACATCAGCAGTTCGGTGATACGGTGAACGTTATTGTGCCAATGGGCTATCCGGCTAATAACGGGGCGTATATTGATGAAGTACGCCAGGCTGGCCAGGAATTATTTAGTGCAGGAAATCTGCAAATTCTAAGTGAAAAACTGGAATTTGATGCCTATCTGGCATTACTGCGTCAGTGCGATCTCGGTTACTTTATTTTTGCACGCCAGCAAGGGATTGGTACATTGTGTTTGCTGATCCAGGCCGGTATTCCGTGCGTGCTAAACCGCGAAAACCCTTTCTGGCAGGATATGGCAGAGCAGCACCTCCCGGTACTGTTTACCACCGATGAACTCAATGCCGATGTTGTGCGTGAAGCGCAGCGTCAGTTGGCCTCGGTTGATAAAAGCACGATTACCTTTTTTAGCCCGAATTACCTGCAACCGTGGCATAACGCGCTGAGCATTGCCTCCGGAGAAACCCTATGAGTCTGATGCAATTCAGCGGTCTGCTGGTAGTATGGCTACTCTCTACCTTATTTATCGCTACGCTGACCTGGTTTGAGTTTCGGCGTGTGCGCTTTAACTTCAATGTGTTCTTCTCATTGCTGTTTTTGCTGACGTTTTTCTTCGGATTTCCCCTGACCAGCGTACTGGTGTTCCGTTTCGACGTCGCGGTCGCCCCACCGGAAATTCTGTTACAGGCACTGCTTTCCGCCGCCTGTTTCTATGCCGTCTACTACGTGACCTATAAAACGCGTTTACGTAAGCGAATACCAGAAAAGTCACGCAAACCGTTGTTTACCATCAACCGCGTTGAGGCCCATCTGACATGGATTATCCTGATGGCGATTGCGCTGGTGAGTGTAGGCATTTTCTTTATGCACAACGGTTTCCTGTTATTCAGATTGCAGTCCTATAGCCAGATCTTCTCCAGTGAAGTTTCTGGTGTGGCCCTGAAACGCTTCTTCTACTTCTTCATTCCGGCAATGCTGGTGGTGTATTTCCTGCGCCAGGATAGTAAAGCGTGGCTGTTCTTCCTGGTGAGCACCGTCGCGTTTGGTCTTCTGACTTATATGATTGTTGGCGGCACGCGCGCCAATATCATTATCGCGTTTGCCATCTTCTTGTTTATCGGCATTATTCGCGGCTGGATTTCACTGTGGATGATGGCTGCGGCCGGTGTGCTGGGAATTGTCGGCATGTTCTGGCTGGCATTGAAGCGCTACGGGATGAACGTGAGCGGCGATGAGGCATTCTATACTTTCCTGTATCTCACGAGGGATACCTTCTCACCGTGGGAGAATCTGGCGCTGTTACTGCAGAATTACCACAATATTGAGTTCCAGGGACTGGCACCGATTGTCCGTGATTTCTACGTTTTTATTCCCTCCTGGCTGTGGCCTGGACGGCCGAGTATCGTACTCAACTCTGCGAACTATTTTACCTGGGAAGTGCTGAACAACCACTCGGGCCTGGCTATCTCTCCAACGTTGATTGGTTCGCTGGTGGTTATGGGGGGAGCGTTGTTTATCCCGTTAGGCGCGATCGTGGTCGGGTTGATAATCAAATGGTTCGACTGGCTGTATGAGTTAGGCAATCAGGAAAAAAACCGTTATAAGGCGGCGATTTTGCACAGCTTCTGTTTTGGTGCCATTTTCAATATGATCGTTTTGGCACGAGAAGGGTTGGATTCGTTTGTCTCGCGAGTGGTCTTTTTCCTCGTGATTTTTGGTGTCTGTTTGCTGGTAGCAAAATTATTGTTCTGGCTGTTTGATAGTGCAGGACTTGTCCATAGACGAATAAAGACGCTGCCCCGGACACAGGTTGAAGGATCGTAATGACAGATAATACAACTGCGCCGCTATATTCGCTGCGCGGATTAAAACTTATTGGCTGGCGTGATATGCAGCATGCGCTGAATTACCTGTTTGCTGAGGGGCATCTCAGACAGGGGACGCTGGTGGCTATTAACGCCGAGAAAATGCTAACGGCGGAAGATAACCCCGAGGTTCGGGCTTTGATTGATGCCGCGGAGTTCAAGTATGCGGATGGAATTAGCGTGGTGCGCTCCGTGCGTAAAAAATACCCACAAGCACAGGTTTCACGCGTGGCCGGAGCCGATCTCTGGGAAGCCTTGATGGCGCGCGCTGGGCGGGAGAGCACACCCGTATTCCTGGTTGGTGGTAAGCCAGAGGTACTGGCGCAAACAGAAGCAAAACTGCGAGCACAGTGGCGCGTCAATATTGTTGGTAGCCAGGACGGATATTTCACGCCAGAGCAGCGGCAGGCATTGTTTGAACGTATTCATGCCAGCGGTGCGCAGATTGTTACGGTGGCAATGGGTTCGCCTAAACAAGAGATTTTTATGCGCGATTGCCGCCAGGTACATCCGAATGCGCTGTATATGGGGGTGGGTGGCACCTATGATGTGTTTACCGGACACGTAAAGCGAGCGCCTAAATTCTGGCAGAATTTGGGGCTGGAGTGGCTGTACCGCTTACTGTCACAGCCGAGCCGTATTACCCGTCAACTTCGTTTATTGCGCTATCTCCGCTGGCACTATACCGGCAATCTCTAACATTTTCTCTCCTCTGATAAGTAGTGTGTTCTGCTAAATGCGCTACTTATTCACAACATAATCGCTGCTTTCTCGCACAATCTATTTATTTTTTGAATGCTTTAATTGCCATTTAGACGATTTTAAGAAACCATTCGCAACAATCATTTCAGTGTCGTGGTGTTTTTGGCGCCAACCGTAAAGCGGTCGGCGCTGGATGGCCTGTTATGGCATAAGAAGATGTACCCATAACGATAACCGGTAATACCGGAAACAATACAAACACAACAAGAGGATTTATGGCAGAGAACAAACCAGAGCTACAGCGTGGGCTGGAGGCTCGTCATATCGAATTGATTGCCCTTGGGGGCACCATTGGCGTCGGATTGTTTATGGGCGCCGCCAGTACCCTGAAATGGGCGGGGCCATCGGTCCTGTTGGCGTATATCGTTGCCGGACTATTTGTCTTCTTTATCATGCGTTCCATGGGCGAGATGTTGTTCCTGGAGCCGGTTGCCGGTTCGTTCGCCGTTTACGCTCACCGCTATATGAGCCCTTTCTTTGGTTATCTCACCGCCTGGTCATACTGGTTTATGTGGATGGCTGTGGGGATCTCGGAGATTACCGCCATTGGGGTCTACGTGCAGTTCTGGTTCCCGGAAATGGCGCAGTGGATACCCGCGTTGATTGCCGTAGGCCTGGTGGCGCTGGCAAATCTGGCTGCGGTTCGCCTGTATGGTGAAATTGAATTCTGGTTTGCCATGATCAAAGTGACAACCATCATTGTGATGATTGTTATAGGAGTGGGTGTCATTTTCTTCGGCTTTGGTAATGGTGGTCAGGCGATTGGCTTCAGCAACCTGACTGAACACGGCGGCTTCTTTGCCGGCGGCTGGAAAGGCTTTCTGACTGCATTGTGTATTGTGGTAGCCTCCTACCAGGGCGTGGAGCTAATCGGTATCACGGCGGGCGAAGCCAAAAACCCACAGGTCACGTTGCGTAGCGCGGTAGGTAAGGTGCTGTGGCGTATCCTGATTTTCTATGTAGGCGCGATCTTCGTTATCGTCACCATCTTCCCGTGGAATGAGATCGGTAGCAACGGTAGCCCGTTTGTTCTCACGTTTGCCAAAATTGGTATTACCGCTGCGGCCGGGATTATCAACTTTGTGGTCCTGACGGCAGCGCTTTCTGGTTGCAACAGTGGGATGTATAGCTGCGGCCGCATGCTCTACGCCCTGGCGAAGAATCGTCAGTTGCCTGCGGTTGTCGGAAAAGTCTCTCGTCATGGCGTGCCAGTTGCCGGCGTTGCGATTTCTATCGCCATCTTGCTGATTGGCTCATGCCTGAACTACATCATTCCGAATCCGCAGCGCGTATTTGTCTATGTCTATAGCGCCAGCGTGTTGCCGGGCATGGTGCCGTGGTTTGTGATCCTGATAAGCCAGCTGCGTTTTCGCAAAGCGCACAAAGACGCGATTGCCAGCCATCCCTTCCGTTCCATTTTGTTCCCGTGGGCGAATTATTTGACGATGGCGTTCCTGGTTTGCGTATTAATCGGTATGTACTTTAATGAAGATACCCGTATGTCGCTTTTTGTCGGTATCGCCTTCCTGCTGGGTGTGACGCTCATTTATAAGGTTTTTGGCCTGAATCGTCATGGTGTGGCCCAAAAACTGGAGGAATAAGCGACAAAACGCACAAAGCATGACCAAACGATAATTTATTTTAAAAAAGCACTAGACAGCAGACCGAGACCTCCGTAATATCCAGCCCCGCAACGGCGCTAAGCGCCCGTAGCTCAGCTGGATAGAGCGCTGCCCTCCGGAGGCAGAGGTCTCAGGTTCGAATCCTGTCGGGCGCACCATTTAGTAAGGTGCCGGAGCTGCGGTGGTTTTAATACCGCGTAAAAGATTTGCAGTGGTGGCTATAGCTCAGTTGGTAGAGCCCTGGATTGTGATTCCAGTTGTCGTGGGTTCGAATCCCATTAGCCACCCCATTAATTTAAAGTTGTGAAATGCGAAGGTGGCGGAATTGGTAGACGCGCTAGCTTCAGGTGTTAGTGTTCTTACGGACGTGGGGGTTCAAGTCCCCCCCCTCGCACCACGACTTAAAGAATTGAACTAAAAATTCAAAAAGCAGTAAAACGGCGAGTAGCGCAGCTTGGTAGCGCAACTGGTTTGGGACCAGTGGGTCGGAGGTTCGAATCCTCTCTCGCCGACCAATTTTGAACCCCGCTTCGGCGGGGTTTTTTGTTTTCTGATTTCCCTTTCTCTCTGCTCTTGTGCCAGTCAATACCGGCGTTACGCCACCAATCTGACCTGAATTACCTGATGTCC
The DNA here is from genome assembly GCF_030333065.1 of Citrobacter sp. Cm046. Taxonomy (NCBI): domain Bacteria; kingdom Pseudomonadati; phylum Pseudomonadota; class Gammaproteobacteria; order Enterobacterales; family Enterobacteriaceae; genus Citrobacter; species Citrobacter sp. Cm046. The sequence continues at coordinate 79,123 of NZ_JAOWGP010000045.1, read as the reverse complement.
TAAAAATCCCGAAGACCTGGTTTTTGCAGTGCAATCATGCCATGTGTTGTGCGATAATATTTGGGTAGATGCTCATTCCATCTCTTATGTTCGCCATCAGGCCTCATAAACTCAGGAATGACGCAGAGCCGTTTACGGTGCTTATCGTCCACTGACAGATGTCGCTTAGCCTCATCGAACACCATGGACATAACGTTGAGTGAAGCACCCATTTATGTTGTCATACAGACCTGTTTAACGCCTGCTCTTAACCGAGCGGGCGTTTTTTTATGCATACACTTCACTCTTCAGACGCCTCTTTATTGGCGGCGTCCTCTCACCCTGCTACTTACTTATGTAAGTGCTCTGAGTTTGTCTCAATGTGTTTCGAATGATTCTGTGTATTGGTGTAAGCCCGGTAAGCATTTCGCTACCGGGCTTAAAGGATTACTGCGGGGGATTGTTCTGCAGTGTCAGCATTAAGCCATCACGGCGCATGGTAGCGGCCTCTTCCGGCTGATGCAGTCTGTCCAGCGCATCAGCAAGCCACGCGTAGTCGTATGCATCCGGGCGTTGTTTGAGCGCCGCACGGAAGGCGAGAGTGGCTTCCTGCCATTCGCCGTGCTTCATCAACGACTGACCAAGCGTACTCCACAACAGCGGACGATCGCCCACGGCTTTAATCTGCTGGCGCAGAACTTTTTCAATCTGCTCTGGGTTGTTTGTTTTCAGACGCGGGATTGGCAGCACCAGGCGGTCATCATACTGACGTTTCAGGCCGTCGATGATGATCTGTTGTGCTGTATCGTGATCGTCGCACTCAATCAGATGTTCCGCCATTGCTACCTGCAGAGCGATCTGATGACGGGTCTTACGGTTTTGATTTTTCCACCATGCACGTAGCCCCTCACTGCCCTGATCGGCACGAACCTGATCCATCAGGCCAACCCATGCCTGCTGTTCCAGCATGGCGCGGTGCTCTTCATCACCAACGTGCGCTTTTGCCATGGATGGAATGATATCCAGCAGGGAACTCCATGCGCCAGTGCGAATGTAAGCCTGCTCAGCCAGACGCAATACTTCCGGGTGACGTGGAGTCACCTCCAGCAGTTTATCTACACTATGGCGCGCGGCGTGATTTTCATTCCGGGCCAGTTGCAGGCGAACGCGAGCGATCTCTACCGGAATCGTGTCATTTCCGGCGAGCTCGGCTGCGCGCTCAAGGTGTTGATTGGCCCGAGCCTCGTCACCACGTTGTTGAGCCGCTTCTGCCGCCAGAAGGTAATTCACCACCGGCTGTTCTGCGTGATCGGCATTTTTCGACATCAGTTTTTCGACTTGCTGATAATCGCCTTCTGCCAGCTTGAGCAGCGCCTGTTCGGTCTGTTTGCGGGCGCGGCGGCGCTTGCGACCGACGAACCAGCCACGCGTGTGTGCGCCGGTACGGAAAATACGACGCAGCAACCACTCAATCGCAAACAGGACCACCATGGTGACGATCAGAATGATCACCAGGCCAGTTACGCTGGTCTCGATGTTGTAGTTATCCGTCTGGATCAGTACGTAGCCTTGATGACCGGCAATCATCGGACCGATGACGATCCCGGCGATCAACAGCACAAAGAGCAATAATACTTTTAGCATCGTTACTCTCCTTGCGGCGCGGTTGCCGGGGTTTCTGCCTGAGGCGCTGGCGCAGGAGCTGCTTCAACCGGAGATGTTGCTGGCTGGGCCAGTAAATTACGCACACGGGTCTGCATTAATTTCTCAAGAATGGTCTGGCTTTGAAGCGTTTCTGGTACATCCATACTGATGCTTTGTTGACTCAGTTGGTCCACTTCTTCAAGGAAGGCTTTCGTCGCTGCATCGTCGGTATCGTAGTACGCGCGCACCCAGGTGGAGACATTTTCCAGCGCCTGCCGGTATGTCTCTTCTTGATGGCGTGGTACGGCCTGAGCGGCCACTAACAGACGGGAGCGGATGTTCTCACGTAAGTACACGTCCTGATTTGGTGCTAACAGCGGTACGGCGGTTTCATCGCGACGTCGAATGGTAATAAAGCTGTCCATAAAATTTTGCCAGCTTTTTTGCAGATTGACGCGCCATTCGCTAATGGAGCTGGAAAGCTCGCTGCTGTCGGAGTCCATCGGCGAATCATCAGTATCATTGTCGGCCAGACGTAGGTTATCAATCTGATTAGACAACTGATTTATCTTGAGAATGATGCCGTCATAATCAACCTGAGAGACAGAAGAGAGGCTGGCGATATCATCAGTAATCGCTCGACGGGCGGTGATTAAACTTGGATCGTTCATATCGGCCAGGCTGGCATCGGCGCTTTTCAATAGCGCCGCTGCGGTGGTAACGTCCTGATCGCTCCATAATTTACGACCGGCCAGTTTCACCAGAAAATCAGCCTGCGCCAGCAGCCACGTTTTAGCATCGCTGCCAGAGATTGTGGCAACCTTTTGCTGCACTTCATCAAGCTGTTTAGCCAGTGCTGCTTGCTGACGGTTTGCTTCATCCAGCAGTGTTGCCTGCTGTTTTATAATACCTTCCAGCTCAGTTTTCTGGTTTTCCTGCGCTTTTTGCAGCGCCGTGAGCTGATTAGCCAACGCATCGCTGGTTGCAGTCTGTGTTGTTGCCTGTTGTTTCCCCCAGCCATACAGTCCGACGCCTGCCGCCAGCGCAATAGCAATCGCTACTGCACTTAGTATCAGTGCGGTGCTGCCCTTGCTCTTTTTTTCAGCATTGACTGACTGTGACGTGGTTTCCACGGCCTCCCTGGTCTCTTCAACCACGGCGGAGGATTTTTCTTGTTCCGTCATTATGGCATCCCATTATGAGAGTTATTGTAATGCGCGTAGCAGCGCATCGTTGTCGGCGTTATCAGCGACCTTAATATCTTGCCAGCCCAGTTCCCGGGCGAGGTGCGCCAGACGCTCACTGACGACCAGCAGCCGACAGCGTAGTAACCAGTGCTCACGATACCACTGCGGAATGAGCGACCAGAGCTGTTGTAGCATCTCTCCGCTGGTGACAACCACCGTCGTCACGCCGCGAGATTGCCATCGCATCGCTTCTTCTGCACCATCGTAATACTTTGCACTGCGTTGATAACATTCACAAAAATCTACATTGGCCCCACGTGCTTTCAGAGTTTCGCCTATCAACTCCCGACCGCCGTTGCCGCGTAAAATAAGCGCTTTTTTTCCCGCAATATTTTGTAATTCAGGTAATTGTAGCAAGACTTCGCTAATTTCCCGATCCAGAGGATAGTGAATATTGCATCCATTAACGGTATGGAGCGCCAATGCCGTGGTGCGGCCAATGGCAAAATAGCGCGGGAGGGAGGGCCAGCGTTCTCCTTGCTGCTGAAGCTGAGCATCAGCAAAAGTGACCGCGTGCTGCGAGAGAGCTAAAACCAGATCGTTTTCCGTCAGTGTCGACAGGCGGGAGGCTAGCGTTGCCAGTTCCCTGCCTGGCGAAAACTCAATGAGCGGAAAGCTCCAGGCCACCTGCCCCAGTGTGCGCAGACGGCTCACTAACTCTTCCCCTGCGGGAGATGGGCGGGTGACCAGAATACTCATGCGGGTGCTTCTCCGTTATAAACATCAGCCAGAATGGCGCGTGCACCGTTTTCCAACAGTTCTTCCGCCAGAGAAATGCCCATTTGTTCGGCATTATTTGGTGTGCCGCGACGTTCCCCGCAAACCATCTGTGAACCGTCAGGAGCACCGACCAGCGCACGTAGCCAAATCTCACCGTTAATGAGCTCAGCATAGCTGCCGATGGGCACCTGACAACCCCCTTCCAGGCGGGTGTTCATTGCGCGTTCGGCTTTTACACGCAGAGCGGTTTCTTCATGGTTGAGCGGTGCTAACAGTGCTTGAGTACGCAGATCATCGAGTCGACATTCTATGCCTACTGCGCCCTGTCCGACAGCTGGAAGAGAGACTTCCGGCGACAGCGCTGTGCGGATCCGCGACTCCAGCCCTAAGCGTTTTAACCCGGCTACGGCCAGAATAATCGCATCATAGTCGCCGTTATCCAGTTTGCTCAGCCGTGTTCCCACGTTGCCGCGTAGCGAACGGATAACGAGATCCGGGCGACGTTTAGCCAACTGGCACTGGCGACGTAAGCTGGATGTTCCAACGATGCTGCCTGCAGGAAGTTCATCCAGCGTGTTGTACTTATTCGAGACAAAAGCATCGCGTGGATCTTCGCGTTCGCAAATAGTGACCAGTCCGAGTCCCTCAGGGAATTCGACCGGCACATCCTTCATGGAATGCACGGCGATATCGGCACGTTTTTCCAGCAGCGCGACTTCCAACTCTTTAACAAACAAACCCTTACCCCCCACTTTTGCCAGTGGAGTATCCAGAATCACATCGCCACGGGTCACCATAGGTACCAGTTCTACGATCAGACCGGGGTGGTTTGCCATTAAGGCGTCTTTGACATAATGTGCCTGCCAGAGCGCAAGGGGGCTTTGGCGTGTGGCAATTCTCAAAACATTGTCTAACATGCTTGTTACCGTCATTATCAATCATTGACCATCCTAACATCCTTATCAAAGGGATGTCAGCGTTACGCTCAAACGTTAGTGAGAGGAAAAAGGCGCTGCATCATCACTGGCAGTGATTAATGACGAGAAACCTCCCGACCGTATGAAGGAATTTACACGTAACGAACGGTGCTACACTTGTATGTAGCGCATCTTTCTTTACGGTCAATGAGCAAGGTGTTAAATTGATCACGTTTTAGACCATTTTTTCGGCTGTACTCCATAAAAAAAGAGGGGCGAAAAAAAGGTAACGGTTATTTTTGACATACGGTTTATCCGAATGGATGAAGATTATTTGCGGGCGTATATGCCGCAACGATCGACAACATGACGGATAGCAACATCAGGCGATACGTCTTGTACCTCTATATTGAGACTCTGAAACAGAGACTGGATGCCATAAATCAACTGCGTGTGGATCGCGCGCTTGCTGCCATGGGACCTGCCTTCCAGCAGGTATACAGTCTGCTGCCGACATTATTGCACTACCACCATCCGCTGATGCCGGGTTACCTCGATGGTAACGTTCCCAAAGGCATATGCTTTTACACGCCTGATGAAACCCAACGCCACTACCTGAATGAACTAGAACTGTACCGTGGTATGTCACCGCAGGACCCTCCCAAGGGCGAACTGCCTATTACCGGCGTTTACTCGATGGGCAGTACCTCTTCAGTAGGGCAAAGTTGTTCCTCTGACCTGGATATTTGGGTCTGCCATCAATCCTGGCTGGATAGCGAAGAGCGTCAGTTGCTGCAGCGTAAATGTAGCCTGTTAGAAAGCTGGGCTGCCTCGCTGGGCGTGGAAGTCAGTTTCTTCCTGATTGATGAAAACCGTTTCCGTCACAATGAAAGCGGCAGCCTGGGTGGTGAAGACTGTGGCTCGACGCAGCATATTCTGTTGCTTGATGAATTCTATCGCACCGCCGTGCGCCTCGCGGGCAAACGTATTCTGTGGAATATGGTGCCGGGCGATGAAGAAGAGCATTACGACGATTACGTCATGACGCTCTACGCGCAGGGGGTGTTAACACCAAACGAATGGCTGGATCTGGGCGGACTCAGCTCGCTCTCTGCTGAAGAGTACTTTGGTGCCAGCCTCTGGCAGTTGTACAAGAGTATCGACTCCCCGTACAAAGCGGTGTTGAAAACGCTGCTGCTGGAAGCTTATTCCTGGGAATACCCGAACCCACGCCTGTTGGCGAAAGACATTAAACAGCGCCTGCACGACGGCGAAATCGTTTCTTTTGGTCTTGATCCGTATTGCATGATGCTGGAGCGCGTCACCGAATACCTCACGGCGATTGAAGATCCGACTCGTCTGGATTTAGTGCGTCGATGTTTCTACTTAAAAGTCTGCGAGAAACTGAGCCGCGAGCGCGCGTGCGTTGGCTGGCGTCGTGAAGTGTTAAGTCAGTTGGTGCAAGAGTGGGGGTGGGATGACGCCCGTCTGACGATGCTTGATAACCGCGCCAACTGGAAGATTGACCAGGTGCGCGAGGCACATAACGAACTGCTCGACGCGATGATGCAGAGCTATCGTAATCTGATCCGCTTTGCGCGCCGCAATAACCTTAGCGTCAGCGCCAGCCCGCAGGATATCGGCGTACTGACCCGTAAGTTGTATGCTGCGTTCGAAGCCCTGCCGGGTAAAGTGACGCTGGTGAACCCACAGATCTCACCGGATCTCTCGGAACCGAATCTGACCTTTATCCATGTGCCGCCTGGGCGTGCCAACCGTTCAGGTTGGTATCTCTACAACCGTGCGCCCAATATGGATTCCATCGTCAGCCATCAGCCGCTTGAATATAACCGCTACCTGAACAAGCTGGTGGCGTGGGCGTGGTTTAACGGTCTTCTGACGTCGCGTACGCATCTGTTTATTAAGGGTAACGGCATTGTCGATTTGCCGAAGCTGCAGGAGATGGTGGCTGATGTGTCGCACCACTTCCCGCTGCGTTTACCTGCGCCCACACCAAAAGCGCTCTATAGCCCGTGCGAAATTCGCCATCTGGCGATTATCGTTAACCTTGAATACGACCCGACAGCAGCGTTCCGTAATCAGGTCGTGCATTTTGATTTTCGTAAGCTGGATGTCTTCAGCTTTGGCGAAGAACAAAATTGTCTGGTGGGTAGTGTAGATCTGCTGTACCGCAACTCGTGGAACGAAGTGCGTACGCTGCACTTCAACGGCGAGCAGGCGATGATTGAAGCGTTAAAAACGATTTTGGGCAAAATGCACCAGGACGCGGCGCCGCCAGATAGTGTTGAAGTCTTCTGCTACAGTCAGCATCTGCGTGGCCTGATCCGTACCCGCGTCCAGCAACTGGTGTCTGAATGCATTGAATTGCGCCTTTCCAGTACGCGCCATGAAACCGGACGCTTCAAAGCGCTGCGCGTTTCAGGTCAGACGTGGGGACTGTTCTTCGAACGCCTGAACGTATCAGTACAGAAACTGGAAAACGCCATTGAGTTTTATGGCGCGATTTCGCACAACAAACTGCACGGTCTTTCCGTACAGGTTGAGACTAACCATGTGAAATTGCCGTCTGTGGTGGATGGTTTTGCCAGTGAAGGGATCATTCAGTTCTTTTTTGAAGAAACGGGCGATGAACAGGGCTTTAATATTTATATTCTGGATGAAAGTAACCGGGTTGAAGTGTATCACCACTGCGAAGGCAGCAAAGAGGAGCTGGTACGTGATGTCAGTCGCTTCTATTCATCGTCGCACGATCGCTTTACCTACGGCTCCAGCTTTATCAACTTTAACCTGCCGCAGTTTTATCAGATCGTGAAAACCGACGGGCGCGCGCAGGTAATCCCGTTCCGTACTCAGCCGATTAATCCTATTCCTCCGGCTAATCAGGATAACGACACACCGATGTTGCAGCAGTATTTCTCGTAATTGCGCTTACCCGGAGGCGCTATGCTTGCCGGGCCTGGATGCACAGCGCTGCTTGTAAGCCGGATAAGGCGAGGCTCCTATCCGGCAAAAAGACATTAACGGAACCGAACGTCTTCACCTGCCTGCAGCGTTGCTGCCTGTTCCAGCAGATCCCAGAACGTTTCGCCGCTACGATCGCAAATCCACTCATCACCCTTCAGATCAAAATGGTAGCCGCCTTGTTTAGTTGCCAGCCATACCTGATGCAGCGGCTCCTGACGGTTAATGATAATTTTGCTGCCGTTTTGAAAACTGATGGTCAATACGCCGCCGTTGATCTCACAATCAATATCGCTGTCGCCATCCCAGTCATCCAGACGCTCTTCAATAGCCATCCACAGGGTGTCGGCAAGGCGATGAAATTCACTGTCGTTCATTTTTTTATCCTGTTTTTCGTGATGGTCGCAGTATAACGCGAAATAAATCACGTTGCAGTTTGCAGGCAAACTCTTGCTTTTACGCCTTCTCCTGCGATGATAGAAAACAGAAAGTATGAACTTACAGGCAATCCATAATGAAAAACGTGTTTCAGGCACTCGCTGTACTTTTTACTCTGTTCAGCCTGACGGGCTGTGGTCTGAAAGGTCCACTCTATTTTCCGCCAGCAGATAAAACCGCGCCGCCTCCGACAAAGAGCATTGAGCCACAAACGCAATCCACGGTGCCCGAGAAAAACGATCGGGCAACGGGAGATGGCCCTTCTCAGGTGAATTACTGACGGTAAGTCTCTGTACCCGCGTAAACGGAGTGAACAATGCAATTCTCTAAAATGCATGGCCTTGGCAACGATTTTATGGTCGTCGACGCGGTAACGCAGAATGTCTTTTTCTCACCGGAGCTGATCCGCCGCCTGGCAGACAGGCATCTTGGCGTTGGGTTTGATCAACTGCTGGTGGTTGAGCCTCCGTATGATCCGGAGCTGGATTTCCATTACCGCATCTTCAATGCCGACGGCAGTGAAGTGTCACAGTGTGGTAATGGCGCTCGTTGCTTTGCCCGGTTTGTTCGCCTGAAAGGGCTAACGAACAAACGTGATATTCGAGTCAGCACTGCCAATGGTCGCATGGTATTGAGCGTAACGGACGACGAGCTGGTGCGGGTGAATATGGGAGAACCCAACTTTGAACCTTCGCAGGTCCCTTTTCGCGCCAATAAAGCAGAGAAGACCTATATTATGCGAGTGGCTGAGCAGACAGTATTGTGCGGCGTAGTCTCAATGGGGAATCCGCATTGCGTGATTCAGGTTGATGATGTTGAAACTGCCACGGTGGAAACGCTGGGGCCAGTTCTGGAAAGCCATGAACGCTTTCCTGAACGCGCAAATATCGGGTTTATGCAAGTAGTGAAACGCGAGCATATCCGACTGCGCGTCTATGAACGCGGGGCGGGTGAAACACAAGCCTGCGGCAGCGGCGCGTGCGCAGCTGTTGCTGTTGGTATTCAGCAGGGCCTGCTGGCAGAAGAAGTGCGCGTGGAATTACCGGGTGGTCGACTTGATATCGCCTGGAAAGGTCCGGGTCATCCGTTGTATATGACTGGCCCGGCGGCACATGTCTACGACGGATTTATTCACTTATGAAGCAACCAGGGGAAGAACTACAGGAAACGCTCATGGATCTGGACGATCGGGCGGTCGTCGATTATCTGCAACGTAATCCTGAGTTTTTTATCCGTAATGCCCAGGCAGTTGAAGCGATGCGTGTCCCGCACCCGGTGCGAGGCACGATCTCTTTAGTTGAATGGCATATGGCAAGGGCGCGTAATCACATCAACGTGCTTGAAGAGAACATGGCGTTATTGATGGAACAAGCAAACGCCAACGAAAGTCTGTTCTATCGTCTGTTAAATCTGCAAGGGCGCCTGGTGGCAGCCAACAGTCTCGACGATATGCTGATGCGATTGCATCGCTGGGCGCGAGACCTGGGGCTGGCAGGCGCTACGGTTCGCTTGTTTCCGGATCGCTGGCGACTCGGCGCACCGTCGAAATTCACCCATCTGGCATTAAGTCGTCAGGCGTTCGAACCGTTGCGTATTCAGCGTCTGGGTCAGTCGCAGCATTACCTTGGCCCACTTCACGGTCCGGAACTGCTGGTCATGATGCCGGAAGCGAAAGCTATCGGTTCTGTGGCCATGTCGCTGCTGGGGCAGGATGGCTCTCTTGGTGTCATGCTGTTTAGCAGTCGTGATGCCAATCATTACCAGCAAGGGCAGGGAACGCAGCTATTACAGGAAATTTCGCTGATGTTGCCGGAGCTGCTGGAGCGCTGGATTGAACGCGTATGACCGACTCACCGCTTTCTCAGGACGTTGCACGCTTCTTACGCTATCTGGGCGTTGAGCGTCAACTTAGCCCGATAACGCTACTCAATTATCAGCGTCAGCTTGATGCCATCATCGCGTTAGCCGGAGAAACCGGCCTGCAAAGCTGGCAACAATGTGATGCTGCGATGGTTCGTAGTTTTGCCGTGCGTAGCCGGCGCAAAGGTTTGGGACCTGCGAGCCTGGCATTGCGCCTCTCTGCGTTGCGCAGTTTCTTTGACTGGCTGGTCAATCAGGGCGAGCTGAAAGCCAACCCGGCAAAAGGTGTATCCGCACCGAAAGCACCGCGTCATCTGCCAAAAAATATTGATGTGGATGACGTTAACCGTCTGCTGGATATCGATCTCAACGATCCCCTCGCCGTTCGTGACCGGGCGATGCTGGAGGTTATGTACGGCGCAGGATTGCGTCTATCAGAACTGGTTGGGCTGGATATTAAACATCTCGATCTCGACACAGGCGAAGTCTGGGTGATGGGAAAAGGTAGCAAAGAACGCCGTCTGCCCATTGGTCGCAACGCGGTGGCGTGGATTGAACACTGGCTGGATCTGCGTGGATTGTTTGGTGGTGATGACGATGCTCTTTTCCTGTCAAAACTGGGTAAACGCATCTCGGCGCGTAACGTGCAGAAACGTTTTGCTGAATGGGGTATTAAGCAGGGGCTGAACAGCCACGTGCACCCACATAAATTACGCCACTCATTTGCGACACATATGCTGGAGTCGAGTGGCGACCTGCGCGGTGTACAAGAGCTGTTGGGACATGCCAACCTTTCTACCACCCAAATCTACACCCATCTTGATTTTCAACACCTGGCTTCAGTGTACGATGCGGCGCATCCGCGCGCCAAACGGGGGAAATAATGCGTTTTTACCGGCCGTTGGGGCGCATTTCTGCGCTCACCTTTGACCTTGATGATACCCTTTACGATAACCGTCCCGTGATCCTGCGCACCGAGCAGGAAGCGCTTGCCTTTGTACAAAATTATCACCCGGCGCTGAGTACGCTAAAAAATAGCGATCTACAGCGTCTGCGTCAGGCTGTACGCGACGCCGAACCGGAGATCTACCATGATGTTACCCAGTGGCGCCATCGTGCTGTAGAGCGTGCCATGCTGGAGGCTGGCCTGTCGGCGGCAGAGGCAAAAATGGGGGCGAACGCCGCGATGATGAATTTCGCGAAATGGCGCAGCCGCATCGACGTCCCGCAGTCTACACATGACACATTGAAGGCTCTGGCCCGCAAGTGGCCACTGGTTGCTATTACCAACGGTAATGCGCAGCCGGAACTGTTTGGTCTGGGCGATTACTTTGAGTTTGTGCTGCGTGCCGGACCGGATGGACGATCCAAACCGTTCAGCGACATGTACTCACTGGCGGCGGAAAAACTGAATATGCCAATTGGTGAAATCCTGCATGTGGGCGACGACCTGACAACAGACGTCGCTGGCGCGATTCGCTGTGGTATGCAGGCTTGTTGGATCAAACCGGAAAATGCCGACCTGATGCAAACATCTGACAGTCGTTTACTGCCGCATATCGAAATTTCACGGTTGGCATCTCTGACCTCGCTGATATAATCACCAACAGAACTCTGTATATATACCCAGCTTTTTGGCGGATGGCGTTGCGCTTATCCGCCCTACATACTTTTACGCGGCGGTGCCAATGGACGTTTCTTACCTGCTCGACAGCCTCAATGATAAACAGCGCGAAGCGGTGGCCGCGCCACGCAGCAATATGCTGGTATTGGCGGGGGCGGGGAGTGGTAAGACCCGCGTGCTGGTGCACCGCATCGCCTGGCTGTTGACCGTAGAGAATAACTCACCGTACTCCATTATGGCTGTGACCTTTACCAATAAGGCCGCGGCGGAAATGCGCCATCGTATTGGTCAGATTATGGGGACCAGTCAGGGCGGTATGTGGGTGGGGACTTTCCATGGTCTGGCGCATCGTTTGCTGCGCGCACACCATATGGACGCTAATCTGCCGCAGGATTTTCAGATCCTCGACAGCGAAGACCAGCTGCGTCTGCTTAAGCGTCTTATTAAAGCGATGAACCTTGATGAGAAGCAGTGGCCACCGCGTCAGGCAATGTGGTTTATCAACAGCCAGAAAGATGAAGGCCTGCGTCCGCACCATTTACAGAGCTACGGCAATCCGGTTGAACAAACCTGGCAGAAAGTCTATCAGGCTTACCAGGAAGCGTGTGACCGTGCGGGGTTGGTGGATTTCGCTGAGCTGCTGCTGCGCGCCCACGAACTGTGGCTCAACAAACCACACATCCTGCAGCACTATCGTGAACGCTTTACCAACATCCTGGTGGATGAATTCCAGGATACCAACAATATCCAGTACGCGTGGATCCGCTTGCTGGCAGGTGATACCGGTAAGGTGATGATCGTCGGTGATGACGACCAGTCGATTTACGGCTGGCGCGGAGCACAGGTGGAAAATATCCAGCGCTTCCTCACCGACTTCCCTGGTGCAGAGACTATTCGCCTGGAGCAGAACTACCGTTCGACCAATAATATCCTCAGCGCTGCCAACGCCCTGATTGAGAATAACAACGGGCGTCTGGGCAAGAAACTGTGGACTGACGGTGTCGATGGTGAACCGATTTCGCTTTACTGTGCGTTCAACGAACTCGATGAAGCGCGCTTTGTGGTTAACCGTATCAAGACCTGGCAGGACAACGGCGGTGCGCTGGAACAGTGCGCCATTCTGTACCGTAGTAACGCCCAGTCGCGTGTGCTTGAAGAGGCTTTATTACAGGCCAGTATGCCGTACCGTATTTACGGTGGTATGCGCTTCTTCGAGCGCCAGGAAATCAAAGATGCACTCTCTTACCTGCGCCTGATCGCTAACCGTAACGACGATGCGGCCTTTGAACGTGTGGTGAATACGCCCACGCGTGGTATTGGTGATCGTACCTTAGATGTGGTGCGCCAGACGTCGCGTGACCGCCAGCTGACGCTGTGGCAAGCGTGTCGTGAACTGTTGCAGGAGAAAGCCCTGGCCGGTAGAGCCGCCAGCGCATTGCAGCGCTTTATGGAGCTGATTGACGCGCTGGCCCAGGAAACGGCCGATATGCCGCTGCACGTGCAGACCGACAGGGTGGTAAAAGACTCCGGTCTGCGCATGATGTACGAGCAGGAAAAAGGCGAGAAGGGCCAGACGCGTATCGAAAACTTAGACGAACTGGTGACGGCAACGCGCCAGTTCAGCTACAACGAAGAAGATGAAGATTTAATGCCATTGCAGGCATTCCTCTCCCATGCGGCGCTGGAAGCTGGTGAAGGGCAGGCGGATACCTGGCAGGACGCGGTACAACTGATGACTTTGCACTCGGCAAAAGGCCTCGAGTTCCCGCAGGTGTTTATCGTCGGTATGGAAGAGGGGATGTTCCCCAGCCAGATGTCACTCGACGAAGGTGGACGACTTGAAGAGGAACGTCGTCTGGCCTACGTTGGCGTCACCCGCGCTATGCAGAAACTGACGCTGACCTATGCGGAAACGCGCCGTCTGTACGGTAAAGAGGTTTACCACCGACCATCGCGCTTTATTGGTGAATTACCCGAAGCGTGCGTGGAAGAAGTTCGTTTACGTGCAACGGTCAGCCGCCCTGTGAGCCATCAACGGATGGGCACTCCGATGGCGGAAAATGACACCGGCTACAAGCTGGGACAGCGTGTTCGGCATGCGAAGTTCGGCGAAGGTACTATTGTCAATCTGGAAGGGAGTGGCGAACATAGCCGTTTGCAGGTTGCATTCCAGGGCCAGGGGATAAAATGGCTGGTAGCCGCCTACGCAAGGCTGGAAACGGTGTGAAGGTGCTAACGCTCTGATTTGTAGGCCGGATAGGATGCAGCCGCTATCCGGCAATCTGTCGCTTAATCTTCTGAAATCATAGATAAATACCCTTATTCTGCTAACCTTGGTGCATGAGGGGAAATTATTACTTTTTCGCCATCTGTTGCGTGTTGACGTCAAAATTTTGCTGGCGTAACATGCGCGCACGATTACGCTAAGAGGACATTCGCCTTGGACACACCCAGTAGATACTGGCTCATTATCCTGTCATCCAGGATCAACTCCTAAGGCTATCCCTTTTTGCTGATAGCCTTCGCGGTTGTCAGCGACCTTCTGTTTTTTCCCGTCGCGCTGAGTCAGGCTGTTTAATGGTCTGAAACCCAATTTGTTTCTGTGTGCCCACCGAACTGTCCGATAATTTTTTGCATTGGGAGTCCCGGTCATGCTGAGCGCATTTCAACTGGAAAACAATCGTTTAACTCGCCTTGAGGCAGACGAGATCGAGCACCTGGCCAGTTCGGTTTGGGTCGATTTAGTCGAGCCGGATGACGAAGAACGAAACCGTGTGCAAAAGGACTTGGGCCAGAATCTGGCTACGCGCCCTGAACTGGAAGACATCGAAGCATCCGCACGTTTTTTCGAAGACGAAGACGGTCTGCATATTCACTCCTTCTTCTTCTATGAAGATGCCGACGATCACGCGGGCAACTCAACTGTCGCATTTACCATTCGCGAAGGGCGCCTGTTTACCCTGCGTGAGCGCGAACTGCCGGCATTCCGTTTGTACCGTATGCGTGCGCGAAGCCAGGCGATGGTAGATGGCAACGCTTACGAGCTGTTGCTCGACCTGTTCGAAACCAAAATCGAACAACTGGCAGATGAAATAGAAAACATCTACAGCGATCTGGAAAAGCTCAGTCGCGTGATTATGGAAGGGCGTCAGGGCGATGAATATGACGAGGCGCTCTCTACGCTGGCGGAACTGGAAGATATCGGCTGGAAAGTTCGCCTGTGTCTGATGGATACCCAGCGCGCATTGAACTTCCTTGTGCGCAAGGCGCGTCTGCCAGGCGGTCAGTTGGAGCAGGCGCGTGAGATCCTGCGAGATATCGAATCCCTGCTGCCGCACAACGAATCACTGTTTCAGAAAGTTAACTTCCTGATGCAGGCGGCGATGGGCTTTATCAATATCGAGCAGAACCGTATCATCAAGATCTTCTCGGTGGTATCTGTGGTATTCCTACCGCCAACACTGGTGGCTTCAAGCTACGGGATGAACTTTGAGTTTATGCCTGAGCTGCACTGGAGTTTTGGTTACCCAGGGGCGATTGTCTTTATGATGCTCGCAGGGCTGGCGCCATATCTGTACTTTAAGCGCAAGAACTGGTTGTAATTTTTATGCCTGATGGCGACTTAGCTTTTCCCGGCCTACGTAATCTGTAGACCAAATAAGCTCGCGCCATCAGGTAAACGATATTAAAGCCCTTTACGCGTCCTGTGCTGGGTGTAAATCGCATCCGCAACAAAAATCGCCAATGCTACCCAGATAAAGGCGAACGTTACCATTTTATCCGCCCCCGGAACCTCGCCGTAGAATGTCACTGCCAGCAGGAACATCAGCGTTGGGCCGATGTACTGGAAAAAGCCCAGCGTGGACAGACGCAGACGCGTGGCTGCGCCGGTAAAACAGAGCAGGGGAATAGTAGTTACGATCCCCGCAGCAATCAGCAGCAGATTCAGCGACATAGGGTTCTGAGCCATGTGGCTGGTTGGACTATCTGCAATACCAAACAGATAAATTGCCGCAACGGGTAATAACCACAGGGTTTCAATCAGCATGCCAGTTTGCGCCTCGACGGCAATCTTCTTACGTACCAGACCATAAAAAGCAAAGCTGAAAGCCAGCCCCAGCGCAATGATGGGCAGTGAACCGAATGTCCACAGTTGTACCAGTACACCGCAGGCGGCTAACAGTACGGCCAGCCACTGCATGCGGCGAAAGCGCTCGCCGAGGAAAATCATCCCCAGCACAATATTTACCAGCGGGTTAATAAAATAGCCCAGGCTCGCTTCCAGCATATGGTGGTTATTGACCGCCCAGATAAAAAGCAGCCAGTTTCCGCCGATGAGCACCGCTGATAGCGCCAGCAGGAAAATCTTCTTTGGCGTTTGCAGCAGCGTTTTGATGCCCGACCATTGGCGGCTGACGCTCATCAACACCACCATAAAGAAAAACGACCAGATGACGCGGTGCGTCAGGATTTCGTCGGCGGGGACATAGTAAATCAGCTTGAAGTACGCGGGTGCGATGCCCCAAATAAAATAGGCAGCAAGAGCGAGTAACACGCCCTGCCGCGTTTGTTTAGCATCCATCGGGAAAACTCGGTTCAGAAATGTAACAGCAGTTTACCTGTTTTTACGCGCTTACCCCACCATATAAGTGGCGGTTGCGCTGGCGATATAAAGTTGTTCCTCGTTATGCAGTTCCACACGAGCAACAGCAACTTTGTTGCCCGCTCTCAGCAGACTACTGGTCGCCGTGAAGCGATTGCCCCTGCCCGGGCGCAGGTAATCAACACGTAGATCGATAGTCCCCATACGAGACATCCGTTGGCGCAGTTCGTCCTCGCTGATGGTTTCGTGGCGGGTCAGCGTACTGCCAACGCATACCAGTCCGGCGGCAACGTCCAATGCTGAGGCGATTACGCCTCCATGCAGGATACTTTGCGCCCAGTTGCCGACCATCATGGGTTGGTTATTAAACGCTAATTGTGCAAACTCTTTTTCATAGCGTTCCAGTTCCAGCCCCAGAGCCCGGTTAAACGGCATATGGTAGACAAACATTTCACCCACTAATTTCAGCGCTTGCTCAGCAGTAAGTACGGCAGACATACGATCCTGACACCCCATTGGTTAATGAAATGTTGATATTATGCTTATTATTTGTTGTTTTCTACTTTAAGACGGGATAACTAACGAGAAGCCAGCTAAGTATGTAGAATACTTGCCAGATAATTATACAATTCATCAATATTTGGTCTGGAGAACACTAAAAATGCGGGCGATTCTGGGTTGGTTATTACCAGCAGTCATGCTGCCGTTGACCGCGTATGCGCAGGAAGCGACAGTGAAAGAGATTCATGATGCACCAGCGGTGCGCGGCAGTGTTATCGCCAATATGCTGCAGGAGCATGATAACCCCTTCACGCTTTACCCTTATGACACCAACTATCTCATCTACACCAATACCAGCGACATGAATAAAGAGGCTATCAGTAGCTATAGCTGGTCTGATAATGCGCGTAAAGATGAGGTTAAGTTCCAGCTGAGCCTGGCGTTTCCGCTCTGGCGCGGGATTTTAGGCCCGAACTCTGTGCTCGGTGGCTCCTATACCCAGAAATCATGGTGGCAGCTTTCCAATAGTGAAGAGTCCTCACCGTTTCGCGAAACCAACTACGAGCCGCAACTTTTCCTCGGTTTTGCCACCGACTATCGCTTTGCCGGCTGGACGCTGCGTGATGTCGAAATGGGGTACAACCATGACTCTAACGGTCGTTCCGATCCGACCTCGCGTAGCTGGAACCGCCTGTATACCCGCCTGATGGCAGAACAGGGTAACTGGCTGGTGGAAGTGAAACCGTGGTACGTCATCGGTAGCACAGATGACAACCCCGATATCACCAAATACATGGGTTACTATCAGCTCAAAATTGGTTATCACCTGGGGGATGCCGTATTAAGCGCCAAAGGTCAGTACAACTGGAATACGGGCTATGGCGGCGCGGAGCTGGGTTTAAGTTACCCCATCACGAAGCATGTTCGTCTTTATACCCAGGTCTACAGTGGCTATGGCGAATCGTTGATCGACTACAACTTTAATCAGACGCGCGTGGGTGTGGGCGTGATGCTCAATGACATTTTCTGATCTGCGCAATGATTGTGTTTTAAACATTGCAGTTTCTCTCTCAGGCGCTGAAAATAGCGCCTGTTTTTATTTATAGCTAATGGGGTTAATGTGGCGCAGGCGGAAGTGTTGAATCTGGAAATGGGCGCTAAACAGGTTTTACAGGAAACCTTTGGCTACCAACAGTTTCGCCCTGGTCAGGAAGAAATCATCGACACCGTGCTCTCTGGCCGCGACTGCCTGGTCGTCATGCCGACCGGTGGCGGTAAATCCCTCTGCTATCAAATTCCCGCATTATTGCTGAACGGGCTAACCGTTGTCGTTTCACCGCTGATTTCCCTGATGAAAGACCAGGTTGATCAACTGCTGGCAAATGGCGTAGCGGCTGCGTGTCTGAACTCCACCCAGAGTCGCGAGCAGCAGCTTGAGGTGATGGCCGGTTGCCGCAGCGGGCAAATCCGCTTGCTATACATTGCGCCCGAACGTCTGATGCTGGATAACTTTCTTGAACATCTGGCGCACTGGAATCCGGTGCTGTTGGCTGTTGATGAAGCGCACTGTATTTCTCAGTGGGGGCATGATTTTCGTCCGGAATACGCCGCACTGGGCCAGCTGCGTCAACGTTTTCCTGCTCTGCCGTTTGTCGCACTGACGGCAACCGCTGATGAAACAACCCGACTGGATATTGTTCGTCTGCTGGGGCTGAATGATCCGTTAATTCAGATCAGCAGCTTTGACCGACCGAACATTCGCTACATGTTGATGGAGAAGTTTAAGCCTCTCGATCAACTGATGCGTTACGTGCAAGAACAGCGCGGCAAGTCCGGTATTATTTACTGTAATAGCCGTGCGAAAGTAGAAGATACCGCCGCACGTCTGCAAAGTCGTGGGATCAGCGCAGGGGCCTATCATGCCGGGCTGGAAAACAGCATTCGTGCTGAGGTGCAGGAGAAATTCCAGCGCGATGACCTGCAAATCGTCGTGGCAACCGTGGCGTTTGGTATGGGAATTAATAAACCTAACGTACGCTTTGTGGTGCACTTTGATATTCCACGTAACATCGAGTCGTATTACCAGGAAACGGGTCGCGCCGGGCGTGACGGCCTGCCTGCAGAAGCGATGCTGTTTTATGATCCAGCCGATATGGCGTGGTTACGCCGCTGCCTTGAAGAGAAACCCGCCGGGCAATTGCTTGATATTGAGCGACATAAGCTGAATGCGATGGGGGCGTTTGCCGAGGCGCAAACCTGCCGTCGTCTGGTCCTGCTGAATTATTTTGGCGAAGGGCGTCAGGAGCCGTGCGGCAACTGCGATATTTGTCTCGATCCGCCGAAACAGTACGATGGTTTAATGGATGCGCGTAAAGCGCTGTCGACGATATATCGCGTTAACCAACGTTTTGGGATGGGCTATGTCGTCGAAGTGCTGCGCGGAGCAAATAACCAGCGTATTCGTGAGCTGGCTCATGACAAACTGCCAGTCTACGGTATTGGACGTGAGCAGAGCCACGAGCACTGGGTGAGCGTGATCCGCCAGTTGATCCATCTTGGCCTGGTCACGCAGAATATTGCCCATCACTCCGCGTTACAGTTAACCGAAGCGGCGCGTCCGGTACTGCGCGGCGATGTCCCGCTACAGCTTGCCGTGCCGCGTATTGTGGCGCTAAAACCGCGTGCGATGCAGAAATCCTTTGGCGGCAACTACGATCGCAAGCTGTTTGCCAAATTGCGTAAGCTGCGCAAAGCCATTGCAGATGAAGAGAATATTCCACCGTATGTGGTCTTCAACGATGCCACGCTGATTGAAATGGCGGAACAGATGCCAGTTTCACCGAGCGAAATGCTGAGCGTCAATGGCGTAGGGATGCGTAAACTTGAGCGATTCGGCAAAGAGTTTATGGCGCTTATTCGTGCGCACGTTGATGGTGACGACGAAGAGTAGTCAGCCAGGCAAAAAAGTGCCAGGATGGTGACTCACTGAACTATTCCCCCGCGAGTCAATTTTATGTTAACGCTATTTTTTACCGTTGCGTTGGTACACATCGTTGCGCTGATGAGCCCTGGCCCCGATTTTTTCTTTGTTTCTCAAACGGCCGTCAGCCGTTCGCGTAAAGAAGCGATGATGGGCGTGCTGGGCATCACCTGTGGTGTCATGGTCTGGGCAGGTGTGGCGCTGCTCGGTCTGCATCTGATCATCGAAAAAATGGCCTGGCTGCACACTATTATTATGGTGGGTGGCGGTCTGTATCTGTGCTGGATGGGCTACCAGATGCTGCGTGGCGCGTTTAAAAAACAGGATGTCGCTGCTCCCGCACCGCAGGTTGAGCTGGCACAGAGTGGGCGCAGCTTTATCAAAGGCCTGCTGACCAACCTGGCGAATCCTAAAGCCATTATCTATTTTGGCTCTGTATTCTCGCTGTTTGTAGGTGATAGCGTAGGTACCGGCGCGCGCTGGGGTATTTTTGCCCTGATAATCGTAGAAACGCTGGCCTGGTTTACCGTGGTCGCCAGCCTGTTTGCGCTACCGAAAATGCGTCGTGGCTATCAGCGTCTGGCGAAGTGGATTGATGGATTTGCTGGCGCGTTGTTCGCTGGTTTTGGTATCCATTTGATTATTTCGCGTTAATTCGGTTACCCGCCTGGGTAGACCCAGGCGGAGAGCTGTTTATTGCGCAAGTTTCTGTAATTCATCCTTCGAAAGGCCGGTCATTTCCATAATTGCATCAATATCCAGACCTCGCTTAAGCATTGCTTTTGCAATGTCCAGTATGGCAATACGTTTGCCCTCTTCGCGACCAATTTGCTTTAGCTGATCCGCCATTGTCATCAGTTTGTCTCCATGCTGCGGCACGCGCTGTGCCAGCTTATACAGTAATGTCTGAACATCTTGTGTATTCCCTGCTTGCACCATGTAGTTTATCAGCACGATTATTTGTTGTCCGCTCATCTTCTCCAGCATAAACAGGCGGGTAAGTTTATCCAGCAACTGCGCCATGTCACGCTGGCGAATATGTTTTTGCACTAATGTCAGTGCTGCCATACTGCGATGCTGCATGATTTCATCATCGGGGATTATCGTCACATCCACCAGTGGAAATGGCGTGCTGTAAAGCTGACGGGCGGTACCCGGATCCTCAAAGTGATCCAGCCAGTTCATTGAACCTTGCCAGGGAGTTTGCTTCCCATGGTAAAAGAGAACAGGAATAACCAGCGGTAGAGTATCGTTTCCTGCCTCCAGATGACGTTGCATGGCTGCGATTGCATAGCGCATCAATCGAAACGACATATATTTATCCGGTGAGCTTTGATGCTCAATAAGCACATGTACGTAGCCATGGCCGCTGGTGGTTTCCAGTGAATAGAGGATGTCACTGAAATAGGGACGCAGATCGTCCTCCACAAAGCTACCTGATTCAAGTTGCAGCGTTTCCAGTTTGCAAATTTTGAGTAATGAGGGAGGAAGATGAAGTTCGATGAAGTCCCGCGCGGTTTCCACGCGGGAGAGGAAGGTCTTAAATACAGCATCGTGTGGTGTCGTTGCTTCCGCCATCGTCCATCATCCGTGAAAGGTGAATGTGGCTGAATTCTGGCATGAGCAATTAACCCCCTGATAGCGCAGAATAAAAGACTTTTATCCCTTTGCGGCGAGGCCCGAAAAGCCATGTACAGATGTTCTGACTGTCAGTATTTCAGTGCGAGCACTGTTCCATTTGCTACGCATGCCGAGCTGATGCCAACAGGGCGCCTATCAGCATAAACAGTGACCCAAACACTTTGTTTAGCGCCTTCATTTGCTTTGGCCCTTTAATCCAGCCTGCAATGCGCGTGGCCAGTGTCGCGTAACCGATCATCACTATCACATCGACCACAATGGTCGTGATGCCAAGCACGACATACTGCATTAACTGAGGCTCCTGCGGCATAATGAACTGGGGGAACAGTGCGGCGAGAAACACAATACTCTTCGGGTTAGTCAGATTGACAAAAACGGCCCGTTTGAACAGGCGACTGCGTGATTGTGAATTCGCCATGGTGTTCAGGTCGATAGCGCCCGCAGCGCGCCATTGTTGAATTCCCAGCCAAATCAGATAAGCCGCTCCCGCCCATTTCAACACCTCAAATGCGATAACCGAACGTGAGAATAACGTTCCCAGTCCAACGCCAACCAGCACGATATGGATACCCAGCCCGGTTTGCAAACCAGCAATCGATGCACTTGCTCCCCGATAGCCGTGGCTGATGGCGGTAGTCATGGTATTGATTGCACCTGAGCCCGGAGACAAGCTCAAAATAATAGAGGTCAGCAGGTAGGCGAACCACCATTCAAAGGTCATGAGAAACTCCCGGATTGTCTATTTTTATGCCACAATACGCTACTGTCGCTGCGTTGTGTCAGACACGGCGAAAAAAATGATTTTACTTGGTCAGCGAGGCTGGATACCTGATGTTTCAGCAGCAAAAAGACTGGGAAACAAGAGAAAACGCGTTTGCCGCTTTTTCCATGGGGCCACTGACAGATTTCTGGCATCAGCGGGAGGAAGCGGAGTTTACAGGCGTAGATGATGTCCCTGTTCGTTTCGTCCGCTTTCGTGCAGAAAAAAACGATCGTGTGATCGTTATCTGTCCTGGGCGCATTGAAAGCTACGTGAAGTACGCTGAACTGGCGTATGACCTGTTTTATTCTGGCTTTGACATACTCATTATCGATCACCGCGGGCAAGGGCGTTCCGGGCGGATGTTATCGGACCCGCATCGTGGTCATGTGGATAACTTTAATGACTATGTTGACGATTTAGCCGCCTTCTGGCAGCAGGAAGTACAGCCAGGTCCGTGGAGAAAACGTTACATACTAGCGCATTCCATGGGCGGTGCGATTGCAACGCTGTTCCTGCAGCGCCATCCTAATCAGTGTGATGCCATCGCGCTCTGCGCCCCAATGTTTGGTATTGTGATGCGTTTTCCTGACTGGATGGTGCGCCATATTCTTGACTGGGCCGAGGGGCACCCGCGCATTCGCGAAGGCTATGCTATGGGAACCGGTCGCTGGCGGGCACTGCCGTTTGGGATGAATTCGCTAACCCATAGCCGACAGCGCTATCGGCGTAATTTGCGCTTCTATGCTGATGATCCGCAACTGCGTGTCGGCGGTCCCACTTATCACTGGGTGCGTGAAGGCATTCTGGCTGGTGAGCAGGTCCTGGCCGGAGCTGGAGATGACGCTACCCCAATGCTGCTAATTCAGGCTGAAGAAGAACGTGTGGTGGATAACCGCATGCACGATCGTTTTTGTGAACTCCGCGCCGCAGCGGACCATCCTGTAGAAGGAGGTCAGCCGCTTGTCATAAAAGGCGCGTACCATGAGATCCTTTTTGAAAAGGACGCAATGCGCTCAGTCGCGCTCAACGCCATTGTTGAATTTTTCAACAGGCATAACTCATCCAGCGGAAATCGCTTTGCTTAGAGGTTTAATTTTCTTATGTATCAGGTTGTTGCGTCTGATTTAGATGGTACATTGCTTTCCCCCGACCATACCCTGTCCCCTTATGCCAAAGAGACACTGAAATTGCTGACTGCTCGTGGTGTCAACTTTGTGTTCGCAACCGGTCGGCATCATGTTGATGTGGGGCAAATTCGCGATAACCTGGGGATTAAATCCTACATGATCACCTCCAACGGCGCGCGCGTGCATGATCCTGATGGAAAGCTGGTGTTCTCGCATAACTTGGATCGTGACATTGCCAGTGACCTGTTTGGTGTGGTGAATGCAAATCCGGACATCGTGACTAACGTTTATCGCGATGATGAGTGGTTTATGAACCGCCATCGCCCGGATGAAATGCGTTTTTTCAAAGAAGCGGTATTTAACTACTCGCTGTTTGAACCTGCGCTACTGGAGCCGGAAGGCATCAGCAAAGTGTTTTTCACCACCGACTCACACGAAAGGCTGCTACCGCTGGAGCAGGCGATTAATGCCCGCTGGGGCGATCGCGTGAACGTCAGTTTCTCCACTCTCACTTGCCTGGAAGTGATGGCTGGCGGCGTCTCGAAAGGCCATGCACTGGAAGCGGTAGCGAAAGCGATGGGTTACAGCCTTCAGGACTGCATTGCCTTCGGCGACGGTATGAATGATGCAGAGATGCTCTCCATGGCAGGAAAAGGCTGCATTATGGGGAATGCGCATCAGCGCCTGAAAGATCTGCATCCGGAACTGGATGTGATTGGTCTCAATGCCGACGATGCCGTGCCACATTATTTGCGTGAGCTTTTTTTACAGTAATTGTTCTTTAGTTGACCAGTTGTCAACTAAACTCTTCGCTACAATGGGTGTACCTTTTGTTCAGAGACATCCATTGTGGCGTTACTCATCATTACCACGATTCTGTGGGCCTTTTCTTTTAGCCTGTTTGGCGAGTACCTTGCTGGTCATGTCGATAGCTATTTTGCGGTACTGGTTCGTGTTGGGCTTGCGGCGCTGGTATTCCTGCCGTTTCTGCGTACCCGTGGGCACGGCGTAAAAACAATCGGTCTGTACATGTTGGTGGGAGCCATGCAGCTTGGCATCATGTATATGCTGAGTTTCCGTGCCTATCTCTATCTGACGGTTTCAGAGTTACTGTTGTTTACTGTCCTGACGCCGCTCTACATTACGCTAATTTATGACCTGATGAGCCGACGCCGCTTACGCTGGAGTTACGCGTTCAGCGCGTTACTGGCGGTGATTGGTGCAGGGATTATTCGTTACGATCAGGTGACCAGTCATTTCTGGACCGGCCTGCTTCTGGTGCAGCTTTCCAACATTAGCTTTGCCATCGGTATGGTGGGTTACAAGCGTCTGATGGAAACTCGTCCAATGCCGCAACACAACGCCTTTGCCTGGTTTTATATGGGGGCGTTGCTGGTGGCGATTGTTGCCTGGTTCATGTTGGGGAATGCCCAAAAAATGCCTGAAACCACGTTGCAGTGGGGGATCCTGGTGTTTCTTGGGGTGGCGGCATCTGGCATTGGTTACTTTATGTGGAACTATGGCGCGACGCAGGTGGACGCGGGTACGCTGGGCATTATGAATAATATGCATGTGCCTGCGGGACTGTTGGTTAACCTGGCAATCTGGCATCAACAGCCTCACTGGCCGAGCTTTATCACTGGTGCGGCTGTGATAGTGGCCTCACTGTGGGTACATCGGCATTGGGTCGCTCCGCACTCCGCACAAACGGTAAGTGATCGCAGGCGTGATTCCGCGCTGAACGAATAAACGCTTCAGTGACTGGCTGGCGCTGCTCACCGTCGCGTACAGCGGCGTACAGTCGACTCCACAATCCATCGCCCAGGGTTTTGGTCACCACCAGACCCTGGCGTTCAAAACTCTCCACTACCCAGTGCGGCAAGGCGGCGATACCCATTCTGGCGGCAACCATCTGAATCAACAGCAGGGTGTTATCCACGCTCTTCAACGACGGGCTAATGCCAGCAGGCTGCAGGAAATGACGCCAGACATCCAGTCGACTGCGCTGTACCGGATAAATGAGAAGAGTCTCACTGGCTAAATCTTCCGGCGTGATCTGCGTTTTGCTGGCCAGCGGGTGATCGGGTGCCAGGATCAGACGCACTTCAAAATCGAACATCGGTGAGTAGTGCAGGCCACTACGCGGCAGAATGTCGGACGTCATTACCAGATCCAGCTCATCCTGCTGTAAGGCCGGCTGCGGATCGAACGTCACGCCGGATTTAAAATCCATCTCTACTTGCGGCCAATTTGCGCGGAAATTCTCCAGCGCGGGGGTCAACCACTGAATACAGCTATGACACTCAATGGCGATACGCAGCCGGGTTTGCTGCGGCTCATTACATGCCTGCAGCGCACGACCAATTTGTGGCAGCACCTGGTTTGCCAGTTGCAGCAAAATTTCGCCCTGCGGCGTAAAGCGCAAAGGCTGACTTTTGCGGACAAATAGTCGAAAGCCAAGACGCTGCTCCAGATCGCTGAACTGGTGAGACAGGGCGGATTGGGTCTGATGCAGCGTCGCTGCTGCGGCTGCCAGCGAACCACTATTCCGCAACGCTTGCAGCGTTTTCAGATGTTTAATCTCGATCATGAAAGTCCTTCACCTCGGCATGAACAAATTGCGCTTGAGGAATACACAGTACCTTTACATTATGGATGTGTAAACATCTGGACGGCTAAAATCCTTCGTCTTTTAAATTTATGGTGTGTTGGCTGCGTTTTTCCACCCCGGTCACTTACTTCAGTAAGCTCTCAGGGATGAATAAGCTTGCCTCCTTCCCTAAATTCAAAATCTATAGGATTTACATATAATTAGAGGAAGAAAAATGACAATACTTAATCACACCCTCGGTTTCCCTCGTGTTGGCCTGCGCCGCGAGCTGAAAAAAGCACAAGAAAGCTACTGGGCGGGAAATTCCTCTCGTGAAGAGTTGCTGGTAGTAGGCCGTGAGCTGCGTGCCCGCCACTGGGATCAACAAAAGCAAGCGGGTATTGACCTGCTGCCGGTGGGGGACTTTGCCTGGTACGATCACGTCCTGACCACCAGTTTGCTGTTGGGTAACGTCCCGGCCCGCCATCAGAACAAAGACGGCTCTGTCGACATCGACACCTTATTCCGCATTGGCCGTGGCCGTGCACCGACCGGTCAACCGGCGGCGGCGGCAGAAATGACCAAATGGTTTAATACCAACTATCACTACATGGTGCCGGAGTTCACTAAAGGTCAGGAGTTCAAACTGACCTGGACCCAACTGCTGGACGAAGTTGACGAAGCGCAGGCGCTGGGTCACAAAGTGAAACCGGTGCTGCTGGGTCCTGTGACTTACCTGTGGCTGGGCAAAGTGAAGGGCGAGCAGTTTGACCGTCTGAGCCTGCTGAAAGACATTCTGCCAGTTTACCAGCAGGTGCTGACTGAGCTGGCGCAACGTGGCATTGAGTGGGTGCAGATTGATGAACCGGCACTGGTGCTGGAACTGCCGCAGGAGTGGCTGGATGCTTACAAATCAGCGTATGACGCGCTCACAGGACAAGTGAAGCTGCTGTTGACCACCTATTTCGAAGGAGTAACCCCGAATCTCGACACCATCACCGCACTGCCGGTACAGGGTCTGCATGTTGACCTGGTCCATGGTAAAGATGACGTGGCAGAACTGCACAAACGTTTGCCGGCTGACTGGTTGTTCTCTGCAGGTCTGGTGAATGGCCGCAACGTCTGGCGTGCCGATTTAACCGAGAAATATGCGCAGATTAAAGACATTGTCGGCAAACGTGCGCTGTGGGTAGCCTCTTCGTGTTCCCTGCTGCACAGCCCAATTGATCTGAGTGTCGAGACTCGCCTTGATGCTGAAGTGAAGAGCTGGTTTTCTTTCGCTCTGCAAAAATGCGGTGAGCTGGCGCTGCTGCGTGATGCGCTGAACAGCGGTGATACCGTCGCGCTGGAGGAGTGGAGCGCGCCGATTCAGGCTCGTCGCCATTCAACCCGTGTACATAATGCAGCCGTTGAAAAACGTCTGGCTGCGATCACTGCACAGGACAGCCAGCGTACCAATGCTTATCCGGTACGTGCCGAAGCGCAGCGTGCGCGCTTTAACCTGCCGGCATGGCCGACCACGACCATTGGTTCCTTCCCGCAAACCACGGAAATTCGCGGCCTGCGTCTGGACTTCAAGAAAGGCAATCTTGACGCCAACAACTACCGCACCGGCATTGCGGAGCACATTAAACAGGCCATTGTAGAACAGGAGCGTTTAGGCCTCGACGTGCTGGTACACGGTGAAGCCGAGCGTAACGACATGGTGGAGTATTTCGGTGAGCATCTGGATGGCTTTGTCTTCACCCAGAACGGTTGGGTACAGAGTTACGGCTCTCGCTGCGTGAAGCCGCCAGTGGTAATTGGTGATGTCAGCCGTCCGGAAGCGATTACCGTTGAGTGGGCGAAGTACGCACAGTCACTGACTGATAAACCGGTTAAAGGCATGCTGACTGGCCCTGTGACTATTCTCTGCTGGTCATTCCCACGTGAAGATGTGACTCGTGAAACTATCGCTAAACAGATTGCGCTGGCGCTGCGTGATGAAGTCGCGGATCTGGAAGCCGCTGGCATTGGCATCATCCAGATTGACGAACCGGCATTGCGCGAAGGTCTGCCACTGCGTCGCAGCGACTGGGCAGCATACCTGGAGTGGGGCGTGGAAGCTTTCCGCATTAATGCTGCGGTGGCGAAGGACGAAACCCAAATCCACACTCATATGTGTTATTGCGAGTTTAACGACATCATGGATTCGATTGCGGCGCTGGACGCAGACGTGATCACTATTGAAACCTCACGTTCTGACATGGAGCTGCTGGAGTCATTCGAAGAATTTGACTATCCGAATGAAATCGGACCGGGCGTGTACGACATCCACTCACCGAACGTTCCAAGTGTCGAGTGGATTGAAGCCCTGCTGAAGAAAGCTGAGCAACGTATCCCCGCAGAGCGTCTATGGGTGAACCCGGACTGTGGTCTGAAAACCCGCGGCTGGCCGGAAACCCGTGCCGCACTGGCAAACATGGTCAAAGCCGCGCAGAACCTGCGTCAGGCGTAAGATTAAAAACGGAGGCGCAAGCCTCTGTTCTGATGAGATGTTTTGTAAGCCGGGTAAGGCGTAGCCACTACCCGGCAAAATACGTTATTTCTTCCCGCCATAAAGTGCGAACCACTCCAGCATTCTTTGCCAGCCGTCTTTTGCAGACTCTTCGTGATAGCTCGGGCGATAATCGGCGTTAAACGCGTGTCCGGCATCGGGATAGACCACGATTTCCGCTTTGGCATTCGCGGCGCGCAGTGCCTGACGCATCGTTTCGATAGTCTCTTGTGGAATGCTGTAGTCCTGACCGCCGTAAAGCCCCAATACCGGTGCATTCAGGTCGGTAGCGATATCGACAGGGTGTTTAGGTGAGTTCAGGGTTTTGTCGCCAATCAGTTTTCCGTACCACGCCACAGCCGCTTTGAGCTGTGGATTGTGAGCGGCATACAGCCAGGCGATACGACCGCCCCAGCAAAAACCGGTGATCATCAGTTGATGTGCATCACCGCCGTTGCGGGAGGCCCAACTGGCAACGTGGTCCAGATCGGCCAGCACCTGGGAGTCAGGCACTTTAGCTACCAGGCCACTCAGTAGCGTAGGGATATCTGCAAAATCATTTGGATCGCCCTCGCGAAAATAGAGTTCCGGGGCGATAGCCAGATACCCTTCCAGCGCAAGTCGGCGGCAAACATCACGGATATGTTCATGAATGCCAAATATTTCCTGCACGACGATGACTACGGGCAGCAGGCCATCAGTCTGTTTTGGCCGCGCGTGATACGCCGGCATATCATCGCCTTGAGAAGGTATTGACGTTACACCTGCGATAATCGCGTTATCCGGTGTGTGAACTGTTGTTGATGCGGGTGGGGATGCAGCAGGTGCAAAGCCAGATTGTCGTATTGTTGTCATGGTATTCTCCGTACCCTTAAATAATCAGCAAAAAAGCGCATTGTTAACTATAGACACATGCAACGAATCACATTGCCTTAAACGGTCTATCTTTTGTGCAAGGCTTCCCGATGATGAGTAGTTAATGTGATGCGTGTCACTTTTTAACGGTAAATTAATGCAATTGATTTACATCATGGTGATGACTGTCACGAAAATATGTTTATGCCTTCGGTAAAGTGTCTTTTTGCTTCTTCTGACAAAACCGATTCACAGAGGAGTTTTTTATGTCTAAGTCTGATGTTTTTCATCTCGGCCTCACTAAGAACGATTTACAAGGGGCCCAGCTCGCTATCGTCCCTGGCGACCCGGAGCGTGTGGAAAAGATCGCCGCGCTGATGGATAAGCCGGTCAAGCTGGCATCTCATCGCGAATTCACTACCTGGCGTGCAGAACTGGATGGTAAAGCAGTGATCGTCTGCTCCACCGGTATCGGCGGCCCATCTACTTCTATCGCTGTAGAAGAACTGGCTCAACTGGGCATTCGTACCTTCCTGCGTATCGGCACTACTGGTGCTATTCAGCCGCATATCAATGTTGGTGATGTGCTGGTAACCACGGCATCAGTTCGCCTGGACGGTGCAAGCCTGCACTTTGCGCCAATGGAATTCCCGGCTGTTGCGGACTTCGAATGCACCACCGCGCTGGTTGAAGCTGCGAAATCTATCGGTGCAACTACTCACGTGGGCGTTACTGCCTCTTCTGATACCTTCTACCCAGGCCAGGAGCGTTACGACACCTTCTCTGGTCGTGTGGTGAGCCGTTTCAAAGGTTCTATGGAAGAGTGGCAGTCCATGGGCGTTATGAACTATGAAATGGAATCCGCTACGCTGCTGACTATGTGCGCAAGTCAGGGTCTGCGTGCAGGTATGGTTGCTGGTGTTATCGTCAACCGTACTCAGCAAGAGATCCCGAATGCAGAAACCATGAAGCAAACGGAAAGCCACGCGGTGAAAATCGTGGTAGAAGCAGCGCGTCGCCTGCTGTAATACACCCTTCTTTGTAAAAAGGCCGACGTGTTCGGCCTTTTTATTTTGCGTAGTGCCTCGCAGGAAATTCCTTTTAAACTGGACGTTTATACAGCACAATTCTATTTTGTGCAGGTAAGTCGTTGCTGTAAGGGGGCGTTGTGGATATTTCAATTATGATGAGTGCTGTGGTGGCGTTGGCTGCAGGGCTGCTTGTGGGTTGGCTGGCGACCAAAGCGCGTGCCGATCAGATCCGAGCAGATCTCATCGAAGAACGGCGTGAGTTGGATATTGCGCTGAGCGCCGCCCGGCAACAGCTTTCGCAGGAAGCCCACTGGCGAGAAGAGTGTGAGCTACTCAATAACGAGTTACGCAGCTTACACAGCATCAACACCTCTCTGGAAGCCGATCTCCGGGAAGTCACCACCCGTCTGGAAGCGACGCAGCAACACGCTGAAGATAAAATTCGCCAGATGATCAACAGTGAACAGCGTCTGAGCGAGCAGTTCGAAAACCTTGCGAACCGTATTTTTGAGCACAGCAACCGCCGCGTTGACGAGCAAAACCGGCAAAGCCTGAATAGTTTGCTTACGCCATTGCGTGAACAGCTGGACGGTTTTCGCCGTCAGGTTCAGGATAGCTTTGGTAAAGAGGCGCAGGAAAGGCACACTCTGGCGCACGAAATTCGTAATCTCCAGCAATTGAACGCGCAGATGGCGCAGGAAGCCGTTAACCTGACGCGGGCGTTGAAAGGGGATAACAAGACCCAGGGGAACTGGGGAGAAGTGGTGCTCACGCGAGTGCTGGAGGCTTCCGGTCTGCGTGAAGGCTATGAATATGAAACCCAGGTTAGTATTGAAAATGACGCGCGTTCACGGATGCAACCGGATGTTATTGTCAGACTGCCACAGGGAAAAGACGTGGTTATCGACGCTAAAATGACGCTGGTCGCCTACGAGCGCTATTTTAATGCAGAAGATGACTACACCCGGGAGAGCGCGTTGCAGGAGCATATTGCCTCTGTGCGTAACCATATTCGTCTGTTGGGACGCAAAGATTACCAACAGCTCCCAGGGTTACGCACGCTTGATTATGTACTGATGTTTATTCCCGTTGAACCTGCTTTTTTGCTTGCGCTGGACAGACAGCCCGAACTGATAACCGAAGCACTCAAAAATAACATTATGCTGGTTAGCCCTACTACGTTGTTGGTGGCATTGCGCACTATCGCGAATCTGTGGCGTTATGAACACCAGAGCCGTAACGCGCAGCAGATTGCAGATCGGGCCAGCAAGCTTTATGACAAAATGCGGTTGTTTATCGATGATATGTCGGCGATCGGCCAGAGTCTGGACAAAGCGCAGGACAACTACCGACAGGCGATGAAAAAACTCTCCTCAGGGCGTGGAAACGTCCTGTCGCAGGCAGAAGCGTTTCGTGGATTAGGTGTAGAAATTAAGCGCGAGATTAATCCTGAACTGGCTGAACAAGCCACAACTCAGGATGAAGAATACCGCTTACGCTCGGTCCCGGAGGCGCAGCTGGATGAGGCTTATCCCGATAATGCGGCGGCAAATCAGCAATCGAACTAGCCCGTTTGGGGTAGTTGAACCCGGCAGAAGGGTAGGGCAAATTGGCCCAATCTGTTACACTTCTCGAACATTTTATTGATGAGTAGGCACTGAGATGGTGGAAGATTCACAAGAAACGACGCACTTTGGCTTTCAGACCGTCGCTAAAGAGCAGAAAGCTGACATGGTGGCCCACGTTTTTCATTCTGTGGCGTCTAAATATGACGTTATGAATGATTTAATGTCATTTGGCATTCATCGTTTGTGGAAGCGCTTCACCATTGACTGTAGTGGCGTGCGTCGCGGACAAACCGTTCTGGATTTGGCGGGTGGTACGGGAGATCTGACGGCGAAATTTTCTCGCATGGTTGGTGAAACCGGTCAAGTCGTCCTGGCGGATATCAATGACTCAATGCTCAAAATGGGTCGCGAAAAGCTGCGCAATATCGGTGTGATTGGTAACGTCGAGTATGTCCAGGCAAATGCTGAGGCACTGCCTTTCCCTGACAATACCTTCGACTGCATCACGATTTCGTTTGGTCTGCGTAACGTAACGGAAAAAGAGAAAGCATTACGATCCATGTATCGGGTATTGAAGCCCGGTGGACGCTTGCTGGTGCTGGAGTTTTCCAAACCGATTATCGAACCTCTGAGCAAAGCGTATGATGCTTACTCTTTCCATATTCTGCCACGTATTGGTTCAATGGTGGCCAACGATGCAGAAAGCTACCGTTATTTGGCGGAGTCCATCCGCATGCATCCCGATCAGGACACCTTAAAAGCGATGATGCAAGATGCCGGGTTTGAAAGCGTGGATTACTACAACCTGACAGCAGGTGTGGTTGCGCTGCACCGTGGCTATAAGTTCTGACAGGAGATCGGGGATGCCTTTAAAACCCTTAGTGACCGCAGGAGTTGAAAACCTACTCAACACCTTTCTGTACCGTTCGCCTGCGCTGAAATCAGCCCGAACGCGTCTGCAGAGCAAGGTGCTGCGTATGGATCTCAAAGGATTTTCGACACCGTTAGTCCTGGTGTTTAGTGAGCGCCAGGTCGATGTGCTGGGGGCCTGGGAAGGCGAAGCCGATTGCACCGTGATCACACATGCCAGCGTTTTACCGAAATTACGCGACCGGCAGCAACTCACAACCCTTATTCGTAGCGGCGAGCTGGAAGTTCAGGGCGATATTCAGGTGGTACAGAACTTTGTCGCTCTGGCTGACCTTGCAGAGTTTGATCCTGCTGAACTGTTAGCGCCCTATACCGGCGATATCGTCGCGGAAGGGGTCAGCAAAGCCCTGCGTGGTGGGGCGAAGTTTCTGTGTCACACCATGCAACGTCAGCAGCGTTACGTTGCCGAAGCGATCACTGAAGAGTGGCGTATGGCTCCTGGTCCGCTTGAGGTTGCATGGTTCGCGGAAGAAACGGCAGCCGTTGAGCGTGCGGTTGAATCTCTGGCCAAACGGCTGGAAAAACTGGAGGTCAAATGACGCCAGGTGAAGTACGGCGCCTTTATTTCATCATTCGCACTTTTTTAAGCTACGGTCTTGATGAACTCATCCCCAAAATGCGTATTACGCTGCCGCTTCGGTTGTGGCGTTACACCTTGTTCTGGATGCCTAATCGGCATAAAGAAAAGCCACTGGGTGAGAGACTGAGACTGGCGTTGCAAGAATTGGGGCCAGTGTGGATCAAGTTTGGTCAAATGCTCTCCACCCGTCGTGACCTTTTCCCTCCGCATATCGCCGATCAACTGGCACTGTTGCAGGATCGTGTTGCCCCCTTTGATGGACAAAGAGCAAAACAGCAAATTGAAGAAGCAATGGGTGGGTTACCCGTTGAGGCATGGTTTGATGATTTTGAGATCCAGCCACTGGCATCTGCGTCCATTGCACAGGTACACACGGCCCGACTGAAATCGAATGGTAAAGAGGTCGTGATCAAGGTTATTCGCCCGGACATTCTGCCGGTTATCAAAGCGGATTTAAAACTGATCTATCGCCTTGCCCGTTGGGTTCCTCGCTTGCTGCCTGACGGTCGCCGTTTGCGGCCGACGGAAGTGGTTCGCGAATATGAGAAGACATTAATTGATGAGTTGAATTTGCTGCGTGAATCGGCGAATGCTATTCAATTGCGCCGCAATTTTGAAGACAGCCCGATGCTGTACATCCCGGAAGTGTATTCCGACTATTGCAGTCAGAACATGATGGTGATGGAGCGTATTTACGGTATCCCCGTTTCGGATGTTGCAACGCTTGAGAAGAACGGCACCAACATGAAGTTGTTGGCCGAGCGCGGTGTGCAGGTCTTCTTTACTCAGGTATTCCGTGACAGTTTTTTCCATGCCGATATGCATCCTGGCAACATTTTTGTCAGCTATGAACACCCTGAAAATCCAAAGTACATCGGCATAGATTGCGGGATTGTTGGCTCATTAAATAAAGAAGATAAACGCTATCTGGCTGAAAACTTCATTGCGTTCTTTAATCGTGACTACCGTAAGGTTGCAGAGCTGCATGTAGATTCTGGCTGGGTTCCACCGGATACCAACGTCGAAGAATTTGAATTTGCTATTCGTACCGTCTGCGAGCCGATATTTGAAAAGCCGCTGGCGGAGATTTCATTTGGTCACGTGCTGCTGAATCTGTTTAATACGGCACGTCGATTTAACATGGAAGTCCAGCCCCAACTGGTGCTGTTGCAGAAAACACTGCTGTATGTTGAAGGCGTTGGGAGACAGCTTTATCCGCAGTTGGATTTGTGGAAGACGGCCAAGCCATTTCTTGAATCCTGGATTAAAGAGCAGGTCGGAATTCCCGCCCTTGTCAGGGCATTTAAAGAAAAAGCACCGTTCTGGGTCGAAAAAATGCCAGAAATACCTGAACTGGTGTATGACAGTTTGCGCCAGGGCAAATATTTACAGCACAGTGTTGATAAGATTGCGCGCGAGCTTCATGCGAATCACGTCCGTCAGGGACAATCTCGTTATTTATTGGGTATTGGCGCGACGTTGTTGTTAAGTGGGACATTCTTGCTGGTAAGCCGTCCTGAGTGGGGGCTTATGCCTGGTTGGTTAATAGCGGGCGGCGTCATTGCCTGGCTGATCGGCTGGCGCAAAATGCGCTGAATTTTTCATCGCTCAAGGCAGGTCGTGTAACGTATACTACGGCCTTATTAATTCATCATCTATGACAGAGGAACATGTATGGGTGGTATCAGTATCTGGCAGTTGTTGATCATTGCCGTCATCGTTGTGCTGCTATTCGGCACCAAGAAACTCGGCTCCATCGGTTCCGATCTTGGTGCGTCTATTAAAGGCTTCAAGAAAGCGATGGGAGATGATGAACCCAAGCAGGATAAATCCAGTCAGGACGCTGATTTTACTGCTAAATCCATCACCGATAAGCAGGGCGAAGTGAAAAAAGAAGACGCCAAAAGCCACGATAAAGAGCAGGTATAATCCGTGTTTGATATCGGTTTTAGCGAACTGTTATTGGTGTTCGTGATAGGCCTCATCGTATTGGGGCCACAACGATTGCCGGTTGCGGTAAAAACGGTCGCGGGCTGGGTTCGTGCGTTGCGTTCCCTTGCAACTACTGTTCAGAATGAACTGACCCAGGAGCTTAAGCTTCAGGAGTTTCAGGACAGCCTGAAGAAGGTTGAGAAAGCGAGCCTGACAAATCTGACGCCGGAGCTGAAAGCATCGATGGATGAATTGCGTGAAGCTGCAGAGTCGATGAAGCGTTCTTACAGCGTTAACGAGCCTGAGAAAGCGAGCGATGAAGCGCACACTATCCATAATCCGGTGGTGAAAGATAGCGAAGCGCAGCATGAAGGGGTTACTCCTGCTTCCGCTGAAACGCAGGCCAGCTCGCCGGAGCAAAAACCGCAATCCACGGGTACCAGGACATCTGAATCGACGGAAACCGCGTCCGAAACAGTGATGGACGCTGAAAAGAAAACCGCCGCGCCTGTTGTCGAATCCTCCCCATCGTCGAGTGATAAACCGTAAACATGGCTGTAGAAGATACTCAACCGCTCATCACGCATCTTATTGAGCTGCGTAAGCGACTCCTGAACTGCATTATTGCCGTAATGGTAATCTTTTTGGCGTTGGTTTATTTTGCCAACGACATTTACCATATGGTTGCGGCACCGCTGATAAAACAGATGCCGCAGGGTGCGACGATGATCGCCACGGATGTGGCCTCGCCGTTTTTTACCCCGATAAAACTCACTTTCATGGTGTCGCTGATCCTTTCAGCGCCAGTGATCCTGTATCAGGTATGGGCGTTTATTGCTCCTGCTTTGTATAAGCATGAGCGTCGCCTTGTTGTGCCGTTACTGGTTTCCAGTTCGTTGCTGTTCTATATCGGTATGGCATTTGCCTACTTTGTCGTCTTCCCGTTAGCCTTTGGTTTCCTTGCTAATACGGCACCGCAAGGCGTACAAGTATCGACAGATATTGCCAGTTACCTTAGCTTCGTGATGGCGCTATTTATGGCTTTTGGGGTCTCTTTTGAGGTTCCTGTTGCCATTGTGCTGCTGTGCTGGATGGGTATTACGACGCCTGATGACTTGCGTAAGAAACGTCCATACGTTGTTGTCGGTGCATTTGTCGTGGGGATGTTACTGACCCCGCCAGATGTCTTCTCGCAAACGCTGTTGGCAATACCAATGTACTGCCTGTTTGAAGTGGGCGTTTTCTTCTCCCGTTTCTATGTCGGTAAGCGACGTACGCGAGACGAAGATAACGAGGCTGAGAATGCAAAAGAAGCTGAAGCCACCGAGAAAACCGAAGAATAAATTCAACCGCCCGTCAGGGCGGTTGTCATATGGGAGGAAGCATGTTTGATATTGGCGTTAATTTAACCAGTTCACAATTTGCGAAAGACAGGGATGAGGTTGTAGCGCGCGCCTTTGCGGCCGGTGTTCACGGTATGCTTCTGACCGGAACGAACCTGCATGAAAGCCAGCAGGCGCTAAAGCTGGCGCAGCATTACCCGAATTGTTGGTCCACAGCCGGCGTCCATCCGCATGATAGTAGCCAGTGGCAATCCTCAACCGAAGAAGCGATAGTCGCTCTGGCAAACCAGTCTGAAGTGGTCGCCATTGGTGAATGCGGTCTGGATTTCAATCGTAATTTCTCCACGCCACAAGAGCAGGAGCGGGCTTTTGAGGCACAACTGCGTATTGCCGCTGAACTGCAGATGCCAGTTTTCATGCATTGCCGGGATGCGCATGACCGTTTTCTGGCATTGCTGGAGCCCTGGCTGGACAGCATTCCAGGCGCGGTACTGCATTGCTTCACCGGTTCACGTCAGGAGATGCAGGACTGCGTGGACAGAGGGCTTTATATTGGTATTACCGGATGGGTCTGCGATGAGCGTCGGGGGATGGAGCTTAGGGAGCTGTTACCTTTTATTCCGGTAGAGAGGCTCCTGATCGAAACTGATGCGCCTTATTTACTGCCCCGCGATTTAACACCTAAACCGTCTACACGGCGTAATGAGCCGGCCTACCTGCCGCACATTCTTGAACGGATTGCACACTGGCGCGGGGAAGATCCTCAATGGCTATCAACAACAATCGACTCCAACGTGAGAACGCTGTTTGAAGTTACCTTCTAAGGTAGATTAAATTTTTCGAAAACCGGTATTTTTCACGCTCTGCTTAACCTCTTTATTCAACAGGTTAAGCAGAAGCATAGAGCGCGCTTCGCCATCAGGTTCAGTGAAGATCGCTTTCAATCCTTCAAATGCACCTTCAGTGATAATCACATAGTCCCCTGGATAAGGGGTTTCCGGATCAACAACACCCTCGGGTTTGTAGATGGAAAGCTGGTGAATAACTGCAGAGGGAACCGTCGCTGGTGTTGCTCCAAAGCGTACAAAATGGCTGACGCCACGCGTGGCATTGATCGTCGTGGTGTGGATCACTTCCGGGTCGAATTCGACAAACATGTAATTAGGGAAAAGTGGCTCACTGATTGTGGTACGTTTGCCGCGCACCATTTTTTCCAGGGTGATCATAGGCGTCAGGCAGTTCACCGCCTGCCTTTCCAGGTGTTCCTGGGCACGCTGAAGTTGCCCGCGTTTGCAGTACAGTAAATACCAGGATTGCATAATAACTCTTATCCGCTTGTTCTGAGCGCAAGCATAACAAAAGCCATGCGCTAAGTTAATTATACCCGACTTAAAGCAACTCGAAATCCGTTGGGTATATACTCCCGGGGCTTAGATGTACCGCCAGAGTTCACGCTAATTTAACAAAAATACAGCATCGCAATGATGAACGCCGTATAATGAA
Source organism: Citrobacter sp. Cm046 (assembly GCF_030333065.1). Lineage (NCBI taxonomy): Bacteria > Pseudomonadati > Pseudomonadota > Gammaproteobacteria > Enterobacterales > Enterobacteriaceae > Citrobacter > Citrobacter sp. Cm046. Next base: position 41,229 of record NZ_JAOWGP010000045.1, on the reverse strand, counting down.
GCGCTTACGAAGAGGCCACAATGGACGCCATGAAATATCACGATTTACGCGACTTCCTGACGCAACTTGAGCAGCAAGGCGAGCTCAAACGCATCACGCTTCCGGTGGATCCCCATCTGGAAATCACTGAAATAGCCGATCGCACCCTGCGTGCTGGTGGGCCTGCGTTGCTGTTTGAGAATCCCAAAGGCTATTCAATGCCAGTGCTGTGTAACCTGTTTGGCACGCCGAAGCGTGTTGCCATGGGAATGGGACAAGAAGATGTCTCTGCGTTGCGGGAAGTGGGTAAGTTGTTGGCGTTTTTGAAAGAGCCTGAGCCGCCAAAAGGATTTCGCGATCTGTTTGATAAGCTGCCGCAGTTCAAGCAGGTACTGAACATGCCGACTAAGCGGTTACGCGGTGCGCCTTGTCAGCAAAAAATCTATTCAGGCGATGATGTCGATCTAAACCGTATTCCGATAATGACCTGCTGGCCGGAAGATGCAGCTCCGCTGATCACCTGGGGACTCACCGTAACGCGGGGCCCCCATAAAGAGCGACAGAATCTGGGTATTTATCGCCAGCAGCTGATTGGCAAAAATAAACTCATCATGCGCTGGCTTTCTCATCGTGGCGGCGCGCTTGATTATCAGGAGTGGTGTGCGGCTCATCCAGGCGAACGTTTCCCGGTTTCCGTTGCGCTGGGCGCTGATCCGGCAACGATTCTGGGGGCCGTAACGCCAGTACCTGATACGTTATCGGAATACGCTTTTGCGGGCTTATTACGTGGTACCAAGACCGAAGTGGTTAAATGTATTTCCAACGATCTCGAAGTTCCTGCCAGCGCGGAGATTGTGTTGGAAGGGTATATAGAGCCGGGAGAAATGGCGCCGGAAGGCCCGTATGGCGACCATACAGGCTACTACAATGAGGTGGATAGCTTCCCTGTTTTCACCGTTACACACATTACTCAGCGTGAAGATGCGATTTATCACTCGACTTACACCGGCCGTCCGCCAGATGAGCCTGCGGTACTAGGCGTGGCGCTGAACGAAGTTTTCGTGCCTATTCTGCAAAAACAATTCCCGGAAATCGTCGATTTTTACCTGCCGCCGGAAGGCTGCTCTTATCGACTGGCCGTAGTGACGATGAAAAAGCAGTACGCTGGCCATGCTAAACGCGTCATGATGGGTGTTTGGTCGTTTTTACGTCAGTTTATGTACACCAAATTTGTTATTGTCTGCGATGATGATGTCAACGCACGTGACTGGAACGATGTGATTTGGGCAATTACCACCCGTATGGACCCGGCAAGGGATACGGTTCTGGTAGAAAATACGCCAATTGATTACCTGGATTTTGCCTCGCCGGTTTCCGGCCTTGGTTCAAAAATGGGACTGGATGCCACAAATAAATGGCCGGGTGAAACCCAACGTGAGTGGGGACGCCCGATTAAAAAAGATCCTGAAGTGACTGCGCGTATTGACGCAATTTGGGATGAATTGGCCATCTTTAATGACGGCAAAAGCGCCTGAGGCGCGATCATTTTGCCTATTGATCCGACAGAGAGAGCGCATGACAACCTTAAGCTGTAAAGTGACCTCGGTAGAAGCTATCACTGACACCGTATATCGCGTTCGTTTAGTGCCAGACGCGGCGTTTTCCTTTCGTGCTGGTCAGTATTTAATGGTCGTGATGGATGAACGGGATAAGCGTCCGTTTTCCATGGCATCTACACCGGATGAGCACGGATTCATTGAGCTGCACGTTGGCGCCTCTGAGCTAAATCTTTATGCCATGGCCGTTATGGATCGAATTCTGAAAGACCGGGAAATTAAGGTCGATATTCCACACGGTGAAGCCTGGCTGCGTGATGATGAAAATCGTCCGCTGATCCTGATCGCTGGCGGTACAGGGTTCTCTTATGTGCGCTCAATTCTGCTAACAGCACTGGCGCGTAATCCAGACCGTGATGTCACGATTTACTGGGGCGGGCGAGAAGAGAAGCATCTTTATGATCTCTCCGAGCTGGAAGCCCTGTCAGTTAATCACCCTAATCTGCGCGTTGAGCCAGTGGTGGAACAACCTGAAGCGGGTTGGCGTGGTCGCACAGGCACAGTATTAACCGCTGTATTGCAGGATTACGGTACCCTGGCGGAACATGATATCTATATCGCCGGACGTTTTGAGATGGCAAAAATCGCACGCGACCTGTTTTGCAATGAACGCAGCGCGCGTGAAGACCGCCTGTTTGGCGACGCTTTCGCATTTATTTAAGCAGGGTGCGCCGGAGCTTTTCCGGCGCATTCAGGTCGTTAATGCCCGATCACTCACTCCCTGAATTGCTGAGATTGCTGGTTCGGTCTCTGTGAATCTCCCCGTTCGTGACGAATTACCCTCATCGTTATTTTTTAGTAAACACAGGTGTTCTGCCTTGACGCTCTATTTGCCATGTTTTTATATAAAAACTATCGTCAAAATTCTATTTTGTGATGTCTGTCTTTGTGTTTAGTAAACAAAAAAGTCAGTCTGTGCAGATATAATTCTGCGTCAAGCGAATGGGGGAATCATGAGGCTCGGACTGGATATTGGTGGGACTAAAATCGAAGCAGTGGTGATTGATAACACGGGTGAGATTATTTACCGCGAACGATGCAGTACACCAAAGCAGAGCTACGGCGATTTTTTCCGGGTCGTCACGGACGCTATCGTGAAAGCCATGAAGACCGTTAATCGACCATTATCAGTCGGTGTGGGTGTGCCCGGCGCAGTCGACAGTGATGGGTTAATAAAAAACTCCAATATTCTGGTGCTCAATCAACAACCCTTCGCACGCGATCTTGAGCAGGCGCTGGGAATACCTGTGCCCGTAACCAACGACGCCAACTGTTTTACGTTGTCGGAGGCCATGGACGGAAGCGGACGCGGGTATGGAGTAGTGTTTGGAGTGATCCTTGGTACGGGATGCGGTGGTGGATTGTGTGTCGATAACCGTTTGATCTCAGGCCCTAATGCCTGTGCGGGAGAGTGGGGACATAATGCGCTACCGCGTTACAATGAAGAGCGGGACGGCGCGGCGGTAACGTGCTATTGCGGGCAGTTAAACTGTATTGAGAGTTTTATTTCGGGCAGCGGCCTGGAGCGTCAGTACCTGAATCACACCACGCAACATGCCGGTGTTCCTCAAATAATGAAACGGGTCGAGTCTGGTGACGTAGACGCCTGCCTGCTATGGGAGCGCTACTGCGATCAATTAGCCCGAGCGTTAGCTGGCGTGGTCAATACGCTTGATCCAGATGTTATCGTGTTGGGCGGCGGAGTATCCAATATTGGCATACTCTATTCAGGCTTACAGGCGCGGGTGGCACAGTACGTATTTGGAAAACAGTGCCGCACGCCGATTGTCCAGGCTCGTCACGGCGACAGCAGCGGCGTACGTGGTGCCGCCTGGCTGGGTGCACAACAGCCTGCGACCGCAACTACCCGTATGATGACGCACGATCAATGAGAGTGAAATGACGAAACCTGTACGAATCAGAGATATTGCCGAAGCCTGCGGTGTGTCGGTTGGCGCTGTTTCCCGCGCACTAAAAGGGCAACCGGGACTGCGTGAGGATACCCGATTGCGCATTATTTCCGTGGCGGAACAGCAGGGCTACGATTTCTCCCGTCTGCGTAGCGATAAACTCAGGCGCGTCCTGTTTTTGTTGCATCGCCAGCACAACATTAGTCGGGCATTACCGTTTTATTCACCGCTGTTGTTGGGCATAGAAGAAGTATGTCGTGATCACAATATTGCGCTGAGCTTTCTCTCTATTGGTCCTGGTGACGCAGTGGGTGAACAGGTGATGCTGCATCAGCCTGATGCGCTGATCTGTGCCGGATTTTTTGAGCCTGAACTGCTTGGGCTACTGCAACAAATGAAGCTGCCAATGGTACTGGTGGATTTGTGGGTGCCTGGTTTGCCATGCGTCAATCCGGATAATACCCAGGGTGGCTATCTGGCCACTCGACATCTAATCGAACAAGGGCGCAGTCGCATTGCCTTTCTTGCCAGCACACTCTCTCATTACAGTATTCGCCAGCGTGAGAAGGGCTATCGCCAGGCGCTGTATGACGCTCGTCTACTGATGCCGCCAGAGTATGAAGCCATTGCGCCACCGCTTCTGGATACTGAACAATCACTGGTCGAAGCGGTCAACGAATTGTTCAGGTTGCCCGAGCCGCCCGATGCCATTTTTGCTTATAACGATGCGGCAGCGCTGGTGGTTCAGCGAGTGTGTGCGCAGCAAAGTATACGTATCCCGGAAGATCTTTCACTGGTAGGGTTTGATGATATTGATGCCGCAGCCTGGTCACATCCACCGCTGACCACCATTGCCGTTGATAAACAGCAACTGGGGCGTGAAGCACTGCGTTTGTTGTTGGAAGAACAGCAGGAACAGAATTTGTTGCTACCCGTGCAGTTAGTGGTCCGTACCAGTTCTGTGAAATAAAAAACCCGCCCCTGACAGGCGGGAAAAACGGCAACTAATTGTTATACAGTGGCGCTGTCGTTGCAGGCCGGATAAGACGATATTGCGTCGCCATCCGGCATGGTTGCCGGGGCATTTCGCTTACCCGACCTGCAATAGATGACACTCTCTGATTAAACTCGCTCAAATACTGTCGCGATCCCCTGACCCAACCCGATACACATCGTCGCCAGACCAAACTGCACGTCTTTGCGCTCCATCAGGTTCAGCAAGGTGGTGCTGATACGTGCACCGGAACATCCCAGTGGATGACCCAGTGCGATCGCGCCGCCGTTGAGGTTGATCTTCTCGTCAATCTGCTCCATCAGTCCCAGATCTTTAATGCATGGAAGGATCTGCGCGGCAAAGGCTTCGTTCATTTCAAACAGACCGATATCGCGGGTGGAGAGCCCTGCTTTTTTCAGCGCCAGCTTTGAGGCCGGGACCGGGCCATAACCCATGATTGAGGGGTCGCAGCCGACAACCGCCATTGAACGAATACGGGCGCGTGGTTTCAGACCCAGTTCACGAGCGCGGCTTTCACTCATCACCAGCATGGCAGCTGCGCCATCAGAGAGAGCTGAAGATGTTCCGGCAGTAACTGTACCGCTGACTGGGTCGAACGCCGGGCGCAGGGTGGACAGCGCTTCGACGGTGGTTTCCGGGCGGATAACTTCATCGTAGTTAAACTGTTTCAACACGCCGTCAGCATCGTGGCCACTGGTCGGGATTATTTCATTTCTGAATGCGCCAGACTGTGTCGCTGTCCAGGCCCGGGCGTGTGAGCGTGCGGCGAAGGCATCCTGCATTTCACGGCTGATACCGTGCATACGGGAGAGCATTTCTGCCGTCAGGCCCATCATTCCCGCCGCTTTAGCAACGTTGCGACTCATACCCGGATGGAAATCGACGCCGTGACTCATGGGGACGTGGCCCATATGCTCCACGCCGCCAACCAGACACGCTTGTGCATCGCCGGTCATGATCATGCGTGCCGCGTCGTGCAGTGCCTGCATGGATGAACCGCACAGGCGATTGACCGTTACTGCCGGGACGGAGTGCGGAACTTCTGCCAGCAGCGCGGCGTTACGGGCGATGTTGAACCCTTGCTCCAGCGTCTGTTGTACGCAGCCCCAGTAAATGTCATCGAGAGCCGCAGGATCAAGCGCGGGATTACGCGCCAGCAGGCTACGCATTAAATGTGCGGAGAGATCTTCTGCCCGCACGTTACGAAACGCCCCCCCTTTCGAACGGCCCATCGGGGTACGGATCGCATCAACAATTACAACCTGTTCCATTGTGACTCCTTAAGCCGTTTTCAGGTCGCCAACCGGGCGGGCAGGCTCAACCTGGGGATAATACGGTTCGTTATGACGTGCTTTATTGCGCAATCCTTCCGGGACGTCATACAGCGGACCGAGGTGCTGATACTGTTGCGCCATATCGAGATATTTCGCGCTGCCGAGCGTATCCAGCCAGCGGAACGCACCGCCATGGAACGGAGGGAAGCCCAGGCCGTAAACCAGCGCCATATCTGCCTCTGCTGGACTGGCAATAATGCCTTCTTCCAGGCAGCGCACCACTTCGTTGACCATCGGGATCATCATACGGGCGATAATCTCTTCATCGCTAAAATCGCGCTTCGGCTGACTGACATCTGCCAGCAGACTATCAACAGTGGCATCCTCTTCTTTCTTCGGTTTACCTTTGTTGTCTTCTTTATAGCGCCAGAAGCCGAGGCCGTTTTTCTGTCCAAAGCGACTGGCGTCAAACAATGCGTCAATCGCGTCGCGATAATCTTTTTGCATGCGTTGTGGGAAGCCTGCTGACATGACTGCCTGCGCGTGATGGGCGGTATCAATGCCGACGACATCCAGCAGATATGCCGGACCCATCGGCCAGCCAAACTGTTTCTCCATCACTTTATCGACTTTGCGGAAGTCCGCTCCATCACGCAGTAGCTGGCTGAAACCAGCAAAGTACGGGAACAGCACACGGTTAACGAAGAAGCCGGGGCAGTCGTTGACCACAATCGGCGTCTTACCCATACGGCTTGCCCAGGCGACAACTTTGGCGATGGTTTCATCCGAGCTTTTTTCACCGCGAATGATCTCTACCAGAGGCATACGGTGCACCGGGTTAAAGAAGTGCATGCCGCAGAAGTTTTCCGGACGCTTCAGAACGCTGGCCAGTTCACTAATTGGAATAGTGGAGGTGTTTGAGGCCAGCACGGTATCATGGCGAACCTTCTCTTCGGTCTCTGCCAGTACTGCTTTTTTCACTTTCGGATTCTCAACGACCGCTTCCACTACCACATCTACGCGCTCAAAGCCGGTATAGTCGAGGGTGGGATGAATGGTTGAAATCACGCCTGCCATTTTCAGACCATCAATCTTGCCGCGCTCGAGCTGTTTGTTCAGCAGTTTGGCGGCTTCAGTCATACCAAGCGTCAATGATTTATCATTGATGTCTTTCATGATAACCGGCACACCTTTCCAGGCAGACTGGTAAGCGATACCGCCGCCCATAATGCCTGCGCCCAATACTGCGGCCTGCTTCGGTGCCTCAATGTCTTTAGTCAGCTTCTTCGCTTTTGCTTTTACGTACTGATCGTTGAGGAAGATACCGACCAGCGCGCGTGCTTCACTGGTGTGCGCCAGTGGCACAAAGCTTTTATTTTCCAGATTCAGTGCTTCTTCACGACCAAAGCGTGCTGCGGCTTCAATCGTTTTTACCGCGGTGATGGGGGCAGGGTAATGTTTACCTGCAGTCTGCGCGACCATGCCTTTGGCGATGGTAAAACTCATTGCGGCTTCAATTTTGCTGAGTTTCAGTGGTTCCAGTTTCGGCTGGCGTTTGGCCTTCCAGTCGAGGTCGCCGTTGATTGCCTGACGTAATACAGCCATCGCGCCATCAAGCAGTTTTTCCTGCTTAACAATGCCATCGACCAGGCCAACTTTCAGTGCCTGCTCAGCGCTGATATCTTTACCCGCCGCAATAATTTCCAGCGCGCTGTCGGCGCCCAGTATACGTGGCATACGCACAGAGCCGCCAAAGCCCGGCATAATGCCCAGCTTCGTTTCCGGCAGACCGATACGCAGGTCCGGCGTTGCCAGACGGTAATCGGTCGCCAGCACGCACTCGCAACCGCCGCCCAGCGCATAACCGTTTACGGCGGCAATGGTTGGCACCGGTAAATCTTCCAGCCGGTTAAAGACGCTGTTGGCAAAATGCAGCCACTGGCTTAGCTGCTCTTCAGGAACAAGAAACAATGAAAGGAATTCGGTGATATCGGCGCCAACAATAAAGGCCGCTTTATTCGAGCGCAGCAGCAGACCTTTTAAATCTGTCTGCTTTTCCAGCACATCAAGCGCATGGCCCAGGCTGGCTACGGTTGCCGTATCGAGTTTGTTGACCGAGCCAGGGGCATCGAACACCAGTTCGGCGATGCCATCTTCCAGCCAGTCGAGGTACAGGGTGTCGCCTTTGTAAAGCATGTCAGTCTCCTGAATCCGCAAGGTGATCTGGTCATACCAGATGAATCGAAGTGTGTGTTTTATGTTAATAAAATGCAAATGAATGATTAAAGAAATGACGATTCGATCACGCTCGGCAGAAATCACGCAGCTACAGAACGATGTGCTAAGATGCGGTGACTTGAGGTCAAAAAAACAGAAGGGTAAATAATGGAATCACTGGCCGCACTCTATAAAAATCATATTGTTACCTTACAGGAACGGACCCGCGATGCGCTGGCTCGTTTTAAGCTGGATGCGTTACTTATTCACTCCGGCGAGCTGTTAAACGTTTTTCTCGACGATCATCCATATCCGTTTAAGGTTAATCCGCAGTTTAAAGCCTGGGTACCTGTCACGCAGGTTCCTAACTGTTGGTTGCTGGTAGATGGCGTTAATAAGCCTAAATTGTGGTTCTACTTGCCGGTCGACTACTGGCACAACGTTGAACCGCTACCGACCTCTTTCTGGACGGAAGAAATTGACATTATTGCGCTGCCAAAAGCCGATGGTATTGGCGGCCAACTGCCAGCTGCACGCGGTAATATTGGTTATATCGGCCCGGTTCCTGAGCGTGCGTTGCAACTGGACATCGCTGCCAGCAATATCAACCCGAAAGGGGTGATCGACTATCTTCATTATTATCGTGCGTATAAAACGGATTACGAGCTGGCCTGTATGCGTGAAGCGCAGAAAATGGCGGTGAGTGGGCATCGTGCGGCAGAAGAAGCCTTCCGTTCCGGGATGAGCGAGTTCGACATTAACCTGGCCTATTTGACTGCCACGGGTCATCGTGACACCGACGTGCCTTACAGCAATATCGTGGCCCTCAACGAACATGCCTCCGTACTGCATTACACCAAACTGGATCACCAGGCGCCGTCAGAAATCCGCAGTTTCCTGCTGGATGCTGGCGCGGAATACAATGGTTATGCGGCAGACCTGACGCGAACCTGGTCGGCGAAAAGCGACAACGACTATGCGCAACTGGTGAAGGACGTTAACGACGAAGAACTGGCGCTGATTGCAACCATGAAGGCGGGCGTCAGCTATGTGGATTATCACATTCAGTTCCATCAACGTATTGCAAAGCTGTTGCGTAAACATCAAATCATCACCGGTATGAGTGAAGAGGCGATGGTAGAGAACGATCTCACCGGGCCGTTTATGCCGCACGGCATTGGCCACCCGCTGGGTCTGCAGGTTCATGATGTTGCTGGCTTTATGCAGGATGACAGCGGTACACACCTTGCTGCACCATCAAAGTATCCCTACCTGCGCTGTACGCGAGTGCTGCAGCCGGGCATGGTCCTGACTATCGAGCCGGGTATTTACTTTATCGAATCGCTGCTGGCGCCATGGCGCGAAGGGCAATTCAGCAAGCACTTTAACTGGCAGAAAATTGAAGCGCTGAAGCCGTTCGGTGGTATTCGTATTGAAGATAACGTGGTTATCCACGAGAGCAATGTCGAAAACATGACGCGGGATTTAAAACTGGCGTAATGGACAGTTGGTTAATCCCTGCGGCGCCGGTTAGCGTTGTTGAAGAGATCAAAAAAAGCCGCTTTATTACTCTGCTCGCGCATACGGATGGTGTGGAAGCGGCGAAAGCCTTTGTTGAGTCAGTTAGAGCGGAACACCCGGACGCGCGCCACCATTGTGTGGCGTGGGTGGCGGGTGCGCCGAATGATTCGCAACAGCTGGGATTCTCGGATGATGGTGAACCAGCGGGGACGGCAGGGAAACCGATGCTTGCTCAACTGATGGGGAGCGGTGTCGGTGAAATTACCGCCGTGGTGGTACGCTACTACGGCGGTATTCTTCTCGGTACGGGTGGGCTGGTGAAAGCCTACGGCGGCGGCGTGAATCAGGCTTTACGTCAGTTAATAACGCAGCGCAAGACGCCATTAACCGAATATACTTTGCAGTGTGAGTACGGCCAGTTGGCTGGCATTGAAATATTGTTGGGGCAGTTTGACGGTAAAATAATTTCCAGTGATTACCAGGCATTTGTTCGGCTCAGGGTAGCGCTTCCTTATGCGAAAGTGGATGAATTTTCGGCAAGGCTGGCGGATTTTAGTCGTGGTTCATTGCAATTGTTAGCGATTGAAGAATAATCCCCACCTCATTTTGAAGAATTAAGGAAGCGGCAGAGATGCATTTTCGCGCCATTACCCGAATCGTTGGACTACTGGTCATCTTATTTTCGGGGACAATGATCCTCCCCGGACTGGTAGCTCTCATCTACCGTGATGGTGCGGGTCGTGCATTTACGCAAACTTTCTTTGTCGCGCTGGCAATTGGTTCCATGCTGTGGTGGCCGAACCGTAAGGAAAAGGGTGAACTGAAATCCCGCGAAGGGTTTCTGATCGTCGTCTTGTTCTGGACCGTGCTGGGCAGCGTGGGTGCGCTACCATTTATCTTTTCCGAAAGTCCTAACCTCACGATTACTGATGCGTTTTTCGAATCCTTTTCGGGGTTAACAACGACAGGTGCGACGACGCTGGTGGGGCTGGATTCATTGCCGCACGCCATTCTCTTTTATCGCCAAATGTTGCAATGGTTTGGTGGTATGGGGATCATCGTGCTGGCGGTCGCTATCCTGCCTATTCTTGGCGTCGGTGGTATGCAGCTCTATCGGGCAGAAATGCCTGGGCCGCTCAAAGATAATAAAATGCGTCCGCGTATTGCTGAAACGGCAAAAACGTTATGGCTTATCTATGTACTGCTGACGATTGCATGTGCGCTGGCGCTATGGTTTGCCGGGATGCCGGCGTTTGATGCCATTGGGCACAGTTTTGCCACCATTGCTATTGGCGGCTTCTCTACACACGATGCCAGTGTTGGCTATTTCGACAGCCCCACTATTAACACGATTATTGCTATCTTTTTACTGATCTCCGGCTGTAACTATGGCCTGCACTTCTCTTTATTAAGTGGGCGTAGTTTAAAGGTCTACTGGCGCGACCCGGAATTTCGCATGTTCATCGGTGTGCAGTTGACGCTGGTGGCTGTCTGTACGCTGGTGCTGTGGGTACACAACACCTATGGTTCGGCGCTAACGACGATCAATCAGGCCTTTTTCCAGGTAGTATCAATGGCGACCACCGCAGGGTTTACTACGGACAGTATTGCCCGCTGGCCGCTGTTCCTGCCGGTACTGTTGCTGTGTTCTGCATTTATTGGTGGCTGTGCTGGCTCAACGGGTGGTGGTTTGAAGGTCATTCGTATCCTGCTGCTGTTTAAGCAGGGTAACCGGGAACTCAAAAGGCTGGTCCACCCCAATGCGGTTTACAGTATTAAACTGGGTAATCGTGCGTTGCCGGAACGGATCCTTGAAGCGGTATGGGGATTCTTCTCAGCCTATGCGCTGGTGTTTATTATCAGTATGCTGGCAATTATAGCGACCGGTGTGGATGACTTCTCAGCATTTGCCTCTGTTGTTGCGACCCTGAATAACCTGGGACCAGGGCTGGGCGTTGTTGCCGACAACTTTGCCAGTATGAACCCAGTGGCGAAATGGATCCTGATTGCCAATATGCTATTTGGTCGTCTCGAGGTCTTTACTTTGCTGGTACTCTTTACCCCTACCTTCTGGCGTGAATAACGGAGTAACACGTGAAAACACTGATTCTTTTTTCTTCCCGGGATGGACAAACGCGCGAAATCGCCGAGTATCTGGCTTCTGAACTAAAAGAACTGGGCGTCTGGGCCGATGTTGTGAATCTGCATCGCACCGAAGAGCCTGACTGGAAAAACTATGACAGCGTGGTGATTGGTGCATCAATTCGCTACGGTCATTACCATACTGCTTTTCAGGAGTTCGTGAAGAAGCATGCCACGCGGCTGAATGCGATGCCGAGTGCGTTCTACTCCGTTAACCTGGTTGCTCGTAAGCCGGAAAAGCGTACCCCGCAGACCAACAGCTATGCGCGCAAGTTTCTGATGAGCTCGCCGTGGCGACCAGACCGCAGTGCGGTGATTGCCGGAGCTTTACTTTATCCTCGTTATCGTTGGTATGACCGTGTCATGATCAAACTGATTATGAAGATGTCGGGCGGTGAAACGGATACAAGTAAAGAAGTCGTATATACCGACTGGGAACAGGTCGCGATTTTTGCGCGGGAAATTGCCCAATTAACCAACAAAGCGTTGTTAAAATAAACGCAAAGAATAAAAAATACGCAGTCGGAAGATTATTTTAAATTTCCCCTTGTCAGCCTGAAATAACTCCCTATAATGCGCCTCCACTGACACGGAACAACGGACTACAGGC
>NZ_JAOWGP010000045.1:0-28895 GCF_030333065.1 Citrobacter sp. Cm046 | reverse complement strand
CAGATCGATAACGCTCCGGAAGAAAAAGCTCGTGGTATCACCATCAACACTTCTCACGTTGAATATGACACCCCGACTCGCCACTACGCGCACGTAGACTGCCCGGGCCACGCCGACTATGTTAAAAACATGATCACCGGTGCTGCGCAGATGGACGGCGCGATCCTGGTTGTTGCTGCGACTGACGGCCCGATGCCGCAGACTCGTGAGCACATCCTGCTGGGTCGTCAGGTAGGCGTTCCGTACATCATCGTGTTCCTGAACAAATGCGACATGGTTGATGACGAAGAGCTGCTGGAACTGGTAGAAATGGAAGTTCGTGAACTTCTGTCTCAGTACGATTTCCCGGGCGACGACACTCCGATCGTTCGTGGTTCTGCTCTGAAAGCGCTGGAAGGCGAAGCAGAGTGGGAAGCGAAAATCATCGAACTGGCTGGCTTCCTGGATTCTTACATCCCGGAACCAGAGCGTGCGATTGACAAGCCGTTCCTGCTGCCTATCGAAGACGTATTCTCCATCTCCGGTCGTGGTACCGTTGTTACCGGTCGTGTTGAGCGCGGTATCATCAAAGTTGGTGAAGAAGTTGAAATCGTTGGTATCAAAGAGACTGCTAAGTCTACCTGTACTGGCGTTGAAATGTTCCGCAAACTGCTGGACGAAGGCCGTGCTGGTGAGAACGTTGGTGTTCTGCTGCGTGGTATCAAACGTGAAGAAATCGAACGTGGTCAGGTACTGGCTAAGCCGGGTTCAATCAAGCCGCACACCAAGTTCGAATCTGAAGTGTACATTCTGTCCAAAGACGAAGGCGGCCGTCATACTCCGTTCTTCAAAGGCTACCGTCCGCAGTTCTACTTCCGTACTACTGACGTGACTGGTACCATCGAACTGCCAGAAGGCGTAGAGATGGTAATGCCGGGCGACAACATCAAAATGGTTGTTACCCTGATCCACCCGATCGCGATGGACGACGGTCTGCGTTTCGCAATCCGTGAAGGCGGCCGTACTGTAGGTGCGGGCGTTGTTGCTAAAGTAATGAGCTAATTATTGATTAATTAGTTTTGAGCTTAAAAAGGGCGCTTCGGCGCCCTTTTTGCTGCCTGCAATTCATTCGCTGTAATATTTATTCGCATTTTTCGCTAACCCAACCGGCGTGCAAACATAATTGTGCTATTGTAATCATAACTATTCTCATTTACACTTTGCACAGAAATTGAACGGGAGCGATCATGTACGTTTGTTTGTGTAATGCGATAAGTGATAAAAAAATTCGTCAGGCTGTTCGCCAGTTTCATCCTCAGTCCTTTCAGCAATTACGTAAGTTTATTCCTGTTGGAAATCAATGCGGTAAGTGTATTCGGGCTGCGCGTGAAGTGATGCAGGATGAATTAACTCAAATACCAGAATTTAAAGAGATCGCCTAAGTCACACTCTTTTTTTTGACATCCCTGTAGCCCCATCTACGCTCTAAGAGTGGAAGCGGAGGGACTATAAAATGAAAGGTGATGTTAAAATCATAAATTATCTCAATAAACTATTGGGAAATGAGCTTGTCGCAATCAACCAGTATTTTCTCCATGCCCGTATGTTTAAAAACTGGGGACTGACTCGCCTCAATGATGTTGAGTATCATGAATCTATTGATGAGATGAAACACGCCGATAAATATATCGAGCGTATTTTATTCTTAGAAGGGCTGCCAAACTTACAGGATCTGGGTAAGTTAGGGATTGGTGAAGATGTTGAGGAGATGCTGCAGTCAGATCTTCGACTTGAACTTGATGGCGCGAAAGATTTGCGTGAAGCCATTGCCTATGCCGATAGCGTTCATGACTACGTCAGCCGGGATATGATGATAGAAATCCTTACTGAAGAAGAAGGGCATATTGACTGGCTCGAAACGGAGCTGGATTTGATTTCAAAACTTGGCTTGCAAAATTATCTGCAATCACAGATTAAAGTCAGTGACTAATCGCCCTGCATCAGATTTACCCAGCCAATAATAAAACCCGCCGCCGCCAGATATGGCCCAAAAGGCAGCGGGTTTTTTAGTACCTTTCTTCCATCCGTAACGCTCCTAATCCCAATGATGCAACAGGCCAGACAGGCAGCAGTGAAGACCAACAGCGGTAATGATTCCCAACGATGCCACGCACCAAGTGCTGCGAGAAATTTTACATCACCATAGCCTAGTCCTTCCTGTCGTCTTACCAGCCGGTAGCTCCAATAGAGAAGTGAAAACACGCTATATCCCACCACGGCCCCCCAAACTGCATCAGATAATTCAGCCGGTTTACAGCATTGATGATAAATAAGACCACTCCATAGAAGAGGGCAGGTAAACTTGTCTGGCAATAAACCGGTGCGTAAATCCTGTATCCAAAGAAGCCCGCATAAGGACGTGTAGGTAAACAGGAAGAGGAGGTTGATGTACATGCTCGAATTCTCATCGCTAAAGAGATAACCCTCCAGTAAATGTGGCGTCCATACAAGATCCGAATAGCTATAACGGTTGCCTGCTTCCAGTAAAAATATGCATGCGCAAGTTTCTACAATCTGCCTGGAATGGTGCTCGCATTACAGGTCTGGTGATTAATTTCTACACGGCACTTGCGTAAGGCTGAGATTTACGTATAATGCGCGGGCTTGTCTTAATTGACGGCTGGTTCAATCTGAACCACTGATAGTCGATTTGACTATCTGACAATGTTCCCGATTGGGGAACTCTGTAAGAACGGTTACACTCTCCCATCAATCGTAATGGGTTTGAGGAGTAACTATTTCGTCTATAAAATAATTGGAGCTCTGGTCTCATGCAGAACCAAAGAATCCGTATCCGCCTGAAAGCGTTTGATCATCGTCTGATCGATCAATCAACCGCGGAAATCGTCGAGACTGCTAAGCGCACTGGTGCGCAAGTCCGTGGTCCGATCCCGCTGCCGACCCGCAAAGAGCGCTTTACCGTTCTGATTTCTCCGCACGTTAACAAAGACGCGCGTGATCAGTACGAGATTCGCACTCACAAGCGTCTGGTTGACATCGTTGAGCCAACTGAGAAAACCGTTGATGCTCTGATGCGTCTGGATCTGGCTGCCGGTGTAGACGTGCAGATCAGCCTGGGTTAATCAGGTCATCGAGCGATTGAGAGGTTGATACAATGATTGGTTTAGTCGGTAAAAAAGTGGGAATGACCCGCATCTTCACTGAAGATGGCGTATCTATCCCAGTAACCGTAATCGAAGTTGAAGCAAACCGCGTTACTCAGGTTAAAGACCTGGCTAACGACGGCTACCGCGCTATTCAGGTTACCACTGGTGCTAAAAAAGCTAACCGTGTAACCAAGCCGGAAGCTGGTCACTTTGCTAAAGCTGGCGTTGAAGCTGGCCGCGGCCTGTGGGAGTTCCGTCTGGCGGATGGTGAAGAATTCACCGTAGGTCAGAGCATTAGCGTTGAACTGTTTGCTGACGTTAAAAAAGTTGACGTAACCGGTACCTCTAAAGGTAAAGGTTTCGCTGGTACCGTTAAGCGCTGGAACTTCCGTACCCAGGACGCTACTCACGGTAACTCCTTGTCTCACCGCGTTCCGGGTTCTATCGGTCAGAACCAGACTCCGGGCAAAGTGTTCAAAGGCAAGAAAATGGCAGGTCAGCTGGGCAACGAGCGTGTAACCGTTCAGAGCCTGGACGTAGTACGTGTTGACGCTGAGCGCAACCTGCTGCTGGTTAAAGGTGGTGTTCCGGGTGCGACCGGTTGCGACCTGATCGTTAAACCAGCTGTGAAGGCGTAAGGGGATAGCAATGGAATTAGTATTGAAAGACGCGCAGAGCGCGCTGACTGTTTCCGAAACTACCTTCGGTCGTGATTTCAACGAAGCGCTGGTTCACCAGGTTGTTGTTGCTTATGCAGCTGGTGCTCGTCAGGGTACTCGTGCTCAGAAGACTCGTGCTGAAGTAACTGGTTCAGGCAAAAAGCCGTGGCGCCAGAAAGGTACCGGCCGTGCGCGTTCAGGTTCTATCAAGAGCCCGATCTGGCGTTCTGGTGGCGTGACCTTCGCTGCTCGCCCGCAGGACCACAGTCAAAAAGTTAACAAAAAGATGTACCGCGGCGCGCTGAAAAGCATTCTGTCCGAACTGGTACGTCAGGATCGTCTGATCGTTGTCGAATCATTCTCTGTAGAAGCGCCTAAAACTAAGCTGCTGGCACAGAAACTGAAAGACATGGCTCTGGAAGATGTGCTGATCATCACCGGTGAGCTGGACGAAAACCTGTTCCTGGCTGCGCGCAACCTGCACAAGGTTGACGTACGCGATGCAACTGGTATCGACCCGGTTAGCCTGATCGCCTTCGACAAAGTCGTAATGACTGCTGATGCTGTTAAGCAAGTTGAGGAGATGCTGGCATGATTCGTGAAGAACGTCTGCTGAAGGTGCTGCGCGCACCGCACGTTTCTGAAAAAGCGTCTACTGCGATGGAAAAAACTAATACCATCGTTCTCAAAGTTGCTAAAGACGCGACCAAAGCAGAAATCAAAGCTGCTGTGCAGAAACTGTTTGAAGTCGAAGTCGAAGTCGTTAACACCCTGGTAGTTAAAGGGAAAGTTAAACGTCACGGACAGCGTATCGGTCGTCGTAGCGACTGGAAAAAAGCTTACGTCACCCTGAAGGAAGGCCAGAATCTGGACTTCGTCGGCGGCGCTGAGTAAGTCGGAGGAGTAATACAATGGCAGTTGTTAAATGTAAACCGACATCTCCGGGTCGTCGCCACGTCGTTAAAGTGGTCAACCCAGAGCTGCACAAGGGCAAACCTTTTGCTCCGCTGGTTGAAAAAAACAGCAAATCCGGTGGTCGTAACAACAATGGCCGTATCACCACTCGTCACATCGGTGGTGGTCACAAGCAGGCTTATCGTATCGTTGACTTCAAACGCAACAAAGACGGTATCCCGGCAGTTGTTGAACGTCTTGAGTACGATCCGAACCGTTCCGCGAACATCGCGCTGGTTCTGTACAAAGACGGTGAACGCCGTTACATCCTGGCCCCTAAAGGCCTGAAAGCTGGCGACCAGATTCAGTCTGGCGTTGATGCTGCAATCAAAGCAGGTAACACCCTGCCGATGCGCAATATCCCGGTTGGTTCTACCGTTCATAACGTAGAAATGAAACCAGGTAAAGGCGGTCAGCTGGCTCGTTCCGCTGGTACTTACGTTCAGATCGTTGCTCGTGATGGTGCTTATGTCACCCTGCGTCTGCGTTCTGGTGAAATGCGTAAAGTCGAAGCAGACTGCCGTGCAACTCTGGGCGAAGTTGGCAATGCTGAGCATATGCTGCGCGTTCTGGGTAAAGCAGGTGCTGCACGCTGGCGTGGTGTTCGTCCTACCGTTCGCGGTACTGCGATGAACCCAGTCGACCACCCACATGGTGGTGGTGAAGGTCGTAACTTTGGTAAGCACCCGGTAACTCCGTGGGGCGTTCAGACCAAAGGTAAGAAGACCCGCAGCAACAAGCGTACTGATAAATTCATCGTACGTCGCCGTAGCAAATAATTTTAGAGGATAAGCCATGCCACGTTCTCTCAAGAAAGGTCCTTTTATTGACCTGCACTTGCTGAAGAAGGTAGAGAAAGCGGTGGAAAGCGGAGACAAGAAGCCCCTGCGCACTTGGTCCCGTCGTTCAACGATCTTTCCTAACATGATCGGTTTGACCATCGCTGTCCATAATGGTCGTCAGCACGTTCCGGTATTTGTTTCCGACGAAATGGTCGGTCACAAACTGGGTGAATTCGCACCGACTCGTACTTATCGCGGCCACGCTGCTGATAAAAAAGCGAAGAAGAAATAAGGTAGGAGGAAGAGATGGAAACTTTAGCTCAACATCGCCATGCTCGTTCTTCTGCTCAGAAGGTTCGCCTTGTTGCAGACCTGATTCGCGGTAAGAAAGTGTCGCAGGCTCTGGATATTCTGACCTACACCAATAAGAAAGCGGCTGTACTGGTTAAGAAAGTCCTGGAATCTGCCATTGCTAACGCTGAACACAACGATGGCGCTGACATTGACGATCTGAAAGTTACGAAAATTTTCGTAGACGAAGGCCCGAGCATGAAGCGCATTATGCCGCGTGCAAAAGGTCGTGCAGATCGCATCCTGAAGCGCACCAGCCACATTACTGTGGTTGTGTCCGATCGCTGAGACTCTGGAGACTAGCAATGGGTCAGAAAGTACATCCTAATGGTATTCGCCTGGGTATTGTAAAACCATGGAACTCAACCTGGTTTGCGAACACCAAAGAATTCGCTGACAACCTGGACAGCGATTTTAAAGTACGTCAGTACCTGACTAAGGAACTGGCGAAAGCGTCTGTATCTCGTATCGTGATCGAGCGTCCGGCTAAGAGCATCCGTGTGACCATTCACACCGCTCGTCCGGGTATCGTTATCGGTAAGAAAGGCGAAGACGTAGAAAAACTGCGCAAAGTCGTAGCGGATATTGCTGGCGTTCCTGCTCAGATCAATATCGCCGAAGTGCGTAAACCTGAACTGGACGCAAAATTGGTTGCTGACAGCATCACTTCTCAGCTGGAACGTCGTGTTATGTTCCGTCGTGCTATGAAGCGTGCTGTACAGAACGCAATGCGTCTGGGCGCTAAAGGTATTAAAGTTGAAGTTAGCGGCCGTCTGGGCGGCGCGGAAATCGCACGTACCGAATGGTACCGCGAAGGTCGCGTACCTCTGCACACTCTGCGTGCTGACATCGACTA
Source organism: Citrobacter sp. Cm046 (assembly GCF_030333065.1). Classification (NCBI taxonomy): domain Bacteria; kingdom Pseudomonadati; phylum Pseudomonadota; class Gammaproteobacteria; order Enterobacterales; family Enterobacteriaceae; genus Citrobacter; species Citrobacter sp. Cm046. The sequence goes on along the minus strand of NZ_JAOWGP010000045.1, from coordinate 22,147 downwards.
CAACACCTCTGAAGCGCACACCACTTACGGTGTAATCGGCGTTAAAGTGTGGATCTTCAAAGGCGAGATCCTGGGTGGTATGGCTGCTGTTGAACAACCGGAAAAACCGGCTGCTCAACCTAAAAAGCAGCAGCGTAAAGGCCGTAAATAAGGAGCGTCGCTGATGTTACAACCAAAGCGTACAAAATTCCGTAAAATGCACAAAGGCCGTAACCGCGGTCTGGCGCAGGGTACGGATGTTAGCTTCGGCAGCTTCGGTCTGAAAGCTGTTGGCCGTGGTCGTCTGACTGCCCGTCAGATCGAAGCAGCACGTCGTGCTATGACCCGTGCAGTTAAGCGTCAAGGTAAGATCTGGATCCGTGTATTCCCGGACAAACCGATCACTGAAAAGCCGCTGGCAGTGCGTATGGGTAAAGGTAAAGGTAACGTGGAGTATTGGGTTGCCTTGATTCAGCCGGGTAAAGTCCTGTATGAAATGGACGGCGTACCGGAAGAGCTGGCCCGTGAAGCATTCAAGCTGGCAGCAGCGAAACTGCCGATTAAAACCACCTTTGTAACTAAGACGGTGATGTAATGAAAGCAAAAGAGCTGCGTGAGAAGAGTGTTGAAGAGCTGAACACCGAGCTGCTGAATCTGCTGCGTGAGCAGTTCAACCTGCGTATGCAGGCTGCAAGTGGCCAGCTGCAACAGTCTCACCTGTTGAAGCAAGTGCGTCGTGATGTCGCACGCGTTAAGACTTTACTGACTGAGAAGGCGGGTGCGTAATGACCGATAAAATCCGTACTCTGCAAGGTCGCGTTGTTAGCGACAAAATGGAGAAATCCATTGTTGTTGCTATCGAACGTTTTGTGAAACACCCGATCTACGGTAAATTCATTAAGCGTACGACCAAACTGCACGTACATGACGAGAACAACGAATGCGGTACTGGTGACGTGGTTGAAATCCGCGAATGCCGTCCGCTGTCCAAGACTAAGTCCTGGACGCTGGTTCGCGTTGTAGAGAAAGCTGTTCTGTAATACAGTAGGCATTCTCAACGAATAAACGGCTCAGCGATGAGCCGTTTATTTTTTCTACCCATATCGTTTAAGCGGTGTTATAATGCCGCGCCCCCGATATGGGGCTTTTTTAACGACCTGATTTTCGGGTCTCAGTAGTAGTTGACATTAGCGGAGCACTAAAATGATCCAAGAACAGACTATGCTGAACGTCGCCGACAACTCCGGTGCACGTCGCGTAATGTGTATCAAGGTTCTGGGTGGCTCGCACCGTCGCTACGCAGGCGTAGGCGACATCATCAAGATCACCATCAAAGAAGCAATTCCGCGTGGTAAGGTCAAAAAAGGTGATGTGCTGAAGGCGGTAGTGGTGCGCACCAAGAAGGGTGTTCGTCGCCCGGACGGTTCTGTCATTCGCTTCGATGGTAATGCATGCGTTATTTTAAACAATAACAGCGAGCAACCTATCGGTACGCGTATTTTTGGGCCGGTAACTCGTGAACTTCGTAACGAGAAGTTCATGAAAATTATCTCTCTGGCACCAGAAGTACTCTAAGGAGCGAATCATGGCAGCGAAGATCCGTCGTGATGACGAAGTTATCGTGTTAACCGGTAAAGATAAAGGTAAACGCGGTAAAGTGAAAAATGTCCTGTCTTCCGGCAAGGTCATTGTTGAAGGTATCAACCTGGTTAAGAAACATCAGAAGCCGGTTCCGGCCCTGAACCAACCAGGCGGCATCGTAGAGAAAGAAGCAGCTATTCAGATCTCTAACCTTGCTATCTTCAACGCGGCAACCGGCAAGGCTGACCGTGTAGGCTTTAGATTCGAAGACGGCAAAAAAGTCCGTTTCTTTAAATCTAATAGCGAAACTATCAAGTAATTTGGAGTAGTACGATGGCGAAACTGCATGATTACTACAAAGACGAAGTAGTCGCTAAACTCATGACTGAGTTTAACTACAATTCTGTCATGCAAGTCCCTCGGGTCGAGAAGATCACCCTGAACATGGGTGTTGGTGAAGCGATCGCTGACAAGAAACTGCTGGATAACGCAGCAGCTGACCTGACAGCAATCTCCGGTCAAAAACCGCTGATCACCAAAGCACGCAAATCTGTTGCAGGCTTCAAAATCCGTCAGGGCTATCCGATCGGCTGTAAAGTAACTCTGCGTGGCGAACGCATGTGGGAGTTCTTTGAGCGCCTGATCACTATTGCTGTTCCACGTATCCGTGACTTCCGTGGCTTGTCCGCTAAGTCTTTCGACGGTCGTGGTAACTACAGCATGGGTGTCCGTGAGCAGATCATCTTCCCAGAAATCGACTACGATAAAGTCGACCGCGTGCGTGGTTTGGATATTACCATTACCACTACTGCGAAATCTGATGAAGAAGGCCGTGCTCTGCTGGCTGCCTTTGACTTCCCGTTCCGCAAGTAAGGTAGGGTTACTGAATGGCTAAGCAATCAATGAAAGCACGCGAAGTAAAGCGCGTAGCTTTAGCTGATAAGTACTTCGCAAAACGCGCTGAACTGAAAGCTATCATCTCTGATGTGAACGCGACCGACGAAGATCGTTGGAACGCAGTTCTGAAGCTGCAGTCTCTGCCGCGTGATTCCAGCCCGTCTCGTCAGCGTAACCGCTGCCGTCAAACTGGTCGTCCGCACGCTTTCCTGCGGAAGTTCGGGTTGAGCCGTATTAAGGTCCGTGAAGCCGCTATGCGCGGTGAAATTCCGGGTCTGAAAAAGGCTAGCTGGTAATTGTCACCAATTGAATCACGGGAGTAAAGACAGATGAGCATGCAAGATCCGATCGCGGATATGCTGACCCGTATCCGTAACGGTCAGGCCGCGAATAAAGCTGCGGTCACCATGCCTTCCTCCAAGCTGAAAGTGGCAATTGCCAACGTGCTGAAGGAAGAAGGTTTTATTGAAGATTTTAAAGTTGAAGGCGACACCAAGCCGGAACTGGAACTTACTCTTAAGTATTTCCAGGGTAAAGCTGTTGTAGAAAGCATTCAGCGTGTCAGTCGCCCTGGTCTGCGCATTTATAAGCGTAAAGACGAGCTGCCAAAAGTTATGGCTGGCATGGGTATCGCAGTTGTTTCTACCTCTAAAGGTGTTATGACTGATCGTGCAGCGCGCCAGGCTGGTCTTGGTGGCGAAATTATCTGCTACGTAGCCTAATCGGAGGAAAAAATGTCTCGTGTTGCTAAAGCACCGGTCGTTATTCCTGCCGGCGTTGATGTAAAAATCAACGGTCAGGTTATTACGATCAAAGGTAAAAACGGCGAGCTGACTCGTACTCTCAACGATGCTGTTGAAGTTAATCATGCAGATAATGCACTGACCTTCGGTCCGCGTGATGGTTACGCAGATGGATGGGCTCAGGCTGGTACCGCGCGTGCCCTGCTGAACTCAATGGTTGTCGGTGTTACCGAAGGCTTCACTAAGAAGCTGCAGCTGGTTGGTGTAGGTTATCGTGCAGCGGTCAAAGGGAATGTAGTAAACCTGGCATTAGGTTTCTCTCATCCAGTTGATCATGAGCTGCCGGCAGGGATTACTGCAGAATGTCCGTCTCAGACTGAAATCGTGCTGAAAGGCGCTGATAAACAGCTGATCGGTCAGGTTGCAGCAGATCTGCGCGCCTACCGTCGTCCTGAGCCTTACAAAGGCAAGGGTGTTCGTTACGCCGACGAAGTCGTGCGTACCAAAGAGGCTAAGAAGAAGTAAGGTAACACTATGGATAAGAAATCTGCTCGTATCCGTCGTGCGACCCGCGCACGCCGCAAGCTCAAAGAGCTGGGCGCAACTCGCCTGGTGGTACATCGTACCCCGCGTCATATTTACGCACAGGTAATTGCACCGAACGGTTCTGAAGTTCTGGTAGCTGCTTCTACTGTAGAAAAAGCTATCGCTGAACAACTGAAGTACACCGGTAACAAAGACGCTGCAGCAGCTGTGGGTAAAGCTGTCGCCGAACGCGCTCTGGAAAAAGGCATCAAAGATGTGTCCTTTGACCGTTCCGGGTTCCAATATCATGGTCGTGTCCAGGCACTGGCAGATGCTGCCCGTGAAGCTGGCCTTCAGTTCTAAGGTAGAGGTGTAAGATGGCTCACATCGAAAAACAAGCTGGCGAACTGCAGGAAAAGCTGATCGCGGTAAACCGCGTATCTAAAACCGTTAAAGGTGGTCGTATTTTCTCCTTCACAGCTCTGACTGTAGTTGGCGATGGTAACGGTCGCGTTGGTTTTGGTTACGGTAAAGCGCGTGAAGTTCCAGCAGCGATCCAGAAAGCGATGGAAAAAGCCCGTCGCAATATGATTAACGTCGCGCTGAACCACGGCACCCTGCAGCACCCGGTTAAGGGTACTCACACGGGTTCTCGTGTATTCATGCAGCCGGCTTCCGAAGGTACCGGTATCATCGCCGGTGGTGCAATGCGCGCCGTTCTGGAAGTCGCTGGAGTTCGTAACGTTCTGGCTAAAGCGTATGGTTCCACCAACCCGATTAACGTGGTTCGTGCAACTATCGATGGTCTGGAAAATATGAAATCTCCGGAAATGGTCGCTGCCAAGCGTGGTAAATCCGTTGAAGAAATTCTGGGGAAATAAACCATGGCAAAGACTATTAAAATTACTCAAACCCGCAGTGCAATCGGTCGTCTGCCGAAACATAAGGCAACGCTGCTTGGCCTGGGTCTGCGTCGTATTGGTCACACCGTAGAGCGCGAGGATACTCCTGCTGTTCGTGGTATGGTCAACGCGGTTTCCTTCATGGTTAAAGTTGAGGAGTAAGAGATGCGTTTAAATACTCTGTCTCCGGCCGAAGGCTCCAAAAAGGCGGGTAAACGCCTGGGTCGTGGTATCGGTTCTGGCCTCGGTAAAACCGGTGGTCGTGGTCACAAAGGTCAGAAGTCTCGTTCTGGCGGTGGCGTACGTCGCGGTTTCGAAGGTGGTCAGATGCCTCTGTACCGTCGTCTGCCGAAATTCGGCTTCACTTCACGTAAATCAGCGATTACAGCCGAAGTTCGTCTGTCTGACCTGGCTAAAGTTGAAGGCGGTGTTGTAGACCTGAATACGCTGAAAGCAGCTAACATTATCGGTATCCAGATCGAGTTCGCGAAAGTGATCCTGGCTGGTGAAGTAACTACTCCGGTAACTGTTCGTGGCCTGCGTGTTACTAAAGGCGCTCGTGCTGCTATCGAAGCTGCTGGCGGTAAAATCGAGGAATAAGTAGCAGATGGCTAAACAACCGGGATTAGATTTTCAAAGTGCCAAAGGTGGCTTAGGCGAGCTGAAACGCAGACTGCTGTTTGTAATCGGCGCGCTGATTGTGTTCCGTATTGGCTCTTTCATTCCGATCCCTGGTATTGATGCCGCTGTACTTGCCAAACTGCTTGAGCAACAGCGAGGCACCATCATTGAAATGTTTAACATGTTCTCTGGTGGTGCTCTCAGCCGTGCTTCTATCTTTGCTCTGGGGATCATGCCGTATATTTCGGCGTCGATCATTATCCAGCTGCTGACGGTGGTTCACCCAACGTTAGCGGAAATTAAGAAAGAAGGGGAGTCTGGTCGTCGTAAGATCAGCCAGTACACCCGCTACGGTACTCTGGTGCTGGCTATATTCCAGTCGATCGGTATTGCTACCGGTCTACCGAATATGCCTGGTATGCAGGGCCTGGTGATGAATCCAGGCTTTGCATTCTATTTCACCGCTGTTGTAAGTCTGGTTACAGGAACAATGTTCCTGATGTGGTTGGGCGAACAGATTACTGAACGTGGTATCGGGAACGGTATCTCAATCATTATCTTCGCCGGTATTGTCGCGGGACTCCCGCCAGCCATTGCCCATACTATCGAGCAAGCGCGTCAAGGCGACCTGCACTTCCTCGTGTTGCTGTTGGTTGCAGTATTAGTATTTGCAGTGACGTTCTTTGTTGTATTTGTTGAGCGTGGTCAACGCCGCATTGTGGTAAACTACGCGAAACGTCAGCAAGGTCGTCGTGTCTATGCTGCACAGAGCACACATTTACCGCTGAAAGTGAATATGGCGGGGGTAATCCCGGCAATCTTCGCTTCCAGTATTATTCTGTTCCCGGCTACCATCGCGTCATGGTTCGGGGGCGGTACTGGTTGGAACTGGCTGACAACAATTTCGCTGTATTTGCAGCCTGGGCAACCGCTTTATGTGTTACTCTATGCGTCTGCAATCATATTCTTCTGTTTCTTCTACACGGCGTTGGTTTTCAACCCGCGTGAAACAGCAGATAACCTGAAGAAGTCCGGTGCATTTGTACCAGGAATTCGTCCGGGAGAGCAAACGGCGAAGTATATCGATAAAGTAATGACCCGCCTGACTTTGGTTGGTGCGCTTTACATTACCTTTATCTGCCTGATCCCGGAGTTCATGCGTGATGCAATGAAAGTACCGTTCTACTTCGGTGGGACCTCACTGCTTATCGTTGTAGTCGTGATTATGGACTTTATGGCTCAAGTGCAAACTCTGATGATGTCAAGTCAGTACGAGTCTGCATTGAAGAAGGCGAACCTGAAAGGCTACGGTCGTTAACGGTCGCCCGAGAAGTTACGGAGAGTAAAAATGAAAGTTCGTGCTTCCGTCAAGAAATTATGCCGTAACTGCAAAATCGTTAAGCGTGATGGTGTCATCCGTGTGATTTGCAGTGCCGAGCCGAAGCATAAACAGCGCCAAGGCTGATTTATTCGCATATTTTTCTTGCAAAGTTGGGTTGAGCTGGCTAGATTAGCCAGCCAATCTTTTGTATGTCTGTGCGTTTCCATTTGAGTATCCTGAAAACGGGCTTTTCAGCATGGTGCGTACATATTAAATAGTAGGAGTGCATAGTGGCCCGTATAGCAGGCATTAACATTCCTGATCAGAAACATGCTGTGATCGCATTAACTTCGATCTACGGCGTCGGCAAGACCCGTTCCAAGGCCATTCTGGCTGCAGCGGGTATCGCTGAAGATGTTAAGATCAGTGAGCTGTCTGAAGAACAAATCGACACGCTGCGTGACGAAGTTGCCAAATTTGTCGTTGAAGGTGATCTGCGCCGTGAAGTTAGCATGAGCATCAAGCGCCTTATGGACCTTGGTTGCTATCGCGGTTTGCGTCATCGTCGTGGTCTCCCGGTTCGCGGTCAGCGTACCAAGACCAACGCACGTACCCGTAAGGGTCCGCGCAAACCGATCAAGAAATAATCGGGGTGATTGAATAATGGCAAAGGCACCAATTCGTGCACGTAAACGTGTAAGAAAACAAGTCTCTGACGGCGTGGCTCATATCCATGCTTCTTTTAACAACACCATCGTTACCATTACTGATCGTCAGGGTAACGCACTGGGTTGGGCAACAGCCGGTGGTTCCGGTTTCCGTGGTTCTCGCAAATCCACTCCGTTTGCAGCTCAGGTTGCAGCAGAGCGTTGCGCTGAAGCCGTAAAAGAATACGGTATCAAGAATCTGGAAGTTATGGTCAAAGGACCGGGTCCAGGTCGCGAATCTACTGTTCGTGCTCTGAACGCCGCTGGTTTCCGCATCACTAATATTACTGATGTGACTCCGATCCCTCATAACGGTTGTCGTCCGCCGAAAAAACGTCGCGTATAACGCTGTCGTTTCTAGGATTGTTGGAGAAAGAAAATGGCAAGATATTTGGGTCCTAAGCTCAAGCTGAGCCGTCGTGAGGGCACTGACTTATTCCTTAAGTCTGGCGTTCGCGCGATCGATACCAAGTGTAAAATTGAACAAGCTCCTGGCCAGCACGGTGCGCGTAAACCGCGTCTGTCTGACTATGGTGTGCAGTTGCGTGAAAAGCAAAAAGTTCGCCGTATCTACGGTGTGCTGGAGCGTCAGTTCCGTAACTACTACAAAGAAGCAGCGCGTCTGAAAGGCAACACCGGTGAAAACCTGTTGGGTCTGCTGGAAGGTCGTCTGGACAACGTTGTATACCGTATGGGCTTCGGTGCCACTCGTGCAGAAGCACGCCAGCTGGTCAGCCATAAAGCAATTATGGTAAACGGTCGTGTTGTTAACATCGCTTCTTATCAGGTTAGTCCGAATGACGTTGTTAGCATTCGTGAGAAAGCGAAGAAGCAGTCTCGCGTGAAAGCCGCTCTGGAGCTGGCTGAGCAGCGTGAAAAGCCAACCTGGCTGGAAGTTGATGCTGGCAAGATGGAAGGTACGTTCAAGCGTAAGCCGGAGCGTTCTGATCTGTCTGCGGACATTAACGAACACCTGATCGTCGAGCTTTACTCCAAGTAAAGCTTAGTACCAAAGAGAGGACACAATGCAGGGTTCTGTGACAGAGTTTCTAAAACCGCGCCTGGTAGATATCGAGCAAGTGAGTTCGACGCACGCCAAGGTGACCCTTGAGCCTTTAGAGCGTGGCTTTGGCCATACTTTGGGTAACGCACTGCGCCGTATTCTGCTCTCATCGATGCCGGGTTGTGCGGTGACCGAGGTTGAGATTGATGGTGTACTACATGAGTACAGCACCAAAGAAGGCGTTCAGGAAGATATCCTGGAAATCCTGCTCAACCTGAAAGGGCTGGCGGTGAGAGTTCAGGGTAAAGATGATGTTATTCTTACCTTGAATAAATCTGGCATTGGCCCTGTGACTGCAGCCGACATTACCCATGATGGGGATGTCGAAATCGTCAAGCCACAGCACGTGATCTGCCACCTGACCGATGAGAATGCATCTATTAGTATGCGTATCAAAGTTCAGCGCGGTCGTGGTTATGTGCCGGCTTCTACCCGAATTCATTCGGAAGAAGATGAGCGCCCAATCGGCCGTCTGCTGGTCGACGCATGCTACAGCCCTGTAGAGCGTATTGCCTACAATGTTGAAGCAGCGCGTGTAGAACAGCGTACCGACCTGGACAAGCTGGTCATCGAAATGGAAACCAACGGCACAATCGATCCTGAAGAGGCGATTCGTCGTGCGGCAACCATTCTGGCTGAACAACTGGAAGCTTTTGTTGACTTACGTGATGTACGTCAGCCAGAAGTTAAAGAAGAGAAACCAGAATTCGATCCGATCCTGCTGCGCCCTGTTGACGATCTGGAATTGACTGTCCGCTCTGCTAACTGCCTCAAAGCAGAAGCTATCCACTATATCGGTGATCTGGTACAGCGTACTGAGGTTGAGCTTCTTAAGACGCCTAACCTTGGTAAAAAATCTCTTACTGAGATTAAAGACGTGCTGGCTTCCCGTGGACTGTCTCTGGGCATGCGCCTGGAAAACTGGCCACCGGCAAGCATCGCTGACGAGTAACCGGATCACAGGTTAAGGTTTTACTGAGAAGGATAAGGTCATGCGCCATCGTAAGAGTGGTCGTCAACTGAACCGCAACAGCAGCCATCGCCAGGCTATGTTCCGCAATATGGCAGGTTCACTGGTTCGTCATGAAATCATCAAGACGACTCTGCCGAAAGCGAAAGAGCTGCGTCGCGTAGTTGAGCCGCTGATTACTCTTGCCAAGACTGATAGCGTAGCTAATCGTCGTCTGGCATTCGCCCGTACTCGTGATAACGAGATCGTGGCAAAACTGTTTAACGAGCTGGGCCCGCGTTTCGCGAGCCGCGCCGGTGGTTACACTCGCATTCTGAAGTGTGGCTTCCGTGCAGGCGACAACGCGCCGATGGCATACATCGAGCTGGTTGATCGCTCTGAGTCGAAAGCAGAAGCTGCTGCAGAGTAATCTGTAGTAACGTAAAAAAACCCGCCCCGGCGGGTTTTTTTATATCCGTTGCATCCCCACTTATCTAAAATATCTGTACTCTTTTTGTTCATCTTTTGGAGTGTTGTATGTGGCTACTCGACCAGTGGGCAGAGCGTCATATTATTGATGCGCAGACCAAAGGTGAGTTTGATAATTTGCCTGGTACAGGCGAGCCGCTTACCCTTGATGATGATTCCCATGTTCCGCCAGAACTTCGAGCCGGATATCGGTTATTAAAAAATTCCGGGTGTCTTCCCCCTGAGATTGAACAACGCAGAGAGGCGATACATCTGCTTGATATCCTCACTGGTATTCGCAAAGATGATCCTCGGTATCAGGAAGTGAGCCGACGCCTTTCTCTGCTTGAACTCAAACTACGACAGGCTGGTCTAAGTACCGAGTTTTTACGCGGCGAGTACGCAGATAAACTTCAACATAAAATTAATGATGACTAGCGGAGGGAGCATGTACCGTATTGGTGAATTAGCAAAACTGGCGGAAGTGACGCCCGATACCATCCGCTACTATGAAAAACAGCAGATGATGGAGCATGAAGTACGCACCGAAGGTGGATTCCGGCTCTATACAGAAAGCGATCTTCAACGTCTTAAATTTATCCGCTATGCACGTCAACTCGGTTTTACTCTGGAGTCGATCCGTGAACTTCTGTCGATCCGCATAGATCCAGAACATCATACCTGCCAGGAATCAAAGGGGATCGTTCAGGAAAGATTAAAGGAAGTTGAAGCCCGTATTGCGGAGCTTCAGACTATGCAAAGGTCACTACAGAGATTGAATGATGCATGTTGCGGTATGGCTCACAGTAGTGTGTATTGCTCTATTCTCGAAGCGCTTGAGCAAGGTGCCAGCGGTACAAAGTCGGGCTGTTGATTTATTGAACCGACGGGAATACACTCGCGCCGTTAAACCAAACAATTGGAGTAATTATGAGTCGTTATCAGCATACGAAGGGGCAGATAAAGGACAATGCCATTGAGGCATTACTGCATGACCCACTATTCAGACAGCGTGTTGAGAAAAATAAGAAAGGGAAAGGCAGTTATCTGCGTAAAGGTAAACATGGCAATCGGGGGAACTGGGAGGCCAGTGGCAAGGAAGTGAATCACTTTTTTACCACTGGCCTTCTTGTTTCGGTGATAGCTTAAGAACGATTATTTTGTTCTTTCAGCAGATCACGAATTTCACTTAGCAATACTTCTTCTTTCGATGGTGCTGGCGGTGCAGCAGGCTCTTCAGCTTTTTTACGGTTTAGTTTATTAATTAGTTTGATAGCCATAAAGATGGCGAACGCAACAATGATGAAATCGAAGATATTCTGTATAAACACACCGTAATGCATCACAACTGCCGGGATATCTCCCTGCGCATCGCGTAGTGTTAACGCAAACTGTTTAAAATCAATCCCACCAATCAGTAACCCAAGTGGCGGCATGATGATATCGGCAACCAGTGATGAAACAATCTTACCGAATGCCGCACCAATAATGACACCCACTGCCAAATCTACAACATTCCCGCGCATCGCAAATTCGCGAAACTCTTTAATAATACTCATTTTATTCTCCCTATGCAGCTGACGTTTATAAGTTTAACAAATGTTTAGGTAATTTCCATTTATGTATTGCTGAAAGATAAATTTATTAATCCATGATAAATAAAGGGAAATAAAAAGGGCGCTGTATTAGCGCCCGAATAATTACAGAAAGAAAGGACTTGGCTGGAATAATCGCTCGACGTCGGTAATAAACTTTTTATCTGTCAGGAACATAATAACGTGATCGCCCTGCTCAATACGCAAGTTATCATTAGCGATCATGACATCATTACCACGTACAACGGCACCAATAATCGTTCCTGGCGGAAGTTTGATTTCGTCTATTGAGCGACCCACCACCCGGGATGTTGTTTCATCCCCGTGCGCGACGGCTTCAATGGCTTCTGCGACACCACGACGCAGCGAAGAAACACCGACGATGTCAGCTTTACGCACGTGGCTCAGTAGCGCTGAGATGGTTGCCTGTTGCGGTGAAATTGCAATATCGATTACGCTGCCCTGTACCAGATCGACGTATGCCTTACGCTGGATCAGCACCATTACTTTTTTGGCTCCCATCCGTTTGGCGAGCATTGCCGACATGATGTTCGCTTCATCATCGTTGGTTACAGCGATAAACAGATCAACTTGATCAATGTGCTCTTCCGCCAGCAACTCTTGATCAGAAGCATCACCAAAAAAGACGATCGTATTCTGCAGTTTTTCAGCAAGCTCAGAAGCACGTTGTTGATCGCGTTCGATCAACTTGACGCTGTAATCTTTTTCCAGTCGACGCGCCAGACCGGCACCGATATTGCCTCCACCTACTAACATAATGCGCTTGTAAGGTTTCTCCAGACGCTGTAATTCGCTCATTACAGCACGAATATGCTGTGAGGCAGCAATAAAGAACACCTCATCACCGGCTTCAACAATAGTAGAGCCTTGCGGACGAATGGGGCGGTCATGACGGAAAATTGCCGCAACTCGGGTATCAATATGCGGCATATGTTCGCGCATTGTTGACAACGCATTCCCGATCAGTGGGCCGCCATAGTAGGCTTTAACCACTGCAAGGCTGACTTTTCCTTCCGCGAAATTAACAACCTGTAGTGCACCTGGATATTCAATCAGACGATAAATGCTATCGATAACCAACTGCTCAGGTGCAATCAGATGATCAATAGGTACTGCATCGGAATGGAATAGCTTGTCCGCATCGCGGACATAATCTGGTGAGCGAATACGTGCGATGCGGTTGGGTGTATTAAAGAGTGAATAAGCTACCTGACAGGCAACCATATTGGTTTCATCGGAACTGGTCACCGCAACCAGCATATCGGCATCATCAGCACCGGCTTCGCGTAGTACTCTGGGATGCGAGCCATGCCCTTGTACTACACGGAGATCAAACTTGTCTTGCAGACTGCGCAGACGCTCACCGTTGGTATCGACTACCGTGATATCGTTGTTCTCTCCGACCAGGTTCTCAGCCAGCGTACCGCCAACCTGCCCTGCGCCCAGAATGATAATTTTCATCAGTCGCGACCCATTATCTCATCACTTTTTGATTAGCTTAGCGTAAAAGAAGCCATCACCTTCTTCCGCACCCGGTAAATTCTGACGTCCGGGTTGCTCTGACGTACCCGTTTCGCTTAATACTGCATCTGGCGTACGGGCCAGAAAGCCTGCAATCTGTTGCTGGTTCTCTTCCGGTAAAATAGAGCAGGTCGCATAAACCAGCGTGCCGCCAGGCTTCAGATGTGCCCACGTTGCATTAAGAATCTCAGCCTGCAACTGTGCGAGTTCGGCAATATCCCGGTCACGGCGCAGCCATTTGATATCGGGATGGCGACGAATGACTCCAGTCGCTGAACAAGGTGCATCCAGCAAAATACGATCGAACTTCTGCTCACCACACCATTGTTGCGGGTAGCGTCCATCACCCTGCTTAATGGTCGCCTTCATGCCAAGGCGTTTCAGGTTGTCGTATACACGTGACAAACGTTTTTCATCAACGTCCACTGCTGTTACGTTAGCCTCGGGGGCTACTTCCAGAATATGTGTTGTCTTACCACCAGGGGCGCAGCATAAATCAAGGATCTGCTCACCATTTTGCGGTTGCAGATAGCTCATGCAGCCCTGAGCTGAGGCATCCTGGACTGTTACCCAGCCCTGTTCGAAACCAGGTAAAGCCAGTACCGATACAGGAGTTTCCAGCCGCACGGCATCTGGGTATTCCGGATGTGGGAAACCGGTCAGGCCCGCTTCATTCAACAGGCTCAGCCAGGTATCACGGTTGTGGTGGTTGCGATTTACGCGCAGCCACATTGGTGGACGCTGGTTATTTGCCTCAAGAATAGCTTCCCATTGCTGCGGATAGGCACTTTTAATACGCTTCACTAACCAGGACGGATGTAAGAAACGTAGCTCGCTGTGTGCAAACTCAGTGAGTAGTTCTTCCTGGCGGCGTTGAAACTGGCGTAAGACGCCGTTAATTAGTCCTTTCAACTGCGGACGCTTGATAACAACTGCGCCTTCTACAGTCTCGGCAAGCGCCGCATGAGGTGGAATACGGGTATACAACAACTGGTAGAGGCCAACCATGACCAGATAGTGAACTGTGCGCTGTTTGCCCGTCATCGGGCGTTCCATCAGCTGTTTAATTATCCACTCTAGTTGGGAAAGCGTACGTAACACGCCAAAGCAAAGCTCCTGTAACAGCGCTTTATCTTTATCGGATACTTTCTGCTGCATGGCGGGTAGCACATTGCTCAACGACTGCCCTTTTTCAACAACCTGTTCGACGGCCTGGGCCGCCATACTGCGTAAATTAATATGTTTTTTCATAAGCGCAAAAATAAAAATGCCCGGAGAGTCCGGGCTTTAAAGAGATGAACCGTCAGAGCAGACGATTTCCGGGCACGAACCACTTCCGGCGCGAATTAAGCAAATCCTGCGCGCTCATGGCCTTTTTACCGGCAGGCTGCAAAGAGATGAGATTCAGGATGCCATCGCCTGTCGCTATCTGGATGCCCTGACGGGTTGCCTCCAGGATAGTCCCTGGTTCGGCACCGGCAGGTTTATCGATGACCGTAGCTTGCCAGATTTTGACCGGTTGCTCGTCGATGACGATGTAGCTCATTGGCCATGGGTTAAAGGCTCGGATGCAGCGTTCCAGTTGTGCGGCGCTGAGCGTCCAGTCCACGCGTGCCTCTTCTTTACTGAGCTTCTCAGCATAGCAAACCAGCGACTCGTCCTGAACCTCAGGTTTTGCGGTACCAGTTGCCAGCAGATGCAACGTATGCAGCAGACCCTGAGGGCCGAGCTTAGCCAGCTTGTCATAGAGGCTGGCACTGGTATCGTCGGCGGTGATTGGGCAGGAGAGTTTATGCAACATATCACCCGTATCAAGACCAACATCCATCTGCATAATGGTAACGCCTGTTTCAGCATCGCCAGCCCAGAGCGAACGTTGGATAGGGGCAGCGCCTCTCCAGCGCGGAAGCAGAGAACCGTGAACGTTGATGCACCCCAGACGCGGCATATCCAGCACGGCTTTCGGCAGGATCAGGCCATATGCCACCACTACCATTACGTCTGCGTGTAAGTCAGCAACCAACTGCTGGTTTTCCTGGGGACGAAGAGAAACAGGTTGAAAAACAGGTAACCCTTTCTCTTCCGCCAGTACTTTTACCGGACTGGGCATCAGCTTTTTGCCGCGTCCAGCAGGGCGGTCCGGTTGGGTGAATACGCCGACGACGTTATGTCCAGAAGACAGCAACGCTTCGAGATGACGCGCTGCAAAGTCAGGTGTACCCGCAAAAATTATACGTAGTGATTCTGACACGTTGATCCTTGTCCTTAAGCTCGTGCGTTCAGACGGTCGAGTTTTTCAACTTTCTGACGAATACGTTGTTGCTTCAACGGAGACAGATAATCGATAAACAGTTTACCGACCAGGTGATCCATTTCATGTTGAATACAGATGGCTAACAAGCCATCGGCTTCGAGTTCAAAAGGTTTACCATCGCGATCGAGCGCACGAATTTTAACGGTCTCAGCGCGTGGTACGAGTGCTCGCTGTTCCGGGATCGACAGGCAACCTTCTTCAATTCCAGTCTCACCGTTTTTTTCCAGCAGTTCCGGGTTAATTAGCACCAGACGCTCGTCGCGGTTTTCAGAGACATCAATAACAATAATACGTTGATGAATATCGACCTGCGTTGCCGCCAGACCGATACCTTCTTCGGCGTACATCGTTTCGAACATATCATCGACGATACGCTGAATTTCTGCATTCACTTCTTCAACCGGTTTTGCGACTTTGCGAAGACGCTCGTCCGGAATATGTAACACTTGCAAAACTGACATAGTTATCCAGAGTTGTATTCAGGAGTTGGAAAGATTATTACCTCTATTCTAGACAAAACCCCCTCTGATTGACAGCATCAGTGACCAATCGCAAAGATTGCTAAGGCTGCTTGTGGCAGGGGAATAAGGATGACCCACACCGAGATTTGGTTACGTTTAACACGAGTGAGTGAGCTGTATGGTGATGAGATGGTTCGCGTCGCTCACTTGCTTATTGCTCTGCCCTGTATTAACAAAGCGATACTTCAACATGCAGGATTCTCGGAGCGACAGGCAGAGCGTTTCTTAACCTTTCCAGAGTCTACTCTGGATAAAACGCTGCGCTGGCTGGAACTGCCCCATCACTATTTAATTGTTGCCGACAGCATGCATTATCCTTCGCAACTTCGCGCTATTGAGGATTATCCAGGAGTCCTCTTTGTTGTTGGAAATCCCGAATGCCTTCATTCATTTCAGGTCGCAGTCGTAGGTAACCGGCAGCACTCCTGGTATGGCGAGCGTTGGGGGCGTTTTTTTTGTGAAAAGCTCGCTGCGTATGGGGTGACGATCACCAGTGGACTCGCTCGAGGTATTGATGGCGTGGCACACAAGGCCGCGGTGAATATGAAAGGGACAAGTATTGCAGTGCTGGGGAATGGATTGGAAACCATTCATCCAAGGCGGCATGTTTGTCTCGCTGAACATCTGGTTGAGGCTGGAGGTGCGCTGGTGTCTGAATTCCCTCTGGACACGCTTCCTTTACCGCGTAATTTCCCCCAACGAAATCGTATTATCAGTGGTCTAAGTAAAGGAGTGCTGGTCGTTGAAGCTGCACAGCGTAGCGGCTCACTGGTTACGGCACGTTGTGCACTGGAACAAGGACGAGAGGTATTTGCCTTGCCCGGGCCAATCGGGAGTCCGGGTAGCGAAGGTCCTCATTGGCTCATTAAGCAGGGGGCGACACTTGTGACGATGCCAGAGGATATTCTGGAAAATTTGCAATACGGGTTACATTGGTTGCCAGATGAGCCTGAAAATTCAATTTATTCGCCAGATCACGAAGAGGTGGCATTGCCATTTCCTGAGCTCCTGGCTAACGTAGGAGATGAGGTAACACCTGTTGACGTCGTCGCTGAACGTGCCGGCCAACCTGTGCCAGAGGTAGTGGCTCAGCTACTCGAACTGGAGTTAGCAGGATGGATCGCAGCTGTACCCGGCGGCTATGTCCGATTGAGGAGGGCAAGCCATGTTCGACGTACTAATGTATTTGTTTGAGACATATATCCATAACGAAGCAGAGCTACGTGTGGATCAGGACAAACTGGAACGGGATCTTACCGACGCTGGTTTTGATCGTGAAGACATCTACAACGCGTTACTGTGGCTGGAAAAGCTTGCTGATTATCAGGACGGCCTTGCTGAGCCTATGCAGCTTGCATCGGATCCTCTTTCTATGCGTATTTATACTGCAGAAGAGTGCGATCGACTGGATGCGAGTTGTCGGGGGTTCTTGTTATTCCTGGAACAGATTCAGGTGCTAAACCTCGAAACGCGAGAAATGGTGATTGAACGCGTACTCGCACTGGATACGGCAGAGTTCGATCTGGAAGACCTGAAGTGGGTGATCCTGATGGTTTTATTCAACATTCCAGGTTGTGAAAATGCATATCAACAAATGGAAGAATTACTCTTTGAGGTGAATGAAGGTATGCTGCATTAATCAATCTTCGTTCAGTATGAGTTGTTATGGCTAAATCAGCACTGTTTACGGTGCGTAAAAACGATCCCTGCCCACAATGCGGGGCCGAACTGGTTATTCGCTCCGGGAAACACGGTCCGTTTCTCGGCTGTTCACACTATCCAGAATGCGATTATGTCCGTCCGCTTAAATCTTCTGCGGACGGACATATAGTCAAAGTTCTGGAGGGTAAGTTTTGTCCTGTATGTGGTTCAGAGCTTGTGCTGAGGCAAGGACGATTCGGGATGTTTATTGGTTGCAGTGATTATCCTGCCTGCGAACATACCGAACTTATCGACAAGCCTGATGAAACGGCAATTGTTTGTCCTCAATGCCAGACGGGCCATCTGGTTCAGCGCCGCTCCCGTTATGGCAAAACGTTTTACTCCTGCGATCGCTATCCGGAGTGCCAGTTTGTCATTAACTTCAAACCTTTAGCTGGAGAGTGTCCTGAGTGTCACTATCCGCTCCTCATCGAAAAGAAAACCGCGCAGGGTGTGAAACACTTCTGTGCCAGTAAACAATGTGGAAAGCCGATATCGGCGGAATAAAAAGTGAATAATAACCTGCCCACAGACACCATCGCTGCGGCGATAGAAGTTCTGAAACAAGAAAATGTCATCGCCTATCCAACGGAAGCTGTTTTCGGCGTAGGCTGTAATCCTGACAGTGAAATGGCGGTTACCCGCTTACTGGAGCTGAAACAACGGCCAATTGAAAAAGGCTTAATTCTGATTGCGGCTAGTTTTGAGCAACTCAAACCGTATATCGATGACAGCATGCTTACCGATACACAACGTAAAGCTGTTTTTGCTCGCTGGCCAGGCCCTGTCACTTTTGTTTTTCCTGCTCGTTCTTCCACCCCTCGTTGGTTGACAGGGCGTTTTGATTCTCTGGCCGTTCGCGTCACGGATCACCCGCTAGTGGTTGCATTGTGCCAGGCTTATGGCAAACCGTTAGTCTCTACCAGTGCTAATTTGAGTGGTTTACCCCCTTGCAGAACGGTAGAGGAAGTACGAGCGCAGTTCGGTGTAGACTTTCCCGTTGTTGAAGGCGATACCGGAGGGCGTTTGAATCCTTCGGAAATCCGTGATGCTTTGACGGGTGAACAGTTTCGACAGGGGTAATATGAAAGAAGCCTATGCTGTTTTTGGTAATCCGATAGCGCACAGTAAATCGCCTTTAATCCATCAGCAATTTGCTCAACAGCTGAAGATTGATCATTCCTATGGGCGTGTACTGGCGCCAATCAATAACTTTGTGAATACGCTGAATACCTTTTTTGCTGAAGGGGGGAAGGGAGCGAATATTACCGTTCCTTTTAAAGAAGAGGCATTTGCGCGAGCCGATGAATTGACTGAACGGGCGTCACTTGCCGGGGCGGTCAATACGCTTAAGCGTCTGGAGGATGGGCGTTTACTGGGAGATAACACCGATGGCATTGGCTTGTTAAGCGATCTTGAGCGTTTATCTTTTATTCGCCCCGGGACACGTATTCTGCTTATTGGCGCTGGTGGTGCATCCCGTGGAGTATTGTTGCCTCTTCTTTCTATGGATTGTGCTGTTACTATCGTTAACCGTACCGCATCTCGAGCTGAAGAACTGGCTCAGATCTTCTCCCATACCGGCAGTGTTCAGGCAGCAGGGATGGATGAACTTGAGAACTACGAATTCGATCTGATTATTAATGCGACGTCCAGTGGAATTAGTGGTGATGTTCCAGCCATTCCTGCATCGTTGATTCATGCTTCCGTCTGTTGTTACGACATGTTTTATCAGAAAGGCGCAACACCGTTCCTTTCCTGGTGTGTGCTTCAGGGAGCAAAACGTTATGCTGATGGATTGGGAATGCTGGTGGGGCAAGCGGCGCATGCTGTTTTACTCTGGCATGGCGTACTGCCGGAGATTGAACCAATCATTAAAAAGTTGCAACAGGAACTGTCCGCATGAATCAGGCGATCCAGTTCCCCGATAGAGAAGAGTGGAAAGCAGATATCAATGCTGTCGTCTTTCCTGCTATGGTTCATGGCATGCAGCTAATATGTGCCATAAAGGGAGAAGTGTTGGCGCATCGCTTTGGTGGCGGCACGCCTGAACAGTGGCTGGAGATTTTTCGGATGCATCGCTGGGATCTGGAAGAAGAGGCAGAAACACTGATCCAAGCCCAGCAAGAAGACGATCACGGCTGGGTCTGGTTACCCTGACTTAAATACTCGTCTTTCCACTTCACATAGTTGTTAGCGGAGTATTGTAGACCAGCTTTCTCTTCATCACTCAGTGGGCGGATCTGCTTTACTGGACTTCCCAGGTACAGATACCCGCTTTCCAGGCGTTTATTTTGTGGAACCAGGCTTCCTGCACCAATCATAACGTCATCTTCTACTACCACACCGTCCAGCAGAATCGAACCCATACCGACCAAAACACGGTTGCCAATGACGCAGCCGTGCAGCATCACTTTATGACCTACGGTGACATCCTCACCAATGATGAGTGGGTTACCCTGTGGGTTAGAAGAGGATTTATGCGTGACATGTAGCACGCTACCGTCCTGAATGTTCGTACAAGCGCCAATTTGCACGTAGTTAACATCACCACGGATAGCCACCAGTGGCCAGACCCCGACATCATCAGCCAGGCGAACATCACCAATGACGACACTGCTGGTATCGATCATCACGCGTTTCCCGATCTGTGGGAAAAGATCCTTATAAGGACGTAGTACATCAGACATGTTTACCTCAACGAAAATAGAGCGGTAATGAAGACTTTGGTTGGATTATTGAGACTGTGCAAGTGATTTAGTTATCAAAAATCAGCCAAATTGCGCAGGAATGTAGCGAAAGGGGCAAAAAAACGTCATTCAGTAAAAAAGATCTAAAAAACACTTGTGCTAAAAAATGGGATCCCTATAATGCGCCTCCATCGACACGGCGGATGTGAATCACTTCACGCAAACAGCCGGTTCGGTTGAAGAGAAAAATCCTGACATTCAGGGTTGACTCTGAAAGAGGAAAGCGTAATATACGCCACCTCGCGACAGAGCGCCAAAGCGCGTCGCAACTGCTCTTTAACAATTTATCAGACAATCTGTGTGGGCACTCAATGATACGGATTCTTAACGTCGCAAGACGAAAAATGAATACCAAGTCTCTGAGTGAACACGTAATTCATTACGAAGTTTAATTCACGAGCATCAAACTTAAATTGAAGAGTTTGATCATGGCTCAGATTGAACGCTGGCGGCAGGCCTAACACATGCAAGTCGAACGGTAGCACAGAGGAGCTTGCTCCTTGGGTGACGAGTGGCGGACGGGTGAGTAATGTCTGGGAAACTGCCCGATGGAGGGGGATAACTACTGGAAACGGTAGCTAATACCGCATAACGTCGCAAGACCAAAGAGGGGGACCTTCGGGCCTCTTGCCATCGGATGTGCCCAGATGGGATTAGCTAGTAGGTGGGGTAACGGCTCACCTAGGCGACGATCCCTAGCTGGTCTGAGAGGATGACCAGCCACACTGGAACTGAGACACGGTCCAGACTCCTACGGGAGGCAGCAGTGGGGAATATTGCACAATGGGCGCAAGCCTGATGCAGCCATGCCGCGTGTATGAAGAAGGCCTTCGGGTTGTAAAGTACTTTCAGCGAGGAGGAAGGTGTTGAGGTTAATAACCTCAGCAATTGACGTTACTCGCAGAAGAAGCACCGGCTAACTCCGTGCCAGCAGCCGCGGTAATACGGAGGGTGCAAGCGTTAATCGGAATTACTGGGCGTAAAGCGCACGCAGGCGGTCTGTCAAGTCGGATGTGAAATCCCCGGGCTCAACCTGGGAACTGCATCCGAAACTGGCAGGCTAGAGTCTTGTAGAGGGGGGTAGAATTCCAGGTGTAGCGGTGAAATGCGTAGAGATCTGGAGGAATACCGGTGGCGAAGGCGGCCCCCTGGACAAAGACTGACGCTCAGGTGCGAAAGCGTGGGGAGCAAACAGGATTAGATACCCTGGTAGTCCACGCCGTAAACGATGTCGACTTGGAGGTTGTGCCCTTGAGGCGTGGCTTCCGGAGCTAACGCGTTAAGTCGACCGCCTGGGGAGTACGGCCGCAAGGTTAAAACTCAAATGAATTGACGGGGGCCCGCACAAGCGGTGGAGCATGTGGTTTAATTCGATGCAACGCGAAGAACCTTACCTACTCTTGACATCCAGAGAACTTAGCAGAGATGCTTTGGTGCCTTCGGGAACTCTGAGACAGGTGCTGCATGGCTGTCGTCAGCTCGTGTTGTGAAATGTTGGGTTAAGTCCCGCAACGAGCGCAACCCTTATCCTTTGTTGCCAGCGGTTCGGCCGGGAACTCAAAGGAGACTGCCAGTGATAAACTGGAGGAAGGTGGGGATGACGTCAAGTCATCATGGCCCTTACGAGTAGGGCTACACACGTGCTACAATGGCATATACAAAGAGAAGCGACCTCGCGAGAGCAAGCGGACCTCATAAAGTATGTCGTAGTCCGGATTGGAGTCTGCAACTCGACTCCATGAAGTCGGAATCGCTAGTAATCGTGGATCAGAATGCCACGGTGAATACGTTCCCGGGCCTTGTACACACCGCCCGTCACACCATGGGAGTGGGTTGCAAAAGAAGTAGGTAGCTTAACCTTCGGGAGGGCGCTTACCACTTTGTGATTCATGACTGGGGTGAAGTCGTAACAAGGTAACCGTAGGGGAACCTGCGGTTGGATCACCTCCTTACCTTAAAGAACCGTTC
>NZ_JAOWGP010000044.1:0-591880 GCF_030333065.1 Citrobacter sp. Cm046 | reverse complement strand
GTGGACCCTGTCGACCCTCCCGTTGATCCTGTAACACCGCCGGTTGACCCCTCTGATGAAACACATGTTAACCGCCCTGAAGCAGGTAGCTATCTTGCAAACATTGCGGCTGCGAACACGTTATTCAACACCCGTCTGCACGACCGTCTGGGGGAAACGCAGTACGTTGATGCTCTGACTGGTGAGAAGAAAGTTACCAGTCTGTGGCTACGCCAGGTCGGTAGTCATAATAACTGGCGTGATGGCAGTGGTCAGTTGAAAACACAGAGCAACAGTTATGTCGCACAGTTGGGTGGCGATGTTGCGCAGTGGTCAACCGATGGTCTGAACAGAGGCCACCTGGGTCTGATGGCGGGTTACGGTAATAACCACAGTTCTACCCGTTCTTCCGTCACGGGTTATGGTTCAAAAGGTTCGATAAACGGTTACAGCGTTGGCGCTTACGGCACCTGGTTTGCCAGCGATGCGGATAAAGCAGGGTTGTATGTGGACAGCTGGCTCCAGTACAGCTGGTTCAACAACCAGGTTAACGGGCAGCAACTGGCCAGCGAATCCTACAAGTCTAAAGGCTTTACGGCCTCGCTGGAGACGGGTTACACCCAGAAACTGGGCGAGTTTGCTGGCAGCAAAGGGACGCTTAATGAATGGTTTATCCAGCCACAAGCCCAGGCCACCTGGATGGGTGTGAAAGCAGACAACCATCGTGAAGCCAATGGAACCCGCGTTAGCAGCGGTGGCGACGGTAACGTACAAACCCGTCTGGGCCTTCGTACGTACCTGAAGAGCCATCATGCGATGGATGACAACAAAGACCGTACTTTCGAGCCGTTCATTGAAGCCAACTGGTTGCATAATACGCGCAGTTATAACGTGAACATGGATAATGTCCACATCAACCAGGCTGGCGCCCGCAACATTGGCGAAGTCAAAGTGGGTGTTGAAGGACAGATTAACCCTCGGGTCAATCTGTGGGGCAATGTCGGCGCTCAGATGGGCGATAAAGGATACAGTGACACCAATGCCATGGTGGGTATTAAGTATAACTTTTAATGCCGCGCTAACCGGGGAATTTTCCCCGGTTTTTATTTACAGGAATCTCCCTCGAACCTCGTCCAGTATGTTCTGGGCGAGGTGAGTGTTTCCGGCGTAGTGGCGTACATAAAGGTAATGTGCCGCGCTTAACTTGATAAATTACCTATACATGATGTGTATGGTCGACGCACAATTTAATCGATCATCTCTGGCATATGAGCGAGTACAAAGCTTAATACTTTCTCTCCGTCCAGCGAGGCATACGGAAGACTTTCTATAACAGCAATGGGGCGTAAGTCACCGACAACGGCTTTGAGCTCAGAGAGTTTGTACTGGATGTGGGGAGCAACCAGAAAACAGTCGAATGCAGGTGCCACACTGGCAAAATTATCCAGACCAACTGCGCTGATTATCATCTGGTGGTTTTGTGCGTTCGCTATTTTCTGCATTTTTTTTGCCAGAGAATTAGCTGTATTTCCGAATAAGCAACATATTAGTAACTTTTTCATGATTATGTCCTTCAGGGAACCGATCACACACTAATCCCGGTAATCACCGGAAAATGCGTTCTCGATCATGTTTGCATGACAATAATCACAGGCGAAGGATAAAGCTGCGTTTTTTCAGCAGCCTTGTCTATTTGAAATATTTATCTAACGGATCGTGATGAGATTGCTTTCGGTAGAAGAAAAACCATACCACAAAGCCGATTATTGCACCCAGCCCTGAAAGTTTGAGCAAAAGTAGTTTTCGTAACTCAAAGTAATCAGTGACAGTAAGTTCGCCTCTCCACAGATCAATGGCTACACCCGCTACAACAAAATCAGCAAACAACGCCATGACTACAACTGCGATAGCGTACGCACAAACCAGGTAACATAGTGAACAAATCCTTACTTTTGTGTCGACACGCATACATGTCTCCGTTGTTAGTTTATGCAAAAAACGATATCACGAATCCATAGCGATTGTTGATGTTACGGATAAACCTGGAGTAGAACCCCCAACTTTATTCTGTGCCAGATAACCACCAGCTTCAGGTTCGTCAGCCGCCAGATGACTCATCTGATTTCTCTCATGATAATCAGATATAATGAGGCCATTCATAATTGCGTTGTTTTTTAAAAACGCTGTATAAAAGGATGACGGAAATGTCAGGAAAGCATTGGTCAAGAATGGAATATCTTCATCAGACAGTGACTAACCCAAATATTTGTATCAAAGGGACTCATAGCTATTACAGTGACTGTTGGGATAAAGGATTTGAACATTCAGTTGTGCGATATTTGCTCGGTGATGAGGTTAGTAGAGGCTGGGAACCTCTTGGCCATCTGGATAAGCTGATTATCGGTAATTTTGTCTGTATTGGCGCGGAGAGCGTTATTCTTATGGGGGGGAACAGTACACATCGGCTTGACTGGATAAGTCTTTATCCCTTTATGGAATCTATTAAGGATGCCTACCAGTTTCGTGGTGATACCGTACTACAGGATGGTTGCTGGCTAGGTATGCGAGCAATGATAATGCCTGGCGTCACCATTGGAGAAGGCGCCGTAGTGGCCGCTGGTTCGGTTGTTACCAAAGATGTACCTCCATACGCAATCGTTGGGGGCAATCCTGCAAAAATCATAAAATATCGATTTCCTGAAAATGATATTAAGCGATTACGGGATCTTGATTTATATCAAATTCCAGAAGAAAGGTTGCTAGAGTTACAACCACTATTATCATCTGGAGATATTTCAGAACTGGAATTGAGAGTCTCCAGCCTCAGAAAAGCATAGCCGTGAGGGTGATACAGTCTGTGTAATAACAGCCCGTATCACTGCTAACTTTAACGTTGGTATATTAACTACTATTAATAAGTTTACATAAGTTTTCTTTTTTATCGTTAAACTGTTTCTGTTGAAGTGCTCACACAGGGAAGGGAGTCGAGATGATAAAAAGAACACCGGAAATAGATACAATTTTGCTGGAACTCAATCATTCAATTGATGCTCACTACAAATGGTTGGTGAAAATGTTCCGCTGCGTCGTATCGTCTGACGTCACGCAGTTGGACATTACTGGGTCTCACGCGCATTGTGCCTGCAAATTTGGTCAATGGTTAAATAATTCTGCGCCGCAAAATAATGGAGATTGTAGTTATATTGCCGGGATTACATCCGCGCATGAAAAAATGCACTCGTTAGGTAAAGAGTTACTATTGGCGATAGTCGCAGAGCGTAGTCATTCATGGCATTTTGATAGCTTTCAGGACGCGCTATTGTCGTTTACGTCTGCGGTAATGGACTATAAAATATATTTACTCAATATTCGTAGCAATATCGATGTGTTAACCGGGTTGCCCGGCAGAAGGATGCTTGATGAGACTTTTGACCGCCAGTTGCTCGATGCTGAGCCACTTAATTTGTACATCGTATTGCTGGATATCGACCGTTTTAAATATGTTAATGATACTTATGGTCATCTGGTTGGCGACATGGTGTTGCGTAGTCTGGCTGCAAATCTACAAGTATGGACACGTCATGATGAAACCGCGTATCGCTATGGTGGTGAAGAGTTCATTATCCTTATCAGGACGAAGACTGATGAGCAAGCGTGCCAGGCGGGATTACGTATTTGCCATTTAATTGGCGGTAAAAAAATCTCATATCCTGACGGCGAACTGAGCATCACTGTGACTGCAGGTATCTCCCGTGTGCACCAGGGGGAAACGCTGGATATCGCTCTCGGGCGGGCGGACAGTGCGATGTATGAAGGGAAGCAGACTGGCAGGAATCGCTGTATGTTTATGGATCAACATCAGCAAATCAGGTTGGTTGAGACTAACGATCGATTGATGCCACGGGTCAGAGAGTGAGTTTTGTCTGGGGAGTTTCGTTTCGTTTAACTTTCATTGGGGTTGTCGATGATAGCATAGCCGACTATCCGTTATCTCAGCAGGGAATCGCCTGATAGCGTATAAAGCAAAACACAAATCTATCCATGCAAGCATTTACCGCTGGTCTGTCCGGCGGTTTTTTTTTGCCTGTTACGCTGGAAAATTCTTACTGGACTGTGGCGGGTAAAAAAATGGCCCCTTGTGCAGTTACGCTACAAGGGGCCGGTTCGGTGCAGGACTATCGTCGTTCATCAATCATCCCATTTGTGACTAAAATAGGCGGCCAGAAAACCGGAAAATAAAATAATTCCCAGAACTGCCATGAAAATATTCATATTACCTAACATATTAAATTACTCCTTTGCTTTTTGAGTTTCCTCTCTTACCTTAATTTCACCTCGTTTATAACCATACCCTCCATACTTCAAGTTACCTGGGGCTTCGCTCAGTTGTCGCTTGCCATCAACTCAAATTATTTTAGATATAGAGTAGCAATTCAAACTTAAACAAAGGCTGAACTATGTGATTATTTCGACAGAAAGGTAAGTTTTTAACGCTATTTCGTCGAGGAAAATAAATAATAGTGACGAAAATAATGGTGGAATAATGCAGGAACTCAAAAAGCGACTGTCATTATCCCCGTTTGTGATGCTGCAATCGATACAAAGTGTTGCACGTTTCTAATGCAACGCTGTTTCATGGTGGTTCAACTTACCTGGCATTTGAGCCCAGGTGTTGCAGTTGAATTCCTGTATTTGTTTCTAATTCATTGATTTTAAATGGGCTTAAAATATCTGGCATCGTTTTTGCCTTATTACTTCTGAACACCCTTAATTTGCACCGTTTTGTCAGCCCGGCTGCACCGGAGCTTTCGCAAATCATCTTTCAGGAGTGAAATTATGCAGCGTCGTACATTACTAAAAGCTTTTGCTCTTTCGGCCTCTGCTGTGGCAATGGGGCTAAGTTTTAGCGTCCAGGCCGCAGACACTATTAAAGTCGGCATCATGCATTCATTGTCAGGGACGATGGCAATTTCTGAAACACCGCTTAAAGATGTGGCTCTAATGACCATCGATGAAATCAATGCCAGTGGTGGTGTGTTGGGCAAGAAGCTGGAACCGGTGGTGGTTGACCCGGCCTCAAACTGGCCGTTGTTTGCCGAAAAGGCCCGTCAGTTGTTGAGTCAGGATAAGGTGGCGGCGGTCTTTGGCTGCTGGACATCGGTGTCGCGTAAATCGGTTCTGCCGGTGTTCGAAGAGCTAAACGGTTTGCTGTTCTATCCAGTGCAGTACGAAGGTGAGGAGATGTCACCTAATGTCTTTTATACAGGAGCAGCACCTAACCAGCAGGCGATTCCGGCGGTTGAGTACCTGATGAGCGAAGACGGCGGCAGCGCCAGACGTTTCTTCCTGCTTGGTACGGATTATGTCTATCCCCGTACAACTAATAAAATTTTGCGCGCCTTTTTACATTCGAAGGGCGTCGCCGATAAAGACATTGAAGAAGTGTATACCCCATTTGGACACAGCGATTATCAGACAATTGTTGCCAGTATTAAAAAATTCTCCGCTGGCGGCAAAACAGCGGTGGTATCGACCATTAATGGTGACTCCAACGTTCCGTTTTATAAAGAACTGGCTAACCAGGGGCTGAAAGCAACGGATGTTCCGGTGGTGGCATTTTCAGTTGGCGAAGAGGAATTACGTGGCATTGATACCAAACCACTGGTGGGAAATCTGGCGGCCTGGAACTACTTCGAGTCCGTTGATAATGCAACTAATCAGAAGTTTGTTGCTGATTATCGGGCCTATGCCAAAGCGCATAAGCTGCCGAATGCGAATTCTGTAGTGACAAACGATCCGATGGAGGCGACCTACGTCGGCCTGCATATGTGGGCGCAGGCGGTGGAAAAAGCCGGCACCACCGATGTGGATAAAGTACGTGCTGCGATGGCAGGGCAATCTTTCGCTGCACCTTCAGGTTTTACCCTGACGATGGATTCAACCAACCATCACCTGCATAAACCGGTCATGATTGGTGAAATTGAAAGTAACGGCCAGTTCAACGTGGTATGGCAGACCGATGCGCCAGTCCGCGCTCAGCCGTGGAGTCCGTATATCAGCGGCAATGACAAAAAGTCAGAACAGCCCGTCAAAACTGCCAGCAACTGATCTTTTGCCCTCCTGCGGGAGGGCGCAATTTTGGAGAACGCTATCATGAAAGCCATGCGCTTAATTCGTGGCGTGTTGCTGCTGACGTGGCTTTTGCCGTGGATAGCACAGGCAACAGATGCCGATATCTTTACCGCAGCCAGCCGTACTCAACAGGCCGCCTTACTGGAACAATGGTCGCTCAACCCTGAGGCGCAACGTTTACCTGTGCTGTATGCATTGGGGAGCGAAAGTCTGCTGACCGACAGCGCAAAGAATGCGTTTACAATTAATGGCACCCTGGTGCAACCGCTTGGTGCAGTGACCAGCCCATCCGGGGAGTTAACAAAAATCCGCCTGACTAACCGACTACGTAATCTGGTCGCCGGGACGCTGGCGATACATCAACTTCTAAGTGACAGTGTCACTGAAAGAGTTGCCGCTGCAAGGACATTGCAACGGGAAGCACTTCCTGCCATGTTGCCGTTTCTGCAACAAAGGCTGGCGCAGGAGACTGATGCAGGCGTGAAGTCACAGCTCTCCATTGCACTGGCAAATCTGCAACTCAACAGCACGTTGCCGCAGGTCAGACGCCAGGCGATCAAACTGTTGGCTGAGTCAAATGATCCTGAAACTCAGGCGCGGTTACAACCCTTTACCCAGATTGAATATGAACCTGATGCCAGCGTACGCGCGGCAGCAAGCGAGAGCCTGAATTCCATCGGCCATCGCATGATGATTAGCGATCTTCTTGGGCAGGCGTTTATGGGGTTATCACTGGGGTCAATTTTGCTGCTGGCAGCTCTGGGATTGGCAATTACTTACGGGTTACTCGGCGTCATCAATATGGCACATGGTGAAATGCTGATGCTTGGGGCCTACTGTACCTGGATGGTGCAACAACTGATGATCCACTTTACTCCACAGTGGTTGTCCTTTTACCCGATTGTCGCACTGCCGGTTGCTTTTCTTCTTACCGCAGGGATAGGGATGATTCTCGAACGCGGCGTTATTCGTCATCTATACGGACGCCCTCTTGAAACGCTGTTGGCGACCTGGGGGATCAGTCTGATGCTTATCCAGTTGGTGCGCATGACCTTTGGGGCACAGAACCTGGAGGTTGCTAACCCGGTATGGCTATCGGGTGGCATCCAGGTCTATGCCAACCTGATTTTGCCGTGGAACCGGCTCGTGGTACTTGGTTTTGCCATTCTGGTTCTGTTCTTTACCTGGCTGTTGCTGAATAAAACTCGTCTGGGAATGCACGTGCGTGCGGTAACGCAAAATCGCAGTATGGCGGCCTGTTGCGGTGTGCCTACCGGGCGTGTGGATATGCTGGCTTTTGGCCTGGGATCCGGAATTGCCGGACTGGGTGGTGTGGCGTTGTCGCAGCTAGGCAACGTCGGACCTGAACTGGGACAGGGTTACATTATCGATTCGTTTCTGGTGGTAGTGCTCGGCGGCGTTGGGCAACTTGCAGGCAGTGTGGCTGCCGCGTTTGGCCTTGGGATCTTCAATAAAATACTTGAACCGCAGGTTGGCGCTGTACTCGGCAAAATTATGATCCTGGTGCTAATCATTCTGTTTATTCAGAAACGCCCCCAGGGATTGTTCGCGCTGAAAGGGAGGGTTATTGACTGATGACGATGCCAATGACATTAACGCTGGCGCGTAAAGCGCCGCGTACAATGCGGATACTGGGGCTGAGTTTGTTGCTCGCGCTGATTATATTGCCGTTTCTTGCGCTCCTGCCTGCAGAGCATCCGCTGGCAATATCCGTCTGGGCGCTGACCCTGGTTGGAAAAATCCTCTGTTACGCCATTGTTGCGGTTGCGCTGGATCTGGTATGGGGATACGCCGGAATGCTTTCTCTCGGACATGGGATTTTCTTCGCGCTGGGGGGTTATGCAATGGGGATGTATCTGATGCGTCAGGCGTCTGGCGAAGAATTGCCCGCATTTATGTCTTTCCTGTCATGGAGCGAACTGCCCTGGTTCTGGTGGGGAACGCAACATTTTATCTGGGCAATGCTGTTGGTCGTTCTGGTTCCCGGTCTGCTGGCGCTGATATTTGGCTATTTTGCTTTCCGGTCAAAAATCAAAGGCGTCTATTTTTCCATCATGACCCAGGCGCTGACTTTTGCCGGGATGCTGTTGTTTTTTCGCAATGAAACCGGGTTTGGCGGCAACAATGGTTTTACCGGATTCACGACGATTCTGGGGTTTCCCATTACCGCAACCTCAACTCGTGTCGCCTTATTTTTAGCGACCGTAATGCTGTTGGTTCTGGCGCTGTGGCTGGGACTGGCGCTTGCCCGCAGTAAGTTTGGCCGTATTTTGACTGCTGTACGTGACGCTGAAAACCGTCTGACGTTTTGCGGTTATGACCCGAAAGGATTCAAGCTGTTGGTGTGGACACTTTCTGCGGTGCTATGTGGGCTGGCAGGGGCACTGTATGTCCCACAGGTAGGCATTATTAATCCCAGTGAAATGTCGCCAACCAACTCAATCGAAGCGGCCATTTGGGTTGCGCTGGGTGGGCGTGGCACGCTAATTGGTCCGGTATTTGGCGCACTGCTGGTCAACGGTGCTAAAAGCTGGTTTACCGTCATTATGCCGGAGTACTGGCAGCTGTTTCTCGGCCTGATATTTATTGGCGTAACGCTGTTTTTACCTCGTGGGGTGATCGGCTTGTTTCGTAAGGGAGATAAATAATGCTGCCAGATGAAGGACTTTTTACTCGTCAGATGCCCGGCGACCGCTTTCGTAATCAAACTGACCCGGTACTGCAACTGGAAAAAATCAACGTTAACTTTGATGGTTTCCAGGCGCTAACAGATTTAACACTCAACATTGGTGTAGGGGAGTTACGTTGCATTATTGGCCCTAACGGTGCAGGAAAAACGACATTGATGGATGTCATTACCGGCAAAACAAGGCCGCAGAGTGGACGTGCGATTTATGACCAATCGACAGATTTAACCGCGCTTGATTCGGTCGCTATTGCCCGTCAGGGGATTGGGCGTAAATTTCAGAAGCCTACGGTATTTGAAGCTCTGACAGTGGAAGAGAATCTTGAGCTGGCAATGAAAAATGATAAATCCGTGTGGGGTTCCTTACGGGCTTGTCTTTCGGGGGAACAGCGGGATCGTATTCATGACATGTTAGGGCTACTGCGGCTGGCTAACGATCGTAGTCGTCGCGCCGGACTGCTTTCTCATGGACAAAAACAGTTTCTGGAGATCGGCATGCTGCTGGTGCAGGAGCCGCATTTGTTGTTGCTGGATGAGCCAGCAGCAGGGATGACCGATGCAGAAACGGAATACACCGCCGAGCTGTTTCGGACACTTGCCGGTAAACACTCTCTAATGGTCGTTGAGCATGATATGGGTTTCGTTGAAACCATCGCTGACCATGTCACTGTTTTGCATCAGGGGCGTGTTCTGGCCGAGGGCAGTCTGCGTGAAGTGCAGGCCAATGAGCATGTTATTGAAGTCTATCTCGGGCGATAGGAGGTTCTGATGCTACAGGTGAACGAACTGAATCAATATTATGGCGGTAGTCATATTCTACGCGGCGTGAGCTTTGAAGCGCATATCGGCGAGGTAACATGTCTGCTGGGGCGTAATGGTGTTGGAAAAACGACGCTGCTGAAGTGCCTGATGGGGCTCATTCCGACCCGCACCGGAAGTGTAATCTGGCAGGAGAAGAATATCACGCAGCGAAAGCCGCACCAGCGCGTTCAGGCTGGCGTGGCATATGTACCGCAAGGGAGGGAAATATTTCCTCGTCTGACGGTGGAAGAGAACCTGCTGCTCGGATTGTCCCGGTTTCCTGCGCATCAGGCAAAGTCTGTTCCGGATGAAATCTATGCGCTCTTTCCTGTCCTGAAAGAGATGAAACACCGCCGGGGCGGCGATCTGTCTGGCGGGCAACAGCAACAGTTAGCGATTGGTCGGGCACTGGCGAGTCGTCCACAGCTATTGATACTCGATGAGCCGACCGAGGGGATCCAGCCTTCAGTCATTAAAGAAATTGGCCAGGTTATCTCTCAACTGGCACATCGTGGTGATATGGCGATTTTGCTGGTGGAACAATTTTATGACTTTGCCGAACAACTTGCCGACCGATATTTGTTGATGTCGCGCGGAAGTATTATTCAAAGTGGATTGGGAGAAAATATGCAAGCAGAGGGGGTGCGTGGGCTGGTGGCTATCTGAGTAGTGAGGCTACAGAGCCGCCTGGGCTCTGTAGCTGCATGATCAGCAGACCGCTGGCTGACCCCAGGGCTTGGCGCGCATCCCTTTTAGCATCAGTGCCCAGGCAAGGACGATGGCGATAATAAGCACCACAAACAGTGACCAGGATGGCAACGTCGTCAAAATAACGCCACTGACTAACGGGTTTACCGCTGCGCCAAGCCAACCCAGTGACTGGGCGGAGAAATAACTCGCTTTCATACCCGCCGGTGCAATGTTGTCGATGAGCATGTATTCACCGGGAGCGTAAATAATCTCGCCAATTGTGAAGAATGCTGCGGATATCCCCCAAAGTAGCAAGCTGTTGCCTGAGAAAATAAATCCGACCAGCCCCAAAACGAAGAAGAGTGTCCCTCCGGCCATCAGTGGTCGAATATTGGCGGCAGTGAGTCGGCGCCCGACGGCATATTGCAATGTCACTACCATCGCTGCGTTGACGGGTAGGACGACAGCGACCACTTTTTCGGCAAAATTACCGTCTGCGACAACCATAACGTACTGAGAAATACAGGACGCAAATGCGCCGCCGACAAATGAGGCCAGAAAAGCAGACAGCGTAAACCAACATAATGCTCTATCACGCAGCAAAACCGACGGAGACCATACTGATGCATTCACACCTTCTGATGTCGTTTCTGAACGCTTCACCCAGGTCTGGATAAACACCAGCGGAAAGGCTGAGCAAAGCGCCGCCAGCCAGAAGGGCAAATTAATACTTTGCATCACCAGCAACGTACCGAGCGGTGGACCCACCGTCCAGCCAATGTTAAGTACGGTGTAGTTGAGCGAAAAAATTTTGGTCTTATTGGTGGCAGAGAGATTATCGGCAAACCAGGCTTTCAGCACCGTGGCGAAGACTGAGTAAGCGCAGTTGATCAGCGCAAAAAGCAGAACTACCACCACCACGTTATGCACCAGAGGAATCGCAATAAAGCCGGATGCAAAGCCGGTAATTGCCAGCAGCATATAACGTTTTTTATCGAACTTATCTGCCAGAATACCGAACCCCAGGCTGAAAATGACACCTATTGTCAGTGCGACCGTCATGGCGTAGCCAATCAGGTCGACGCTCAGTCCGTATTGACGGTTGAGGTAGATAGTCATAAACGGCAGTGTGGCGCCGCGTCCAATGGTTAGTAATAAAGATGAGGCGAGTAAAGCGAGGGTGGACCTTCTCAAGGTGGTATTCATTTTCCTGCCCGACAGTGCATGTTGTTATGTTTTTTTTAGATATCGGAAAGAAATAGCATGTCAAAAGTGTGATGTACACTCAATAAGTTGTCTGAAAATGCGCTGTATGGCCTACCTGAATTAATGATCTGTTACGGTACAAAGATTTCCGTTACTTTAACTTGTTTACAAAAATTTAATAATTCCAGGGGCGGTAGAATGTCGCGTAAAGACGGGTTGTTGGCGTTACTGGTCGTCGTCGTGTGGGGACTGAATTTTGTCGTCATCAAGGTTGGTCTGCACAATATGCCGCCGTTGATGTTGGCTGGGCTGCGTTTCTTGCTGGTGGCGTTTCCGGCTATTTTCTTTGTGGCGCGCCCCAAAATCCCACTTTCATTGCTGTTCGGTTATGGCCTGACCATCAGCTTTGGGCAGTTTGCGTTTCTCTTTAGCGCTATTAAATTTGGCATGCCCGCGGGACTGGCGTCGCTGGTATTACAGGCTCAGGCTTTTTTTACTATTGTGCTCGGGGCATTCGCCTTTGGTGAGCGTTTACAGGGTAAACAACTGGTTGGGATCGCGCTGGCAGTATTTGGTGTTCTGGTTTTGATAGAAGCCAGCCTGAATGGACAACATGTGGCAATGCTTGGTTTTATGCTGACGCTGGCGGCGGCGCTGAGTTGGGCCTGCGGTAATATTTTCAATAAGAAGATCATGCAGCATACTTCGCGTCCGGCCGTGATGTCGCTGGTAGTGTGGAGTGCGTTGATTCCCGTTATCCCGTTCTTTCTGGCATCGTTGATCCTTGATGGGGCTGATCAAATCGTCCACAGCCTCGTCACGATTGATATGACGACAATTCTCTCGCTGGTCTATCTGGCCTTTGTGGCGACTATTGTGGGTTATGGGATTTGGGGATCGCTACTGGGACGTTATGAGACCTGGCGTGTCGCACCGCTGTCGTTGCTGGTTCCGGTGGTTGGTCTGGCGAGCGCGGCTGTGCTGCTTGATGAAACGCTAAGCGGGTTGCAGCTTATTGGCGCGTTGTTGATTATGGCGGGGCTGTATATCAACGTGTTCGGCTTTCGTTTGCGCAAGATTGTGCAGATGAGGGGCTAAAAAAAGCCCCGCGGTGGCAGGGCAAAACGAATTACAGGCTGCGCATATTGTAGTAAGGCACGCCCAATTCGTCGGACTTATCGCTTCCGGCCCCCATATGGTTGAAATCGAATGGGGACTGTTCCTGCGCAGGGGGCATAATCATCGCGTCACGATTATTTTGTAGCGTAGGCTGCGCAGTTTGTTCCGCCATGCTCTGGCCCGAAACAACAAGCAGCAGGGCCAGCATTGCAGATGACAGAAGTTTCATGATTTCCTCGGTTACGTCGTTTTACAGGCGATTAGCAATTACATTGATTAAGTGGATGCAAATACCGGGATTCGCCGTGCATATTGGTCATACGGTATTTATGCGGCGGGACATCAAAATAGTTTTTAAATGTCCGGGTCAGCGTTTGTTGGGACTCAAAGCCGTAACGCTCCGCCAGGTAAAGGATCGGTTCGTTACTTTCTTTTAATTTTTGCGCTATTTCAGTCATTTTACGGCTACGGATGTATTGGCCTAATGAATGGCCAGTCTCTTTTTTAAACATCCGTTGCAGGTGCCATTTGGAGTAACCCGAACGCTCAGACACTTTTTCCAGCGAGAGCGGCGATTCAAGGTTATTTTCGATCCAGTCCAAAATGCTATGAATAGTGATTGTGTCAGTATTGCGTCTGGACATCGTCATACCTCTTTCTGTTTACGGCAGGATTTTCTTAAGCAAATGCTCAAGCGTTGTTACTTCGTCCGCCGTTAAGTTTTTTGTTAGTTCCTGGTGCAGGTCTTGCCCTACTAATTGATGACACTGCTCGCAAATTGCCGCGCCATGCTCGGTGAGTTTCACCAGCACGCCTCGCTTGTCATGTGGATTTGGAAGCCTTTCGATCCAGCCCTTACAGGCCAGCCTGTCGAGCATCCGCGTTAAGGCGCCAAGGTCGACAGACAGCACTTTTTTCAATTCGACAGGGGTAATGCACACCGCGCATCGGATGGAGCAGAGCACCTTAAACTGCGATGCAGTGATATCCAGCGGTGACAGATAGTCGTTTAACAAACGATCTTTTTTCTGATTAACCATGTAGATCAAACGACCCAGTGGGATGATTTCGTTGAACAGATCACTGGTGTTTTTCACAATGGTTGCCCTGGCAAGTAGTTAGTCACGGCTGATATTATTGCTCAGGCAAATATAAGTCAAATGAATGGATCAGCGAATGCCACGTTTTGCTAAAGTCGTGGGTGTCGCTTGCGGTGTGCTTATTTTTAACATTCTGATAATTATGGCTTATGCGTAAAGACGCAAAATGAATCCTTACATCGCTTAAATGGCTTATCCCTGGTGTTTCACCTTATACTTGCCGTTGACGAATAACGCACAGGAAAGATGATCTTATGATGGACTTGTTTAAAGCAATAGGACTGGGGCTGGTGGTCCTGTTACCGTTGGCAAACCCGTTAACCACCGTGGCGTTGTTCCTTGGCCTTGCCGGCAACATGAACAGCGCGGAGCGTAATCGTCAGTCTTTAATGGCGTCTGTCTACGTGTTTGCCATCATGATGGTGGCGTACTATGCAGGGCAGGTGGTAATGAATACCTTCGGGATTTCGATTCCCGGATTACGTATTGCGGGTGGGTTAATCGTTGCGTTTATCGGCTTCAGAATGCTGTTTCCGCAACAGAAGGCGCATGACTCCCCGGAAGCGAGAAGTAAGTCAGAAGAACTGGAGGATGAACCAACTGCCAACATTGCATTTGTCCCGCTGGCGATGCCAAGCACTGCCGGGCCGGGTACAATTGCAATGATCATCAGTTCGGCCTCTGCCGTGCGTCACGGTTCTGAATTTCCTGACTGGGTGATCATGATTGCACCGCCGATTATATTCGCGGTTGTCGGGATTATTCTCTGGGGGTGTCTGCGCAGTTCTGGCGGCATCATGCGCCTCGTTGGGAAAGGTGGTATTGAGGCCATTTCCCGTCTAATGGGCTTTTTGCTGGTGTGTATGGGTGTGCAGTTTATTATTAACGGTGTGTTGGAAATTATTCAAACCTACCATTAAACAACAGGCCCGATATTCCTGTCGGGCCTGGTTTTCACTACTGCTGAGGCTGTTCTTCCAGCGTAACTGGCCATTTGCGAAATATAATCACCGCCCATATCAGTGCAATAACGGCAGGCAGGGCACCTACGTAGCCAATCGTAGACATTGACCAGTGCAGGCTCACCTGATTTCCCACCAGCGCTCCTGCGCCAATACCAATATTAAAAATACCGGAGAACAGCGCCATGGCAACATCGGTGGCATCCGGTGCCAGCGCCAGCACTTTCACCTGCATCCCCAGACCTATCACCATAATGGCAATACCCCAGAAAATACTCAGTATGGCAAGGTGCATTTCGCTGTCGGCTGCAGGAAGCAACAGTACCAGGCACACCGTCAACAATGCGATGGCACTACCTATCAGCGCGGAGGAGTATTGATTCCCCAGTTTGCCAAAGATAATGCTGCCGATAATGCCAGCCCCGCCCAGAATCAGCAGTAGCACGGTAGCGAAGTTTGCGCTTAGTCCGGCGACGGTCTGAACGAAAGGCTCTATATAGCTGTAAGCAGTGTAGTGCGCGGT
Source organism: Citrobacter sp. Cm046 (assembly GCF_030333065.1). Taxonomy (NCBI): domain Bacteria; kingdom Pseudomonadati; phylum Pseudomonadota; class Gammaproteobacteria; order Enterobacterales; family Enterobacteriaceae; genus Citrobacter; species Citrobacter sp. Cm046. Next base: position 576,661 of record NZ_JAOWGP010000044.1, on the reverse strand, counting down.
GACTACAATAACCGTCAACAGATAGAGGCTCATCAGTGCCGGACGACGGAACAACAGTGGAAGACTTTTTAAAGAACCGGAATGTTCGCTGGGCAGTTTTGGTAGCAGTTTAACCAGACAGACCAGGGTAACAAGTGCGCCCATACCGATAGCGAAGAAGGTGGTGCGCCAGCCAAAATACTGACCGACGATACGCCCGATCGGCAGACCTAACACCATCGCCAGTGCGGTCCCGGTGGCAATCAGGCTCAAAGCCTGCGCACGTTTACCGGCAGGTGCCAGCCGGATGGCCAGCGATGCGGTAATTGACCAGAAAATGGCGTGCGCAAAAGCAATACCAATACGGCTAATAACCAGCACAGTAAAATTCCACGCCAGAAAAGAGAGCACATGACTGGCGATGAACAGAATGAAAAGGCAAATAAGAAGTTTGCGTCGTTCGACCTGGCTGGTGAGCAGCATAAAAGGCAGCGACATCAGTGCGACAACCCAGGCATAGATTGTCAACATGATCCCGACCTGAGCGGTCTGCATACCAAAACTTTGCGCGATGTCTGACAGCAAACCAACGGGGACGAACTCAGTGGTATTAAAAATAAAAGCGGCAATTGCAAGCGTAACTACCCGTAGCCACGCGACCTTGCGGGAAACAGTGTTTGTTGTCATATAAATTTGTCGGGTTAGTTGCGAAAAGGTGAGGCCATGATCTTAAAACGTTTACTGGCTAAAATACAAACATTTCGTGATTCAGATCTCGTTTTTTGCCCGTATGTTACAGGCTGGTCACGTTGTAATACGAACAGAAGAAGAGATGAGGTCTAATCATAAAGCCATAATAAGTGACGTTGTCACTTATTCGGTGTTGCACATATGACCAGTCTGACGACAGTTATGGCGGATTCACACGATAAGTGGAGTGAGAATCGCTTCCTTGTCATCGCCATTTGACTGACGTCGGTTAATCTGAGTTTTGTGAGAGTTGAGGGGTCAGTACTTCAATGAACGCCTCCAGTTGCCGCGTCATGCCCCCACGACGCCAGACCAGCCAGGTATTCAGCCAACGCCAGTTTTCACTAAGCGGCCAGGCATTAACCTGATGATGCCCCGGCATGCTTTCCAGCATTGAACGCGGTATTAGCGCAATTCCGGCTCCGGCGATGACGCAGGCGAGCATGCCATGATACGACTCCATTTCATGGATTGTGCCAGGCATTGCGCGATCGGCATGAAACCAGCTTTCAAAATGGCGGCGGTATGAGCAATTAGCGCGAAAGGCGTAAATACTGCAACCATTGACGTCGCTGGCCCGATGGATCGGGGCGTGTCCGTGGGGGGTGACAATCATCATCTCCTCACGGTATACCGGCATTCCTTCAAGCCCTGGGTGAGTAATCGGACCGTCAACAAATGCGGCATTCAGCGTACCTTCCAGTACACCGTCCAGCATGGTGCCTGAGGGGCCTGTTGCCAGCGCAAACTGGATTTTGAGGTAGCGTTGATTATATTCCGCCAGTGTTGCAGGGATGCGGACCGCCGCTGTACTTTCAAGCGATCCGAGAGAGAACAGTCCTTGCGGTTCATCCCCGGCGACAACCATTCTCGCTTCTTGCACCAGTGCCAGGATCCGCTGGCTGTAGCGTAGAAAGTTATGCCCGGAGGGGGAAAGCCTGAGACGCTGGTTTTCACGAATAAACAGATCGACGCCCAGATCGGCTTCAAGCTGGCGAATACGCGTAGTGAGATTGGATGGCACACGGTGTACCTTTGCGGCCGCCTGCGTAATGCTGCCGGTCTCTGCAACAGCATTGAACATTTCCAGTTGCGTCAGATCCATTGTTTTTCTCTATTCGTGAATGGTGTGGTTAATATTATTCATTTTTCATAAAGAGTAAATACGCTCATGATATAACCATATCCTGCGATAAAGAGAGTAAGACCTATGACCATCACAGCAGCAACACATGCTATTTCCGTCGATCCCTCCAATGGCGAAATATTAACGGCGATGCCGTGGGCCAGTGCTGATGAGATTGCACATGCACTAGACCTTGCAGCACGTGGATTCAATGAATGGAAACTTACGACCGTTGCGTATCGGGCGCAGATGCTACGTAATGTCGGACAGGCACTTCGCCTGCGTGCAGAAGAAATGGCTCAGTGCATTTCGCGTGAAATGGGCAAGCCACTCAGACAGGCTCGTGCTGAAGTTGCGAAGTCCGCCGCCTTATGCGACTGGTATGCAGAACATGGTCCGGCGATGCTTAACCCGGAACCAACGCTGGTTGAGAATCAGCAGGCGGTGATTGAGTATCGCCCTTTGGGCACAATTCTGGCGGTAATGCCGTGGAACTTCCCACTCTGGCAGGTCATGCGTGGTGCAGTGCCAGTTTTGCTGGCCGGGAATGGCTATTTGTTAAAGCATGCGCCTAACGTGACCGGATGTGCGGAGATAATCGCGCAGGTGTTTGCTGATGCCGCAATACCTGCTGGCGTCTATAACTGGGTTAATGCTGATAATGCCGGGGTCAGCCAAATGATCAATGACCCACGTATTGCGGCGGTAACGGTGACCGGCAGTGTGCGTGCTGGCGCGGCGATAGGCGCTCAGGCCGGAGCGGCGCTCAAGAAATGCGTGCTGGAGCTTGGCGGTTCCGATCCGTTTATTGTCCTCAATGATGCCGATCTGGATCTGGCTGTTAAGGCCGCTGTAGCAGGGCGTTATCAGAATACCGGACAGGTTTGTGCTGCGGCAAAGCGCTTTATCGTTGAAGAAGGGATTGCGGCAGAATTTACTGAACGTTTTGTGGCGGCTGCCAGTGCGTTAAAGATGGGTTCTCCGTTGAATGAAGAGAATGAACTCGGACCGATGGCTCGTTTTGATCTGCGTGATGAACTGCATCAGCAGGTAGAAGCCTCGCTGGCGCAAGGGGCTCGATTGCTACTGGGTGGGGAAAAAATTGCCGGCAAGGGTAACTATTATGCTGTGACGGTACTGGGCGATGTGACCCCTGAAATGACGGCTTTCCGTCAGGAGTTGTTTGGTCCGGTCGCGGCGATCACCGTGGCGAAAAATGCTGAGCATGCGTTAGCACTCGCCAATGACAGTGATTTTGGTTTGTCGGCAACACTTTTCACCGCTGATGAGGCGCTGGCTCAGGAAATGGCCTCACGTCTGGAGTGTGGCGGTGTGTTTATCAATGGCTTTAGTGCGAGTGATGCACGCGTCGCTTTTGGTGGCGTGAAGAAAAGTGGCTTTGGTCGCGAGCTTTCGCATTTTGGTCTGCATGAGTTTTGTAATGTGCAGACCGTCTGGAAAAACCGTATCTGATCTTCCTGGTGCCTCTAAGGGGGCACCTGTCTTATTTCTGCCATGTTTCTGTCATTTACTCTGCGTACACTCGCGTTTAACGCTTTGATACAGAAGAGTATTATGAACTTAATTCAAATTTTTCGTCGCCTTGTTTCCCGTCAGTTTGGTCTGTTAACCGGTATTTTCTGCATTATTACGCTGTTCTCTGTTTTGCAGGTGGCGACTTCGTTAATGCTTTCCGATTCTGTCACTGATGCTCAACATAATGAGCAACGTAATCAATTAGCGCTTTTGCAGCAGGCGAAGGTCGATGAGGCGAGGGTTGCGCTATTGTCCGCCAGCGATTTGCTTAACCGCGCCGGGGTCTATTTTATGCAGGACGCCGCTACCGGTTCGGAGGGGAGTTGGCGCCCGCTAATGGAGGAGGCGTATCGCGCACTGACGCAGTCAAAAAATGCCTGGGATTCCTGGATCAGCCTGAACCCTCATCAGGATCCTGAACTGATGACGAGTTATCAGCGCTTTTATAGCGGAATTCAGGAACAGGCGGATGGACTGATGCAAACCAATTCTATTGATGCGTTTTTTGCCGTTCCTGCTCAGGCGTTTCAGACGGATTTTAACGAAAACTATGCACGCTTTCAGAAAGATGGCGGACGGCGAGTTGAAGCCGGGCGGCAGCAACTTCTGACCAGTCTCGAAGGGTTGCAGCATCTTTTTTTATTTATCCCTGTCGTGCTGGTAGTCATTGCGATTCAGGTCTGGTGGGGAATGTCCCGCTGGGTTATCACTCCTTTACGGCAGCTAATAGATCATATTGATATTCTGGCGGCGGGCGATCTTTCCCGGCCGACGCCAGTTGTGAGCCAGTTTAATCGTGAGGTTTCACAGCTAAGCTCACGAATTGATGCAATGCAGCAGGGATTGCGTGTGTTGGTGCAGCAAGTTAATGATGCCACAACATCAATGGTGGGGAATATCAGCCAACTTGCGCAAAGTAATAAGCAGTTGTATCAGCAGTCGGCAAAACAAAGTGAGGAACTGAATTCCGTCACTTCGCATATTTCGTTTCTGGAAACGCATGTGGAAGATAATAGTGGTTTTGCCCAACAGGCTAATCAGCGTGCTGTGCAGGCTCGGGATATCGCTGCTGGTGGCGATCGCATGATGGCAACGGTAAACCAGTCAATGCAGGCTATTGTGGCCCGGTCATCAGAAATGCGTGGAATTATAACGCTTATCGACACTATCGCTTTTCAGACGAAAATTCTGGCGTTAAATGCGGCCATTGAAGCGGCGCACGCCGGGGAGCAAGGGCGTGGGTTTGCGGTAGTTGCAAAAGAGGTTGGATTTTTGGCGCAAAAAAGTAGCCAGTCTACTCAGAATATTCAGGCGTTGATTCATCATTCCTTACTGGGGATTGAAGAGGGGTTCAATGCGGTTAACGTGCTGGATGAGAATTTACACCAGGTTATCTCATTAGTGGAAAACCTGGGGGATTTACTGAATGATATTTCAGGTGCGACCCTCAATCAGGGGAGCAGTATTCATCAGTTGACCAACCAGTTGCAGTCGCTTAACCGTGCTGCCATGCAAACCAGTGAACTGGTGAATGCTGCATCGGAATCGTCCCTGCAACTGCATAATGAATCCCATCAGTTAATGCAGGCCGTTGCCAGATTCCGTCTTCCGGTCTGACGCTGTGTATTCAGCTCTGTTATACTCGCAGGCCTTTCAGACCTGCGAGCAAGGAGCATGTTGTGGCCAGGGCCATGGACAATTCAATTTTAGAGACCATTGTGCAGCAGGTTCGCCCGCTGATTGGTCAGGGTAAAGTCGCTGATTACATCCCCGCATTAGCTTCCGTCGATGGTTCAAAACTGGGCATTGCCATTTGTACCGTTGATGGTCAGCACTATCAGGCGGGCGATGCGCAGGAGCGTTTTTCAATTCAGTCAATTTCGAAGGTGCTCAGCCTTGTCGTGGCGATGCGTCATTATCAGGAAGAGGAGATCTGGCAGCGTGTAGGCAAGGATCCCTCAGGACATCCGTTTAATTCTCTGGTTCAGCTTGAAATGGAACAGGGGATACCACGCAATCCCTTCATCAACGCCGGAGCACTGGTGGTCTGCGATATGCTGCAAGGCCGTCTAAGCGCACCGCGCCAGCGCATGCTTGAAGTCGTTCGGGCGCTTAGTGGCGTTTCGGATATTGCCTATGATGCGACGGTCGCCCGCTCGGAGTTTGAGCATTCGGCCCGCAATGCAGCGATTGCCTGGCTCATGAAATCCTTTGGTAATTTTCACCATGATGTCACTACTGTTCTGCAAAATTACTTCCACTACTGCGCGCTTAAGATGAGCTGCGTGGAGCTGGCGCGTACCTTCGTGTTTTTGGCCAATCAGGGTCATGCCTTTCATCTTAATGAGCCGGTGGTCACGCCACTGCAGGCTCGGCAGATTAATGCACTGATGGCGACCAGTGGTATGTATCAGAACGCAGGTGAATTTGCGTGGCGGGTAGGACTTCCGGCGAAATCCGGCGTCGGCGGTGGAATTGTAGCGATTGTGCCACATGAGATGGCGATTGCAGTCTGGAGTCCGGAACTGGATCCCGCAGGAAATTCACTGGCAGGGATCGCTGTACTGGAACAGTTAACCCAACAACTGGGGCGTTCAGTTTACTGATGATTTCGCTTGATCCTCTTTTTTCCCGACTGGCGAAGTCGACATTTCGTTCACGGTTTCGCCTTGGTGAGAAAGAAAGGCAGTACTGCAGAGATAAAGGTGCGCCGGTTATTGAACAACATGCTGCAGACTTTATTGCTAAACGACTGGCACCGGCATATCCCGTTAATGATGGCAAGCAAACACCGATGCGTGGACACCCGGTGTTTATCGCCCAACATGCCACGGCAACTTGCTGTCGCGGGTGTCTGGCAAAATGGCATGATATTCCCCAGGGACAACCGCTGAGCGCAGAGCAGCAACGTTACGTTGTCACGGTAATTTATCACTGGTTAGTGATCCAGATGAACCAGCCATAGATAACATAATCCTATGATACGACTCCTTGTGTTGTGCAGATGTTAAACGCAGTATGAAGGAGTCTATCTAAGGAGCATAAATGGTTACCTGTAAACCCTGTTTTGTGCTGAGCGCGGATCAGATTCTGAAGAGAATCAATGAGCTTGGCGATATCCTTGAGCTGTGCGTGAATGACGGCGCATCCGTGAGTTTTGTTTACCCCTTTAATCGTGATAAATCGCTGCCTTTCTGGGCGAGCGTTGCGCAAAGCGTTACCCGTGGAGAAAGAATCGTTCTTGTTAGCGAAAATTCGCAGGGAACGCTGGTTGGTACAGTTCAACTCGTTATCGATCAACCTGAAAACCAACCTCACCGTGCCGATGTCGCCAAATTACTGGTACATCCGTCAGCGCGACGTAGCGGTGTTGCCAGGGAATTGATGAATGCGCTTGAGGACTGCGCACGTCAACAACATAAATCGCTGCTGGTACTCGATACAGCTACGGGCAGTGGCGCTGAGTTGTTCTACCACAATTGCGGTTGGCAAAAAGTAGGGGTCATACCTGACTATGCACAAATGCCTGATGGGGCGCTGACCGGGACCACACTTTTCTATAAAACTCTCTAATTTGTCGCCGGGGATTGATCAAAACAGGGTTTCAATGTATTAAAGTTTGCTAACCTATTGGACCAATTCAATCAGGTTGTATGACTAATCAAAAAGGGAACCCATTGTGCAAACACTAAATCGTCGCGATTTTCCCGGTGCTCACTATCCTGAACGTATTATTCAGTTTGGTGAAGGAAACTTCCTGCGCGCCTTTGTTGACTGGCAAGTTGATCTGCTGAATGAGCATACCGATCTGAATTCCGGTGTGGTCATTGTTCGTCCTATCGAAAGTACATTTCCGCCTTCACTGAGCACACAGGATGGTCTCTATACCACAATCATTCGCGGTCTGAATGAAAAAGGAGAGGCCGTTAGCGAGGCGCGTTTAATTCGCTCAGTTAACCGTGAGATCAGCGTCTATAGCGAATACGATGAGTTCCTGAAGCTGGCGCATAATCCTGATATGCGCTTTGTTTTCTCCAACACAACTGAAGCCGGTATTAGTTACCATGCGGGTGACAAATTCGACGATGCACCGGCGGTGAGCTACCCGGCAAAACTGACCCGTCTGCTTTTCGAGCGCTACACCCATTTCGATGGGGCGCTGGATAAAGGCTGGATCATCATTCCTTGTGAGCTGATTGATTACAATGGCGATGCGCTGCGTGAATTGGTGCTGCGTTACGCTCAGGAATGGGAATTGCCAGAAACGTTTGTGCAATGGCTGGATCAGGCAAACGCATTTTGTTCCACGCTGGTGGACCGTATTGTGACCGGTTATCCGCGTGATGAAGTCGCGAAGCTTGAAGCGGAGCTGGGTTATCACGATGCCTTCCTTGATACTGCTGAACACTTTTACCTGTTTGTTATTCAGGGGCCGAAGACATTAGCGTCTGAACTGCGTCTGGATAAATATCCGCTAAATGTGCTGATTGTGGATGACATCAAGCCGTATAAAGAGCGTAAGGTCGCAATTCTGAACGGTGCGCACACCGCTCTGGTTCCGGTGGCCTTCCAGGCTGGGCTGGATACAGTGGGTGAAGCGATGAATGATGCCGAGGTTTGCGCTTTCGTCGAAAAAGCTATCTATGAAGAGATTATTCCGGTACTGGATTTGCCACGTGATGAATTGGCTTCGTTCGCCAGTGCAGTAACGGGGCGTTTCTGTAATCCGTACATCAAGCATCAGTTGCTGTCTATTGCGCTGAACGGTATGACCAAATTCCGCACCCGTATTCTACCGCAGTTGCTGGCAGGGCAGCAGGCCAGCGGCAAACTGCCGGCGCGCCTGACGTTCGCTCTGGCGGCGTTGATTGCTTTTTATCGTGGGGAGCGTAACGGTGAGTCTTACCCGGTTCAGGATGATGCACATTGGATTGAGCGTTTTCAGCAGCTGTGGGCTCAGCATCATGACCGACAGATCAGCACCGCAGAGCTGGTAAAATCCGTTCTGGCTGTAAAAGATCACTGGGAACAGGACCTGACGCAGGTTCCCGGGCTGGTGGAACAGGTTTCTGCCGATCTGGATACGATTCTGGTGAAAGGCATGCGTGAAGCCGTAAAACCGCTTTGCTAATTTGCTGATCCAATAACCCGGCCCTGGCCGGGTTTTTCGTACTGCCTGATTAGTTACAACATACGGATGTTTCTCTTAAATCATACAGTCTGTAACGCTTGTGCTGACTGTTTCTTGCAGTGGTAGAAGTGCGGAATTAACTGTCGGGATGTGCTTGCAACATTGATCACGATCACGTTTAATGGCGCGGCTTTCACATTTTTCGAAGATAACCATGATCGTTCGACCTCAACAACACTGGCTACGCCTGATTTTTGTCTGGCACGGTTCAGTTTTATCCAAGATTTTTTCACGTCTGCTCCTGAATTTCCTGCTCTCCATCGCCGTTATTATCATGCTGCCGTGGTATACGATGCTGGGTATCAAATTTACGCTGGCGCCATTTAGCATCCTGGGCGTCGCAATTGCTATCTTTTTAGGTTTTCGCAACAACGCCTGCTATTCACGTTACGTTGAAGCCCGGCATTTGTGGGGACAGTTGATGATTGCTTCCCGATCGCTGTTGCGCGAAGTGAAAACTACCTTACCGGACGACGGCGAATTGCGGCAATTCGTTAACTTGCAAATTGCGTTTGCGCACTGTTTGCGTATGACTTTGCGCCGGCAGCCACAGTCGGAACCGCTGGTGAAATACCTCAGTGCGACAGATTTGCAGACCGTGTTTGCTTCGCAGTCCCCGGCAAACCGCATCCTGTTGCTGATGGGGGAATGGTTAGCTGTTCGCAGGCGCAGCGGTCAGCTCTCTGATATATTATTCCATAGTTTAAACAATAGGTTAAATGATATGTCAGCGGTACTGGCGGGGTGCGAACGAATTGCGAATACCCCCGTGCCGTTTGCCTACACGTTGATCCTGCATCGTACTGTTTATCTGTTTTGTATCATGCTGCCATTCGCATTGGTGGTGGATCTGCACTATATGACGCCGTTTATCTCAGTGCTTATTTCCTATACCTTTATCTCTCTCGACACGCTGGCTGAAGAACTCGAAGATCCGTTTGGCACGGAGAATAATGATTTGCCGCTCGATGCTATTTGTAATGCGATAGAAATAGATTTGCTGCAGATGAACGATGAAGCGATTGTTCCAGCTAAGCGCATGCCGGATAAGCATTATCAGCTGACGTAAAAGAGATTTCAGTTAACCTCTTTTTGCCACCATGTCGGTTGCATGTCTGTAAAAGAGTGGAACTCCGGAGCAAGATCCGCATCATTCGGATCGTCAAAACCTCCGACTAATAATGCAATGACGGGGGCGTCATCGATGGCGCCCACTGAACTTCCACACTGCTGACAAAAAGCTCTGCTGGACGTATCCGAAGAACGCCACGTCGTTGGCTTACCGGATTTGCCTGTCCATTCCACATTCCCGGCATTAAACTCAATCCATACTACTGTGGGCGCACCCGTATGCTTGCGGCAAATGTCACAGGAGCAGGTATGTGAATTATTGGGGTTGGTGGCAGTAAAACGAATTGAACCGCACAGACAACCGCCAGTGTAGATTTTTGACATGACAACTCTCGCCAGTTAAACGTTTTCAGACACTAGCAGATGAAAGGCTTTACCACTAGATTCTGATCTTAAAAAGGCGAAGGCGCGCATAATCAATAATGAGATCTAGCCTTCTCTGTATTAGCCTCTGTAATAAAGAGGCCAATATCGAATTCAATGAGGTTAAAAATCGCGTCGGGCAACAATAAACAGGCGTGGAAATGCCAGCAGGATATTACCGTTTTCCTGAAGTGGATACTGTTCCTGTAGAAGTTCATGGTAGCGCGCCAGATAATTACGCTGTTCACTTTCACTCAGCTCCTGCAACCATGGGCGTAGCCCCGTCGAGCTGACCCAATCAATAATCGACTGATGTGACTCCATAATGTGGTAATAGGTTGTGCGCCAGATATCCACGTCGCATCCCGCTTCAGTCAAAATGTCATAATAGGCATGCACACCGGGGAGCGGCGTGCGTCCCCGATCGGGATAACCCTGCTCATAGGCCACTTCACGCATCAGGACATGTGTCGGTTCCTGCCAGTTATCTGGCATTTGCACGGCAAGTACTCCGTTGTAGTTCAACAGGGATACCAGTTGTGGGAACAATTCATAGTGGTCAGGAACCCACTGCAGGGAAGCATTCGCGTAAAGCAGATCAAATGACTGTTCCGGCCGAAACTTGCTGATATTGGCTTCAACAAAGTGGCAGTCTGGCAGCGCTTTACGCGCTTCATTAAGCATGTTAGGTGATGAATCCACCCCGATGATTCTGGCCGATGGCCAGCGCTGATGCAGCAACGTCGTGCTGTTTCCCGGACCACAGCCCAGATCGACGACTGTACGTGCATTTTCTAACGCCACTCTGCTCAGTAATTCTGCCGCAGGTCTTGTACGTTCGCTGGCGTATTGCAGATAGAGCGAGGGGTTCCAGTCGGCCATGTTTGATTCTCCTGTATGGGATGGAGTCGGTCTGAATCCAGAGCAGGCTGCTGCTCTTTAAGATTACGACATAATGGCCGATCATTACGTGTATTAACCGCAAATTTCTCGTAGAGCATCAATTATTCTTGTGCTAATGGATATATTAATAATATTCAAGCAATTGCCGTCCAGATTCGTCTTCTTCAAGATATTCAAAGGAGAGAAGACGAATTTTGGTATGGTTATAAAACCATTCATTCTCATTTCGTTGAATAATGTCCCCAGTTTTGAAACATATGCCGGATGCTGCCCGCACGATTGCATATTTCCCATTATTAAACATAACTCTGTGGATACAAAAGGGTTGGCTGGCTTCTCCTAACAGTCGGTTGGCAATGATATCACCTTCAATAAAAACAGCTTTTCTGGTTTTCATAAGCTTTACCTTTAACTTTCAAGATTGGAATGCCTGTTAACCACCAATGCACCAGCATTCTGACGGGCGAAATAGCAGCCCGCAGGCAGGGCACTCCAGAACAGCATCCTTGCGCATTTTCCCGGCTTTTTGATCTGCTATGTGGGCACATACCGGACAGGTTACGTGTACGGGTCTTTCTTTGAATTGTCTGAGTCCATCTGTGTAAGACATAAATTAATGCTCTGTAGAATGTATTATTAATTATACGCCTTTGTTTAATAATATTTGATTTATGTTGTGTATATTTAATCCAGTGCTTGAGTTTCTTCTGGCAATGCAATGCAATGCAAGCAAAAAAAGAAGAGAGGATAAATCGCGATGCAGACCGCGTTTGATGTTCTCAGAGATAGTCAGCGCATTAACGGCAGACGTTAATGCGCATATTTAACGAGCTTCAGTTTTGAAGGATATCAACAGTATGAGATTGTCCATCATCCCACAGCGAGATTCTGTCATCAGGTAGAAGAACGCCATCCAGTATGACCTGGTATTCGCCATCACCGCGCGAAACGGTGATGTAATACTCACTGTTGCCATGCTGGTAGGTCATGCTTAAAGATGGCCAACCATCCGGCAATTGAGAATGAATGGTCAAAACCGTACCGGAACGTTTTATCCCCAGCAGTTCCTCTGTTAGCAGGCGGTATGCCCAACCTGCAGAACCGGTATACCAACTCCATCCCGCACGCCCGGTATGGGGCGCGATGCTGTAAACATCCGCACTCATGACATACGGTTCGGCTTTATAGATTTCTACTCCGTTTGCACTCAACGTGTGGTTTATTGGATTTATCATTGACCACAACTGCCACGCACGCGATGTATTGCCCATTCGGGCAAATGCCATCACTGCCCAGATGGCACCATGTGTATACTGTCCACCGTTTTCTCGCACGCCTGGCAGATAACCCTGAATGTAACCCGGATTAGGCCCGTGACCATCGAAAGGGGGGGTTAACAGTTTAATCAACCCGGCATCGTTATCGACCAGGTGCTTATCCAGTGCCAGCATGGCCCGCGCACTATGGTCCGGGCTGGCTGCCCCGGACAATACGGACCAGCTTTGCGCAATCGCATCAATCCGGCAATCCTGAGAGGCTTTCGATCCCAGCGGAGTCCCATCGTCAAAATATCCTCGCCGGTACCATTCGCCATCCCAGGCTGAGGACTCGAGATTTTTTTGCAGGAGCAGGGCCTGCGTACGGCACATCGACGCGACAGTGGTATCCTGACGTTGTTCCGCCACTCCTGCGAAGCGCTGCAAAATATCGTACAGGAAGAATCCAAGCCAGACGCTTTCACCTTTGCCTTCAATGCCGACCCGGTTCATCCCGTCATTCCAGTCCCCGGCCCCGATGAGCGGCAGGCCATGCGGCCCAAACTGTAGCCCATGCTGAATGGCTTTTACGCAGTGTAACCACAGCGTTTCTTTTGTGTCACTGATGACAGGGGTATCGTAGACAGACTCTTCCCGGGGAGGGATCGGGCGGCCTTCCAGATACGGGATTGCCAGTTCCAGCACATTCATATCTCCCGTCGCTTCTACATAGTGGCAAACAGCGAGCGGGAGCCAGAGATAGTCATCCGAACAATGTGTACGCACGCCATTGCCGTGAGGTGGATGCCACCAGTGTTGCACATCTCCCTCAGCAAACTGCCTTGAGGCACAAAGCACAATTTGTTCGCGCAGACGTTCTGGTTCAGCATGGCTCAGAGCCAGCGTATCCTGCAACTGGTCGCGAAAACCAAATGCGCCGCCGGACTGATAATAACCACTACGCGCCATCAGACGACAGGCGATTGTCTGGTATAGCAGCCAGCCATTTACCAGCAAGTTAACGGTGGTATCAGGTGTGTGAACCTCGATTTTGTCCAGCACGCTGTGCCAGTAACTGTGTACCTTGTTCAACTCCTGGCGGGCGACTTCTTCATCCAAATAACGGGCGATTGTCACCTGGGCCTGAGCCTGGGTTTCCTCTGCGCCAAGAACAAAAATAAAGGTTCGCTGGTCACCATCAATTAATGTGGTCGCAGACTGTACCGCGCCACATGGATCCAGCCCGGCACCTGTTTTTCCTGAGAGCCTGCGTAATTTTATGGCTGCCGGGTAATGCAGGGAACCATTGCGGCCAATAAACTCACGGCGATCGCCTGTCAGTGAACAATGAGGGCCGCTGACGGCGAAAAAGGCGGTACGTTCATTACCGTTGGCACCGTAAAAATTATTGGCCATCACGCCGCAGCCATCCGGGATATTCGCAGAATGCGTCACAATATGCAGGGCCGATCGGGTTCGCGATTCCCCCAAAGCCCATTCCACATAGCCGGTAACGGACAGTTTACGCGTGCGCCCCGAATTGTTGCTGAGCGTCAGGATCGCCAGTTTGACGGGCTCCAGTTCAGCGACAAGTATCGTCAACTCACTGTCTATACCACTTTCACGATGAGAAAATACGCTGTAGCCGAAGCCGTGACGGGTCAAATAATCACCCTGACCGCGTAGCGGTAACGTGGTCGGTGACCAGCAGGCACCGCTTTCTTCATCGCGCAGATAAAATGCTTCACCGCTGCGGTCGCTGACCTGATCGTTTTCCCACGGTGTTAACCGGTATTCATGCGCATTCTCATACCAGCTGTAGGCTTGTCCGGCTTCCGAGATTACGCTACCAAAACGGGCGTTTGCCAGTACGTTGGACCAGGGGGCTGGAGGGGGCGCATTTTCCCTGAGTACAATCTGATACTCACGACCGTCCTGAGAAAACCCGCCGTAACCGTTGAAGTGGCGTAACTGACTGGTATCCGGTGTCCAGTCACTGTGTTGATTGTTCCGAACCGTAGTGTGGGGAATCAGTGGCCTGGCCAGAATTTTGGTTGTATGGATCCGCTGGTTGAGCTGTTCATTAATTCCACCCGCGCGGTCATCAAGGTACAAACAGGCCACACTCATTAGAAGCTGTTTATCCTCGGCGCTCAGATGCTCACCATTACGCACAAAAATCCCGCCGGATTTATCTACCAGATTTGCTTCTGACCCGGCATAAATTAAATCCATGATCTTATTTTGCAGGGTCTGTTGGTAGCCTCCTGGGCTGTTATTCATAATAACCAGATCCACTTCCAGACCTTTCAGCCGCCAGTAGCGATGCGCCTGAATAAGCGTGGTCACCGTGTCGATACTCTCTTCGCTGACGATACTGAGCAGGACAATCGGCAGGTCGCCGGAAATCGCCCAACCCCACAGGCCAGACTGACCCCGACGGTTACGGCTGATTACCTGGCTGTCGGCGCGTAATTCCTGGCAGGGGTAAAGCACCGCACTGGCGAGGCGATTAAATAGCGAAGCATCATCTTCACTGGCGTTCATCTGGCGTAATACCACCAGGCTGTGAGACCAGGCGACTTCGAAGACGCGATCAGCGATGGGGCGATCGCGATATTTTTCCAGCAGGGCCAGGCTTTGCTGACGACTTGCGCTGATGCCATAGACGATATCAACCGTCACTGGTTGTCCAGGTTGTAACGTAATTGTATGGCGTATTGCCAGAATGGGATCCAGCACTGACCCTGAGGTATTACTGAGTGGTCCATTTAAGCCAGTGGCAAACGCATTGGCCGGATTTCTGCCGCGCCCAAGAAATTTCGCTCTGTCGGTTTCAAACGAAGCGCCTTTATGGTTATCACCACGCACGACCATCATGTGAAACAGGCAGGGACTCTGTTCGTCCGGCGAGCGCGGACGCCTGTGACAAAGGATGGCGTCACGGTCATTATCAAGCTCGGTCTGGATAAATAAATTACTGAATGCAGGATGCGCCAGATCGCTTGCATCAGGTGCCAGTACCACTTCGGCATAGGTGGTTAGTTCGAAGGTTCTTGGCTGGCGACCACGATGTACCAGCGTCAGTCGGCGAAGCTCAATATCATCCTCCGGAGAGACCACAACCTGTGTTCTGACGCTCACTGTGCCGAAATTGCGTCTGAATTCTGCGCCGGCATCGGTAAAAATAACTTCATCACGGCTATCACCATTACTGACAGTTGGTTGCCAGGTATTGCTCCATACTTCTTCGGTCTGCGGATCGCGGATATAGCAAAATGCCCCCCAGTTATCCCGGGTGCTATCGCTGCGCCAGCGGGTGAGGGCAATATCGTTCCAGCGACTGTACCCACCGCCGCCAGCGGTTAACATCAGATGGTAATGGCTGTTAGACAACAGCTGGACCTCGGGTACCGGACTGTCCACGTCGGTGAAAACACGCGGTTCATAGCGAACCGGTTTAACTCTTCCTTCATGAGATTCAAAATGACGGCGCGGGCTATAGAGATCGACTGCATCCGGTACGCGCTCCTGTAACAGCAGGCTTGCTGACTGGAAAGCGGTACTCGACATGAACCGGTCTGCCATTGGAGCATTAAGCAACACGTGGGCCAGTGCCTGGAATGCCATTCCCTGATGGTGCGCCATCCAGGACTGCACGATGGCATACAGTTGTCCGGTGGCGAGGCGTGATGGCGTATAGTCCAGCGCTTCATAGAAACCGTATTCGCCGCGCGCACCGTTTTTGTCCAGTTCGAGCAGATTCTCACAGGCTTTCTGTGGCGCAATCATCAGAGCCAGTAATGTGGCATAGGGGGCAACGACCATATCGTCAGCCAGCCCGCGTCTCAGACCCAGGCCAGGTACGCCAAACGCCTGATACTGATAATTATGCTGAACATCAAAAGCATGATAACCCGACTCTGACACGCCCCATGGCACACCGCGCTCTTTACCCCAGTCTATCTGGCGCTTAACCGCAGACTGGCTCATCTCATCAAGCAGACAGCCGGGCCAGGCAGGCATAACCAGATTCGGCATAAGATATTCAAACATCGAGCCGCTCCATGACATCAATGCGGTTTCATTGTCGATGGTAGTAAACAGTCGTCCCAGGGCGTACCAGCTTTTGAGCGGCAGTTGGTTAGTCGCAATGGCGAGAAAACTGGTCAGACGGATTTCAGAGGGCAGGAGGTCATAGTGACTTTTATCCAGCGTATTGGTATCGCCGTTGTAGCCGACGCTGAGCAGATTGGTTGTTTCACTATAAAGGAAGGTGAAATCCATTTGCGCATGGTCGTTCAGTCGTTGCTCCAGTTCAGTGATAATGTCCAGTCTCATGCGTGCCAGGGTGATAGCCGAAGCAGGAGGCGTGCCTTCCCCGGTATGCTTCGCACGGGCAATCCAGCTCAGTGTCGGCAGCGTAGTGGTGTCATACGATGGCGGTAACCAGCCGAGCAAATGTGACCATTCATGACATACCTGAACCAGTTGATGCTCCAGATGCTCTGCCCAGCGCACCACAAGATGACTCTCTTGCTGGCACTGAGCTGTCAGATGATTACACTGGGCGCGCATTTTTTTAAGTTCACTGAACAACTGTACCGGAGGTAATGACATCGCGCTGAGGCAATGTTTGCGCAGCAGTCGCATACCGGTTGGCGTATTCTGTCCCCAGTGCTTCTCCAGAATAGCCATTGTGTCGTTCAACCCGGCCAGTATCTGCTCGCAGTTTAAAACCGGCTGATGACGCATAGCGGTCAGACCTTCGCGCAGAGTCAGTAAATGGCCTGCCATATTGCCGCTGTCAACGCTGGAGATATAACGTGGGCTAAGAGGCGCCAGCGTTCGGGTGTCATACCAGTTGTACAAATGACCGCGGAAGTGCTCCATTTTATCCAGCGTATCGAGAGTGAGCGTCACACGTTGCAAGACTTCGCCACCAGGCAGATAACCAAAATCCCAGGCCGTCAGGTTGGCCAGCAGAGAAAGGCCAATGTTAGTGGGAGAAGTGCGATGCGCGATTGTAGGTTGCGGTATTTCCTGGTAATTATCAGGTGGAAGCCAGTTCTCCTGCTCTGTAGCAAACGTTTCAAAGAAGGCCCATATTTCGCGGCTCGTCTGGCGTAACAACTGTTTTTGTTCCTGATTCGGTGAGAATGTTTTACGTACAGGCTGTCGGCTTAACCAGCTTAACAGCAGGGGAGTCAGACACCACGCTACGCTGACGGGTAGCGCAACGGTCAGAAGCAGTGGAGCAAAATGTGCCGTCAGAGCTGCAAAGGTCACACCGCTTGCCACATTCATCCACATCGCCCGATAAAAACGAAAAACTGAGATATGGGATTGCTGATTATCCGGGCTGTGGCTGGTCCACTGGTTGAGATTTTGGTGACTGATACCGAGGCGCCAGAGCGTCACGCCAATCGCGTACAGCGAATATCCGGCTTCATGCGGTGATAACAAAAAGTTCAACCCGATGCTGGAAAGGCGCTTTAGTGCTCCGGCCGCGACCAGCAAGAGATGTTGTCTTAACGGACGGCGAAGAGGTTTATGCAACAGATCGTAAGTGATGCTCAACATTGCAGGCAGCAGCCATACCAGTGCCAGCACGCCAAGCCAGTAAAACGGATTGGGTACCAAAAGCACGGAGGAAAACAGCAGTGCCAGCATAGAGGGGGCTACCAGGCTGCGACGCAAATTATCGAATAGTTTCCAGTATGATAGTGCGGATAACGGGTTTTTTCCCCGGCTTCCATCCGCCTTTCTGACGCGAAGTTTTAGCCAGTTCAGCAGTTGCCAGTCGCCACGGATCCAGCGGGTGCGGCGTGCAACGTCCGACAGATAGTTGTTCGGATACTGCTCATAGAGCAAAACCTCACTCAGTAGTCCGGAACGGGCATAGCATCCTTCCAGTAAATCATGGCTGAGGACCAGATTTTCCGGGCAGGTGTTGGTTGTGGCCTGGACAAAGGTATCGACATCATAAATGCCCTTGCCGACGAACGATCCTTCTCCAAAGAGATCCTGATAGATATCTGAAGACATCATTGAATAGGGGTTATTACCCGGAACGCTGCTGCGCATGGCGGCATAGCGTCCCTGGCCATTTCGTGGCATCTCTTCCGCCAGTCCGGGTTGTAAAATTCCGTATCCCTTAACGACTCTTTGACGCTGCGGATCATACTCTGGTCGATTCAGCGGGTGCGCCATCGTCGCGATCAGCTTATGTGCAGTATCGCGTGGCAGAACGGTATCGCTGTCCAGGGTGATGACATATTTAATGTGCCGTGGTAACAAATGGGCGGGCATGTCTGCCACGCTGGAAAATTGTGTTGTGGGATGGCGTAACCAGGTGTTCAGTGATGCCAGTTTGCCGCGCTTACGTTCATAACCCATCCACATACCTTGAGTGGGATTCCATTCAGGTTTTCGGTGCAGCAAATAAAAGCGCGGACGGCTGGCAGGATAGCGCTGGTTTAGCTCCTGCGTCTCTGCGATTGCCAGGTTTAACAGGTCGCTGTTACCTTCAGTATTTTCAAGTGTGGAGTCTGCAAAATCGGTAAGAAGGGCAAAGCAGAGGTTTTTATCCTGATTGCCGAGCCAGCACACTTCAAGACTGGTGAGCAGTTTGCTGATACTTTCATGGCGGGTCAGCATACAGGGAATAACCACCATTGTGGCGCAATCATCGGGGATCCCGGTTGAAAAATCCATCCGTGGCAGCGGGCGAGGGATTCGAAAACGTGTCGTCGCCTCGCTCAGCAGATCGCTCACTAACTGGCTGACAGCCACAATTAACGGCAATGCCATAGCGATTAGCAACCATCCCATTCCCTGCAGCGCCGTATCGTGCAATATAGCGGCTGTTGTTGCCGTGGTCAGCAGGCTCAGGCTACCCAGCCAGGACAGCAGGGGGATTTTATTGAAACTGTGCCGCAGGCGTATGAGTCCAGGTGTGTCAGCCGACAGTTGAATTTCCAGTTTCTGGCGTCCTTCACCTGCCAGATAATAGCCAATATGATGACCGGGCGTTTCGGGCTCCGCTTCCTGAGAAAGCAAGAGCACACGGTTGGCCACTTCCAACTCACTGAAGTGACTGTCTCGCGCCAGAATTTCAATAACATGGCGGTAATGATCCCGTGTATCAAAGTGCATTCTGGAATAAATGGCAGCAGGGTCAAGACGTAAGGTCTGTTCAACCACGCTTATCGTCTCGACAAAATCTGCCCAGTTAGTTTCGCTCAGTAATCGTAAACCGGCGATGCTGTTACTGACAGAAAGCTGACTGGCAGCAAGCTGTTGATTGAAGCTATGAATTAGCTCATCGGTAGTGACACCCTGTTCAGCCAGGCGCTGCTCAACCCAGGTCAAAGGTAACGCCAGTGCATTACCATGTCCCTGCAGACGACGGACCAGTTCTGCGACAAATGCACTACTCAACGGTGGGCGTGAGCGCGCCATATCGGCAATCACCAGGATTAAATCTGCAGGGGCGTTCTCCGCACACTCAAAAATCCGTGTTATCCAGCTATCTGCCAGGCTACGTTCTTGCTGCGCCTTAACGACTTCCATACTGACGCGACGCAGGTTTTCGATCAGGGCCAGTCGCAACATACCCGGTAAAGCCCAGACTTCCCCTAATGTTAGCGGTGTCACCTGTTGGTAGGCTGAGATATAGCTGGTCATGCTGGCGGTATCCCAGCGTCCGTCGCCATGCGCAATCGCCTCTGACGCTACATCGTATATGCGCGGGCAATTATGGGGGGATGTCAGAGAAGGAAGGCCTTTGCCGAAGCTTTTCGGCAAGTGCTGGCGAACGATACGGATTTGTTCCTCAATCAGATAGTAGTTGTCCAGTAACCACTCTCCGGCGGGCATAATGCTGTTTTTTTTCCCTGCATTAAGCTCATAGCAGTTTTGCGTGATCACGGCTTCATTATCACCAAGACGTTTGAGCAAATAGTAAGGCAGTTTGTCCGGTGATAATTTATGTGTGCGCGCAAGCTTTTG
Source organism: Citrobacter sp. Cm046 (assembly GCF_030333065.1). NCBI lineage: Bacteria > Pseudomonadati > Pseudomonadota > Gammaproteobacteria > Enterobacterales > Enterobacteriaceae > Citrobacter > Citrobacter sp. Cm046. The sequence continues at coordinate 556,413 of NZ_JAOWGP010000044.1, read as the reverse complement.
ACCGTATCGTTCCATCTGAGGCGTCGAAAACAGCTCTGAACGCAGGTTATTATTATTGTCAGCGGTAGGATCATTAGCCGGAAACGAAACATGTCCGGAGGTATTCGTCAGGATTCGGGAGCGGCTAAACCACGCCCTGGGGTTCATTTTCATAGCGTTGCTCTGATGCGACATAGCGCGCAAGAGCAGTTGCGAAATCAGTTCAGAAACGTTCTCTCAGGATGGGCGTAAGGCATCAGGGATTTAACAGCTGCTGGTGTATGTCTAAGTATAGAACATCGGGTTTGTGTTACCCGGTATCTGGAACTAGCGTTTGGGGACAAACAGAGCTTTACATCCAGGACAAAGCATTGCCTGTTTTAGACGGATTTTGGAGACAGGCTGAGATGATTTTAAGCCGCAAACAGGGCAGGTGATAGTGGTTGTCGATGCACCACTGAAGAACTTCATTGCGTAATCGATAAAGGACATGATGATTAACCTCTCAATGAATGTGTGTCACTCTACCACATCCGATTAAAATTTAATCTGTTTATTTCCCCATATGCACGTCATCATGGTTCGACAATACCACCAGTTTTTCATCCATAAAAACGTCCATACGTTGTGAGCATAGCGTTGCGGTTAGAAACACAGTAGATGCGGGTTCATATCAATTCCAGATCAATGCAATCCAGTTACAAAAGCTATTCGTGGCGCATCAGCAAAAAAACACCTTGTTAATGGCCTACACCCTCATAAAGGACTATTGACATTTTTGGGGGTGAAAATTCTTAATTTTGTTTCATTGTGCTGTTGGTTTTTTTGTCTGCTGGTGTGATTTGATGGAGATTGCTATTCTGAATAAAAATCATTCAAAAATATTTGTCAATAAATACCATAGGTCTTGGTTAAAACTGACTTTTTTTGAAAATCTTTGAGTAAGTTCACAATGAAATTAACGCAAAAATATGCAACTGTCATGAGAGAGGAATCTCATATATAACAAAGGCTTTTTCTAGGGGTGTAAAAAACAACCTTTCGATTTTTTATAAAGATTGCACAATATTCTCTATTTTGTTAACGCTGTATTAACATTGTGGGTGTAGTTAGGGATCACAGTTTTTGTTATGCTCCAAATTAATTGATTTTATTGGCGAAGCTCCTATTTCACAGTTTCTTGATTAATCAATCCGTTATGGAAAAAGAAAATTCATTCCTTAATTGATTCGTAGTAAAAACGAATTCTGGAGGAGAGTCGATAAATAAGGAGGCTTATGTGTGGGCTTTTGTACCCTTAAGGCACAACATATTTTATTTTTTATTTGCAGGCATGATCGTATGTGGTACTGCGAGAGCCTATAACGGTACACCGAACACAGCCCGAGTTGCGTATGTGACACTGAAGGAAAGTATTCTTTTCGCTTTTGACCGTGACCCATCAATAAGTCAGCAGGCCGCTCAAATGGGAATTGGTCAGGCGCAAATTGACGAAGCACGAAGTGGTTGGATGCCGCAAATATCACTTAATGGCAATACAGGGCATAGCCAGACTACAGACTCAAGCGGCTCACTACAAAACTCAGCAACATGGGGGCTAAGTCTGACACAGCTTGTCTATGATTTTGGCAAAACGAACAGCGCAATCAGTCAGTCTGAAGCACAACGAGATAGTTACCGGTACCAGCTTATGGCCACATTATCTAGTGTCGCTGAGAAAACGTCTCTCAGTTACGTTGAGGTCAGACGCTATACCGAATTGACACAAGCAGCGAAAGAAAATATTACTGCGCTTAAAAATGTTCAGCACATGGCACGATTGCGCGCAGATGCTGGTCTGAGTTCTACGTCTGATGAGCTTCAGACGCAAGCGCGTGTCGCGGGAATGCAGGCAACGTTTGAACAATACAATGCAGCGCTGAGTAGCGCGCGGGCAAGACTTGCTGTCTTAAGCGGTATTGATGCAGAGCAGTTGCAACCAGTACCTGATGAATTAGTCGTTCAAGAGGATTCTCTTGATAATATTGATTATTCATTAATTCCATCTGTACTCTCCGCAAGGACAATGGAAAGGTCTGCTCAGTATGCCGTTGAAAAAGCAAAATCACAGCACTGGCCGACTCTAAGCCTTAAAGGTGGGCGGACGCGTTATGAATCGGATAACCGAAGCTATTGGGACGATCATATTCAGCTAAATATTGATGCCCCTATTTATCAGGGTGGCTCGGTTTCAGCGAGAGTTCTCCAGGCTGGAGGGGCACGAAAAATGGCAATGTCGCAAGTCGATCAAGCGCGATTTGATGTACTACAAAAAGCGTCAGTTGCTATGGCGGACTGGTCCGGAGCACACGGCAGAATAAATGCCGGGAATATACAATTGCAGAGCGCTCTGCGTGCTCGCGAGGTTTATAAAAATGAATATACTCTTAGCAAAAGAAGTATTAATGACTTACTAAGTGTTGAACAAGATGTCTGGCAAGCAACGCTATCAAAAATAACGGCTGAATATGATAGTTGGAGTGCCGCAATTAATTATGCTACAGCCCTGGATAATTTATTACCTGCTATAGGTGTTGAAAAAAATGCTGCGGCGAAATTACCTGATCTAAGTTATTAACGAAAATAAAACGCTGTAAAATTGCTTAAAAAAACTGAAGACAATGGGAGTCATTCCCAGAGATTGCTACATCTGAATATTGGCAATGAGTAAAAGATGGTGGCGCCTGCAAGGAGAAAAAATATGAGTTCAGTAAAAATTGTTGATGTCATTATCCGAAAGACGGCTGAAAAAACAGTTCTGAAAGGTGAAGGGAACCTCTCTGTTTCTGTCTCTGCACCCTGCGTTATCGAGGTCCATGGTTCTGCACAGGATGTGGCACGCTACGTGCGACAGGGTAAGGATCTCTTGCTTTACATGAAAGATGGTAGCGTGATCCGCTGCAACAATTATTTCATGGACGATCCTGAAGGTAAAAACCATTCAGAGTTGGTCTTTAACGATGAGGATCAACTTACCCATATATCGTTTGCTGAGACCGGAGAAGCGTCTGGGCTTGCGACCACTGAACTGACTTCTCATGCGACAACAATATCCAGTATCGAACCTTTTCTCGAGCAAGGTAGTGTCCTGAGCGATGCGCCGTGGGGCTGGATTGCGGGTGCAGCATTAGGCGGCGGCGCGATTGGCGCATTGCTGGCACATGGTGGTGATGGCAAAACCAAAATCATTGATAACACCAAAGAAGTTGAGAGCGCAACTCCGACCTTTTTGGTAACGGACAAAGTGGGTGACAAGCAGGGTGTGCTGAGTGCAAAAGAGGTCACTGATGATAATACCCCAACCTTCAGCGGTACCGGACAACCTGGTGCGACCATTCAGATCAAAGATAGCAGCGGCAGCACCATTGCCAGCGCCATGGTCGGTAAAGACGGGGCCTGGACGGTAAAACTTCCGACGCAGACGGACGGAGAACACACCTGGTCCGTCGTGCAGATCGACGGCAGTAAAACCACGGCTGCAGGCAGCATTACCGTGATCGTCTCAACGGCAGACGCGACCGTTACGCTCGCCACCACCGCAGACGATAATGTGATTAACGCCAGCGAGCAGTCCGCTGGCTTTACCCTCTCCGGTGCGAGCAAAAATCTCGTGCAGGGAACGGTGCTCACCGTCACGCTGAACGATAAAACCTATACTGCAGAAGTGGGCGAAAACGGCGCATGGAGCGTGAAGGTGCCCGCTGCAGACGCACAGGCGCTGGGTGACGGTACCTGGACGGTCAACGTCAGCGGCAAAGATGTGGCGGGTAATACCGTAAGCGGTAGCCAGACGATTGGCGTGGATACCGTGGCACCGACATTATCGATCGATGCGATTTCCCAGGACAACATCGTCAATGCTGCAGAGCACAACCTGACCCTGACCCTGACCGGTAAAACGAACACGGAAGCGGGCCAGATTTTAACCGTGACGCTGAACGGCAAAAACCACACGGCCACGGTAGGCAGTGACGGCACCTGGTCCGTTACGCTTCCTGCCAGCGAAGTACAAGAGCTGGCTGACGGCAACCATTCGTTGACCGTGAACGTCAGTGACAAGGCGGGTAACGGCTCTTCAACCACCGTCGATTTCACCGTTGATACCGCAGCACCCGTAGTCACGATCGATACCGTAGCGGGTGACGATACTCTCAATACCAGCGAGCAGGGCCAGGCGCAAATTATCTCCGGCAAGGCGAGCGGCGCGGCAGCGGGCGACGTGGTCACGGTTACCCTTGGTGGCCAGAGCTTTACCGGTGTGGTACAGGCCGATGGCAGCTGGAGCGTTGGTGTGCCTGCCTCCGTCATCGGCGCAATGGGTGAGGGGCGCCACAGCATTTCTGTCTCTGTTACCGATGCCTCGGGCAATACCGGCAACGCGACGCACGGCGTGACGCTGAGCGGCAATCCGCCAGAATTCACCATTGATGTCATCAGCCAGGACAATGTTCTGAATGCACAGGAGGCAATGCAGCCGCTGAGCCTGAGCGGAACCAGCAATCTGCCAAACGGCGGCGCCATCACCGTGACGCTGAACAACGTCAACTATCAGGCCACCGTTGAAAACGGCATCTGGAGTGTCCTGGTGCCGGTTTCCGACGTGCTGAATCTGGCAAATACCCTCTACACCGTCAGTGTGAGCGGCACGGACAGCGTGGGTAATAGCGGTTCTGCAGACGCTAATCTGCTGGTCGATACGGTGCTACCACAGGTGATTATCAATACCTTTGCGGGCGACAACCTTGTCAACAACGCCGAAGTGGCTGTGGATCAAACCCTAAGTGGGCGCGTCACCGACGCGGCGGCGGGCGATACTGTTTCCATCTCTGTTGGCGGCAAGAGTTATACCGCCACGGTGGGTAATAATCTGACCTGGAGCGTGACGATCCCGTCAGCGGATCTCAAGGCGTTTGGCGACGGCGATTTGACCTTCAGCGCTTCGGTCACTAATGCGCACGGCAACACTGGCAGCGGCGAACGTGATATCAACGTCAACGCCGAGCTGCCTGGTCTGCGCGTGAACATGATTTCTGGCGATGATGTTATCAACGCCATCGAACAGCAGCAGGATCTGACCGTCATCGGTTCCAGTAGCCATCTGGCCGCAGGCACGCAGATTACCGTCACCATCAACAACGTTGACTACACCGCCGTGGTGAACGCCAGCGGTAGCTGGCAAATTGGTGTTCCTGCGTCCGACCTTCAGGCATGGACGGCAGGGGATATTACGGTCAACGTCAGCGCGCAGGACACGTGGGGCAATACCGTTTCTGCTGAGCACCCTATCGAACTGGATCTGAACGCCGTAGCGGTCACCATTGATACCATTAGCAGCGATGACATGCTGAACACGGCCGAAAAAAGGGCTGAGGTCACGCTGTCAGGTCAGACGCAGGGCGTGGAAGCCGGTCAGACCGTGGTGGTTAAATTTGCCGACCAAATCTTTACCGCGCAGGTGCAGCAGGATGGTTCCTGGAGCCTGACCGTTCCAGCGAGTGCAATGGAACCCCTGATCGACGGACGTGCGCAGGTGAGCGTCAGTGTCACCAATGTGAACGGCAATAGCGCAGAAGCCTCGCGCATCGTCACCGTCGATACGTTGCCACCTACTATCACGTTGGACAACCTGACGTCCGATAACATCATCAATGCGGCGGAAGCGCAGCAGGATCTGGTGGTCAGCGGCACCAGTAATGCCCAGGCGGGGCAGACTGTCACCGTGACGCTGAACGGTAAATCTTACCAGACCACAGTCCAGACGGGCGGAACCTGGACCCTCAACGTACCGGCTGCCGACGTAGGCGCGCTGGTAGATGGCACTGTGACGGTAAGGGCTACTGTGAACGACGTGGCGGGCAACAGCAGTAGCGCAGATCGCGTGGGGCTGGTGGATGCCACCGTACCGCAGGTGACGATCAACGATTTTGTCACCGATACCAATACCGTGAACCAAATCGCCCATTCTCAGGCGCAGATCCTCAGCGGCTCCGTCACCGGCGCGGCAGTGGGTGATTTGGTCACCATCACCATCAATAACGTCGACTACACGACTGTGGTAGACGCTGTGGGCAACTGGAATCTCGGCCTGCCAGCGTCTGTTGTTCAGGGGCTGGCCGACGGTACCATGACGATTAACGTCTCCGTAACTGACCAGTCCGGCAACACTGGCAGCAATTCGCTGGACGTTGTCGTTAACACCGTGACGCCGCAAATCGGCATCAATATCCTGGCGGCGGATGATGTGATCAATGCCACAGAGAAGGGCGAAGATCTGCTGCTCTCGGGTACCAGCAACCAGCCGGAAGGCACCCCCCTCACTGTTAATCTCAACGGTATCAACTATACCGCCACCACAGACGCTAGCGGTAACTGGAGCGTTAGTGTACCTGCGTCTGCGGTGAGCGCGCTGGGCGAAGTGAACTACACCGTGACTGCCAGCGTCACCGACAGCGTCGGCAACAGTGCTTCTACCACCCACAACGTGCTGGTGGACAGCTCGCTGCCGGTAGTGACCATCAACACCCTCGCGGGCGATAACATCGTTAACGCCTCGGAAGTGACGGCAGGGCAAACCCTGACTGGTAAGGTGAGCAATGCGGTGGCGGGCGATACCGTTACGATTATCCTCGGCGGCCAGACGTACACCGTTACCGTGCAGGACGATCTCACTTGGAGCATGCTGTTAACCGAGAGCCAGTTAAGCGCGCTCGGTAACGGCGAGCTGACCGTATCGGCAAGCGTAACCAACGCACACGGCAATACCGGTTCTTCTTCCCTGGACTTCACCATTGACGCCCAACTGCCGGGTCTGCGTATTGATACCGTCGCCGGTGATGATGTGATCAACGTGATTGAACACGCGCAGAATCTGATTGTGTCCGGTACTAGCACCGATTTGGCGGCGGGCAGCACCGTCACCGTGACCATCAACAGTAAAGTTTATTCGGCAACGGTACTGGCAGATGGCACCTGGCAGGCGGCGGTTCCGGCTGCGGACGTGTCCCAGTGGGCGGACGGTTCTCTCACCATCAGCGCCAGTGCGCAAGATACCTCCGGCAACCCGGTGAACATCGGCACCGTTGTGGATGTGGATCTTGCCCCGGTGGCCATCAGCATCAGCAACGTGACCGATGACAACGTGCTGAATGCCGCAGAAAAAGGTCAGGATCTGGTGTTAAGCGGCACCTCATCGAACGTCGAAGCGGGCCAGAAAGTGACGGTCATTTTCGGCGGCAAGAGCTACACCACAATTGTCGACGTCGATGGTAACTGGAGCTATACCGTTCCAGCGGCTAATTTAAATAGCCTGAAAGATGGCGACGCCAGCGTGCAGGTCAGCGTGACCAACGTGAATGGCAATTCGGCCTCTTCCGCGCAGGAATACAGCGTCGATACCACCGCGCCGACGGTGACCATCAACACCATTAGCAGCGACAATATGCTAAATGCGACTGAAGCGGCGCTGGACCTGACCCTGAGTGGTACCTCAAGCGCCGAAGCCGGTCAGACAGTCACTGTGACCTTCAATGGCAATCAGTACACCGCGCAGGTTCAGGCAGACGGTACCTGGACGCTGAACGTTCCGGCAGCCGACATAGCAGGTATCACCGACGGCAATGCGGCGGTAACGGCGACCGTTTCCGATAAAGCGGGCAACCCGGCGAGCACGGGTTCATCCGTGCTGGTCGATGTCACTGTGCCAAATATCAGCTTCAACATCGTGGCGAGCGACGACATCATTAATATCGCCGAGCACGGCCAGGCGCTGATCGTCTCCGGAAACGTGAGCGGTGCGCAGGCGGGTGACGTCATCACCGTAACCCTGAACGGCAAAGATTACACTGCAATGCTCGGTGGTTCCGGTAACTGGAGCATTGGTGTGCCAGCCTCTGACGTTGGCGCGCTGGTGAACAGTGGCTACACCCTGAGCGCTTCCATCACGGATAAAGCCGGTAACAGCACCACTGCAATGCATGATATTGACGTCTCTCTGACCACGCCAGTTATCACTATCAATACCCTGGCGGGCGATGATGTCATCAACGCCACCGAGAAGGGCGAAGATCTGCTGCTCTCCGGCACCAGTAATCAGCCGGATGGCACCACTATCACTGTGACCCTGAATGGCATCAACTATATCGCCACCACCGATGCCAGCGGTAACTGGAGCGTCGTCGTTCCTGCAGCGAACGTCTCTGCGCTGGGTGAAGCAAACTACTCCGTCACGGCCAGCGTGACCGATACCGCAGGTAACAGCACGAATAGCAGCCATGGCGTACTGGTGGACAGCGCGATCCCGGTGGTAACCATCAACGCTATCGCTACCGACGACGTGATCAACGCGGCAGAAGTGGTCACGGGGCAGGCTCTGAGTGGTAAAGTCAGCGGTGCGGCGAGCGGTGATGTTGTCACGATTAACATTGGTGGTTATACGTACACGGCGACGGTTCAGGATGACCTGAGCTGGTTGGTAAATGTTCCATTGAGCGTCTTAACGGCTATCGGTAACGGCTTGCTGACTGTGTCAGCAAGCGTGACTAACGGCCACGGCAATACCGGCTCTGGCGAGCGTGACATCGCCATTGATGCCAATTTACCTGGCCTGCGCGTTGATACCGTGGCGGGCGACGATGTGATCAACAGCATCGAACATGCGCAGAACCTAATCGTCACCGGCTCCAGTGAGGGCCTTGCAGCAGGCTCCGCGCTGACGGTAACCGTGAACGGCAAAACCTACGCCGCTACGGTGCTGGCTGACGGCACCTGGAGTGCAGCAATTCCGGCGGCAGATGTTAGCGCGCTGGCGGCGGGTACCGTGTCGGTCACAGTTGAAGGCGAGAGCGCGGCGGGTAACCCTGTATCCATCAATCACAACGTAACGGTCGATCTGGCGACGGTCGCCATCAGCATCGATGCCATTGCCACGGACGACGTGATTAACGCAGTGGAAAAAGGTGCGGAGCTGGTGCTGTCTGGCTCAACGACCAACGTGGAGCAGAACCAGACCGTCTATATCACCTTTGGCGGCAAATCTTACACTGCAAGTGTAGATGCCAGCGGTAACTGGACGGCAACCGTACCGACGGCAGATTTGGGCAGCCTGAAAGACGGTGATGCCAGCGTGCAGGTAAGCGTGACCAACGTGAACGGCAACAACGCTTCCGCCGGTCGTGAGTACAGTGTGGATGCGACCGCGCCGACGGTGTCTATCGAGATCGTTAGCGATAACAACATCATCAATGCGACAGAAGCGCAGGTCGATCTGGTCGTGAGCGGCGTGACCAACGCCGAATCCGGGCAGGCCGTGACCGTGATCCTGAACGGCCAGAATTACACCACCACCGTACAGGCAAACGGTAGCTGGAGCGTGACCGTACCTTCTGCGGATCTCGGCACGATTGTTGACGGCGACTACACTATCACCGCGGCGGTTTCCGATAAAGCGGGCAACCAGGCCTCGGCGGATCGCGATGTGCTGGTCGATACCACAGTGCCGAAACTGACCATCAATACCGTTTCTGACGACGACGTGATCAACAGCGCTGAACATGCGCAGGCGCTGATTGTCACCGGTTCCGTGACAGGCGCGGCAGCGGGCGATGTGGTGACCGTCACCATCAACAATAAAAATTACACCGCGACCCTGGATACTTCGGGCAACTGGATCGTGGGGGTGCCTGCGGCAGACGTCAATGCGTTGACTGCCGGAGATTACATCATCAGAGCGGCGCTGACCGATAAAGCCGGTAACAGCAACAGCGCCACGCACGACGTGGAAGTGAACCTAACCGCCCCGGTGCTGACCATTGACGTAATTTCCGGTGACGATGTCATCAACAGCACCGAAAAAACGCAGGATCTGACCCTCTCGGGCACGGCTTCCGGTCTAGCGGCAGGTGCCGTCGTCACCGTGATGCTCAACGGTATAGCCTACATCGCCACCGTCGATACCAACGGAAAGTGGACTACCACCGTTCCGGCGGACGAGGTGGGAGCGCTGGGTGAAGCCTTATACACCGTCTCCGCGTCGGCAACGGATAGCGTAGGCAACAGCACCAGCGCGTCACACACTGTGAACGTGGAGTCCGTATTACCTGGCGTGACCATCGACACCGTTGCGGGCGACGATGTGATCAACGCCGCCGAACTGGCGAACGGCCAGACCATCAGCGGTAAAGTGGTGAATGCCGAAGCGGGCAACACCGTGACCGTGACGATTGGCGGCAACACCTATACCACGGCGGTACAGGACGATCTGAGCTGGTCCATTAACGTCCCGGAATCCGCATTGACGGCGCTGGGTAACGGTGAACTGACTGTAACCACCAGCGTGACCAACGGCGTCGGCAACAGCAGTACAGGTGAGCGCGATATCACCATCGACGCGAACCTGCCGGGGCTGCGTGTAGACACCGTAGCAGGCGATGACGTGATCAACAGCATCGAGCATGCACAGAATCTGATTATCACCGGCTCCAGCAATGGCCTGAGCGCAGGTACAGCGCTGACAGTGACCGTCAACGGCAAAACCTACCCGGCAACCGTGCTGGCGGATGGCACCTGGAGCGCGGCGATCTCGTTAGCGGACGTGAGTGCCTTAGCTGCGGGAACTATCACCGTGACCGTTGAAGGCCAGAGCATCGCCGGTAACCCGGTTTCTATCGACCACAACGTGATGGTGGATCTGGCGACCGTTGCCATCAGCATTGATGCTATCGCGACTGACGACGTCATTAACGCCGCCGAGAAGGGCGCGGATCTGGTCCTTTCGGGGACCACCTCCAACGTGGAAGAGAACCAGACCGTCAACATCATCTTCGGCGGTAAGAGCTACACCGCGACCGTGGATGCAGATGGAAAATGGGCGGCGACTGTGTCATCTACTGACCTGGCTGGCATGAAAGATGGCGACGCCAGCTTGCAGGTGAGCGTCACCAACGTCAACGGCAACAGCGCGACTGCGGGAAGCGAGTACAGCGTGGATGCCACCGCGCCGTCCGTGACCGTCAGCACTGTTGCGGCTGACGATATTCTGAATGCAACGGAAGCCCAGTCGGATCTCACCATTTCCGGCACCAGTACGGCTGAAGCAGGCCAAACGGTAACCGTGAGTATGAACGGTAAAGACTACACCGCGACCGTCAACGCAAACGGCACCTGGACTCTGGATGTTCCGGCGGCTGACCTGACAGGATTAACCGACGGCAGCATGGCCATTACCGCATCGGTAAGCGACAAAGTGGGTAATCCGGCGTCCGTCGACCACAACCTGACGATAGATGTGACCGTTCCTACGGTGACCATCAATACCGTTGCAGGCGATGACATCATTAACGTGGCTGAGCATTCTCAGGCACAGATTGTCAGCGGCTCAGCGACCGGCGCGGCTGCGGGAGATAAAGTTACTGTCACTATCGGCGGCCAGACCTGGACCACCGTACTGGATGCAACCGGTAACTGGAGCGTGGGCGTTCCGGCATACGTGATTTCCGGCCTCAGTGATGGCAGCGTAACCATAAACGTCAGCGTGACGGATGCGGCGGGCAACACCGGCAACGGCACGCACAATGTGACCGTTGATAGCGGCCTGCCGTCGGTCAATTTCAACGCTATTAGCGACGACAACGTGCTGAATGCGTTGGAAAAAGGCCAGGATTTGAGCGTGAACGGTACAAGCGTTAACCTGGCCGAAGGCACCACCGTCACCGTCACGCTTAACGGCAAACAGTATACAGCAGCCACCGCGGTAGACGGCAGCTGGAGCCTGACGGTTCCGGCAGCCGATCTGGCGGACCTGGGCGAAGCGAACTACACCCTGAATGCAACGGCGATCAACGCCGTGGGCAACGGTGTGAGCAATACTGCAAACCTGCTGGTCGATACCGCGCTGCCAACCGTCACCATCAACACGGTTGCAGATGATAACGTCATTAACGCGGCGGAAGTCGCGGCAGGCCAAACCCTGAGCGGTACCGTGGCCCATGCGGAAGCGGGCAACACCGTTACTATAACCCTCGGCGGCAACACGTATACCGCAACGGTGCAGAACGATCTGAGCTGGTCTGTGAACGTGTCGTATGATGTGCTGACGGCGCTGGGCAACGGTAGATTGAGCATTTCGGCAACCGTGACCAACGGTCACGGTAACACCGGCTCCGGCGAGCGTGATGTTACCATCGACGCCAACCTCCCGGGTCTGCGTGTCGATACCGTTGCGGGCGATGATGTGGTCAACAGTATTGAACACAATCAGAACCTGATCGTGACAGGTTCGAGCGATGGAATAGCGTCAGGTACGACGCTGACGGTTAGAGTAAACGGCAAAGATTATGCGGCAACGGTGCTGGCAGATGGTACCTGGAGCGCGGCTGTTTCGCAGGCGGACGTGAGCGCATGGCCGGAAGGCACCGTGAAGATCAGCGTTACTGGCGACAGTACGGCGGGCAACCCGGTGACTATCAGCCATGACGTCACCGTCGATCTGGCAGTCGTTGCTGTTAGCATCGACGCCATTGCCACCGACGACGTGATCAATGCCGCTGAAAAAGGTGTCGATCTGGTGCTTTCCGGCGCGACAACCAACGTCGAAGCCAACCAGATCGTCACGCTTAGCATGGGTGGCAAAATCTATACTGTGAAGGTGGGTGCCGACGGCACCTGGACGGCGACCATCCCATCGACAGACCTGGTGGGACTGAAAGACGGCGACGCCAGCGTGCAAGTGAGCGTGACCAACGTGAACGGTAACAGCGCATCGGCGGGCCGAGAGTACAGCGTGGATGCGACCGCACCTTCCGTAACTATCAATACCCTTGCGGCTGACGATATTCTGAATGCAACGGAAGCGCAGTCTGACCTGACGGTTTCCGGTACCAGCACCGCAGAAGCCGGGCAGACGGTGATAGTGAGCCTGAACGGCAAAGATTACACCACGACCGTCGGCATCAATGGTAGCTGGACATTGAACGTCCCATCTGCGGATTTGGTAACACTCGGTGACGGCAGCGTCATCGTGACCGCTAGCGTGAGCGACAAAGCGGGTAACCCGGCATCCGTAGACCACAATCTGACGGTGGATGTGACCGTTCCGATTGTGAGCATTAACACCATTGCGGGTGATGATGTGATTAACGTGACTGAGCACGCTCAGGCGCAGATCGTCAGCGGCTCCGCCACTGGCGCGACGGCAGGCGACAAAGTCACCGTCAATATTGGCGGACAGACTTACACCACCGTGCTGGACGCGGCGGGTAACTGGAGCGTGGGCGTTCCAGCGAGCGTGATTTCCGCGCTGCAGAACGGTACCGTGACGGTCAACGCCAGCGTAACCGATGCTGCGGGCAATACCGGCTCTGGCACCCATACCGTCACCGTTGATACCGGGCTGCCGTCAGTTGTCTTCGACACCCTCAGCGGCGATAACGTGCTGAACGCGGTGGAGAAAGGCCAGGATCTGAGCGTGAGCGGCACCAGTGCCAACCTGGCGGAAGGCACCCTGGTCACAGTGACCCTGAACGGTAAACAATACACGGCGACAACCGCTGCAAGCGGAAGCTGGAGCCTGACGGTTCCGGCGGCGGATCTGACCGCTCTGGGTGAAGCAAATTACACTCTGAGCGCGACGGCGACTAGCGCCGTGGGTAACAGCGTCAGCAACACCGCGAACCTGCAGGTGGACACTGGCCTGCCAACCGTCACCATCAATACCATCGCGGGTGACAACGTCATCAATGCCTCCGAAGTGGCTGCAGGCCAGACTATTAGCGGTAAAGTTGCCAACGCAGAGGCGGGCAGTATCGTAACGGTTTCTATCGGCGGGAATGATTATATCTCAACGGTTCAGAGCGATCTGAGCTGGTCAGTGAACGTGTCGTATGATGTGCTGACGGCGCTGGGCAACGGCAGTTTGAGCATATCGGCAACCGTGACCAACGGTCACGGTAACACCGGCTCCGGCGAGCGTGATGTTACCATCGACGCCAACCTCCCGGGTCTGCGTGTCGATACCGTTGCGGGCGATGATGTGGTCAATAGTATTGAACACAATCAGAACCTGATCGTGACCGGCTCCAGCGACGGTCTGATCCCAGGCACCGCGCTGACCGTAACGATCAATGGCAAAACCTACGCAACATCCGTGCTGGCAGACGGTACATGGAGTGCGGCAATCCCGGCGGCAGACGTGGGTGCTCTGGCAGCAGGCACGGTGACCGTCACAGTAGAAGGCCAGAGCACCGCGGGCAACCCGGTGACTATCAGCCATGATGTCACCGTCGATCTGGCAGCCGTAGCTGTTAGCATCAACACCATCGCCACCGACGACGTGATCAATGCCGCTGAAAAAGGTATCGATCTGGTGCTTTCCGGCAGCACGTCCAATGTGGAAGAAAACCAGACCGTGACCATCACCTTTAGCGGCAAGTCTTACACCGTGAAAGTCGATGCCGACGGCAACTGGACTGCAACCGTGCCCTCCGCTGATCTCACCGGACTGAAAGACGGCGACGCCAGTGTGCAGGTGAGCGTCACCAACGTGAATGGCAACAGCGCCTCTGCGGGACGCGAGTACAGCGTGGATGCGACGGTGCCAACCGTGTCAATTGATACGGTGGCAGGCGACAACGTGATTAACAGCGCGGAAGCCTCTGCGGGGGTAGCGATCTCCGGCACCACCACGGCAGAAGTAGGGCAGACGGTGACCGTGACGCTTGGCGGTAAGAGTTACACCGCGCAGGTTCTGCAGGGCGGCGTCTGGCGCGTTAACGTGCCAGCGGCAGACCTGACAACCATGGCGGACAACGGCTACACCGTACAAGTGAGCGTGAGCGATGCGGCGGGTAACACCGGCAGTGCGGATAAAACGATTACGCTCGACACTACGCCGCCAACCGTCAGCTTTAACATCGTGGCTGGTGATGACGTGATTAACAGTCTGGAGCATACCCAGGCGCAAATTGTCAGCGGGACAGCAACCGGCGCGAACGTCGGCGATAAGCTGGTCATCACCATTGGCTCAAACCAGTACACCACCACCGTTGATGCCAGCGGTAACTGGAGTGTGGGCGTACCGGCCAGCGTGATTTCTGCCCTGACTGACGGCACCGTAACCATCAGCGCAACTATCACCGACAGCGCGGGTAACAGCAACACCCAGACGCACAATGTAGTGGTGAATACCGCCCCCGTGGCGCTGACCGTCAACACCCTCAGCGGTGATGACGTGATCAACGCGGCGGAAGCGGGCAATACGCTGACGATCAACGGTTCCAGCACGCAGTTTGCCAGCGGCACGCAGGTGACTGTGATCCTGAATGGGAAGAGCTACACGGCCATCATTCAGAACGACGGCTCCTGGAGTACAACGGTACCGGCTGTAGACGTGGGCGCACTGGGCGATGGCGCGAGCTATCAAGTCTCTGTTTCGGCGCGGGACAGCGCAGGCAACAGTGCTTCGGCGACACATAACATCAGCGTGGAAACCACTGCGCCAGTTGTCAGCATTGCCACGATTTCCAGTGATGATGTTCTGAATGCGGCTGAGGTGCAGCAGCCGCTGACCGTGCACGGTTCTACCAGCGCAGAAGCGGGCCAGACGGTGACCGTGACGCTGGGTGGTAAAACTTACACTACGGTGGTGAGGAGTGATGGCACATGGACGCTGGATGTTCCGGCGGCAGACCTGGCAGTTCTCAGTGAAGGCACCCTGACAGTCACTGCGTCAGTGAACGACAAAGTCGGTAACAACGGCCAGGCCACGCATACCCTGACGGCTGATACCGTGGCACCAACCGTCACCATCAGCACTGTGGCAGATGACGATATCGTCAACAACGCTGAGCAGTTGGCGGGCCAGACCATAAGTGGTAGTACCACGGCGGAACAGGGCCAGATGGTGACGGTCTCCTTCAACGGCCACAGCTATCAGGCGACCGTGGCGGCGGACGGTTCGTGGTCGGTCTTCGTGCCGGGCCATAATTTCCTCGGCCTGACCGATGGGGATTACACCCTCACCGCGACGGTGAGCGATAAGGCGGGCAACCCGGGCAGCGCCACGCACGAAGTGACGTTGAGCGGTGACGTACCGACGATTACGATTAACACCTTTGCTGAAGATGACATCGTCAGCGCGGCGGAGCACGGCACGCCTCTGGTCGTCAGCGGTGCCACCGACGCACCTGCGGGTCAGACGGTGACCATTACGCTCAACGGTAAAACCTACACCGCAACTGTGCAGAATGACGGTAGTTGGACCTACACCGTCGCCAGCGCGGACGTGACCGCGCTGGCAGACGGCGGTTCATATGTGATTAACGCTCAGGTGAGCAATACCATTGGTAACAGCGCCAGCGCCGACCACACCGTGACAGTTGATTTGACCGCACCATCAATGGTGATCGGTATTGATTCGCTGCAAAATGACACCGGCCTGAGCGCGAGTGATTTCATCACTAACGACAGTAAGGTCATCGTTAACGGCTCACTGACCGCACAACTTGGTAATAACGAGAAAGCACAGATCAGTCTTGATGAAGGTGGGACTTGGATTGATCTGACCGTCACTGGCTTGCAATGGCGCTACACCGACGGCCGCGCCCTGACAGACGGAACGTACCAATATCAGGTTCGTGTGATCGACAATGCGGGTAACGTCGGCGCAACGGACAGCCGGGACGTGGTGATTGACCTGACCGCACCGGCGACCACGACCATTACTGTGGATTCCGTTACCCAGGATACCGGACTGTCTGGCAACGACTTTATTACCAGCGACAACCAGATCAGCCTGAAAGGAACGCTCGGGGCGGCGCTGGGCAATGGCGATCACGCGCAGATTAGCCTGGATGGCGGTCGCACATGGACTGACGTCAGCGTCAGCGGTCTGAGCTGGACGTATGTCGATGGCCGTACGCTGGCCGATGGTGATTGCAACTATCAACTGCGAATTATTGATAACGCAGGTAATGTCAGCGCCAACACCAGCCAGGTGGTGACTATTGATACCGTCGCACCAGACACCAGAAAAACCATCACCATTGATAGCATCAGCGATGATAGCGGGCTGAGCAGCAGCGACTTCATTACCAACGATACCTCGCTGACGCTGCACGGTTCGCTGGGAGCAACACTGGCCGCTGATGAATACGTTCAGATCAGTATTGACGGCGGCGATACCTGGCAGAACGTAATTGTGACTGGCAACAACAGTTGGCACTACGTTGATGGGCGCACGCTGCAAAACACCACCTACGATTATTATGTGAGGGTAGTGGATGTTGCCGGAAACATCGGTGCTTCCGCGCATCAACAGGTGACCGTTGATACGGTCGCTCCTGACGCGGCTATCACAGTAACAGTGGATAACATTACTGTTGATACTGGGTTCGATAATAATGATTTCCTGACCAGCTCAACGTCGTACACTCTGCACGGTACGCTGGGTGTGAAACCTGGCACAAATGAGTATGTCCAAGTGAGAGTTGATGGTGGGACTACATGGGCCTACGCCACGGTGAATGGGACGAGCTGGAGCTATACCGATACCCGCACGCTCACCGATGGCGAGCATCGCTATCAGGTTCGCGTGGTAGATCAGGCCGGTAACGTAGGGGCGACGACCTCTCAGGTGGTCACTGTCGATACCCAGGCACCGCAGAATGGCATCACTATTGACAGCATTAGCGAAGATACCGGGCAGTCCAGCAGCGACTTCATCACCATTGACACCAAGCTGACCATTAACGGCTCGCTGGGCAGCGGGCTGGAAAGCGATGAGCGCGTGCAAATAAGCCTTGATGGCGGCAATGCTTGGATTGACACAGCCGTGACTAACCAGCGCTGGAGCTACACTGATACCCGTGATCTGGCTGACGGTGATTACACCTACCAGGTGCGGATCGTCGACCAGGCAGGTAACGTCGGCTCTACCTCTTCGCAGGTGGTGACGGTCGATACCACGACGCCAGTCACGGTCGGTAGGGTCGTCAGCTACACCGACGGAGAAGGCGAACGCCAGGGCAGTTTTGGCGCATCGGTGGCAACAGATGACAGTTCCCCTGTGATTAACGGGACACTTAACCGTGCCCCGGACAATGGCGAGATTGTGCAGTTGTATCGTGATAGTGTGCTGCTGGGATTGGTAACGATGAGCGATGCCGCCAGTTGGTATTTCCAGGATAGTGGTTTGAATGATGGTAATCACACCTATATGTTGCGTGTGACCGATCTGGCGGGTAACCACACCGATTCAGATGATTTTGTGCTGAAAGTAGATACTCGCATCCCTACCACCACCGTGAGCATTACCGCCCAGACTACGACAGACACTACCCCCATTCTGAGTGGTTTGCTATCGGCGAAACTGACTAACAGTGAGTATCTCGTTATCAACGTGAACGGTAAAACCTACACCTCTGATTCAGGCGGTGCGGTAGTGGTCGATCCGGATAATAACACTTGGTATTTGCAGATCCCGGACGGCGATGCGCTGAGCGTGAAGAATTATGATGTCACAGCAGTAGTGAAAAGTAGCGCCGGCAACGGTAATACCGTTGATTTGACCACCGGCAGCCTGGTCGTGGGTAATGAAGCATCATTGACACCAGCCTGGTCATTTACCGCCGCGAATGATTCCTATTCTTCCAGCTATATGCTGGATTCGGATGGGCTGTGGACGATTATCGCAAATCAGCAATTCGCATCGGCGGACGCCAGCAGCCGTAACTCTTACACCGTTTCAGGTAATTTTTCTATGACGGGGAATTACACCACGGGTACTTATGCGGATATCAACCGCGACGGGCTGGCAGACGTGCTTGCTGAAGGGACAAGCTGGGACTACATGGCGCAGTTAATCAATAATGGTGACGGTACTTATACCACTACTGTGTTGACTAATACTTCTGTCATACATACTGCGGTGTGGTATGGCGCGGTGGTTGCCATTGATATTCAGGGTGATGGTTACACCGATTTCGTCATTGGTGATGCTGGGGGACCTGATTCCAGCACCTTCATGCTCAATAACAACGGTACGCTGACCGGTAGTTCTAAGTCCGGGACATACACCAACTTTGTATCAGGTTCGACGGTAGGTAGGTACAACAGCCTGATTGAGGCGTCCGGTGTGGATTTGAATAACGACGGAAAAGTGGATATTGCCCAGCATACGACCAACGGGAATAACTCCTATGCGCTGTCGACCATGTTTAACCAAGGCAATGGTTCTTTTACATGGGGGCAAAACTTTACCAATACCATGTACAGCGGCATTAGCGCTGGCGCGGCTTCCAGTGCGGTAAGTATGACGTGGGCCGACTTTAATGGCGATGGTTACATGGACCTGTATATCAGCATGTCCCGTACCTCCAGCGGAACCAGTCAGGGCGGCGTGTTAATGCTGAACGATGGTAGCGGTAACCTTCTTGCAGGCACTGCGGTTGGAACAGCGACCACGGATAAGTTTGTGGGTAACGTCAGCGTGGCGGTGGACTGGAACCTCGACGGTAACATGGACATCATCAAACTGGCGAATAGCGGGCAGTCTTATCTTTACACCAATGATGGACTGGCGGGTACAGCAAGTTTTACAGCTTCAAAATTCAGTACCGCTACGTCAACTCAGGTATCCGGAGCTGCTCTGCTTGATTACGACTGGGATGGTGCACAGGATCTGCTGATTTTCCGTCAAAACGGTACTGTTTTACTGGAGCGTAATACCAATACGGTTGCGCCTGGAACAGCATTGCATTTGAAGATTGTCGACAGCGAAGGAATTAACGCCTTCTTTGGCAACACTGTCCAGCTATACAACTCGGCAAATCAGTTGGTCGCCAGCGAAATCATCAATGCCCAGTCAGGGATCGGCATAAACGATTCCTCGTCACTCATCAGTTTTTACGGTTTGGACCCCAGTGAAACTTACCGTGCGGTGCTGGTTCGTGCCATTAACGGTGTTTCAAGTAATGCAACCTGGGATGGACTGACAGCAGGAGACGGTAAAGAGAGTTATTCCCTGACGGCTGATGCTGCCACAGGCGGACACCACGGAACCCTGACAGGTACCGGATACAACGATACCTTTATAGCTGAGGCGGGGAATTATACCTACAACGGTTCTGGTGGTTGGACGACAACCTCTGAACACGACACGTGGAGCAGTACAGGCGGCGTGGATGTCGTAGATTATCGCCATGCTGCTTCCGGTGTAACCGTCGATCTGGGGCGCTCTACGGCTCAGAGTACCGGGTTCGATACCGCGACGTTGGTTAATATTGAAGGGATTAATGGTTCCAACTACAACGACGTTATTACTGGCAATAGCGGTGATAACCAGTTCGAAGGGCGTGGCGGTAATGACACCTTCAATATCGGCAGCGGCGGTCACGATACGTTGCTTTATAAGCTGATCAACGCTTTGGATGCCACGGGTGGCAACGGCAGCGATGTGGTAAACGGCTTTACTGTCGGTACCTGGGAGGGGACGGCAGATACTGACCGTATTGACCTGCGCGATCTGCTTTCTGATAGCGGCTATACCGGCACGGGATCGGCGAGCTATGTGAATGGCGTGGCGACGTTGGACAGTGGGGTGAACAATCTCACTGACTATATCCAGGTGGTACAAATTGGGAGCAACACTCAGATTCAGATCGACAGAGATGGAACGGGTAGCCAGTTCGACTCGACCATCGTCGTGACGCTTAATGGTGTGCAAACCGATTTGGCCACGTTGCTGGCAAATCATCAATTGTTATTAGCGTAATCAAATGAGCTGCGAGGGTATAAACTCACGCAGCTATTCATTTCTTTACATAAAAATTGATAACAAACAGAAAAATAAAGATTTTTTTCTTTTTTATTAGGATTCTGTTCGTATTGATATATCAATTAAATGACATAATTTCGACGCGTGACAATGTTGTTGGATAGGAAGTAGCACTATGAAAACTCATCCGCTTTATGAGCCATGGCTACAAGCCATGCTTATTATTGCGAAACATTACCGGCTTGATTTTTCGTTAGAACATGTCCGGGTGGTGATTAATCACGAAAGCCAGTCACCGCGTCAACAAGTCCTGGAAGATATGGCTCGCCATTTGGGATTAGGATTGAGGAGAGTTTCGGTGAATGCCGAATTACTCGACCCCTGGCGTTTGCCGTTAATTGCTGAGTTTACTGGCGGTCAAATTGCAGTTATCAACCGGATGGATAAAGAGGGGAATGTTAGTCTTCAATTCAGCGGCGATAGTGGTCTTGAAACAGTATTAACGCGAGAGGAGCTTGCAACGCGCCTGCTAGGGGGGGTCGTGCTTCGCCCTCTTGAGTCAACGCCAGACGCACGCGTTGATGATTATATCAAACCTTATGAGAAAAACTGGTTCTGGCAACTGGCGCTGAAAGACTGGCGCCGTTATGGCGATATCATGCTGGTGGCGATGATCGCGAATGTACTGGCGCTTTCAGGCATGGTGTTTTCTATGCAGGTGTACGATCGCGTAGTTCCGTCACAGTCGGAAGCAACGCTATGGGTCCTCTTTGGAGGGGTCATGGTGGCTATTACCTTTGAGTTCATCATGCGTATGCTACGCGTCCATCTTTCAGATGTAATTGGTAAACGCGCAGACCTGCGGATCTCAGAACGCGTATTTGCTCATGCTCTGAGAATTAAAAATGGTGCGCGGTCAAAATCCACGGGCTCTTTCATCGCTCA
This sequence comes from Citrobacter sp. Cm046, assembly GCF_030333065.1. Lineage (NCBI taxonomy): Bacteria > Pseudomonadati > Pseudomonadota > Gammaproteobacteria > Enterobacterales > Enterobacteriaceae > Citrobacter > Citrobacter sp. Cm046. The sequence continues at coordinate 534,686 of NZ_JAOWGP010000044.1, read as the reverse complement.
AATCCGCGAGCTGGAATCGGTGCGAGAGTTGATTACCTCCACGACTATCGCGGCAATTTCCGATCTCCCCTTTTTCCTGTTGTTCGTTTTTATCCTCTGGATGATTGGCGGGCCGCTTGTGCTGGTGGTATTGCTGGCCGTTCCGTTGCTGCTAATCCCTGGACTGCTGGTACAACGTCCATTAGGACGGCTCTCCAGCGAAGGGATGCGCGAGTCGGCTATTCGTAACGCCACGTTGGTAGAGGCGGTACAGGGTCTTGAAGATATCAAGCTGATGCGTGCTGAGCAGCGTTTTCAAAATCAGTGGAATAACACCAATGATGTCGCCGCTAATGTGGCAATGAAACAGCGTTGGCTAACGGGGTTACTGCTGACCTGGACCCAGGAGGTTCAATCCATCGTTTATGCTGTGGTGCTGCTGATAGGTTGTTATCTGGTGATTAGTGGAGATATGACCACCGGCGCGTTAGTGGGTACCTCTATCCTTGCATCACGCACAATTGCTCCACTTTCACAAATTTCCGGCGTGCTCTCTCGCTGGCAGTCAGCAAAGGTTGCGCGTAAAGGGCTTGATGATCTGATGCAACGGCCAATTGACGATCCGCAATCCGGCAAGAAAGTTCATAAAGCCCATCTGCGCGGAAATTACGTCATGGAAGACGTGAGTTTCTATTATGATGAGGAAGAAAAACTTGATGTATTAAATATATCACGTCTCCATATTCAAGCCGGAGAACGTATTGCCCTGCTGGGACGTAACGGCTCAGGGAAAAGTACGCTTCTGCAACTTCTTGCGGGTATGCAGGAACCACAGCAAGGTTCCATCTTACTTGACGATATCTCACTCAATCATCTTGACCCTGCTGATTTACGCCGGGACATGCAGCTACTAAGCCAGCAGGCTCGCCTGTTCTTTGGCTCAGTGCGTGACAATATTATAATGGGCAATCCCTTAGCGACTGATGAGGAGATCCATCAGTCGCTGGTGATAACAGGAGCATTGGATTTCGTTCGTAAACAGAAAATGGGTCTGAATTACATTGTAAATGAGGGCGGGGCTGGTCTGTCTGGCGGTCAGCGACAGGCGCTATTACTCGCCCGCGCACTCTTAACATCACCTAATATTTTGCTGCTTGATGAACCGACGGCCTGGCTTGACGAGGTGAGTGAGAAACAGTTTATCGGCAGTCTGAAAGGCTGGTTGGGAAAAACGCGCACACTCATTGTCGCTACACACCGCTTACCTATCCTTGAACTGGTTGACCGCATCATTGTGCTGGATAACGGCCGAATTGTTATGGATGGACCACGAGATAGCATTCTTCGTGAACATGGTATGACTCCACAAAAAGCGGGCCAACGTACGGTAACAATGAAAAAAGCGACTTCTCAAAAAACGGTAATAAATGAGGAGGGCGTATGAGCGATTTCAGTCGTTTTAACAGTCGTCTTCAGGAGCCTCATCTTCCTCGCTCTAGTCTGGTGGTATGGAGCGTGGTGTCTATGCTTGTTGTTTTCATCGCGTGGGCAGGTTGGTTTCAACTTGATGAAGTTACAACCGGAAGCGGTAAAGTAGTGCCTTCTTCACATGAGCAGGTTATCCAGTCGCTGGAAGGCGGAATCATCCACAAATTGCTTGTTCAAGAAGGCGATATCGTTGAACGCGGACAGCAGGTTGCACAACTGGATCGAACAAAAACAGAATCCAGTGTTCTGGAAAGTGAATCCCGGTTAAATGCGGCGCTGGCAACTGCTTCACGTTTGACTGCCGAAGTGAATGGTACAGAACTTACTTTTCCGGCTGAGCTGGATGATTATATCGACCTGGTCAGACAAGAGACGGCACTTTTTACTTCACGCCGCGAAAGCCTGGAAAAGGGGGTTGCTGGATTACGTCAGGGAATGACGTTGGTCCAAAGAGAGTTGGCTCTTACTCAACCTTTGGTAAAGCAGGGGGCTGCCAGTAATGTGGAAGTTCTTCGCCTGCAACGGCAAAAGAACGAATTAGAAAACAAAGTGACAGAAATGCAGAATCAATACTTTGTGCGCGCACGTGAAGAATTAGCCAAAGCGAATGCCGAAATTGAAGCGCAACGTTCCGTAATGAAAGGTCGTGAAGACTCTCTAACCCGGCTGACTTTCAACGCACCGGTGAGAAGCATTGTTAAAGATATTGATGTAACGACAGTCGGCGGTGTTATACCGCCAAATGGCAAATTGATGACTCTGGTTCCACTGGATGATCAGATGGTTATTGAAGCGAAAATCTCGCCCAGAGATGTTGCATTCATTCACCCTGGACAAGCGGCGTTAGTTAAAATTACAGCTTATGACTATTCCATTTATGGAGGTCTTCAGGGTGAAGTAATGATGATTTCACCGGATACAATCCAGGATGATGTAAAACGCGATGTCTATTTTTATCGTGTCTATATCAGAACTAACACTAATCACCTTGAAAACAAACAGGGTAAAGAGTTTCCAATATTTCCTGGCATGATTGCTACTGTTGATATAAAAACGGGCAGTAAATCGATACTCGATTATTTGTTAAAACCATTGAACAAAGCAAAAGAGGCGCTACGAGAAAGATAAAAAAAGCGATCGACGCAAATCGAACGCTTGTAACTTATTACAGGATAACACGAAGGGATGGCATAAAATTTAACTATTTTTCAGGATGTAAATTCAGATAATGCATGACATACGCAAAATATAGACCTGTATAGTTTTCGACGAGTTGAATAAATGATGGGTAAATTTCAATCAATCCATCTGCTCTTTCTTTCAGGTAACCCGTGCCTTGGGCAACTTTTATAATTTTGCTGACATGAATCCGTGACACAAAAAATTCTTTGGCCAGTGCATTCGATGAGTAATTAATGATAGCCCCTCGAGTGGTCATGTTTTCTATGGCTTGCAAGTAAAGATAAAGCATAATCATTCGCCCTCCATCTTTTCCAATAAACACTCCGACTTCGGGTAGATTTTCTTTGAAGGTCACTCCGCGAAAAAGGTATTGAGCCGCTCGTCTGAAAAAGTCTTGTCGGGGCACTTCATCATCCAGTAAATCTACCGAGATATTATATTCGGGATAGAGCAAATTCAACGGCAAAAACGCGCCAGACATATATCTTTTAAGTTCATCAATTCCTTTTTGTGTTGGCATAATCAGGACTTTTCTTCTGTCTTCCGGGCTACGCCATGTTTTAATTCTGTTCGTCGTTTTCAATAGGGCAATTATTGCGATGACGCTATTAGGACTGGCTATTTTATATCTGGAACAAAGTTCTTTAATATCTGACACGCATGATGCTTGGTTGCCAAAAATAAAGCAGCACACTGAGAGTGCAATGTTTAACCTTGATTCTTGAAGCATTACTTTGTAGAACAAAGGTTGCTTCTTATAAAGTTTATCATTGATTTGATAATGTTCTCTTATGGCAGCCCTAAATTTAGGATTGTCTTTTATAATGTTTTTTCGATGAAGCAATGCCTCTGAAGGAGTTTTGGCTTTCATATGGTAGACCTATGTTTAATTATTTAAATAATGTTGATGTGTTGATGTGTTGATGTGTTGATGTGTTCAGATAGCTCGCCATCAATTTATTATACATTGGAAATAATAATATTACTTTTAATATCTAATCATATTATGAACGTAAGGTGATATTTGATAAGTTCACCACAAAGTTCAGAAGTCAAAGAATATCGTAGCCTGGCTTAAATGACATGCAGGAGGACTCAGACACTCTATTTTGATAATGTTCTCTAGCCTTTTCTTTGTTAATTTTTTTAACACAATATCGAGCTGTATACGAAGCCGATTCGAAAGAAAATCCTGCGCCAATGGAATGGCCATGTGGCCATAATTCCCTAAGAATATTGGATATGAACTGATAATGAAGGCGGGCTAATTTCGAGCCATATTCACCATAGCCTAAATAGCGGATTTTATGATTAAAGCATTTACGCATTCGCTTAAGAAACAAAGTTAAGTTGGGGCGATAAAGAGTTGGAAAGTCGTATTGTTTTGAGACCAGGAATTGTCTCTGAATGTATTTTGGTATTAATTCTTTTTCGAAGTACCTTTATATTAACTTTGAAGTTAATTCTGACTTTAAATATTACCATCCATTTATCACATAGATTGATTTCAACATGCTTTCAAATTATTTACAGCAATCTGTTAAGTATTCTTTATATCTTTTATGTCTGTAGTAATCATGAGTAGATAAAAATTCCTTATTCGCGACTTTGTAATAATTACTTGAATATAGCAAACGTATTACTGGTCTAACCATAGTTGAGTGCATTATTTGAGAGTCAACTCTCGATATTTCATTCCCTTCAAATTGATAGTCAATGTCACTTTATCTCTCTAAGTCTATGATTTAACTAAGATATTATAATATCTATTTTTCATTTGCATTGGTGGCACCCTTTCTGAAAATTGTATTTATCTCTGCAAAGCATAACTCGATTACGTCTAATTTAGAATATGTCGAATTTGAATCTTCAGTTTTGAAGGAATAATATTATACTCATATACATCTGAAAACTCTTCTCGTTGTCGCGTTTATTTGAATCAGTTTAATAAATTATAGTGCGCGTCCGAGTCGTTTGTTGTCGACGATAGCGCCCTGGTCGATTTCTGAAAGGCGATCATAAGTGGAGTAGGGAAGAGCAGTCGCGTTGAGCCGGAGCTCTTTTCTCCCATCTGGATAGTGCCAGACTTCGATATATTTCCCGATGGTCCTTCGGCTTAGCTCAGAGTCTTCAGTCAGATACAGTACTTTGTCATATTGCACTGTCAGGGATTTTGAAACACGACGGGGTTCCCGCCACGTGAAAAATGCTGCCAGATCATCATCATTTTCAAGCGGCTATGGACATCGAAGTTGGGCACGTTTTACACGGCCTTTGGTAGAGCTTGTTTTCGCGCAGATAGTCTGGATAAGTGTGTGTGGCGGTATCAGCTTGGAACTGGCCTACATTCAAAAACAGCTAATGCCGAAGTGGGCAAAAGTTAAAGCACAAAAGAAGAAGCGTTCCAGTTTGCAGTAACCAGAATCACATCCAGCTAATGCACAGGCTTGCACAATCCAAAATATGAAACAGGTTCTGATGATGTCGGTCAGGTAGATGAAGAAGCTACAAGCCAGCACGGACTCTCGAGCGCAGTGAGAGTTTGGCCATAACGTTCCTCGGTCTGAACCAGAGGATGCAAGACAATCCAATAAAACTGATGCACCAGTCTGGCTACAATTCTCGTTACCTGACGTTAGTGCGCATAATGTATATTATGTTAAATGCAATATCACAGACCGCACGTACTAGTGCCTGCGCCTGTTCCTTGTCTTGTCTCTCCCGGAACAACTTATTTTTGGGCAAGTAGATAAACTCTGGATCAGTAATATTCAGTCTGATGGTTCGTAAACATCACCGTGGCCCCGTCTCTATAGTCATCATCATATGCGGTGATGATTGAACAAAGCCGGGCATTTCCATCGGGCTGGTAGCTACAACTCTGTTTTAACCAGACGGTTGTTCCCCTAACCTTCAACGATGATTCAAAATCGAGAAACTGCGGATTTCCTGCTGGATAAGAGATAATTTTGTCGGTGTGCTTTTGATAATCGCGAATGCGTACCGGAAACTGACCATAACGGTATTCGAACCTTTTGCTCACATCGCCGGTTTCCCGGTTAGTCATTGTCTCCAGTAATCCACGTGAATTGTAACTCAGCAAGAATTTGCCACGGTCATTCTCTAGCTCGGTGAGCTGACAATCCTGGTTGACCTTGCCAGTGATTTGCTGACCATTGCGTGAGGTCAGGTTGCCATTATTGTTTTCGATATGAAACTCATTTCCACTTATCTTATCGACCATATTTACACGAGTGAAACAACCATTACGGTCATACCAGACATCGGTCATGGCCTGTAACTCCCCTGCACTGTTTCTGATCCATTGCAGGCTATGCTTGACCTTCCCGCTGCTCGGATCGTGACTGAATAACAGTGCGGCATTAAGCACTGTGGGATTGAATAACACCGGCGATGCCGCATATGCATTTATCGTCAGACAAAAGAACGTAGGGAATAGAAATTTTAATTTCATTGTTATCTGCTATGGAGGCTTAAGAAAGTGTGTTCACTCGTGCGTTTGTGATGGTTTAAAACCATGATGAATGTAGAAGTTTTCAACTTCATTAACAAGGGGTATGTATAACAAATGTTATACATACCCAGCCCGAGATCATTACCTCACTTGCGACAAAAAACAGATGGTGAGCGGCTGGTATAAAAATGCCATGTGCTGTTATTGAGTCTTAATATGCTGAAATAAAAGGGTTCTTTTGGCTTGAGATAAAAATTAGGTAGCGTTCTTTCCAGCAATGGATGAATCGTTGTGCTGCCTGTGCTTGATGCTACGTTTTCAGACTCAAGGAAATAATCGTCCTCTCTGCGGATGAAGTTGAACCAGACATTCTGATTCACTGCCAATATCTCCCCGTTATTATCGGTGATTTTTCCGCGCAAAATAGCAACGCCACGGGCGCCATTAAAAACGTATCTCACAGAAATATCACCACGAATATCGGGATACTCCATCATTAATTCCCCGGAACAATCGAAATTTGAGCGCTGCCAGTTCTGGAGTATTAACGTAGCGACGATCGTCATTACCATCGCCAAGATGATGCAAAGACTCCATTTTAAATTATACTCCCACATTTCGGGACTCCGTGAAATAATAATATGTAATACAGTCATTATCCCGCCAATGACTATATTGTTGTCGACAGGTTAATGCAGAGACCCGCGGAAAATGAGGATACATAGTTAGATAAATCCAGGGATGACTCTGACAGTCCAGCGCACTGGTGTGTATAAATTGATGATGCTGGTCAAATTTTAGTACATCCGGATTCGCGTACCAGTGACATCCCTTCCCTATACTCAGCGGTATATAACGGCTAAGCCGGGAATCAAATTGTGTTTGCCAGGTTGCGAATGAGGCTAAAAAGCAAATGAGCACACCTGCCAGAACCCACCAGAGCGTATGTTTGCGTGGCGATTTTGGTGTTGCTTCTGGCGTCGAGACTGGCGAGATTATTGGGCCGCAGAGAAGATCGTCCATCTCCTGCTCAAGCACCTGCAACTGTGGCTCAAGACGGATCCCTACTCTCGGTACGGTGACGATCAGTTCTTCATTCAGACCAAGCTCTTTAAAAGCGCGACGTAGCAATGAGATGTTCTGATAAAATGTATTATTAGTGACCTGAGCACCATTAATAAACCAGACATGTTCAAAGAAATAATCGCGTTCAATAACCTGGCCCTGCCGTTGTATTAATAATGATAAACAACGAGCTGCCGGGGTATTTAGCGTTAAACGTTTCGTCTCATCTGATTTTGCGTGTAATAGATTGCGCTCTGGCCAGAATACGACGGTACCGTTGAGCAAAAAAACTTTTGCCATCATGATCCCTGAATGTTATTTATTTGAAATTAGTTTATCCTGTGTTAATTCACGACACCTGAAAATCCCCAACGATTTCCTTCATCGTTAATCACCGTAAAGTTTATCTTATTATTCTTCATTTCCGCAGTGGCTAAATTAAAAATCGTGCGCCGGGAATGCGGTGAAACCACTATTCCACTTGTGGAATAGTCTCCTAATAATACATTAGCCAGAGTAATGTTCCATGAACTATCATTTACAGCGTAAATCTCCCCAGCTTCATAATGAAAGCTCAGAAGATTGATGGTTTTTTCAGTCAACACGCCTGTATTTTTCGGTCTCCATAGGACTTTAAGCTGATTTCTAAGCGCTAATCGCACTTTTTCACCAGCCTGAGCGACCTTCATCTCAGGCGGAATTTGATAAACATTAAGCCAGAATAATGATTCGCGATCGCCTGCGAGCCCGCTACCTGTCGTCATGATCCGCAGTTCTCGCTGTTCCCCTGGCTGAATTTTCAATACCGGCGGAAGCACAACAAAAGGCGCGTTCGTTTGGGATGGACCATTTTCGGGCGATCCGTCATCCACCCAACTTTGCACTACCACCGGATAATCACCATCGTTTACCAGCATCACCGTGCGCTGCGTTTCACCCTGGTTAAAAATCACGCGTGTCGTGCCGATATTAACCGCGGCCTGCGCGCTAAGGACAAACAGCCAGATGCTACTGAATACGCAATAAAACTTGTACATGTGACTGATAGCTCCCCGCCGTTAACGTATCCGCACCAAAACTCGCAAGACGTGCTTCGAAGGTTTCGCTGTAGTAATTCACACCATCCTGACTTCCATTTTGCTGTGTATTACTGCCAATAACCGGCATCCACCCACCTTCGGTGCCACTGCCTGCAGTTGTCACTGCCATAAAATTCACCGGATTACCTGCCCGGTAAACGCGTACACCAACACCTCTGGCACGTCCGGCGGCACCGTATTGCGTATCAAGCAACCAGGTTACCGTTTTGCCTGTGATCAAATTAAAGTTCCAGGCGCTATTGACGCTGCTTTCCGGCGCGAGCAGTCCCATCGCCACATTACTCTTTCCCTTTGCTATGCCCGAAACCACCGTTGATTCACAGGCAAAATCAATCTGGAATGGCGCAGAGGAATATTCCCCTCGTTTGAGCTGGGCCACGGAAATAACCGGCAGATGTACCACCGGAGTAAAGTCCGTCACCTGGCACATTGCCGCACGTTTAATTGTTATGCCGTTATTGTAAAGGCTTATAACCGATGGCCAGTCATAGGCCCAGCCCGCCCAGTTGCTGTTACGGTGAGGCTGCCCTATTTTAATACCCCAGGACGCTGTTCCTGGCCCCCGAAACACCACGTAAGCGTTGGGATTCACATAGCTGTCATAAGTCGCGGATTGCTGCTGATTATAGAAGTAACGAATATCCAGAGTTTTAATTAGCTCCGCGCTTATCGTCGAGAAGTTTTTCGCTTTAATCAGGAAATTACCATTGGTGTCGAGATCCAAATTTTCCAGTGGGCGTTGTTGCCAGCTGTCGGTAAAGATGCTGCCGGTTGGGTCAGGCGCAGAGCCACATTTTTCATCAATGTTAAATAAGCACCCGGTACATCCGTCGCTTCATGCCACCCGCCGTAGTAATCATCGCCGTTAGTTGACCAGGCTTCATACAGCTGTCCGCCGGTATCCGGGGTACAGCGGAAAAAGACCTGTTCCGGATCGTACCCTCCCCCCTTGTGCGCATAGGTCGTAAACGGGATACCACCGCTTGATGTCAGGATCGTACCTGCAGGCTGAAAACCTGAATTGCTGGTGATATCAACAGACTTACTCAGGCCCGGTAGCAGGCCGTTCCAGGCATCGTTTCCGCCGCCAGATCGCCAGTCATTGGCGATACCATCCGTCGCGGCACTCAGGCGGTACGATCCAAGAGCACTGTTACTTCCTGATTTGTAAGGGTAAATGATAGGTTCGCATGCGGCCTGCACTCCAGAGGAAAGCAGAGCTAACAGCAGGATAAATAGTTTCATAACTGTCCTTTTTCCTTGCAGGCCTGAGTTAATGCAATCAGCGGTTCGGTGCGCTGTTGCTCGTTAAGTATCCATGGCAGCGAGCAATTACTGCCTTCGATTGTCAGTAGTCCCTGTTCACCTTCCACACGGGCATACACCTGATTTCCCTGAGCCACCATACCCACGATGCGTCCCCGATCATCGGTCACGGATGCTCCCACCGGGAGTGTCTCTTTGCCGTTCACAGTAATGAGTAGTGGGTAACCAGAAAGCGTCGCAAAACGCAGTTTTACTGCCGCTCCGGCCATTGGAGCGATACGACGCTGGCTCTCCTGTAGCTCAACATGGTTATCCATTTCGCTACTGTCGATAGTCACATTGTTATAGCGGTAAGGTGTTAACGACGGCACCAGTGCGTAACCGCCACGATTGACTATCGCTCCCTGTCCTCCACCGACTCTGGCACCTGCCGCTCCCGGCGCTTCCACCAAAGCAAAGGTGTCGCCCACCCACGGCCCTGCGACGACGCCATGGCGATGCACGACTACCGCACCACGTACGCCAGCAGTCCACTGCTGATAGTTCTGTGCCTGTGAAACACTGCCATTCAGCGTGCCGAATGCGGTATTTTTTTGTAGCGATCCGCTCCAGTCGGTCACAGCGCTGGACTCATCTTTAGCCTGCTGCCAGCCCGTAGACAGCGCGTAATTGACCGTCTCCGCGCTATCGAGTGCACCGGACAGTGACACCTGCGCATTGCGCCCGGCCTGCTGACCCTGACTTGCGGACAATGCCACCGTGTGCTCGCGCTCTCCAAAGCTGAGTGGCATCGAGAATGTGAACGTTGCGACATTCTCTTTTTGCGCCTGTGTGCTGTCCCCGTTACGCCACCAGGTGTTTTGCCGACTGAAGGAGACGCCAAGCGCCACGCGCCCGAGGGTGGTGTTATACCCGGCCTGCAACTGAGTGCTGTTCCCTCGGTCGTCGTAGTAGTCCATCATCGATCCGGAACACCACAGATTTCCGTAACCACCCAGCGTCTGGTTTATGGTGGCGGTAAACTGGTTACGCTGGCGTAGTGTGTCCGAACGCCATGCTGTATCGCCTTCGGTAACGCTTCGTTCGCCCAGTACATCCCCGTAATCACGATAGCCTTCCGTGGAATAGCGATAACCTGCCAGCGCTACGTGCGTGCCCGTCGGACTAAATGTTTTGCTCCAGTTGGTTTGCAGACGCCAGCCGCTCAGGGACTGAGATGCCATGTGCGCCCGCGATCCAGTAATATCGACGCCAAAAGCGCCCATAGTGGTCGCCAGCACGCCGCCCATCAGCAACGCCTGATAATCATCACCGATACGCAAGGCAGCGTTCGCAGTCAGTAAATTGCTCATTCCACGTTCCAACGTAAAATCGGCAAACGGAGCGTCGGCTGTGCCGTAATCTCGGGTTTTGCCTGCTACCAGACCGTAGCGCCAGACTCCGGGCCGCAGCGACAAAGGCACACTGGCGTATGGTACGGTGTAGCCACTTTTTTTGCCGTCTGCGCCGGTGATTTCAACTTCTAAATCTCCATCCCAGGCCGTATTTGGCAAGTCGTCGAGCACAAATGGTCCCTGCGGCACGCTGGTTTCATAAAGCGTGCGACCATTTTGTTTGACTGCTACACGTGAAGGCGTCGATGCCGTACCGCGGATTTCTGGCGCGTAGCCGCGCCGCGACTGAGGCCACATCCGTTGATCGGTTTCCAGTTTGATTCCGGTAAACGCCATGCTGCCAAGTAAATTGCCTGACGTGTAGCTTTCACCTGCGGTAAGTACGCTTTCCAGTTTTGCGATCGGGTGCTGTAACCAGGTTTGCAGCGCATCCCAGCGTTGAGTTTCTCGATAGTCATCGCGCCGCCAGTTAGCGGAGGACTGCTGGCGAAACTGCCAGCTGCCAATATTGAAGCCACTGCTCAGTCCCAGCCAGCCGTAATCACTTTGCTGCCCGCCGCTTTTGTTGTGATAGACGTGCAGGTTATAGTTGCTGAACAACACACTTTCGCCACTCTGCCACTGCGAAGGAGGTACATAATCCAGCGGTGTTCGTTTAAGAGCTGCCTGTGGAACGCTGAGATTCAAACGCAGCAGGCCCTGGTCGAAATTCCACAGCCCACCGCTAATACGCGTTTCCGGCTCAAGACAAGCATCTGGCAATGCTTCCATCGACGCCGTAACGCCCTGCTCATCCCAGAATTTAACGGGTAAACAAGGCGCAATACGTCCTTCGGTGTTCGGGCGAAACAGCACATCATCCCGGCCTATGTACTTTCCGTTCAGCCAGATATCCACACTGTAACGCCCGGCGGCAACGGCATCCTGATCGTTGAACTGTGCCAGTCCTTTCTCGTAACCACTTCCGAGCAGTAGTGCCTCGTCGAAAGTGTAAACGTTCGCCAGAACGGGCGTGACGCCGGAAAGAAGCAGCCAACACCAATGTGGATTAATAGCGGACATTATCCGGATTCTCCACCGTCACACGTCCACTTAACGTTGCGCCCTGATCGTTAATCCAGCGCATCTGCGCCTCACTCAAAAGCGACACTTTCGCAGGCCATGATACGGTCGTCCACGGGGCTACCGTTTCGCTCTGAATACGCTGCTTTTTACCCGCCCCGTTGACGTCAAGCGAGGAAAGCGCAAGGTAATAACCACTGTTATTACGCAAAAACAGTTTGCCATCCTGTAGCCAGACACGGCTAGTCATTGCCATCTCCAGCGGTGAGCCCACCAGCCCTTTTGGTCTCATCAGCACTTTTACGCGGCTGCGTACCAGTACCATCAGTTGATTGTCTGCTTGAGCGCCCTTTTCCGTTGGCGGGATCTGAATGAAGTTAAACCACCACAACGTCTCTCTGTCCTGTACCACCGGTTTTCCAACATATCGCAGTCGCACGGTTTGCCCAGCCTGAGCCGCCAGTCGGAAGACTGGCGGCGTGGTGATAAAAGGAGCATTGGCGGTTTGTGGGACTGATTGAGGGTTACCATCATCCAGCCAGACCTGTACCACGCTGGGGAAATCATCGCGGTTGGTCAGCTGTACGCTGGCTTCCCGGCTGTCAACCGGATAGATAATCCGACTGCCTGTCATGACGACGCTTGCCTGTGTGCTGGCGCACATCAGTATTCCGGCCAAAACTATAGCCAATCCTTTCATCACCCAGAGCTCTCTTACAGGTAAGAGACTGCGTACTGTACGGTACCGATGACCGTACCAGCGTTCGCATTGCCATTTGGGCTGTAATACTGCACGGCATAGTCGTGTTCACCGGTAGTATTACCTGCTGCAACGGTGATCCCGTCAACGGGTGTTGAATTTCGCAGATCAATGACCGCTGTACCCAAACTGTCGGTCATCAATTGCAGCTCAACACCTTGCGCTGTACCGGTATTGGCGAGGTTACCGTGCTGGGTCATATTATTGGCAACGAATACCGTCTTGATATTCAGTGCGTTGGTATCAGCGGTACACCCGGTCACTCCCAGAGTGAATGCTGTCAGACCCGCTACAGAGTCTAGGCTTGTCAGCTCGCTTTTAGCTACAGTAGGCAGTAACACCACCGGGCGTGCGTTCACACCGTTAACGGTGACTTCGCAAGTTTGCTCGGTCACTTCACCTTTAAAAGTGATGGTATTAGCTGAATCAGCATGAGCCGCCGTCTGAGCAAGTAACAATGCAAGGCTACCGGCAACAAATATATGGCTGGCATGGGAGGTATTGATTTTCATATTGTCTATCCTTAAATAAAAATACACTGACATCCTGACCATGCATGCAATATCCCCTGCAATTGAAAACAGGATATTTATTTGCGGCAGTAAAGAGGTCAGTAAGGTCTTATGGCACCATAGGAGTAGCCCTACGATAATTGGTAGTTTAAGAATTATCTTGGCAAATAAAACCTTTATTTTCTCAAATAACATAAAGAACGATCTTAAATAAGATATGTAATCTTAAAATTCATTGTAACGTATTGATTTGGTTTATTTAATCATGAAACCCTATCTCAAATATAATTTTTTCTTAAGGTTGTGATAAGTATATTAAATGCGTAATCGTCATAGATTTATAATGAAATGGATTATCGCGGATAGAGTGTGACTCTAAAAAAATGCCTGGCCCCACTTCACTACGAGCATATGAAGCAAATTGGAGTGGTGTATGATTTTATTGATATATTTAGAATGAGAACAATAAAAGTATTTATATTGGCTGGTAGAAAGCAAACGTCCCGCATTATGCGGGACGAAGGAAATATGCGTTATGAGCGCTTACGCGGCATCATCCGCAATAGCGTGTTATCCTTCCAGAAATAGTGATGCATCAGGGCTGCTGCTGCATGCAGGCCTATAACAAAATAACCCAACTTTGCCAGCGTCACGTGCAAGGACTTCAGCATATCGACCATATCGAAGTTGGCTTCTGCCGCATGCGGCATGACAATGCCGAACGCTATCCACGGATTCCCCCGGTTGTACATCATCACCAGACCAATAACTGGCAATACGATAAACAGCAAATAGATAATCAAATGTCCAAGATGCGCCATTCCGGTCATCATCGGTTTAGGCTTTGGCACAATTGGCGGTGCCGGGTACTTAAGCCTGACCAACAAACGCGCCACCATCAGCACTAAAATCGTGATACCACAGGAAACATGCACCATGTTGAACCAGGGACGATAGCTGCGAGGCGCAAATCCACGCAGTTCCATCGCACAGTAGGTCGCGATCACCAACAAAAAGACCAGCCAGTGGATACCAATCTGTAGGCCAGAATACTTATTCCCCATAACACTTCCTGAGTAAAAACAATGATGCGTCAACATAACCAGCTTTTGTTAAAAATTCATTAACTTTTGTTCGCTCATTTTCAGTCAGTTACGCTTAACCGCAAAAACAGGCATTGCCCCTGGTGGCTGACTGGTCTATGCCTGGTAGGGAAAATATGTGGTACCGCTTCACCCTGACAGGAGAAAACCATGAGTAAAATTGGCATTAACGGTTTTGGTCGTATCGGTCGTCTGGTATTGCGTCGGCTACTGGAAGTCAAAAGCAGCGTTGACGTCGTTGCCATTAACGATCTGACCTCACCGAAAATTCTCGCCTACCTGCTAAAACACGACTCAAACTACGGTCCGTTCCCCTGGAGCGTCGACTTTACTGAAGATGCGCTTATTGTAGATGGCAAAAAAATCGCCGTTTACGCAGAAAAAGAGGCCAAAAATATTCCGTGGAAAACCACAGGTGCGGAAATTGTCATTGAGTGTACTGGTTTTTATACTTCAACGGAAAAAGCCAACGCCCACCTGGATGCAGGTGCCAGGAAAGTATTGATCTCCGCCCCTGCTGGTGACATGAAGACTATTGTCTTTAACGTCAATGACGACACTTTGGATGCTAACGATCAGATTATCTCGGTCGCATCCTGTACCACTAACTGTCTGGCGCCTATGGCGAAAGCATTGCACGATAACTTCGGTATTCAGCTTGGTACTATGACCACCATCCACGCGTATACGGGAACACAGTCGCTGGTTGACGGTCCGCGAGGCAAAGATTTACGCGCTTCACGGGCGGCGGCAGAGAACATCATTCCGCATACCACCGGTGCGGCGAAAGCGATTGGTCTGGTTATTCCAGCATTGAGCGGAAAATTGAAAGGACACGCCCAGCGCGTTCCGGTGAAGACCGGTTCTGTTACGGAGCTGGTTTCGGTGTTGGGCAAAAAAGTGACCACCGAAGATGTCAATAATGCGCTGAAGAAGGCGACGCTGAATAATGAGTCGTTCGGCTACACCGATGAAGAGATTGTCTCATCAGATGTCATTGGATCACATTTCGGTTCGGTATTTGATGCCACACAAACGGAGATTACTGAAGTTGGCGATCTGCAACTGGTCAAAACCGTCGCCTGGTACGACAACGAATACGGTTTTGTGACCCAACTGGTTCGCACGCTGGAAAAACTCATCAAGCTTTAATACGTTAGCAGATGCCGGGTGGCACCCCTGCTCACCCGGCATCGATATCAGGACTGCAGATAAACAACCTGAGTTTGCAGATATTCGTTCAGGCCATGTTTGCCGTCTGCCCCGCCAATTCCGGATTTGCGCCAGCCGGCATGGAAGCCCTGCATCGCCTCGAAGTTTTCACGATTAATATACGTCTCACCAAATTTCAGGCCTTTAATTGCCTTCATTGCCGTATTCAGATTTTGCGTATAAATCGATGAGGTCAGTCCGTAGTCGCTGTCGTTGGCCATCGTAAGCGCCTCTTCCAGCGAATTAAATGACACCACAGGCAATACCGGACCAAATGTCTCTTCGTGCATAATTGCCATCTCCTGGCGCACATCCAGCAGTAAGGTCGGCGGATAATAATATCCCTTTCCTGCCTCTGCTTTGCCACCAAGCACCACGCGTGCACCTTCTTGAACCGCGCGTGCCACTTTTTGTTCCACACGCGCCAGCGCCGCGGCGTTAATCAGCGGTCCCATGGCAATATCATTGCGCTCAGCAGGATTACCGTACTGAACCGCTTTCATCGCCTCACCCAGACGATTGACAAACTGGTCATAAATACCTTTTTGCACGTACACACGTTCAGCGCAGTTGCACACCTGTCCGGTGTTAATTACCCGTGAGTCAACAATGGCTTTCACCGCCAGTTCGAGATCGGCATCATCCATTACGATAGCCGGCGCCTTCCCGCCCAGCTCCAGACAAACTTTGGTAATGTTTTTCGCCGCCGCCGCCATGATTTTCTCACCAGCAACCACACTGCCGGTCATGCTCACCATTGCCACTTTCGGGTTTCCGGCAAGCTCCTGACCTACCGTTTCGCCACGTCCAAGTACCAGGTTAAATACCCCGCGTGGCAGGCCGATGTCATCCACGATTTTAGCGAATGCGATCGCATTATTTGGCGTAAACTCACTCGGTTTAATCACAATGGTATTACCCGTCAGCAATGCGGGTGCCAGCTTGCGAGCAATAAGGAAAAATGGGAAGTTCCACGGTAAGATGCCAGTCGTCACGCCGAGCGCACGCTTAAACAGCAGGATGTTTTCACCCGGGCGGTCACTTTGCAGGATCTCACCTTCATAACGGCGCGCCCACTCCGCCATGTAATCGATATAGTCTGCGGTGAAAGAGACCTCAACATCAGCCAGTTGTTGGATTTTTCCGCCTTCAGCCACAATCAACGCACTGATTTCGCTGGCACGCTCCCGAATACCGGCAGAAATTTTGCGTAACCAGTTTGCGCGTTCAATGGCAGGTAGCGCTTCCCATTCCGGCTGAGCGCGATGTGCGGCATCAATCGCTTTACGTGCATCTTCGGCACGACCATCGGGAATTCGGGAGATAACCTCTTCAGTTGCCGGATTGATAACATCAATCCAGGTGTCGTCGTGCCAGGTCACAAACTGCCCATCGATATACATAGGATGTTGTACGGGTACTGACATGCGTTTCTCCTGTGATTGATTTGTTTTTAACAAGTAAAACTATTGTTAATTAATATCAATCATGCATGGCACATTGCCGCTGTAATATTGGTTCTGTGAACCGCTTCATAAAAGTGTCAGGGAAAGTGGTCACGAAGAGAAAATACGGGCGGGATTTATGCCCGTTTGCGTAAAAGTTCCCACAAACGGGCAGCGGATATCACAGAGATCGACTCTCCAGTAAGTCAATCATAGCGGCGTCGTTTTGTAGATGTTGCCACGCGTCCTCAATATTCTGCGGAATTTCAACATGCTCAATAAAATCACGACCACGGGGACCATAGCCGGTTTCATCATCGCGCAGACGAGGAAGTTCACCGATAATCAGTGAAAGATAGCGTTCGACCGACCAGAGACCATCAGTGGCCTGAGCAAATCCCACACCACTCTCCTGCTGAGTCAATTCAGGCACAAAACCTGGAAAACTTAACCAGCTTGGTGCATGTGGATCATCTCGCGTTACACGATGAAACGTTGCCATTGTGCGGCGTTGCATGGTTGGGTCCTGTACTACGATGACAGAACGAACGGTTTCTGTGGCCTGACGCAGTAACGCACAGCTAAATCTGGCGTTCTCACCACTGTTTGTGGACTGGTCTTCTACCCAGATTTTTTCCCCCGGAATTTGCCAGAACTGGTGGGCGATATCGGCAAGAATTGCCGCTTCCGCGCGTCCGGTAGTGCGAATGATGTTGTAGCGTGGGTGTTGAATAATAGCGTTATACAAAAAAGTCGTGGAGTGTCCGATACCACCGCTGATCAGCAAGGGAACCTGCTGTTCTTTCGCTATACGACAAGCCGCGTCGATGGTTGGGATCACCGCGTTTCCCGCCAGAATTACGCAATCCGACTGAACAGCGATTGTTTCACCGAAATCATTCTGCGCCAGCCACTGTCCAACGATGTTTATTGCCTTGAGGGTGGTAGCGGAAAGTGTCGGAAACTGTCTCATATTCATGGCTCCTGATCTTTGTTCCTGTAGGCCGGAGAAGACGCGTCAGCGTCGTCATCCGGCACTGCTTTAGCCTGTAATCTGATCCATGGCCTGCAGGATTCGTTTATCTGAAATTGGGTACGGCGTGCCAAGCTGCTGAGCAAAGTAGCTGACGCGCAACTCTTCAATCATCCAGCGGATCTCTTTGACATCATCATCTTCACGGCGCGCAGGTGGCAGTTTATTGAACCACTGCTGCCAGGCCTGCTGCACGCTGTCCACTTTCAGCATCTGCGCACGATCGCGGTGCGGATCGATGGCCAGTTTTTCCAGTCGTTTCTCTATTGCTTGTAAATAGCGCAGCGTATCGCCAAGACGTTTGAAGCCATTACCGGTGACAAATCCGCGATATACCAGTCCGCCCATTTGCGCTTTGATATCCGAAAGCCCCAACGCCATGGTCATATCCACGCGTCCTTTAAGACGTTTGTTGATATTGAAGACTGCCGTCAGGATCTGTTCGACCTGTTTGGCAATCTCCACTACGGTATCGTTCAGTTCAGCCCGCACTTTCTCATACAGTGCTGTAAAGCCCTCTTCCGTCCACACCGGCCCGCCGTTGGCATCTATCAGTTTATCCACACCGCAGGAGATACAGTCATCTATCAAATCCAGTACTTTGCCGTACGGGTTAAAATACAGGCCCAGTTTGGCTTTGTTTGGTAGCTTCTCGTGCAGGTATTTGATTGGCGATGGAATATTCAGCAGCAACAGACGGCGTAAACCGCACCACATCGCCTGCTGTTGTTCCAGTGGATTATCAAACAGCTTAATAGCAACACTGTCCCGCTCGTCCACCAACGCCGGCCACGCTTTCACTTTGTAATTGCCGCGTTTTTGCTCGTAGCTTTCCGGAAGTTGACCGAAGCTCCAGATATGCAGCCCGCTCTGTTCGATACCATCATCTGCCACTGCGGACAGCGTTTCCTGAACTTTACCTTTCAGCGTATCTTTCAACGCCTGAAGCGAGCGCCCTTCCTGCAGTTTCTTGTTTTTATCATCCACCACGCGGAAGGTGATTTTCAGATGATCGGGTACCTGATCCCAGTGCCAGTCATCACGGTCGACGGTGACGCCGGTCATCCGGCGCAGTTCACGTTCCAGTGAGTCCAGCAGTGGCAGTTCGAGCGGCGTGATGCGTCCTAAAAAAGCTTCAGCGTAATTTGGTGCAGGAACAAAATTACGGCGCACTGGTTTTGGCAACGATTTAATCAGTGCAATCACTAATTCACGGCGCAGCCCAGGGATTTGCCATTCAAAACCGCTTTCATCCACCTGGTTCAGCAACGGTAGCGGGATATGTACGGTCACACCGTCGGCGTCAGCTCCAGGTTCGAACTGATAGCTTAATCGCAGTTTGAGATTACCCTGATGCCAGAAATTCGGGTAATCCAGCTTGCTGATTTTTTCCGCCCCCTCTTTGATGAGCATGCTCTTTTCAAAGTTGAGCAGATCTGGCGTTTCACGGCTGACCTTTTTCCACCAGCTATCAAAATGACGGGCAGAAACCACATCATGGCTGATACGCTGGTCATAAAATTCAAACAGCGTTTCGTCATCGACCAGGATATCGCGGCGGCGCGATTTGTGTTCTAACTCTTCCACTTCCGCACGTAGTTTCAGGTTGTCCCTAAAAAACGCATGGCGTGTCTGCCAGTCACCTTCCACCAGCGCGTGACGGATAAACAATTCACGCGACAGCGCGGGATCGATCTGGCTGTAGTTCACCTTACGGGCAGCAACAATTGGTAGGCCGTAAACGGTGACTTTTTCTGTCGCCATGACCGCACCCTGCGCGCGCTCCCAGTGTGGTTCACTGTACGAACGTTTGATCAGATGTTGAGCAACGGGTTCCACCCATTCCGGATCGATACGTGCGGCAATGCGTCCCCACAATCTGCTGGTTTCCACCAGTTCCGCCACCATTGTCCACTTCGGCGGCTTTTTAAATAAACCGGATCCAGGGAAGATTGAAAAACGGGCGTTACGCGCGCCGGTAAACTCTTGTTTATCGGCATCTTTCATCCCGATATGCGACAGTAACCCAGTCAACAATGCAACGTGGATCTCACGGTATTCTGCTGGCTCACTATTGACCGGGATCCCCAGCTCTTTCACCACCTGACGCAATTGAGTGTAAATATCCTGCCACTCGCGCACTCGCAGATAGTTAAGGAAATCAACCTTACACTGGCGACGGAACTGATTTGATGACAGCGCTTTTTGCTGCTCACCGATATAATTCCACAGATTCACAAAAGCGAGGAAATCGGACTCTTTATCGTGAAAGCGACGGTGTTTTTCGTCAGATGCCTGCTGTTTGTCCATCGGACGCTCTCGCGGATCCTGAATGGACAGCGCCGAGGTAATGATCATTGCTTCTCGCACGCAACCATGCTTCTGGGCTTCCAGCACCATACGAGCCAGACGCGGATCTACCGGTAGTTGTGATAACTGACGGCCTAAAGGCGTTAACTTGTAAGCAGTTTGCTGTTCATCGGTAGTGATCGCCCCCAGTTCTTCCAGCAGACGCACGCCGTCCTGAATATTGCGTTTATCCGGCGCTTCGACAAACGGGAATGCTGCAATATCACCAAGCCCAAGCGCAGTCATTTGCAGAATAACGGACGCCAGGTTAGTACGCAGAATTTCCGGGTCGGTAAATTCCGGGCGCGACAGGAAATCGTCTTCGGAATAGAGACGAATACAGATCCCTTCTGATACGCGACCACAGCGCCCTTTACGCTGGTTAGCAGAGGCCTGCGACACGGGTTCAATCGGCAAACGCTGGACTTTAGTACGGTAGCTATAGCGACTGATACGTGCGGTACCGGGATCTATAACATATTTAATCCCCGGAACGGTCAGCGAGGTCTCTGCCACGTTGGTTGCCAGCACAATGCGACGTCCACTGTGCGACTGAAAAACACGGTTCTGTTCACTGTTAGACAAACGTGCATAAAGCGGTAGCACCTCAGTATGGCGTAAACCCAGCTTATTCAGCGCATCAGCGGTGTCGCGAATTTCGCGCTCTCCGCTCATGAAGATCAAAATGTCGCCCTGACTTTCGCGTCCCAGTTCATCCACGGCGTCAAAAATCGCCTGCAGTTGATCGCGTTCTGTGTCATCCGCATCTTCCACAATCGGGCGATAGCGTACTTCCACCGGATATGTACGACCCGAAACTTCAATAATGGGCGCATTGTTAAAATGGCGTGAGAAGCGTTCAGGATCGATAGTCGCAGAAGTGATGATAATTTTCAGATCCGGACGACGTGGCAGCAACTCTTTCAGATAACCGAGCAGAAAGTCGATATTCAGGCTGCGTTCATGAGCTTCATCGATAATGATGGTGTCGTACTGCATCAGCATGCGGTCCTGCTGGATTTCCGCCAGCAGAATACCGTCCGTCATCAGCTTGACCATGGTGTTATCACTGACATGATCGCTGAAACGAACTTTATAGCCGATACAACCACCGGGCTCCGTCTGCAGTTCTTCTGCAATACGGTTAGCCACGGTACGCGCCGCCAGACGACGCGGTTGGGTATGACCGATCAACCCTTTAATTCCGCGTCCCAGTTCCATGCAGATTTTCGGCAACTGAGTGGTTTTACCGGAACCCGTCTCCCCAGCAACAATCACCACCTGATGGTCGCGAATGGCTTCCAGGATATCCTGTTTTTTCTGGCTGACAGGCAGGTTTTCCGGGTAAGTAATATCCGGCCGTGCCGCTTCACGCAGCACAACCTTACCTGCTGCCAGCTCAATCTCTTTCGCCATCTCCTGGTAAATGGCCTGTTGTGCATCAGGATTTTTAACCTTCTTCACACCATGCAGACGGCGGGAAAAACGCTGTTTGTCACGCAGCATCAGTGGATCCAGCTGTTGCTGCAACATGTTGAAGGTTAATTTCTGTTGTTCTGTCATAGCATTGGAGGGCAGTGCTCTGCCGGGTTAAATCTCTTTTAGATGATAGGTATAGAGTACCACATCGGTGCTTTTCGTGTGTTGTTCAATAATTTCGAACATAGGATTCGATATATTGCGCTATCACTACGGCAGGATTGTGAATAAAGTGTCAACAAGCAACGGGGCACATCCCCTTCAAACACATATAAGGAATCACCCATGAGCAAGGTATTAGTTCTTAAATCCAGTATTCTGGCAGGGTACTCTCAGTCTGGTCAGTTGTCTGATTATTTTGTTGAACAGTGGCGTGAAAAACACCCTGCTGACGAGATCACGGTTCGTGACCTGGCTGCAAATCCTGTTCCGGTACTGGATGGCGAACTGGTGGGTGCTCTGCGCCCGAGCGATGCGCCGTTGACTCCACGTCAACAAGAAGCGCTGGCGCTGTCTGATGAGTTGATTGCTGAACTGAAAGCGCATGACGTCATTGTGATCGCCGCCCCGATGTATAACTTCAACATCCCGACGCAGTTGAAAAACTACTTCGACCTGATTGCCCGCGCCGGGGTAACTTTCCGTTATACCGAGAAAGGACCTGAAGGTCTGGTAACAGGTAAACGTGCTATCGTTTTGAGTAGCCGTGGCGGTATCCATAAAGATACACCAACCGATCTGATCACTCCGTACCTGAATGTTTTCCTGGGCTTTATCGGCATCACCGACGTGAACGTTGTCTTCGCTGAAGGTATTGCCTACGGTCCGGAAGTGGCATCGAAAGCACAATCTGATGCAAAAGCGGCGATTGATAGCGTGGTTGCTGCCTGATAATTTCCCCTCTCACCGTCCGGTGGGAGGGTTTTTAACCGGCACTCAGAGCCTGACGGGATAGACTTCCTATCTCTTTGTCTGCTTTCCGTGAATACGATTGATGTCACGCCAGATAAGTGAGTAATCCCTGCACTTTGCCAGATTCTCCTCCCAGCAATGGAGTAAAAACTGCTCCGGCTCCGCAACATCCCTGCTTAAATGTTTGAATACCCAACGATTCCAGACATACCACTTGAAAAGCCACATAAGTTAACTCCAGGACGCAACCGGTGATGAAATATATCAGCATCAGTACAGTTCCGTTTGGCAACTATTGCGCTGTGGATGAATAGCTCCGGTGAAAACTAAATCAGTAGCATCAGCCAGAAAGCCCACAGAATGGCAACCATGTAAAACGTCTGGCGACACTGTTTTAGTGCGCCTGACTGACGTTCGGCCAGTGTGAGCGTCTTTAACCTTTCACGCCGCCATATAACGCCAAGAACCTCTCCGGCTAGTTCGTTGTTCTGCGCATCAATGAGCGAAAAATAGCGACCATCAAGCCACATTCTCCAGCAACCAAACCAGACGATAGCGCACAACAGCGCAACGATGGCGCGAGAGATACCTGATGGAGCCGTGAAGATGACCCACACCATCGGCGGGAGGGAAAAAAGCAGGATAAAACGCCAGCCTGCCAGTGTGTGTCCCAGCAGATCACGCTGAATACCTTCGTTTTGTGTTACGTTGTCACTTTCTGTTGCCATTGTTCCAGCATCTCCAGATGTTTATCTGTCAGTACCACCTGTGGACGACGCTGACGAATATGTGCTACCGCCTGCTCTACTGTCGCCTGATGACCATAATGCAAAAGCCACGCCGCGACGGTCGTCGCACTGCGCGACAGTCCCAATGCACAGTGAACCAGTACAGTCCCCTGCTCCTGACGCAGTATCTCCAGTCGTTCCACAGCCTGTTGCAGGTCTGCTTTGTTGGGAATAACCAGATCCAACATCGGTACACAAGCATAGGCTCGTGACGCGGTGGCGCGTCCACGCGGAAACTCAAAGGTCATGTCCAGCACTGCGTTTTGCGCGGGGATCCGGCGTGGAAAGCTGCCGAGATAGACCCCCTCAGCAATACAGCTCACCGCTGGCAGGCGGCGGGTAAACCAGCGCATCGACAGCCACATCCCTACGCGCCAAGGAAGTAACAGCCAGTACACGGGTGGCGACAGCCGTCCCAGTTGATCTTTACCTGCGGCTGCTGTGCCAAATCCGCCATAGCCATACCCGACTATCAACAACGATAATGCTGGCCACAGTAGCCAGGGCGTTATCAGCGCTCCGGCGATAAAACATATGGCTGCCCCCAACAAATAACGACGCATCAGCTTCAAACGTACCGTATCCGGTTTTTGCCAGTGCCAGCGACGTTGTTCCGGCACCATCCAGTCAATTAGCATTCCTGCCGCCAGTCCGGTAATGATATCGATAAAATGGTGCTGCCAGGTGGTCAGTACGGAAACGGCAATCAGCAAAAACCAGCCGTCGCACAGCCTGCGCCAACCACCAGAAAGGTAGCGACTGAAATGCCGCCACAGCAGCCAGCAGAGGATAATGTGCAACGATGGAGACTGGTTGTAGGGCAAGTCGAACTGCTCGAGCTGAGAAAATAACCACCCTGCTGCACCGCTAACCTCGGGGCGGGTAAAGCTAAACTGGAGCGGAAACAGCAAAAAACCGCCGCAGGCGATAACCGATGCCAGTACCAGACGTAGTACCAGCCTTCGTTGTTCGAAACGTGTAGTACAGACAAACAGCGATAACCCGTAGAACAGATCCAGGCTCCAGTAAGGAAGAATAGTCCACGGAATAAAGGGAATAGCGGACTCCCAGCTAAACACGACACTTCCGACGTTATGGTACTGAGCATCCTGCCAGGCGGTAAACTGATTGACCTTACCGTAAGTGAGGAAGAAAAATGGAGCCAGTAGCAATAACCAGCCTATCGCCTGGACTATAACCTTACGACGTTCAGGTACCACGGCGCACCGCCATGGAAACGGTGAAAATTCCCCACTCATCAATCAACTGCGCACACTTATCAAACCCCGCATCACGCACCAGCGCATCCATTTCACCCTGTGTGCGCACGCGCATCACCCACGCTTTGCCATCTTTATGGCTGGTGAGTGACCATGCGATGGTTTTTAGCTGTGGATGCCAGGGCTGTCCGGTGTAAATCAGTACACCACCCGGCGCTATTGCATCCGCCAGTCCGGCCAGAGAATTCTGTACCAGCGAATTTTCGGGGAAAAGCTCGTACAGGCCAGAGACGATCCCCAGCGTAGGTCGGGGTTCGAGAGACGCCAGTTGTTGGCGATTGAAGGCATCGCCTTGCTCGAAACGGGCGATGTCAGCCATTCCTCTGCTGGCGATCATTTCCCTTCCTTTATTCACATTCAGATCGCTGTAATCACGCAATAAGATCGCGTTCACCGCCGTTTCACCTTCGAGCGCATCAAGTACATAGCGCCCGTGTCCGGCAGCGATATCGACCACATTAACGGGTGTGCCCTGCTCTGCGAGCCGCGCAACAGCCTGACGAATCAGCATCTGCAAATGGATCTTACGCTGGCGTATCCCTTTCCAGCCGACGCTATTCAGGTAGTTCTTATCAATTAAACGCCCCAGCGCACTGCTGCCCTGAGGCTGGTTACGATAGACATAATCAAGCGTACTGCCCGAGTCAAAACCGGTTTCAAATCCAAGGCGAACACCTGTCGATTGTGTTCCCAGTAGTTTCATCCCGTAGCGCAAACCACGATAGGCAATATCATCGAGAGAATAAGGAGCCGGTCCCCCGTTTAACATCCGCCAGCTATCGGCCCCAGGACTCCAGCGATCCTCATTGCTGTAATCAAAACGCTGGGGTGGTTTCGCGTATAACGTATCAATAAAATTACGCATTTTGTCGAACGCCAGATGTCGGTCTTTCTCCCCCAGCGTATCGTGATAAAACCCCGGCAACACGTGCAGTTCCTTAAGTGGGTTCCGCAGACGCTGGTAAAAATCGATCTGTGGCTGACGATGCACAACAAAATCGTCCCCTGAAACAAGCAACTGCACCGGTAACGTAATGGCGGCGGCATCGCTGACTATTCGCTCTGCCGTCCTGTAGAGATCCAGCAGAATGTTCACCGCGATTGCCCGGGTGATTTGCGTATCCTGATTGAAGCTTGCCACGCGTTCGGGATCGTGCGTCAGATACTTCCCTTTAACGTAGGAGTTAACAAAAAACAGGCCACGCAGGCGATGCATTAACGCCAGCCCTGGGCGGGCAAATGGCACATACAATTTGACTTTAAACGCCGGAGACGCCAATACCAGTCCACGAATGTCTGGCGCATAGTCATGAACCCAAGTTGCGGCTAATACCGCGCCAACGCTTTGTGCTACCACCACCACATCTTCCATTGCGGCCTGACTGTCCGCAGCGGCAAAACGCACGAACTCTTCGACATCCTGCACCGAACGTGCCAGCGACGGGCTATAGCCACGCTGTCCCGGAGAGTGTCCGTGACCTCGTGCGTCCCAGGCATAGAATGCGGTATCCGGCATCGCCAGCTCATCAACGATGTGCTGCAGACGCCCGGAATGTTCGTGTCCACGGTGAAACAGAACAATTACTTTTGAAACAGGGCCTGCCGATAATGCCGGCCAGTGGCGATAAAACAACCCGGTGTTGTCACTGGTCAAAAACCATCGTTCGTCTGGCGCTCGCATGTCAGTCATGAGGAGGCTTTCCTGTCGTTTGTTGCTGTAGCTGCAAAAGCTGCTGTTTGAGATCATCCATGAAGACGCGTTTGTCGCTCTGAAAGCGCAACGTCTCACCAATATTGACGTCAATAAATAGCGGCAGAGGAATGCGATTCCCCTTCGCCATGACGTGCTCCGTACCGCGCAGCCAGACGGGAATAATTGGGACTTCCGGCGCACGCTGACTCAGATGCCACAACCCTGATTTTAGCGGTGAAAGCTTTCCTGGTTCGCCACGCGTACCTTCTGGAAAAAGGATCAGGATCTTACCTTCACGTAATGCCTGTTCGCACTGTGCCAGCGGGTTAGCTTCACCGCCCTTACGTGAAATGGGAATAATGTTGAGAATATTGAGAGCGAACCAGGCCATCGCTTTATTACGCAAAAAATAATCAGCGGCGGCCACCGGATGAACAGATGCCTGGCGGCGGAGCGGAAATAGTGAAAGCAGCGCGAAAACATCCATATGACTGTTGTGATTTGCTACCACGATGGCCGGGCCACGAGTTGGCAAGCGCTCCCGGTGTCTGACGCGCAGCCCAAGCCATAGCCAAATAACCGGCCAGACGATGCACAATGTAAACAGCGTTCGCAGAAATGAGCTCATCATAAGTTAGTAGCAAAAATAGCGAATGAAATGGAAAAACACGGGGGCGGTGAAGATCAGGGAATCGAGCCTGTCGAGGATGCCGCCGTGACCGGGTAACAGCGTGCCGCTGTCTTTCACCCCGATATCCCGCTTAATAGCCGACATCACAACGTCCCCACAAAAACCAGTGACACCGATAATGCACCCCGCCAGCAGCGACAAAGGCACGCTTAGCGGCGTCATTAACGGACCCAGTAGAGCTGCCGCGAGCGTAGTGGTTGCTACACCACCGATCAGTCCCGCCAGGGTTTTATTAGGGCTGACTTTAGGCATCACTTTGATGCGGCCAATCGATTTTCCCCACAGGTACTGCGCAATGTCGTTGAATTCCGTTAAGCCCACGAGGAAAAGCACCAGCAGTGCTCCTGTTTGCATACCGTCAGCGGGCAGCACCAGCAGGAACGCAACGTGACTGAATGCAAACACGGTAGTCATCAGGCACCAGTGATGCTGTGAGGCAAAACGCAGAAATCCCTGGGTGTCGCCAGCAATCACCATCCGTACGGGTAAGAATAAAAAAGCATACACCGGGATAAACACCACAAACATGCCGTACCAGTTGATGCCTATCAGCCAGTAGTTAACAGGGATAGCAATAAACATCCACAACAGCGGCATGCGATCGGTATGGCGCGATGGTGCCAGCGTTAAAAATTCCTTTAACGCCATAAAGCTTACCAGCGCAAAAAAAGTCAACGCCAGCCAGTGGGGGCTTAAGATAGCCAGCGAAAACAGAATAATGATCACCCACCAGGTGCGAATACGCAGCGTCAGTTCCCGCCAGTCTTTACCAGGACGTAGCCATACAAGTAATCCGTTGAGCAGTGTCGCAATAAGTAGCAGAGAAAAAATAACTGCAAGCGACTTTTCCAGCAGCATCATTCCACCACCTCATCGCGTAATGCACTCTTACAGCGGTTGATCACCGTCCATAACAGCAACAGCGTTGCAACACCCCAGACGGCGTTATTCCACTGTACAAGTTGAGGCCATAGCGTCAACGCCAGTCCCCATGCGCCGAACACCAGCGCTCTGTCGCTTTTGCCCAGCGGCCCGGCATAGCTGCGCACTCCATTGATAGTTTGTGCCAGCACGCCGCAAAATTCCGTCATCACTGCGCAGAACAGCATCACTATCACCAACAGTACATTGCTGGCCGGGAGCAACATAAAGGGTAGATAAAGCGCAAGGTCTGAAAGAATATCCCCGGTCTCATTGAGAATGGCGCCCAGACGTGACTTTTGATTGCACTCACGTGCCAGCATCCCGTCCAGCGCATTGAGCGCCATCCGCACAAACAGCACGATCGGCAGGAGAACAAATAATTCAGGTTGAGGGAAAAGAAACAGTACCGCTCCTGTCACAAAAGAAAGCACCATCGCTGCAAGTGTGACGTGATTAGCAGTAACGTTTTTTTTGTATAGCCAGAACATTACCGGGCGTAAAAGCGCCTGAAAGGCAGGCTTTATCTGATAAAGCGTCATCATCACTCCTTGATAATTTGTCGGTTTGATTATAGTGGAGCAATGGATCATTGCCCGTCAAATACGCTTGTTGGTTAAAGTAAAACCGGATCCTCTGAACAGACGGGCGATTATTTTTTCAACCATTTACCGTTAATGCCCTGCACGTATTCGCCCGGTTTGGCACGAGCAACCAGTTTCTGTCCAGCCATCTTTGCCACTTCATCAACCGGGATGTTGTTACTTTCAGCAAGTTGCTGATAGCTGGCATTGCGCGCTTTATTCACTTCACTCACCAGCGTCTGGGTTTCAGCATCGGTTTTTAATGCCACGAGATAGCCGTTAAGCGTTTCGCCAACCCGCCCCTGAGTTCGGGCTTCACCCAGCGTTAATGCAAACGCGTTGGCACTCAGCAAACTCAAAATAAGAATGAATGCATTAAGTGATCTTTTCATCTTCACCTCAGAACAAGTCACTGCGTGATTTCAGCAAACTCTCGACATCTTTATCGACTTTGATATGGATTTCATGCTCGATTTTGACGTTCATATTGATGGTGATAGGTTCTTTGGGGGCCGCCACTTCAATACGCGGAGTACACCCCGCCAGCAGAGATGACGCCAGAAGTCCCAGCATGGCAGCTATTGTTTTCATGGTTGTTCCTCACATTCCTTGCCTTCCGGGCAATGGGTTTCTGGCAGCGTTGCATTTTGCTCGAGCCATGCCTGTAAATTGTCGCCAAAACGCAAACTGCGCCATAACGTAAATACGTTTTCTTCGTGGGTGTAATTCAAATTCACCGTTCCCACTTTGCCATCCACCCGACTATTGCCAGTGACGGTTGCCTGCATCGTTAATACACCCAGGTTATCCAGATTTATTTTCGTCCAGGAATGGGTTATTTCCATATAGCGCAGCCAGTTAATCGCCGCTCCAGCCGCCATGTTATCTTTAACGACGGCATCCGCAGTATCTTTGTCGATACGCAACGTCATTGGTCCAGGATTGGTAAGCCAGCCGTCTTTGATAATCCATTTTTCATTATTCAGCCACAGAGGCAGCGCGCCGCTGACCGGTCCAGACATGGCAAACTGTTTGGGATTAACCGCGCTGATAAGTTCGCTGGAAGAGATATTTTGCACTCGTACTAAGGCCGGATCGTGCTGAGGCATACGCAATTGCTGCATGATGACTTTGCCTCCTAACAACTCGGCGCTGACATTGCTGAGCAGCAAAGGATTATCTTCGCTCCAGGGATATCCTCCCTGCAGGTCGGCGGTAATATTTTTCGCTGTAACCTGATTCACGACTTCCGCAATACGTAGTGAAATCGGTCCGCGTGTGCCCAGTTGCCACGCTCCTTCACTAAAACGAAACGGCAGCACAAAATCGACACCATTGATCTGGTTATCGGGCATCCAGGCGCTACCGCCTTTTAATACCCCATGACCGCCCGCCTCAAAGCCCTGTTCCGGGGCGGCGGAGAAAGCAACCTGCGCATACAGTTCCCCTTCGCGCAGGTTCATTTTCCAGTCAGGAGGAACCAGCGGCTGGAAAACAGTGAGTGATTGTTTTGGCCACCAGGCCTGTCCACGCAGGCGGACACCATCCCAGCGCCCGTTTAACTGTACAGGACCAATTGCCCCTGCATGAAGCTGCCCTTTGAACTGGAATACCGTCGGATCGGTCCCATCAACACTGAATTTCAGGGTTGATGGTGGCAGAACGCTTCCGCCCGTAAAGGTGGTTTTTCCGGCATCCAGTGACAACGCGCCGCTGAATGTTGGTTTTGCCGGGTCCCGCACCCACACAATCGGTTGATCCATGATCAGACGTGGCGTTTCCACTTTCATCGTGCCGTATTGCAGTTGGTCGAACCCGGTAGAAAGGTCAAAAAGTTTGAGGGTGTTATCGTGCCATTCACCCTTGCCCGCCACGTCCCAGCGGGCGTGCATCGGTGTAAATCCCCCTGTACCCCAGTAACGCCATTGCCAGCGGCCAGCGTCAGGGAGGAAATCATTGGCCAGACCATCAAGATGCAGTTCAAATCCCCCCATCTTGTTTTCATGGGCACGTAAAATGGCCTGCAATCGACCATCAACACCGCGCTGAGTGACCTTCACTCCCGCCAGTGGCCAGCGAATTTCGTCAATATCCAGAGAGTCAATAACGCGTCCGCGGGAACGCAGCAACGCCCCAGGTTCAAAAATCAGTTGCGGATCATTGAGGCTTCCACTGAGCTGTGCGGGTAGCACCGCATAAAAAATAAGATCGCCCTGTTTTGCTTCGCCGGTTAACTGTAATGGCATCTCGCTATTATCCATGGCGAGTTTGCCAGGGCCGATGGTCAGGACAGCGTTACCTTTACCTGCATCACCTTGTGTCAGAACATTTAATCGCCCGCTCACCACCGCGTTTTCCAGGCCAGCCTGCCAGTTTTCAACTTTCACACCCAGCCGACCGCTTAACGGAAATCCCTGATAAGGCCAGTTCCAGCGACCGTCGCTGATAGTCAGTTGCTGGCGGGTGATTTCCCACGGAAGATCGAGCAGAGGATCGGTATTGCCTCGTCCCATTACGATCAGTTGTCCACGATTTTCCTGCCATTCCAGCTCCGCATCCACCAGAGAGGGTTCCTGCGGCAGGCTGAGAGTGGCGACCACATGCCCGCTGATCGGCAGGCCGTCAGGAACCAGTGGCATCGTGAATTCACCCACCAGTTTCACCGGCGGCTGATCTTCAAATGCGGCAACATCAAGTTCATTGACCGTCAGGTTTTGACCGTGGAGATGCCCCTGAAATTTGACTTTGTCCCCCTGGTAGCGAAGCTGTTGGCTGGTGGGCGTCAACGACAGTGACAGCTTGCCCTGCCACTCCTGCCACGGAGAAAGGATGAGTTTGTCGATATTAATCCAGGTATTGGGCAACATGGATTGCCACTCCGCCAGCGTTTTAGGTGCGGCGGGAGAAGGTTCCGTTTGCGGCAGTTTGGCCAGACAGGCTGAATCCAGTTCAATAGCCCCGACGTTCAGCAACCAGCGGCTGGGATGTGACAGATCCGCCTGCGTAATTTTCGCCAGTGGGCAGTCATCGACCAGATAACGGAGTTGTGGAATATGTAGCCCATGCCGGGTTAGCCGTGGGCTCTCATCCAGTGCGATGCGCGTACCGACGGGCAACCAAATGCCTGCCAGCGTCGGAACCCACAGGCCAAGCGTCATCAACAACGTCAGCGGCATGAGGATCAATAATAAGAGTAGTGCCAGAGCGGCTTTATATTTACCCTTCATGGGTAGTTAATGTCCTGATTTCGCGAAAATTTAAGCCGGTTTAGGCCAGTATTGTGGCATGTTTAGCTACATATGCCCACCTTAAGAATAGATGCTCCTTAAATATACGTAATATTTATAGAACTGGCATGAGTCAAAGAATTATTGACTAATCATATGCTTAATCATAAAAAACGCATGGCGAGTATGACCATGTACCATCTGCGCCTGTCCCTTATTCCACTGCTCAATGTATCAATTGCTCATTGGTAAAAGTGTTGTGCTATCTATCTAACAGAAAACCAGGCAGCGATGGACGAGCAAAGTAAACAGAGCGCAGATTGTCAGGCACTGGGAAGATAAAAATTAGTCAGTTGTTGAAATTGACTAACATGCCCACACTAACAAGAGATGCTCTGGAATTATTCACTATATCTATGACTATCAATTATTTTTTGGATTTTGTAAAATAATTTGAATTGGATTAATGTGATTTTAAAATCACTGGAGAAAGTCTTATGAAACTCGCCATCTATAGTACAAAACAGTACGACAAGAAGTACCTGCAGCAGGTTAACGAGGCTTTTGGTTTTGAACTTGAATTCTTTGACTTTCTGCTTACGGAAAAGACGGCCAAAACAGCCCATGGCTGCGAAGCCGTATGTATCTTCGTTAACGACGATGGCAGCCGCCCGGTTCTGGAAGAATTGAAAAACCATGGTGTGAAGTACATCGCCCTGCGCTGCGCCGGATTTAACAACGTCGATCTGGATGCGGCCAAAGAGCTGGGCCTGCAGGTTGTGCGTGTGCCGGCGTATTCACCTGAAGCGGTCGCAGAACATGCGATCGGCATGATGATGACATTAAACCGCCGAATTCATCGTGCTTATCAGCGTACCCGTGATGCCAACTTTTCTCTTGAAGGGCTGACCGGCTTCACTATGTACGGCAAAACGGCTGGGGTGATCGGTACCGGTAAAATTGGTATTGCCGCACTGAGGATCCTGAAAGGCTTTGGTATGCGTCTGCTGGCCTTTGATCCGTATCCAAGTGCCGCAGCTCTGGAATTAGGCGTTGAATATGTCGATCTCAAAACACTGTTTGCGGAATCGGATGTCATTTCCCTGCACTGCCCGTTAACGCCGGAAAATTATCATCTGCTCAACCACGAAGCCTTTGAACAAATGAAGAATGGCGTGATGATTGTCAACACCAGTCGTGGTGCGCTGATCGACTCACAGGCGGCTATTGATGCCCTGAAAAACCAGAAAATTGGTTCTTTGGGTATGGATGTGTATGAAAATGAACGCGATCTCTTCTTTGAAGATAAATCTAACGATGTCATTCAGGATGATGTGTTCCGCCGCTTGTCTGCCTGCCACAACGTGCTGTTTACCGGGCATCAGGCGTTCCTGACGGCCGAAGCGTTGATCAGTATCTCTGAAACAACGTTGCAGAACCTGGCACAAATTTCCAAAGGCGAAACCTGCCCGAACGCCCTCTTCTGACCGCTTTGCTCCCCTGCTATCAGGGGAGCATTTTCAGATAACCCCTGATGATATATCCGGCGATATCATTATTATACTGATTGTATTCACATCACGAATGTAGAGAAATTCAATGAAGAAAGTTGTCACGTTGATTGCGCTCAGCATGCTTATGGCTGGCTGTGCGAGCAATGGAAAGGTTTCCGTCAATCGCGAACAGTTACAGCACCACCGTTTCGTTCTGGAAAGTGTGAATGGCAAACCGATAACCGTTGCAAAGAATCAGCCCGAATTAAGTTTTGGCGAAAACATGACGGTGTCAGGCAAAATGTGTAACCAATTTACCGGTCAGGGCAAACTGTCCGACGGCGAACTGAAGGTGAAAAACCTGGCAATGACCCGCATGATGTGCGCCGATCCACAGCTGAACGCGCTCGATGGCATTGTCAGCAAGATGTTTGAGCAAGGCGCACAGGTCGATTTGACGGCTAACCAGCTAACACTGGCGACAGCCGAACAAACTCTGACGTATAAACTGGCTGATTTAATGTAGTCAATACGGAAACTCAGTAGTTTCCACAGCTTCCTGCGGCAAGCGACTGCTCACTACAGCGTTTGCCGTTGGGTAATGCACACATCCCGATGGCTGAACCATCCAGTTGACGGGCAACAGAAAGTGAACCACCAATCATAGCGCAGTTAGCTTCTCCGGAACTGGACATTGCTGCTCTCATACCTGGTGCGACGTGTGCGGCCGTTGCCTGCTGAACGGGTTCACTGCTGCAGGCCGATAATAATAACGCGGCACACCCTACCCAAAACGCTGCGCGCATTTCACTCCCCCTCTGAATATTAACCAAACGACACAGCCATAAATAATAGGCAGCAGAAACACTGACGTCGAGAGGCAAGATGCGCATTTATGCGTATCATTTACATTTTCTGCCAATTTTTTGGCTACTCCTTTGATCAAACCATTCATTCTCTTTATTCCAGGGACACAAAAGCGAAAATGTGTCCGGATGGCATTTGCTAAAATAGAAAGATAATTACAGGACTCGCAACTGTTTCGCGAGTCCCCTTTTTGCGCAATGTAAGGGTGTCAGTATGATCACAATTGACGGTAATGGTGCGGTTGCTTCGGTCGCATTTCGTACCAGCGAGGTTATCGCCATCTACCCGATTACGCCCAGTTCGACGATGGCAGAACAGGCTGATGCCTGGGCCGGGAACGGGCTTAAAAATGTCTGGGGGGATACCCCACGCGTAGTGGAAATGCAGTCTGAAGGCGGTGCTATTGCAACTGTTCACGGTGCATTGCAGACCGGTGCGCTCTCTACGTCGTTTACCTCATCGCAAGGTCTGTTGCTGATGATCCCGACGTTGTACAAACTGGCCGGTCAGCTGACGCCATTTGTGCTGCACGTTGCTGCCCGCACCATTGCCACTCATGCACTGTCTATCTTTGGCGACCATTCGGACGTAATGGCCGTTCGGCAGACGGGCTGCGCCATGCTGTGCGCCAGCAGCGTACAGGAAGCTCAGGATTTTGCGCTGATTTCGCAAATTGCTACGCTGAAAAGCCGAGTTCCTTTTATTCATTTCTTTGATGGTTTCCGCACATCGCATGAAATCAATAAGATTGTACCGCTGGCCGATGACACGATCCTCGGACTGATGCCGCAGGCGGAGATTGATGCCCATCGTTCCCGTGCACTTAATCCGGAACATCCGGTTATTCGCGGAACATCGGCTAACCCGGATACCTATTTCCAGTCTCGTGAAGCCACTAACCCGTGGTACAACGCGGTCTATGATCACGTCGAGCAGGCGATGAACGATTTCGCCGCCGCGACGGGCCGCCAATACCAGCCGTTTGAATACTTTGGTCATCCACAGGCAGAACGCGTCATTATTTTGATGGGCTCTGCGATTGGAACCTGCGAAGAAGTCGTGGAAGAGTTACTTACTCGCGGCGAAAAAGTCGGCGTGCTCAAAGTGCGTCTGTTCCGCCCATTCTCTGCCAGACATTTACTGCAGGCCCTCCCAGAAACGGCACGCAGTGTCGCTGTACTGGATCGCACAAAAGAGCCTGGCGCACAGGCTGAACCGTTGTATCTGGATGTCATGACAGCGCTTGCCGAAGCGTTTAACTGCGGTGAGCGGGAAACGTTGCCGCGCGTTATTGGTGGTCGCTATGGTCTTTCTTCGAAAGAGTTTGGCCCGGATTGTGTAATGGCGGTGTTTAATGAGTTGAACAACGCTAAACCGAAACCACGCTTTACGGTCGGCATCTATGATGATGTAACGAATCTGTCGCTCCCTCTGCCGGAAAACACCCTCCCCGGTACCGCTAAACTCGAAGCCCTGTTTTATGGACTGGGCAGCGACGGCAGTGTGTCTGCCACCAAAAATAACATCAAAATTATCGGCAACTCTACGCCGTGGTATGCACAGGGTTACTTCGTCTACGACTCGAAAAAAGCGGGTGGTCTGACAGTTTCCCATTTACGCGTCAGCGAGCAACCTATTCGTTCAGCCTATCTGGTTTCGCAGGCAGATTTCGTTGGCTGCCATCAACTGCAGTTTATTGATAAGTATCAAATGGCGGAGCGACTGAAGCCTGGCGGTATTTTCCTGCTCAATACGCCATACAGTGTCGATGAAGTCTGGGCGCGCCTGCCGCAGGAAGTTCAGGCAGTACTTAATCAGAAGAAAGCACGTTTTTACGTGATTAATGCGGCTAAAATCGCTCGCGAGTGTGGCCTGGCGGCGCGAATCAACACCGTCATGCAAATGGCATTCTTCCATTTGACGCAAATTTTACCTGGCGACAGCGCACTGGCGGAACTGCAGGGCGCGATCGCGAAAAGCTACAGCAGCAAAGGTCAGGACCTGGTTGAACGTAACTGGCAGGCGCTGGCGCTGGCACGTGAATCCGTCGCCGAAGTGGCGTTGCAGCCGGTAGACCCTCACAGCGCCAATCGCCCTCCGGTTGTTTCTGATGCGGCCCCTGACTTTGTTAAAACCGTGACCGCCGCTATGCTCGCCGGTCTGGGAGATGCCCTGCCCGTATCAGCACTTCCGCCGGACGGCACCTGGCCGATGGGTACCACGCGCTGGGAAAAACGCAATATCGCCGAAGAGATCCCTATCTGGAAAGAAGAACTGTGCACCCAGTGCAACCACTGTGTTGCCGCCTGTCCGCACTCGGCAATCCGTGCCAAGGTGGTTTCGCCGGAAGCGCTGGAAAATGCCCCTGCCAGTCTGCATTCACTGGATGTAAAATCACGCGATATGCGCGGTCAGAAGTATGTACTGCAAGTCGCGCCAGAAGACTGTACCGGCTGTAATCTTTGCGTTGAAGTGTGCCCGGCAAAAGATCGTCAGAATCCGGAGATCAAGGCCATCAATATGATGTCCCGCCTTGAGCATGTTGAAGAAGAAAAAGTGAACTATGACTTCTTCCTCAATCTTCCTGAGATTGACCGCAGCAAGCTGGAACGTATCGATATTCGTACTTCTCAGTTGATTACCCCACTGTTTGAATATTCCGGAGCCTGTTCTGGCTGCGGTGAAACACCGTATATTAAATTGCTTACGCAGCTGTACGGCGATCGCATGCTGATTGCTAACGCGACCGGCTGTTCATCGATTTATGGCGGTAACCTGCCCTCAACACCATATACCACCGATGCCAATGGTCGGGGACCGGCGTGGGCTAACTCACTGTTTGAAGATAATGCCGAATTTGGTCTGGGTTTCCGTTTAACGGTGGATCAGCATCGTGTGCGTGTAATGCGTTTACTGGAGCAGTTTGCTGATAAAATCCCGGCGGAGCTGAATGAGGCCCTGCACGCTGAAGCAACACCTGAGGTTCGTCGTGAACAGGTTGCAGCGTTGCGCCAGCATCTACAAGGTGTTGACGGTGCACAGCAATTGTTAACCGACGCCGACGCACTGGTTGAGAAATCAATCTGGCTGATTGGTGGTGATGGCTGGGCTTATGACATTGGCTTTGGCGGCCTGGATCACGTCTTAAGCCTGACCGAAAACGTTAATATCCTGGTGCTGGATACCCAGTGCTACTCCAATACGGGTGGGCAAGCGTCAAAAGCTACGCCTCTTGGTGCCGTCACCAAATTTGGCGAACATGGTAAGCGTAAAGCCCGTAAAGATCTCGGTGTAAGTATGATGATGTACGGTCATGTTTATGTCGCACAGATCTCTTTAGGCGCGCAGTTGAATCAAACGGTGAAAGCTATTCAGGAAGCTGAATCATACCCGGGCCCGTCGCTGATTATTGCGTATAGTCCTTGTGAGGAGCACGGTTACGATCTTGCGCTGAGCCACGATCAAATGCGTCAGCTCACAGCGACCGGATTCTGGCCACTGTACCGCTTTGATCCGCGTCGTGCTGATGAAGGGAAACTGCCGCTGGCTCTTGACTCTCGTCCTCCGTCAGACGCACTGGCTGAGACGCTGATGAATGAGCAGCGTTTCCGCCGTCTTAACGCTCAGCAGCCTGAGGTTGCTGAACAACTGTGGAAGGATGCTACGGCTGATTTGCAAAAACGCTATGACTTCCTCGCGCAACTGGCAGGAAAAGCAGAAAAGAGCAGTACCGATTAAAACGTTTAGGTAAGTAGTAGCCTGAAGTCAAAAAAAAGCCCGAACAGTTGTTCGGGCTTGTCAATTTATTCGCTGGCTAATCAATATTTCTACTAATTCCCCAACGAAAAATAAAACGTGACAATAAAGGCATATAACCTGCGCAGAATATCCCAACAAAATTGACTTGTATAATTTTAATTTTATATATTTAACTTCAATACATTCACGATAATTATCATCATTTCTGTAGTATTATTTGCTTAAGGTTTTACTTAAGGCGTAACAATTCATATTTATCTCTTTACGGAACTTCTCCTTTAGCATGCTTTTACTCCCTATATGGGTAGTCACAGGTAAATAAAAAAACTAAAGGATTATTTCAATGAACAGAAAAGTATTGGCTCTCGTAATTCCTGCCCTGTTAGCTGCTGGCGCTGCTCACGCTGCTGAAGTTTATAATAAAGACGGCAATAAATTAGATCTCTACGGTAAAGTAGATGGTCTGCACTATTTCTCTGATGACGCTAACAATGATGGCGATCAGACTTATATGCGTCTGGGTTTCAAAGGTGAAACTCAGATCAACGACCAACTGGTTGGTTTCGGTCAGTGGGAATATCAGGTTAACGCTAACACGACTGAAAGCGACCATGGCAACAGCTTCACTCGTCTGGCATTTGCTGGTCTGAAATTTGGCGACTACGGTTCATTCGACTACGGTCGTAACTACGGCGTACTGTACGACGTAGAAGGCTGGACCGATATGCTGCCAGAATTCGGTGGCGACTCTTACACCAAAGCTGACAACTTCATGACCGGTCGTGCGAATGGCGTTGCAACCTACCGCAACACTGATTTCTTCGGTCTGGTAAACGGCCTGAACATGGCACTGCAGTACCAGGGCGCTAACGAAAACCAGTCCCCGGAGCAGGAAGGTACGGGTAATGGCGGCGACCGTAACATGAAGAACTCCAATGGTGACGGCTTCGGTATCTCCTCAACCTACGATCTGGGTATGGGCGTAAGCTTCGGTGCGGCATACACCTCTTCTGACCGTACGAATGAACAGGTTAATCACTCTACCGCTGGTGGCGACAAAGCTGACGCATGGACTGCTGGTCTGAAATATGATGCCAACAACATCTACCTGGCAACCATGTACTCTGAAACCCGTAACATGACTCCGTACGGTGACGCTCGCAACACCATCGCTAATAAAACTCAGAACTTTGAAGTCACTGCACAGTACCAGTTCGACTTTGGTCTGCGTCCGGCAGTTTCTTTCCTGATGTCTAAAGGTCAGGATCTGAACGCAACTGACGGTGACAAAGATCTGGTTAAATACGCTGACGTAGGCGCGACTTACTACTTCAATAAAAATATGTCCACCTACGTTGATTATAAAATCAACCTGCTGGACGAAGATGACAGCTTCTATGCAAACAACGGTATCACCACTGATGACGTTGTAGCACTGGGTCTGGTTTATCAGTTCTAAGTTTGTCAGCCCGCTGGAAACAGCGGGCCATTCTTTTTATGGTAATTCTGTTTTATCTGGATCAAAACATTATATCTGTTGCGTTAAAACGTTTCTTTGATAGATGATATATTGCATTAAGTGCTGTCGTAGAGGATGCCCGCAATGAATCATCACCCCGTCAAATCATCTCGTATTGCATCCGTCGGTTATGACGAATCCTCCTTCACGCTTGAAATTAGGTTTCACCATATGGGTACGCTGCAATATCAGCATGTCCCAGCCCGTGTTTTTCGCGATTTCCTGAAAGTAGTGTCTAAAGGCCGGTTTTACGATGGAGTAATAAAAGGCAAATTTCCTGAAATCAAAATAAAGTGATGCCAAAATGTGACCTCTGTCATTGTACATAAAGTGCCATTACGCGGTAAGCTTTAGATGGATACTTAAACAGGAGGTTTTATGAACAGAACGATTCTTGTACCCATCGATATTTCAGACTCAGAATTAACTCAACGCGTTATTGCCCATGTTGAAGCTGAGGCAAAAATTGACGATGCGCAGGTTCATTTTTTGACCGTCATTCCGTCATTGCCCTATTATGCTTCTCTGGGACTGGCCTACTCGGCAGAGTTACCGGCCATGGACGATCTGAAAGCCGAAGCAAAATCTCAACTGGAAGAGATTATCAAGAAGTTCAATATACCGACTGACAGAGTACAGGTGCATGTTGCTGAAGGTGCACCAAAAGACAAAATTCTGGAGATAGCAAAAAAATTACCGGCAGATATGGTGATTATTGCCTCTCACCGCCCGGACATCACCACTTACCTGCTGGGTTCTAACGCCGCTGCCGTAGTACGTCATGCGGAGTGTTCGGTTCTGGTTGTTCGCTAAGCTGTTTGGCCCGCACATCGCTGCGGGCTTTTCATTTCTCACCCTTTTACCCCACGATTCCTGACCTAAATGTGCTGACATTTTTCCCGCTTATCCGTACCATACACGCCACAGTTTTTATATCAGACTTCTTTTTGCCGGACTATCCGGCGTGATGCATACGCTTCTGATGCCACACTATGAATTGAGCCTCTACTAAATGTCGCAAAATCAAGATTTTAGCAAGAAAGAACAATACAACCTGAACAAATTACAAAAGCGTCTGCGCCGTAACGTGGGCGAAGCTATTGCCGACTTCAATATGATAGAAGATGGCGATCGTATTATGGTTTGCCTTTCCGGTGGGAAAGACAGCTACACCATGCTGGAAATTCTGCGTAACTTACAGCAGAGCGCACCAATCAGTTTTTCTCTGGTTGCTGTTAACCTTGACCAGAAACAGCCTGGATTCCCGGAGCATGTTTTGCCGGAGTATCTGGAACAGCTTGGCGTTGAATATAAAATCGTCGAAGAGAATACCTACGGTATCGTCAAAGATAAAATTCCTGAAGGTAAAACCACCTGTTCTCTCTGCTCCCGCCTGCGTCGCGGTATCCTGTACCGCACTGCAACAGAATTAGGCGCCACGAAAATTGCGTTGGGGCACCATCGCGACGATATTCTGCAAACGTTGTTTTTAAACATGTTTTATGGCGGGAAAATGAAAGGCATGCCGCCGAAACTGATGAGCGATGATGGTAAGCACATCGTGATCCGCCCGTTAGCCTACTGCCGAGAAAAAGACATCGAGCGTTTCGCCGAAGCCAAGGGCTACCCGATTATTCCATGTAACCTTTGCGGTTCACAGCC
The DNA here is from genome assembly GCF_030333065.1 of Citrobacter sp. Cm046. NCBI lineage: Bacteria > Pseudomonadati > Pseudomonadota > Gammaproteobacteria > Enterobacterales > Enterobacteriaceae > Citrobacter > Citrobacter sp. Cm046. Next base: position 493,386 of record NZ_JAOWGP010000044.1, on the reverse strand, counting down.
TAACCTGCAGCGCCAGGTGATCGCCGATATGCTGCGCGACTGGGACAAACGTTACCCTGGGCGTATTGAAACCATGTTTAGCGCGATGCAAAACGTTGTGCCTTCACACCTTAGCGATATCAATCTTTTCGATTTCAAAGGCATTAAACATGGTTCAGAAGTCGTGGACGGTGGCGACCTGGCTTTTGATCGTGAAGATATCCCGCTGCAACCCGCCGGCTGGCAGCCAGAAGAAGATGACAATCAACTGGATGAGTTACGACTGAACGTTGTGGAAGTGAAGTAATTTACGACTCGTTTTATCAGGCCTACAAAGCGCGTGAGCGTCTGTAGGCCTTCAGGCTGTGCGCCATCAGGCGCTCCGGCACGACATTTATTTCAGTAGACGAACCCGGCAAGTTTTGCCTTTGATTTTACCGCCTTGCAATTGCTTCCATGCTTTATGCGCTACGGCCTGGCGAACGGCGACATAAACATGCGCCGGATGAACGGCAATCTTGCCTATATCAGCGCCATCCAGACCGATATCTCCGGTCAGTGCCCCTAAAACATCTCCTGGACGCATTTTTGCCTTTTTACCACCGTCAATACACAGCGTTGCCATTTCGGCTTCAAGCGGCACGATTGCGCTATTGCCTGGTGCAGGCAGCCAGTTCAGCTTCAGCTGTAACATTTCGGAAAGAATATTGGCACGTTGAGCCTCTTCCGGCGCACAGAAACTGATAGCCAGCCCGCTGTTACCGGCACGCGCCGTACGTCCGATACGGTGTACATGGACTTCCGGATCCCATGCCAGTTCGAAGTTAACTACCAGCTCAAGTGATTTAATATCGAGGCCTCGCGCAGCAACATCGGTTGCAACCAATACGCGAGCGCTTCCGTTCGCAAAACGAACCAGAGTTTGATCACGATCGCGCTGTTCAAGATCACCATGTAACGACAGTGCACTTTGTCCTGCCGCGTTCAGCGCATCGCAAACTGACTGACAATCTTTTTTGGTATTGCAAAAAACAACGCATGATGCCGGCTGATGCTGACTAAGCAATTTTTGCAGTAACGCAATTTTGCCGTGCGCAGAAGTTTCAAAAAATTGCTGTTCGATGGCGGGTAACGCATCAACTGTATCAATCTCGATCGTTAACGGATTTTGCTGCACCCTACCACTGATAGCGGCAATCGCTTCCGGCCAGGTTGCTGAAAACAGCAGCGTCTGACGTGAAGGTGGTGCAAAGCGGATCACATCATCGATCGCATCGCTAAAGCCCATGTCCAGCATACGATCGGCTTCATCCATGACCAGCGTATTCAGGGCATCCAGAGAGACTGTTCCCTTTTGCAGGTGGTCAAGTAAACGGCCTGGCGTAGCGACAATGATGTGCGGCGCATGTTGAAGTGAATCGCGCTGCGCACCAAAGGGTTGTCCACCGCACAAGGTTAAGATCTTGGTATTGGGCAGAAAACGCGCTAAACGACGAAGCTCACCAGCCACCTGGTCAGCGAGTTCCCGCGTCGGGCACAAGACCAGTGATTGCGTCTGGAAAAGAGAGGCATCAATATGCTGTAAAAGCCCAAGACCAAACGCGGCCGTTTTGCCACTGCCGGTTTTTGCCTGCACGCGAACATCTTTTCCGGCCAGGATCGCCGGCAGCGCAGCGGCCTGAACAGGCGTCATTTCAAGATAACCCAGCTCATTGAGATTCTCGAGTTGGGCGGCAGGCAAAACATTCAGGGTAGAAAAAGCGGTCACAATTTTATCTCGCGGTAAAAACTCACATTCAGCAGGCGCGTATCCTCGCAGATCTCCGCCTGTGATGCGACAATTTAATCGGTTCTTGATCCGGTGGTGGGTCCGGCATCGGTTGCGGACGGGGTATCGGATCGGGTACAGGGACCGGGTCGGTAGGTAACGACTCGGCGTTTGGGACTTGTAGCTGCAGTAATGCAATCAGGCAGGTCATATTATCCTCCAGTCAATCAGGCTGACTCTTTTAGGGTAGACGCTGATTTCCTGCAGGCAAAAAAAAGCCGACTAATCTAAGTCGGCGTCGTACGAATCAATTGTGCTATGCAGTAATTCAAAAAAGGAAGTAAGACAATATGGAGCGCAACGCCCATCGCTTGACGTTGCATTCACCTGCGAGAGAGATATTGCCCCGAATAGGTAGATGGTTTATTGACTTCGCTCAAAAGAATGGGCGTTTTCATCTGCGAAAGGCTCTAAAAAACGTTGTTGTTACAACCATTTACTACGATGCAACCATAAAGTAACACCACCAATCAGGACAACTAACAGAATACAAAACAACGAGAAGCCAAATTGCCAGCCTCCACCAGGAATGCCTCCGAGGTTAACGCCGAATAATCCGGTTAAAAATGTGCTGGGTAGAAAGACCATTGCCATCAATGACATGGTATAGGTTCTGCGAGCCAGCGATTCCTGCATAACCTGCGCAATTTCATCCGCCATAATGCCGGTTCGGGCGATACAAGCGTCTATCTCATCCAGACCTCTTCCCAGTCTGTCGGAAATATCCTGCATCCGGCGGCGCTGGTCGTCGGTCATCCACGGTAAACGGTCACTCGCTAAACGCGAGTAAACATCGCGTTGAGGAGCCATGTAGCGACGCATGACAATCAGTTGCTTACGCAGTAATGCCAGAAAGCCTCGTGGCGGGATTTGCTGATCAAGCAAATTGTCTTCCAGGTCGATGATTTTATCATGCAGTTGCTCGATAAATTCGCTGGCATGATCGGTCAAGGCATCGCACACATCGACCAACCAGCCTCCGCAATCATTCGGTCCCGTCCCTTCCTCCAGCTCGCTGACCACATCATCCAGCGCCAAAACTTTACGCTGGCGTGTAGAAACAATCAGACGCTCATCCATATACACACGCATCGCGACAAGCTGGTCTGGACGTTCATCGGTGCTGCCATTAATACAGCGCAACGTGATCAACGTGCCTTCGCCCATTCGGCTTACGCGCGGGCGCATGCTTTCTCCTGCCAGCGCATCACGCACATTGTTAGGAAGTAACGGCGTTGTCGCCAGCCATTGCGCGCTATCCGGATGGGTATAATTAAGATGCAACCAACAGGGATGCTGACTGTCGATAACATCGTTATCATCAAGCGGTTTCACCCCACCTTGGCCATCCAGCAGCCAGGCAAATACGGCATCCGGCACATTAACTTCAGATCCCCTAATGGCTTCCACAGCACCTCCACATACACTCAGCTTTTTCGTTAGTCTAGCCTTCAGAATATGTTAAGCAATATCTCATTGTCCCATTGTGCTGAAATGATTCAGAAAAATGTTCAGATAAAGTAAAAAGCGCCGACGATGTCAGCGCTTTTACAGCAGGATTAGAATGAATGACCATATCTATCCCGTCGACTTATTCCTGTTACAACAGAACTGCCTCTGGATTGTGTGAGTGGATCAGCCACTGAGATAGTACTCAAGCGAAATTTATGTGTTCGGGACTGGAGGTCATTCACCTGACTTTTCAGAATACCTGAAGAGTCAGATAATTCATCGACCATGATGGCATTGCTTTGGGTCACATTTTCCAGTTCAGCCAGGGCTTGGGTAATCTTCGTGATCCCTTTTTCCTGCTCCTGCGTTGTCGTCAGTATTTCACCCATCAACTGGTTTAATTGGCCGGCACCATCGACAATGTCCTGCATATTTTTTTCTGCTTCGCGCACAACAGCTGCACCCTGCTGAACATTGTAATGTGTCTCATCAATTAGCCGTTTAATATTTTTTGCCGCCTCTGCGCTACGATGTGCAAGTATTCTCACTTCACCTGCAACCACGGAAAATCCTTTACCATGCTCACCTGCCCTTGCTGCCTCCACTGCGGCATTCAGTGCCAGGATGTTCGTCTGAAATGCAATGCCATCTATCAGCGTAATAATTTCCGTCATCTGTTCCGCACATTCAGTAATAGAGCGCATATTTGACGCTACCTGCACCATTAATTCGCCGCCCTGACGCGCGGATTGCGTCGCGATATTAGCCTGAGCGCTGGCCATCTGCGTGTTATCCGCATTATTTCGTGTGCTGACTGCGATTTCATCCATGTTTGCGGTTGTTTGCATTAATGCCCCTGATTGCTGTTCCGTTTTAACTGACAGCTCAGCACTGCGCTCGGCGAGTTGTTCTGAGAGCGTCATCGCAGTTCTTGAGGACGTTCTTATCTCACTGACTAAGGATGAAATATTGTTCGACAAGCTATTAATACCGGGAATGAGCCGACCTGCACAGTTATTTCCGAATTCTGGAATGCTGATTGCCAGATTCCCTGATGTAACCTCTTCGATACTCCTTTTTACGGTATTGATCGGCACCACTAGGTATTTTGTCATGTACCACCACAGACATAATATAGAAATAGCATTTACAATATTAGCGTAAATAATTACATCCAGTCTGGCAGATAATATGAATTCAACGACATTGACGATAACAAGAGTGAACACCAGAAATAAAATAATAAACGTCCTGACACTGATGTTATTTAACATATGATCCTGCTTATCAAGGAATAATGCGGGTATTATTTTTATAGCATCTGCGATGTAGATTGCCATTACTCCATAACGAAACCTGAACATTCAATTAGAGCATGCCGCCTTTTCACTTAAGTCACAGTATTACGCCATCAGTTTATGCTAGCTTGGTATTTTATCCTGATAACGATGAAAATCTGGCGGGCTGTCGATGTTTTGTAATGCCAGCCGGGTTAAGCCCTCCCTTCTAAACCTATAAATTTAATTAATACTTATATAAGTAAACTATGGGTATTGGCTTGCTATGCATGCTTCGACTAATACTGCGGGTAAAAAAATAAGAGCGCTCCTGGTTTTACCAGGTTAACTGGACAAAACCTGCTAAATTTATCATCACGGCTTTTTTTCGATGGGTAGTATGATGTTGCACGTTTCGTGGGACCCTGTATTGATTGGGATTTCCTTTGTTGTCGCTTTTATCGCCTCTTTTATTGCTCTCGATAGTGCGGGCAAAGTTGCTATATCCAGTCGACGAGAATCTACCTTCTGGCGACTATCTGGTGGAGCAACGTTGGGCATGGGGATCTGGTCAATGCACTTTATCGGCATGCTGGCCATGAAAATGAACATGCCCATAAACTATCACGTTCCCCTCACCGCCTTTTCTTTCTTTATCGCGCTTGCCAGCGCAACCCTCGCTATTAATATTGCGATCTCTGGCAAGACGTTATCGATAAAACGGCTTGCCATCGCGACAAGCGTATTGAGCACCGGCGTGGTGACTATGCATTACGTCGGCATGGCCGCCATTATCGAGCATGCCGCCATTACATGGGATTACTCGCTTATACTGCTCTCGGTGATCATTGCTGTTGGCGCATCGGGAGTCGGTTTATGGCTTGCTTTTCATTTACGACAAAATACCCGACGTGTATTGATTAACCGACTTATTGCCGCGCTGATTATGGCGCTGGCAATCGCCTCCATGCATTATACCGGGATGGGGGCGGCGACCTTCACGCACGCAGGGCACGGTCAGAACGACGGGATCGGTACGCTTGAATTGTCCATCTGGGTGTCAGCCATTACTCTGGTAATTCTGGGTATTATGCTGGTTATCTCGATGGTGGACTCTCAACTGCGTACATCCCGGTTGGCTGACAATCTGCATCAGTTAAACTGCCAGCTTGAGCATCAGGTACACTTCGATTCTTTGACCGGCCTGGCTAATCGTGCGCAATTCGACGCCTGTTTGCAGGCCTGCCTGCGGCATTCCAAACTCCATCAACAACGCTTTGCGCTGGTCTTTATCGACCTCGATCGGTTCAAAGTCGTCAATGATACCTGGGGGCATCACATTGGCGATCAGCTACTGATTGCCAGTACTCAACGGATCTATACATGCCTTGATGACACCATGACACTCGCAAGACTGGGGGGCGATGAGTTTATTCTTCTGGTGCCCGACAGTAACAAAGATGCTATCTCCGCCCTGCTTACCCGAATTGCCAGTGTCATTAAAGAACCTTTTACACTGTTCGGACGCACTATCAGGGTCTCATTAAGTGCAGGAAGCAGTATTTATCCTGAGCACGGTTCAACGCTGCATGAGCTCAAAGTGAAGGCAGACATGGCGATGTACCATGTCAAACAGGCTGGCAGAAACGGCTGGGCGCTTTATTCACCGGAAATGGAGACTATTGCCGCTACGCCTCCCACCTTTTTACAGGAACTGTCGCAAGCGCTTGAGCGGAATCAATTTGAGTTGTGGTATCAGCCGAAATATACCGCAGGCGATCATTCGCTGGCAGGTTTTGAAGCGTTACTGCGTTGGCATCACCCTGAGCGCGGTGTGCTGTTGCCTGCTGAGTTTCTGCCTGCACTTGAGGAAACAGGTCTGATACTTCCTGTTGGTACCTGGGTTCTCCAGCAGGCCTGCTTCCAGTTGCATCAGTGGAAATCTCAGGGTCATGGAGAGTGGACTCTCGCGGTGAATCTCTCACCCGCGCAGTTTGAACAACATGATATCGTCGATATTGTCTGCAACGCCCTGGCACAATATCAACTTTCACCTGCGCAATTAACACTGGAACTCACTGAGAGTACCGCGCTTAAAAATCTCAAACGCAGTGTGGAAGTATTGAATACCTTTTCTGCTCTTGGGATCATCGTTTCTATTGATGATTTCGGCACTGGTTATTCAAATATATTGATGTTGAAATCTCTCCCGGCCCGGGAATTAAAAATCGACAGAATATTTGTTAAAGATATTAGCGAAAACAACAAGAACACAAAAATCGTGTCTACTATTATTGACATAGCCCAATCCATGAATATGTGCGTTGTTGCTGAGGGAATAGAGACTCCGGAACAGGAAGCGTTGCTAACCCAAATGGGGTGCGGAGTATTACAAGGTTTCCTGTTTGCTAAGCCGCTGCCAGCGCACAGAATCCATGAGTTGCTGCAAACAGAAAGTACCGTTAAAACTAAACCAGTCTTACAGCCATTATCTCACCGTCAATCAATAACATTGTGAGCGTGAACAATAAGAATTAGAGCCTGGCCCAGTAGGCGTACATTATTGCAGCCAATTTAGAACTCTGTCAGGGGCCAAAATGGCAAATAAAATAACCTAATGGAACAGGCTCTTATTCGCCCTTAAACCGGCAACACAGCATATAAAGATAACGGGATTATCGATGAGCACAACTGAACTGCATTCACTGGATTTATTAACCATTCCGGTCTGGATCGTTTTGCCCCACACCGAAGAGCTGGTGTTCGCCAATGCCGTTGCGCGGGAAATAATGCCTGAGCCGAGCTTTTCCCGACTCAGGAGGGGAATATTCTCGACCCATGCCCAGGCGGATTTGCCGATGTATCTCGGTGATTTGAGAAATCATCACGACATTGTAGAAATTATCACCGTTTATAGGGATGGCGCGGAAATAGCACTGTCCTGCCGCCTGTCTATAAGAACTCTCGCCAACGTTGGTGATGTTATCCTTTTTGAAGGTATTGAGACCCCCAGCGCACAGGGGCTGAAAGCCAGTCGTTCCGCTACCTATCAGCGTAAGAAACAAGGGTTTTACGCGCGTTTTTTTCTGACAAACTCAGCGCCGATGTTGCTCATCGACCCCTCACGCGATGGGCTTATTGTCGATGCGAATTTGAGCGCGCTAACTTTCTATGGCTACAGCCATGACGTGATGTGCCAGAAACACACCTGGGAAATAAATATGCTGGGCCGCCATATACTACCGGTAATGCACAAAATAGCGCATTTGCCTGGTGGCCATAAGCCCTTACATTTTGTTCATAAACTTGCTGATGGCAGCACCCGTCACGTACAAACCTACGCCGGTCCCATTGAGATTTACGGCAACAAACTCATGTTGTGCATCATTCATGATATTACTGAACAAAAGCGCCTGGAACAGGAGCTGGAACGGGCAGCCCTTCATGACGCATTAACCGGGTTACTTAACCGCAGACATTTTTATCAAATTACCGAGCCCGAACAGACACACGCTATATTATTAACTCAGGATTACAGCCTGCTGCTGATCGACACCGATCGGTTTAAGAGCATTAACGATCTCTTCGGTCATTTAAAAGGAGATGAAGTGCTTTGCGCTCTGGCTCGCACGCTGGAATCTTGCGCGAGAAAAGACGATTTGATTTTTCGCTGGGGTGGTGAAGAGTTTGTCTTGCTGCTGCCTCGTACGTCTCTGGATGTCGCCATTAATCTTGCTGAGGTGATACGCGCGACGGTAGCCAGGGTCACTCTTCCTGGTCTGCCCCGCTTTACCGTGAGCATCGGCGTGGCACGTCACGAAGCTAACGAAAGTATTGATGAGTTATTCAAGCGCGTGGACGACGCGCTATATAAAGCCAAGAATGAAGGCAGGAACAGAGTGCTGGCAGCCTGAGGTTGAATCAGTTAGCGGCTACGTTTCGCGTGACGTTCCCAGTTATCCTGTTTTGCCTGCGCCGTTTTACGTAACGCAACATAACACGCTCCACTGCCACCATGATGCGGCAGTGCGGTGCAATAGGCCTGCACATCGTCAAACTCCGTCAACCAGCGCGCCACGTAGCTGCGTACAATATTGGCATGGGAATTATCGTCACGTCCCTTGCCATGAATAACCAGTACGTTACGCAAACCATCCTGTTGTGCCTGAAGAATAAAGCTGAATAGCATCTGACGGCATTTTTCGATGGGCTGACGCAGAAGGTTGAGGCTCGCCTGCTGAGGATATTTTCCGGTACGCAACTTGTCGATAACGCCATGCTGCAAACCTTCGCGACGAAACTCCAGTGGCACGCTTAGAGGTACGATATCGAGGAAGCCTGTCGAGAGGTAATTATCTAATTGCAGTGTATCGATACGTGCCGGAGTGCGCAGGTTTCGTACAGGTTGCCAGTGAACATCAGCGCAGCCTTTCAGAGGTTCAACATCCCCCATTGCCTCAAGAAACAGCGATGCATCATCAAGGTTCATGTTTCATCCTCCAGCGTTTTTGCGACGGCCATTATCATAACCGCGCAGTATTACACGGACAACGGTTTACGGTAATTTCCAATAATTCGCATAGATAACGAGGGGTTCAATAGTGGATCTAAGGGGGTATAGCTGTGTATATCAATGGCGTGATATTGTGTGATCCCGCTGAATTGCCGCGCCTGTAATGAGAGAAACGGATGCTGAATTTACTTGAAGACACTATCGCAACGCCACTGGGGCCACTGTGGGTTATTTGTGACGAGCAGTTTCGCCTGCGCGCCGTGGAATGGGACCAGCACCGTGATCGCATGGAACAACTACTGGATATTCATTATCGTACTGAGGGTTATCGGCGTAGTGCCGTCAAAAATCCCGGCGGGTTGAGCGACAAGCTGTCAGACTATTTTGCAGGAAACCTTAGCATCATTGACTCGCTTGAAACCGCGACCGCGGGAACACCTTTCCAGCGGGAAGTATGGCAAGCACTACGCACAATCCCGTGCGGACAGGTGATGCATTATGGACAACTGGCAGAGAAGTTGGGGCGTCCTGGCGCAGCCAGAGCCGTTGGTGCCGCGAATGGTTCTAATCCGGTGAGTATCGTTGTCCCCTGCCATCGCGTTATTGGACGTAACGGCACAATGACAGGATATGCTGGTGGTGTGCAGCGAAAAGAGTGGTTGTTGCGCCACGAAGGCTATTTGCTTCTCTAGGATCCAGGCAATAAATGCCTTATTCATCACACTTCCACATATAACACCCTCAAATAAAATGCGGTTAATCAGATAGATACAAACATTCAACCAGCTTATGCCTGAATTATTCTCTATTGGGAGTAGCTCAGGCTTACGTGCTCACCAAAAAGATGTTAAAATTGACAAATATCAATTACGGCTTGAGCAGACCTATGATCCCGGAAAAGCGAATTATACGGCGCATTCAGTCTGGCGGTTGTGCTATCCATTGCCAGGATTGCAGCATCAGCCAGCTTTGCATCCCGTTCACACTTAACGAGCATGAGCTTGACCAGCTCGACAACATCATCGAGCGCAAAAAGCCTATCCAAAAAGGACAGACGCTTTTTAAAGCAGGTGATGAGCTTAAATCACTCTATGCGATCCGCTCCGGTACGATAAAAAGTTACACCATTACCGAACAGGGCGATGAGCAAATTACCGGCTTTCATCTGGCTGGCGACCTGGTTGGTTTCGATGCCATTGGCAGCGGCCATCACCCAAGTTTCGCCCAGGCGCTTGAAACCTCAATGGTATGCGAAATTCCGTTCGAAACTCTGGACGATCTGTCCGGTAAGATGCCTAACCTGCGTCAGCAGATGATGCGTCTGATGAGCGGCGAGATCAAAGGCGATCAGGACATGATCCTGTTGTTGTCAAAGAAAAATGCGGAAGAGCGCTTGGCGGCCTTTATCTACAATCTGTCCCGTCGTTTCGCACAACGTGGCTTCTCACCTCGCGAATTCCGTCTGACAATGACTCGTGGCGATATTGGTAATTACCTTGGATTGACGGTCGAAACTATCAGTCGTCTGTTGGGTCGATTCCAGAAAAGTGGCATGTTGGCGGTAAAAGGCAAATATATCACTATCGAGAACAGCGATGCGCTGGCGGTCCTTGCCGGTCACACACGAAACGTTGCTTAATCTTTCAGGTTAACCTTCTGTCAAATCGTTAAATTTCCCGATTTATTGATTTGGCAGGAGGTTCTCTCCTTTTTCACATAATCCCTTCCCTTTTAAAAAAAGCCTTCAACAGTACAGACGTTTATTACAGTCTGCTGTTTCATTTTTTATTTTCTTTTTAAGCCCGATTCAGTGTAAAAATAATTTGACATCAATTGAAATGTAAAGAAATGAAAATTTAATCTTATTCATAATAAAGTATGAGTGAAGTCGGTCCAGGAAAATCCATAGTTATGATCATAACAAAAATGTAATGTGAGATAAAAACCCCAACAAATTTAAACATTGCAAGACATCGTCTTCTTCACCCCCTGTGCCTTGAATATGCCTGCAGATTCAATGGTTCAGGGCTGCCTGCAACTCGCTGAAACTGAATTCATAAGTGAGGTGAATGTATTATTGCGACCGGTATAAAGCTCAGGAGAATACCTCTAATTACGTAGTTAATATTTTTAGTCATTAAATAAATGGACTTAAAAGACGTAATAACAATTAAGCATCAAATACGACTCATTCTCATGTCAATTTGTAAACAGAAGAATTGAGTGATGATAGCTAAATTAAGGTAAAGATAGGGGTAATTATTATGGCCTCACAATATGACTTTACTGTCACACTGCACGATCTCGCTTTTATTCTCAAGCAGATCAAAATATCAGAAGCCGCAACTAACCCTGACGGCACCATCAATGGTGATGAACTTCGTGAGTTAGTCTCCAGCCCATTGTTACCGTATGGGCTACGCACTGTTGATGGTTCATGGAATAACCTACTGCCGGGTCAGGAGCTATTTGGTTCAGCCGATCAGACTATGCCGCGGTTAACAGCACTGAACTGGCAGGACGCAGATCAAATGACCAGTTACACCCAAATCGGCGGGACGGTTATTGATGCTGACCCTCGGGTTATCAGTAACTTAATATCTGACCAAACGGCATCTAACCCGGCTGCGTTGGAAGTTTACAACTCATTAAAAAATGCTCCCGGAGGAGGAACCACTTCGGAAAATGGCAGTTTGTCCATTCCAAACCAGTCTCCAGATATTGGCCTCTCCCCAGCTTTTAATGGCTGGATGACCTTTTTTGGTCAGTTTTTTGACCATGGGCTGGACTTAATACCAAAAGGAGGAAATGGCATTGTCTTCATTCCGTTGCAACCCGACGATCCTTTATACGTAAAAGGATCGCCGACAAATTTCATGGTATTAACTCGGGCACAAGTTGATGAAAACCATGAAACTGTAAACCTCACCACTCCATTCATTGATCAAAACCAAACCTATACCTCCCACCCTTCGCATCAGATTTTTATCCGTGAGTACGTATTAATCGACGGTAAACCGGAACCTACTGGTAATTTATTAGGCGGAGTTAATGGCGGACTGGCAACCTGGGCTGATGTTAAAAACCAGGCCGAAAGTTTGCTGGGAATTAAACTCACCGATCAAGATGTTTTTAATGTTCCACTTCTGGCGACTGACCGCTACGGTAATTTGATTTTAAGTGAAAATGGTAAAGTACAGATTGTTACCACTGGCGGGTTAGTCGAAGCTAACGGTGGTCTATTACCGGATGGAACGCTCCGAACCGGGCATGCTTTTCTCGATGATATTGCACATACTGCCGCGCCAAAATCAGGTCTTGTGGCTGATAGTGATAATGCCATTGGGGGTGAACAACCTGCCGGCACCTATGATAACGAACTGCTCGACCGCCACTTTATCACCGGAGACGGACGTGGTAACGAGAACATTGGTTTAACCGCTGTACACGCAGTATTTCACAGCGAACATAACCGCCTGGTTGAACAATATAAAACTACCCTGCTGGAAACGGGTGATATTGATCTTATTAACCAGTGGCTGATGCCGTCACACCAAATTACTGAGCTACCGGCAGATACCAGTACCCTGGTATGGAATGGTGAGTATCTATTCCAGGCGGGGCGCTTCTCCACGGAAATGCAGTATCAGCACCTCGTTTTTGAGGAGTTTGCGCGTACCGTACAACCCGCTGTCGATCCGTTTGTCTTCTCTAATACGGCGGATATTAATCCACTGATTTTTGCTGAGTTTGCGCATGTGGTTTACCGTTTTGGACATTCGATGCTCACAGAAACCGTGGCCCGTACCGACATCGATATGCAAAGCGGGGATATCGGCCTGATTGCCGCGTTCCTAAACCCGGTTGCATTTAATGAAATTAACGGTGTCACCGTTACTGACGATCAGGCGATCGGCGCAATTGTGCGTGGCATGACGCGGCAGGTTGGCAACGAAATTGATGAGTTCATTACTGATGCCCTGCGTAATAACCTGATTGGGCTGCCACTTGATTTAGGTGCGCTTAACATTGCCCGTGGCCGGGATACGGCAATGCCGACATTAAACCAGGCCCGCGAGCAGTTCTTTGAATTAAGCGGAGACTCTCAGCTACGGCCATATACCAGCTGGGCTGATTTTACGACGTACCTGAAAAACCCCGCTTCAATCATCAACTTTATGGCGGCCTACGGCCAGCATGAGTTGATTCTTAACGCCACCACCCTTGAAGGTAAACGCGCGGCGGTAAACTTTTTGTTGTTTGGTGATGCCAACAACTCCCCGCCAGCTGACGCAATGGACTTCTTCAACAGTACCGGTGCATGGGCCACCAAAGAATCTGGCCTGAATATGGTCGACTTCTGGATCGGTGGTCTGGCGGAACGTAAAAACGAATTTGGCGGGATGCTCGGTTCGACCTTCAACTTTGTTTTTGAAACACAAATGGAAATGTTGCAGGACGGCGACCGTTTCTACTATTTGAGCCGCGTTCAGGGGCTTAACTTGCTCAATGAACTGGAGGCGAACTCTTTTTCCGCCCTGGTGATGCGTAACAGCGACCTCGGTGAAAACGGTTCCTCTCACCTCCCCGCCAACCTCTTCCAGACGCCAGATCATATCTTCGAGGTGAACCGTGTACTGCAAACGGAAATAGATCCTAAATGGGGTAACCCACTGAAAGATTTGCTTTCACCTTTGTTGGTACGTCGTGATCCCGGTGCCGATGTGAACGGTGATGGTTTTGCGGATGGTGGTTACCTTAAATATACCGGCGACGGACACGTCGTGCTCGGTGGTACCGCCGGAAACGATACGTTAATCGGTGGTAAAGGTATCGACAGCCTGTGGGGTGACGGCGGTGATGACCGTCTTGACGGTGGCGATGAAGCGGATGTGGTCCACGGCGGTGACGGTAATGACATCATTACAGACACCGGTACGCCCGTTGGCGATGCCGACTTCCTGCATGGGGATGCCGGGCACGATGTTATTTTCTCCGGCAACGGTAACGATCTGGTCTTTGGCGGCACTGGCAGTGACTTCGTGGTGGTAGGCGAAGATGCTCAGGAAGTCTTCTCTGGTCAGGATAACGACTTTGCGCTGGGAGGATCGGGCGGCGACTTCCTGCTGGGTAATGAAGGCGACGACTGGCTGGAAGGCGGTGACGGGTTTGACACGCTCGCTGGTGATAACTCTGAGTTGTTCTTCAACAGCACTATTATTGGTCATGATGTCCTGAACGGTCAGGGTAACGACACTGACTACGATGGTGAAGCCGGTGACGACATAATGGTTCAGGGCGCGGGCATTCAACGAAATAATGGTATGGCGGGTTTTGACTGGGCTATCCATAAAGGCGATCCGAACGGCGCTAACTCTGACCTCGGGATCCCTATTTTCGTGAACCAGCAAGAATTTATTCTGCGTGACCGTTTTGACCTGGTTGAAGGGCTATCAGGATGGAAACATAACGATGTGTTAACCGGCACTGAACAGCCCATCGGTACGGCCCCGGTTCAGGGTGTTCCTCTTTCCAACAACCTGACTCAGGAAGGTGCGGACAGAATTGACGGTCTACAGGCTATCCTGGGCGTAGAGCGTTCCGCTAACCCTGATACGGTTCTGCTGAATCCTGATGATGGTAGCGACATTTTACTCGGTGGCGGCGGCAGCGACCGTATAACCGGTAAGGCTGGTAATGACATTATCGATGGCGATGCCTGGCTGAATGTGCGCATTGCCGTAACCGGTATGGCAGGTCTCACCAGTGCCGAGAGTATGGCCGAATTGAAATCTTACATGCTGGCTGGAACGTTGAAACCGAATCAACTGTCAATTGTGCGTGAAATCTTGCATGACGGTGATGGCACAGAAACGGATGTTGCGGTGTACCGTGACATTAGCAGCAACTATGCCTTTACCCGTATGGCAGATGGAAGCCTCCGGGTCGACCACGCAACACCAGATGCCGCCTTAAATCTTAATGATGGTATTGACCGTTTACTGAACATCGAAAAACTGGAGTTTGGTAACGGCGAACAGTTATGGGTAACGGCGCAAAAAGCGACTGGCGACCTTGCAATCAATAATGCTGCACCTTCTGTGGGCGACTTACTGCGCGTTAATCTGGCGAACTTGTTAGATGGTAACGGCCTCGCTGCGGATGTGGCAATCACGATGACATGGCAGGCATTTGTTAACGGCCAGTGGCGGGATCAGGCAACCGGGGTGGAGTTCAGAGTGCCGGGATCTATTCAGGGTGCTCCGCTGCGCGTCGTCGCCAGTTTCAACGATCGGATGGGCGATGCTGAAACCTTAGTATCAGCGCAAACCCAGGCGATCATGCCACGCAATCAGGCGACAACCGGCGTGCCAGTGATTAATGACCTGACGCCGACTGAAAGCCTGACGCTTACCGCCGTGGTATCAGGCATCGCTGATGCCGACGGCCTGAGCGGAGGCAATTTCACCTACCAATGGAGAATGAGTTCCCCGACCGGATTCGTCAATATTATCGGCGCGACATCGGCCACCTACACCCCCGGTCAGGCGATGGTTGGACGGACATTACAAGTGGTTGTCACCGTCATTGATGACGAAGGTAACCCCCCTGTTGTTCTGACATCAACAACAACTCAGCCTGTTGGCGACCTCATTGTGGGGACTAACGCCGGTAACACGCTGACAGGTACTGCATGGAGTGACATTCTGCGCGGTGAAGGCGGTAATGACACCCTGCTTGGACGTGCGGGTGATGACCTGTTAGTTGGCGGGGCTGGTAACGACACGCTCTCTGGTGAAGCAGGACAAGACACGCTGCAAGGTGATGCAGGAAACGACATGCTTGATGGTGGTCTGGGTGCAGACAGCATGACGGGCGGAGCCGGAGATGACACCTATATCGTCGATGATTTTGGTGACGTAGTTATCGAAGGTGTTAATGGCGGGACGGATGTTGTCCGAACCAGTCTGAGCAGTTATGACCTGAGCGATAACGTTGAAGAACTGGTATTTACCGGAACCGGCAGTTTTATCGGTACCGGGAACGGGATTGCCAACATCATCACAGGTGGGGCCGGTAATGACCAACTGTTTGGTATGGGGGGCAACGACCAGTTGTTTGGTGGCGTCGGAAATGACTTCCTTGATGGTGGAGATGGCGCCGATAACCTGCAGGGTGGAAACGGTAACGACGTCATGATTGGCGGTGCTGGTGCCGATACGCTCTCCGGTGGGAACGGCGACGATATTCTCAATGGCCAGGAAGGAAATGACAATCTGGATGGCGGTGCCGGAAATGACATTTTTGCCTTCGGATCAAACTTTGGGCAAGACCGCATTACCGGCTTTGACAGTAACCCAAATGGCGGCCAGGACTATCTTGATCTGGTATTCCTTGGTATCAACGCGGGTAATTTTGCCAGCAGCGTTGCCATCACCGGAAGCAATGGCAACACCATCGTGACCATCGGCGCTGACACCATTACGTTAGTGGGCGTGAATTCAACCACCGTTAATATCGGTGATTTTTACCTGGAACTCCCAACCACACTTGCCAGTAATAACGGCAATAGTTCATTGATCGTATAAGGAGAAGACCATGTCGCGCCAGCATACGCCAACAGAACTGAATGATGCATTAAAAGGAACGAAACCCACTTTTCTTGTACTGTTATTTTTTAGTTGTGTGATTAATATGCTTATGCTGGCGCCGGCAATTTATATGCTACAGGTTTACGACCGTGTTCTGGTGAGTAAAAACACCACCACATTGTTAATGTTAACCTTATTGATTGTCGGCTTATACATCATCATTGCCATGATCGAATCTGCCCGTTCAAAGGTTATGGTCAGATTGGGTAACAGGCTTGATGTGAAATTGAGCCAACTGATTTTTAATTCGGCCTTTAAACGAAAAGTTGCCACCGGTGACAACAACCCCGCGCAGTCTTTAGCGGAGCTTGACCAGATCCGGCAATTTCTCTCCGGCAATAGCTTGTTTGCGTTACTGGATATTCCCTGGACGCCGGTTTATCTATTTATCGCTTTTATTGTCCATCCCCTGTTGGGATATCTTTCACTCGGTGGAATAACCCTGTTATTTATTCTGACGCTGGTATCAGAAATTGCCACCAAACGCCCTATCCAGCAAGCCCATGCGTTAACTATCACTAATGCCAGTAAACTGAATAAACAGTTGCAAAACTCCGATGCTATCGAAGCTATGGGAATGCTCTCCACCCTGAAATCCAACTGGCAGGAGCAGCATAATAAAGTACTGGTACTGCAAACACAGATAGCAGATAAAACGGCGGGATTAAGCAGTCTGAGTCGTTTTGTTCGGGTACTGCTGCAATCTATTGCGCTGGGTGCCGGTGCCTTACTGGTCATCGGCGGCCATATTACTCCGGGCCTGATGATTGCCGCGTCCATTATTCTTGGGCGAGTCCTGAACCCGGTCGAACAGGTTATCGGAAGCTGGAAACAGTTTGTGCAATTTCGCAGTGCGTGGCACCAGTTATCAAACCTGCTTAAAGAATACCCGGCGCCCAAAGACGTACTGCCCCTGCCGCGACCCAAAGGGAATATCAGCGTTGAGAGCGTATTCGCAGCGGCACCAGGCCAGCATGCTCCGCTATTGCGTAATATCTCATTTCAGCTCGAACAAGGGGAAGTGCTGGGGATTATTGGCCCCTCGGCATCAGGAAAAACATCGCTGGCTAAAGTTCTGGTTGGCGTCTGGAAACCGTTATCGGGAAAAGTCAGGCTGGATGGCGCAGATATCTGCCAGTGGGACAAAGAATTGCTCGGCCCCTCGATTGGCTATCTTCCACAGGATGTTGAACTGTTTGATGGCTCTATTGCGCAAAATATCGCCCGCTTCACGAAAAATGATAGCGAACTGATTGTCGCTGCGGCGCAACTGGCAGGTGTACACGAGATGATCCTGCGTCTGCCCCAGGGATACGACACGTTACTGGGTGCTGGCGGGCACCAGCTCTCTGGCGGTCAACGCCAGCGCATTGGGCTGGCGCGCGCAGTCTACAATAACCCTGCATTTATTGTACTTGATGAGCCGAATGCCAATCTTGACGACGCCGGTGAATTCGCCCTCGTCAAAGCTATTAATACCTTGCGTACACAAGGGCAAACCACCGTCATTATTTCACACAGACCCACACTACTCGGCGTGGTCAATAAGGTATTGCTTCTTAATGACGGAGCCATCCAGGAATTTGGTACCCGCGACCAGGTTTTTGCCAATCTACGGCAGGCCAATATATTAAAACCGGTTGCAACGTCTTCTTCATCCAACAATGAACAAAAACGCGAGGCATGAAGATGAAAAATAAAGACAAAATTGCTGACCATACTGACGCTGCCGGTGTTGATACTAATATCTGGACGCCGATTATTCGCGGGATAATTGTCATTGCCCTCGGTGTAGGTGGCTTCTTACTGTGGGCGATACAAGCTCCTCTTGATGCTGGTGTGGTCGCGGACGGCACGGTGACGGTCTCGAGCAACAGGAAGACAATTCAACATCTGAGCGGCGGACGGGTAACCGATATTTTTATTAAGGAAGGTGACGTAGTTAAAAAGAACCAGGTGTTAGTGCGTCTGGATAAAATGCAGCTTGATATGCGCTTCAGCGCATTAAATGCCCAATATATTTCAGCAAAAAGTATTGAAGACCGGTTACTGGCGGAAAGAGATGGTCTGGAGGCGATCGCTTTTAATGAGGCACTGACACAACAATTTTCCGGCAATAAACGTCTGGCTGATGTCAGAAACCTGCAAGCCAAACTCTTTGATACGCGACGTAAAACAATCCAGGATGAATTATCGATGATTCAGGAAACTCTCGATGGCTTGGTGGGACAAACGGATAATTTAAATAAAATAAAAGGCTATCGCGATCGCCAGTTCAATCTGATTAGCCGGGAATTAGGCGCTATTCGTGCGCTGAGTGAAAAAAATTATTATCCCAAAGCGCAATTGCTGGTGCTTGAGCGCGAGGCCGCTGAAATATCCAGTAGTGTCTCAGAAGACATTCTGAACATTGCCAGGCTCAAATCACAACAAAATGAATTGAAAATTAAAGCCTATCAGGTGCGTCATCAATATCTGCGGGAAGTAGAGTCTGAACTTACCGAGAATCAGAAAGAAGTGGCCATGCTGGAAGATGAACTGGTTTCAACCCGACATGAGCTGGATAACACGGAAATTCGCTCCCCGATTAACGGTATCGTGCTGGACGTTAAAGTCAGTACCGTCGGAGGAGTTATTCAGCCTGGCGAACATCTGATGGATATTGTCGCCGCCGGACAACCGATGCAAATCGATGCCAAAATACCGGTGCATGCCATTGATAAGCTGGCGCCGGGATTAACAGTGGATGTTCTGTTCCCTGCCCTTAACCATGCACTTTTGCCGTCAGTGCCTGCCCGTGTTCTGACCATCTCGGCTGATCGACTAATCGATGAAGCCACTCAGCAGCCCTATTATCTTGCAGAAGTGCAGGTTTCTTCTGAAGGTGCGCGATTGTTGGGCGATTACAAAATTAAAGCGGGGATGCCCGCCAGCGTGACGATAAAAACCGGAGAGCGGACATTTTTAAGCTATCTGTTCAAACCGCTGATCGCCCGCCTGGAACTGGCATTTAAAGAGTATTGATTAAGCGTAAGGAGGCATGGTGTTCATTAGCAAGCACCATGCCTGTTTATGCCATTGCTGGTTGCCCGGCTTTCTTGTAACCTTTCGCTTCGCAAGCCTGCTGCGCTAATCACTCAATCTGGAACTACTGAACTGGACTTCATATGAATGCTCATCTATCTAAAGACCCTTTACATGGCGTAACGCTTGAAATGCAGGTTAATGCGCTGGTTGAGCGCTTTGGTTGGGCTGAGTTGAGCCAACTTATTAATATCAACTGTTTTAAAAACGAGCCGAGCGTTAAATCCAGTTTAAAATTCCTGCGTCGTACGCCGTGGGCCCGCGCTGAAGTTGAAGCGCTGTATCTTGATTCCTTACACGATGTAGCCCCAAAAAACACCACAGCGCCTGCTATTGATCCCTGGGCTAACAGCCGTATTAATAAGAAATAAGAGCCATATCAGATGTCAGCACCCGGTTTTTTTTCAGGTAATCATCAAAAAAAGCTGGCGACACTCATCGCCCGTTCTCGCAATATGCTACCAGTATCCAACGCAAAATGGTTTGCTGCGCTCGTTGGCAGTATGCTTTTACTCGGCAGTTGTTCTTCAGAACCTCCCGGGAAGAAAACCACTCCGCAACCTCCGGTGACAACACCGCAACGCAGCCAGGAACCCGTGCGCGGCATCTGGCTGGCGACCGTTTCCCGTCTGGACTGGCCGCCGATATCCTCGGTGAACATTAGTTCACCCGCTGTGCGCATTAGTCAGCAGCAGAAAGCCCTGACGGATAAGCTGGATAATCTGAAACGCCTCGGGATCAATACCGTCTTTTTCCAGGTAAAACCGGACGCCACCGCGCTCTGGAAATCTAAAATCTTGCCCTGGTCAGACACTCTGACAGGGAATATTGGTGAGGATCCTGGTTACGATCCGCTGCAGTTTATGCTCGACGAAGCGCATAAACGCGGCATGAAAGTGCATGCCTGGTTTAACCCCTATCGCGTATCCGTCAACACCAAACCCGCAACGGTAGCAGAATTAAACCGGACGTTGACCCAACATCCATCCAGCGTCTATATCCTGCACCGGGACTGGATCCGCACGTCTGGCGAACGTTTTGTACTGGACCCAGGCATTCCGGAAGTACGAGACTGGATCACCGGTATCGTGGCGGAAGTCGTTGAGAACTACCCCGTCGATGGCGTGCAGTTCGATGACTATTTCTACACCGAGTCACCTGGCTCTGCGCTTAACGACACTCAGACTTTCAGAAAGTATGGCCAGGGATTTGACTCTAAAGCCGACTGGCGGCGGTATAACACGCAACGGTTAATCGAGCAGGTTTCGCAGACTATCAAAAAAATGAAACCTGAAGTGGAATTTGGCGTCAGTCCGGCAGGTGTATGGCGCAACCGTTCGCACGATCCGGCAGGTTCCGACACTCGGGGTGCAGCAGCATATGATGAGTCTTATGCCGATACGCGCCGTTGGGTGCAACAAGGATTGCTGGATTACATCGCACCACAGCTTTACTGGCCTTTCGCCCGCGATGCAGCGCGTTATGATGTGCTGGCAAAATGGTGGGCTGATGTCGTGAAATCAACCAATACGCGTCTGTATATTGGGGTAGCACTGTATAAAGTCGGAGAACGGTCATCGAAAGAGCCAGACTGGGCTGTGAAAGGTGGCGTACCGGAGTTGAAGAAACAGCTCGATTTAAACGAGTCTGACCCGCACATTAACGGCACGATCCTGTTCAGAGAAGATTACCTTAACCAGCCGCAAACCCAGGATGCGGTCACCTATATTCGCGACCGCTGGGGGCGTTAGGTGTTGTCCGTCGCTGGCGCTACACCGTTAAGCGGCGGATATTTTCATTAATTTGTTGCTGAATAGTCTTCAGGGTGGCAGGTGTGATCTGCTCAGGGAATTTGTCTTTGGCTGTGTCACTCCATGCCGCGGCATACTCACTGACCCTGTCGATAATCTCGTTCACTCTTTCGGTAGATAGTTCGGCTTCTTTTTCGCCAAGTCTCTGGAGTTGTTTTCTTTCAATATCCAGCGCCTCTCCCATCACATCCATTTGATGATAGCCACCTGGTCCTTCACGGTATGTAACATCGTACGCCGGAGCCAGGGTCCAGTTGCCATCTGCCGACATCAAATAAGCAAAGTTTTTCGGATGATCGTCCCGGTTGTTGAATGCCACATTGAAGACAACCCGTTCAAAGGCTTTTGCTTTCTCCCGGACATCATTGGTGCAAATTTGGGTCGAACGTAAAAAGCTCCGGTCATCGAGAGCGCCAGGTATCTGGTAATTGGCTCCGGTAAGTGCCGCCAGACTTTGCATAGGAATACGCATCTCCTGCTGACGGTCAAACCGGCGGGTCGCAAAAGCAGCCTGCCCATCCGGCAGATTAAGCAACGTTATAAAGGATTTAACTATGCTGGCGTGCCATAAAATAAAAACGCCCTCGAAAGAGCGTTCTTATTGTCGTTATCAGGCAATTACCGGCTCGGGCAATCTGAACGAAGAAACCAGCGTGGCCAGCTGTTCCGCCTCTTCTTTCAGTACCTGAGTTCGTGCGGCAGCATCATCAATCAACGATGCGTTTTGCTGGACGGTACTGTCCATTTCGGTAACGGCGAGCGTGACTTCGGAAACCCCTTTTCGCTGCTCTTCGCCTGCGACACGAATTTCACCCATCAATTGCCGCACCTGACGTACATTATTGACCAGTTCTTCCAGACGCTCACCGGCATTATGGATTTGCTGACTACCGCTGCCAACATGAGAAACCGACTCATCAATCAACGCCTTAATCTCCTGGGCGGCTGTCGCGCTACGCTGCGCCAGCGTACGAACTTCCGATGCAACAACGGCAAATCCTCTGCCCGCATCGCCTGCCCGGGCTGCCTCGACTGCGGCATTCAAAGCAAGGATGTTTGTCTGGAATGCAATACTGTCGATGACCGCGACAATTTCCACCATTCGTCCTGAAGAGTTGCTGACATTATCCATAGTAGAGATAACTCCCTGCATGACATCTCCGCAGCGGTTAGCCGTTTGCGCGGTGCTATCAGATAACTCATCTGCCAGTTGTGTGTTGCTTGCATTTTGATGAACGGTCGCATTAAGTTGTTCCATCGCGGCAGAGCTTTCTTCCAGTGCCGCAGCCTGCTGCGTCACACGTGAAGAGAGTTCCATATTGCTGTCCGCGAGGCTGACCGCATTATTTGCCACCACCACGCTACTGCTTCTGACGGTGATCAGGATGGCTGAAATTTTATCAACAAACAGATTAAACGCCTCTGCGATAGCCGATATCTCATCTTTACCGCGGACATCCAGTCGGCGGGTCAGATCACCTTCCCCTTGTGCAATGTCATCAAGCGCACGGCGGGTATCATCCAGACGCGAGATCAGCCTGCGAACCACCAGCCAGGATCCTGCCAACAAGATCGTCATAACAGGGATCAATACCTCCAGCACGTCCTGCATCATCACTTTGGCTAAACCAACAATACGTGATTCCGGCGTCACCAGACCGACAACCCAACCGGTATCTGCCATTGGAAACAGCATCACCCGTGATGGTGTATTCAGCACGTTATCGTTTTCAAGCGTAATGGTCTTCACGCCGTCAGCCGCGCGAAGTGACTTCAGACCATTTTCCACCGGCGCGAGCCATTCCGCACTGCGCGCCAGCTCGCTGAAAGTTTTAAATTTCGAATTATCAGCTTGTGGGAAGTAGAGGATCTGCCCTTGCTTATCCACCACGAACGCATAACCGCCAGTGCTGTTTCCCTGCTGTTGCATAAACGTGGCGACGTTATCCAGACGAATATCGGTGGTAGCCACCCCGGCGAACTTGCCCGACAGTTGGTACGGGATACTACAGGTCACCATATTTACACCAGAACTTGAATCCTGATAAACATCAGACCACAGGCAACTGTTTTGCGAATGACCTTTCGCATGTTGGTACCAGCTTTCATTGTGATAACCAGCAGATCCTTCTGCATTATAATCATTGGAAAAATCCAGTTTACCCTCAGCGTTTCGCGCCCAGAAAAAGCTACGCTTCTCCACGCCAGCGGTAAACGCATCAGGTTCTGGCCAAATCCCACCGCCGGTAATAATAGAATTGTTATCTTCTCCAATCAGGTGCGGTACGACACGTTGATACAAAGATTCATCGTTGGGCAGAACTTCAGCCAGCCGTGACAGGCTGACGGTTTCGCCCTCGATACGAGAGAGAACGGTACTCAATTGACGGGTTAAACCTT
Source organism: Citrobacter sp. Cm046 (assembly GCF_030333065.1). Taxonomy (NCBI): domain Bacteria; kingdom Pseudomonadati; phylum Pseudomonadota; class Gammaproteobacteria; order Enterobacterales; family Enterobacteriaceae; genus Citrobacter; species Citrobacter sp. Cm046. The sequence continues at coordinate 469,390 of NZ_JAOWGP010000044.1, read as the reverse complement.
GCCCCGTTTCTTCGATCAGGTCGGTGTTGATTTCAACGACGCGCGGCTGACCGCGCCAGAGCATAATCGCAACAATAACCAGAGTGGTAACTGCAAGCAGCAGAATGCCACCAATGGTTAAGCGCGTTGAAATACGAGTAGGATACCAGGCCATACAAACTCCTTCTGTAAAAGGCTAACTTTTACCCAGTATCGGCACAGGAGTTTATATCTTTATAAAGTTTTCTTAAGTATTACAAAACAAATTAGTGACGTTGTCACGAATAGCAAAACCCAGCACTTTGGCTGGGCTTTAATACATGCTTAATCTTATTTAGATAATTCTTTTTTGATTTCTTCTTTTATTTTGCTTAATTCACTTTGCGGATGTTTTTTGCAAAGTTCAACGGTCAGAGGCACCGCAGTGGTGATAGTCTCGTTATAGTCGACGAAGTCACCGCCTTTGAAGTCTTCATCTTCATTCAGTACCCAGAAGGCAACCGGAGCCATAGTTTGCGGGTTCAAATCAATAAACTCCTGGCAGCTCATGCCTTTCGGAGTCACTTCAGTTTTAGCGTTATCAGTTGCTGCATTGACGCTTACACTGGTTAACAGCGCTGCGACCAGAACACCTGCTGTAGAAAGGGAGAATTTATTCATTGTAGTACTCCATTTATAATATAGATAATATCTACACTTGCGCTTTAAACCGTTAATGTAGTTCGCAAAAAATAATACCCCTACCGTTAGAAGAATAAAGATGGTCATCATTGATATGGCTGAAATTTATATTTCACATTACTAATTCTGATGTCTGGAGGAAAATGTTGCGCACAATGTGATCGTTCCGACGAAATCAACAGATTGATCCCCCACTTCCCCTGCCTTTGCACCAAAACTGAACTACGCTGCACAAATGTTGATCATTGGTTAATAAATATAAGTGTTTTTTAACAAAAAAACGCAGCGTACCGTTGTCGCTGACATGGCACGCATCCTGCATTGTTAATCAAGTAACAACGAAACAGCATCTGACAAACAACTAACAGCGAGACGGTGATGACATCAAAACCTGAGTTATTTGCCCGTATTGAAAAGACGTTTAGTCAGCTAACGCCCAGTGAAAAGCGCGTTGCCGGCTGGCTGTTAGCGCACGCAGCACAGATCCCTTTTGAGACGGCTGATGGTATCGCAAAAGCGACAGGAACCAGCGGCATCACCGTAGGTCGCTATCTACGCAAACTGGGTTTTCGCAACCTGGAAGATGCCAAAACCAGTCTACGAGAGTTGCCACTAATCCCCTATCAACCCTGGGGAATGAATGAACGCCTGGATTCCTGGCATCAACAGCAAAGCCTTCCCGATCGCGTACATCAGTCGCTGCTGCTTGAGATTGACGCCATTACCCATGTTTACCAGTTGGCGCAAAGCGAAACATTTTTACGCATTGCACAGCAACTGGCCCATGCAGAAGCCGTGTATATCCTCGGGATCCAGTCCACCAGAGGGATCGCCAATGCCTTTTTTAGTCATCTGGAATACCTGCGCCCAAAAGTGAGTTACTCCGAAGGGCTTTCCGGAAGTTGGGTTGAGTCGCTGAATTCAGGGTTCAAACGGCCTTATGTGGTGATAACCGATACGCGTGCCTACGCCGCAATGTCGCGACAATATTGCCGGGTAGCCAGCGAACGCGGCATCCCGATCGCACTAATAACCGATGTCTGGTGCCCCTGGGCCAGAGACTATGCCATTGATTTAATACAGGTAAAAACCGACACCGGACACTTCTGGGATTCCCTTGCCCCGGTAAGTTGTCTGTTCAACTTATTACTCTCCGCAGTGGTGGCGCAACTGGGCGACTCCCTGGCGGAGCGCCTGCAGGCCAATCGTCAGTTACAACAACAATTTGGTCAATTCGAACAATAAACAGGAACCGTGCTATGTCAGAGACCCCAGAACTGGTCGATCTGTCAGTGATATTCCCGTCACTGCATATCGATCTCAAATATGCCACGACCGATAACATTACCGGCGCGCCTATCTATCGGGAAGCGCGTTGCCTGTTACACAGCGATGCGGTCGCTGGGCTGGCCAAAAGCATCAGCATTGCGCAACTGGCGGGGTTATCCCTGGTGGTATACGACGCGTATCGCCCGCAGCAGGCTCAGGCGCTACTGTGGAATGCCTGTCCCGATCCTCAATATGTCGTGGACGTGGCGATTGGTTCCAATCATAGCCGTGGAACGGCCATCGACGTCACGCTGATGGATGAACGCGGCAATGTCCTCGATATGGGAGCTGGTTTTGATGAAATGCACGATCGTTCCCATGCCTGGCATCCTTCTGTGCCCCCGAAAGCGCAACGTAACCGACTGTTGCTCAACGCCATTATGTCTGGCGGCGGTTTTGTCGGGATAAGCAGCGAGTGGTGGCATTTTGAATTGCCCAATGCCGCACGCTATCCGCTGCTTGATGATTATTTTTCCTGTTTTACTGCCCCACAAATAACAACACAACATCCCCTTTGATTCTGGAGCCTGGTTATGAAGACTACACCTGCATTGAGATCGTTTTTTCGCCCCGCTCTGATTGCCGTCGCACTGTCGGTGGCCTTGCCCGCCGCCCAGGCCGCCGTACCTAAGGACATGCTGGTCATTGGTAAAGCAGCCGACCCACAAACGCTGGATCCTGCCGTGACGATAGATAACAACGACTGGACGGTCACCTATCCCTCTTATCAGCGTCTGGTCCAGTACAAAACCGCAGGTGGCAAAGGTTCCACAGAGGTTGAAGGTGATTTGGCCAGCAACTGGAAAGCATCTGACGATCATAAAGAGTGGACGTTTACCCTGAAAAACGACGCTAAATTTGCTGACGGTACTCCCGTTACGGCTGAGGCGGTGAAGCAATCCTTTGAGCGTTTACTCAAAATTGGTCAGGGACCTGCTGAGGCATTCCCGAAAGATCTGAAGATTGAAGCCATTGATGCCAGTACGGTGAAATTTATCCTCAGCCAGCCGTTCGCGCCATTCCTCTATACGCTGGCGAATGACGGCGCATCGATTATCAACCCGGTTATCTTAAAAGAGCACGCCGCTGATGATGCCCGTGGGTTCCTGGCACAAAACACAGCGGGTTCCGGTCCCTTTATGTTGAAGAGCTGGCAAAAAGGGCAGCAACTGGTACTGGTTCCGAATCCCCACTATCCGGGTCCCAAGCCAGCGTTTAAACGCGTATCAGTAAAAATCATCGGTGAGAGCGCTTCCCGCCGGTTGCAATTGTCGCGCGGCGATATCGACATTGCCGATGCGTTGCCTGTTGACCAGCTTTCCGCTTTAAAACAGGAAGGAAAGGTCAACGTGGCGGATTACCCTTCTCTGCGTGTCACCTATCTGTATCTGAACAACAGTAAAGCGCCGCTCAATCAGGTGGACTTGCGCCGTGCTATCTCCTGGTCAACTGATTATAAGGGCATGGTGAAAGGCATTTTGAGCGGCAACGGTAAACAGATGCGCGGCCCGATCCCCGAAGGCATGTGGGGCTTTGATGAAAAGGCGATGCAGTACAATTTTGACGAAGCCAAAGCAAAAGCCGAGTGGGATAAAGTTGCGACGAAGCCCGACAGTCTGAGTTTTCTCTACTCTGATAATGACCCTAACTGGGAGCCAATTGCCCTCGCCACACAAGCCAGCCTCGGCAAGCTGGGTATAAAAGTGAAGCTCGAAAAGCTGGCGAATGCCACCATGCGTGACCGTGTAGGCAAAGGAGATTACGACATTGCTATCGGCAACTGGAGCCCGGACTTCGCTGATCCGTACATGTTCATGAACTACTGGTTTGAGTCAGATAAGAAAGGTTTACCGGGCAACCGTTCATTCTATGAAAACAGCGAGGTCGATAAGCTGCTCCAGAGTGCGCTGGCAACCACCGATCAGGTCGCCAGAACGAAGGATTATCAGCAGGCGCAAAACATCGTTATTGATGAAGCTGCCTACGTCTATTTATTCCAGAAAAACTACCAACTGGCGATGAACAAAGACGTCAAAGGATTTGTATTCAACCCCATGCTGGAACAGGTCTTCAATATCTCCACCATGAGCAAATAAGCCACGTTTATGCGGAGCCAAATTGGCTCCGCAAGGGGAAGCCAATGACTTTCTGGAGCATTTTACGCCAGCGCTGCTGGGGACTTATCCTGGTGGTCGCCGGTGTTTGTGTGATCACTTTTATTATTTCGCACCTGATCCCAGGTGACCCCGCGCGGCTGCTGGCAGGCGATCGCGCCAGCGATGAAATTGTCGAAAATATTCGCCAGCAATTAGGGTTGAATCAGCCGCTGTATGTACAATTTTTTCGCTACGTCAGCGATATTTTTCAGGGGGATTTAGGGACATCTATCCGTACCGGGCGTCCGGTAATGGATGAACTGCGCGTCTTTTTCCCCGCCACGCTTGAGCTGGCTTTCTGCTCTCTGCTGCTGGCGCTCATTATTGGCATCCCGCTGGGCATTTTATCGGCTGTCTGGCGTAACCGCTGGCTCGACCATATCGTACGCCTGATGGCTATCACCGGCATATCAACACCCGCGTTCTGGTTGGGTCTGGGCGTCATCGTACTGTTTTACGGCCATCTGCAGATTTTGCCCGGTGGCGGACGACTGGATGACTGGCTGGATCCCCCCACGCACGTTACCGGGTTCTACCTGATAGACGCACTTCTCGAAGGTAATGGCGAGGTCTTTTTCAATGCTCTCCAGCACCTGATCCTGCCGTCTCTGACGCTGGCTTTTGTACATCTGGGGATTGTCGCCCGTCAAATTCGCTCAGCCATGCTGGAACAGCTTAGCGAAGATTATATTCGCACCGCCCGCGCCAGTGGTTTACCGGGCTGGTACATCATTTTGTGTTATGCACTGCCCAATGCCCTTATTCCATCAATAACCGTTCTTGGCCTCGCGCTGGGCGATCTGCTCTACGGCGCAGTACTAACCGAAACGGTTTTTGCGTGGCCGGGAATGGGGGCCTGGGTGGTGACCTCTATTCAGGCGCTTGATTTCCCGGCGGTAATGGGATTTGCCGTTGTGGTTTCTTTGGCTTACGTACTGGTGAATCTGGTGGTGGATTTACTGTATTTGTGGATTGATCCGCGAATAGGACGAGGAGGCGCTGAATGATGCTTACGCAAGAAACACCAGCCCCGTCCCCGCCAGCGCGCCAGCGCGTTGACTGGGCAAAACTGTTCTGGATGATGAAAAGCAGTCCGCTAACGCTGATTGGTGGCGCGATCATTGTGTTGATGCTGCTGATGATGGTGTTGTCGCCGTGGATCACGCCTCACGATCCCAATGCAATCGACCTGACTGCACGTCTGCTTCCCCCGTCTGCAGCACACTGGTTTGGTACCGATGAGGTGGGCCGTGATTTGTTCAGTCGCGTACTGGTGGGAAGCCAGCAATCGATCGTCGCCGGACTGGTCGTGGTGGGTATTGCCGGAGGCGTCGGTTCGCTGGTTGGCTGCCTGTCGGGTGTGATGGGTGGACGTGCTGATGCGGTTATTATGCGCATCATGGATGTCATGCTGTCGATCCCTTCGCTGGTACTGACGATGGCGCTGGCCGCCGCCCTGGGACCAAGCCTGTTTAACGCGATGCTGGCAATTGCGATTGTACGTATTCCTTTCTATGTCCGACTGGCCCGTGGGCAAACGTTGGTGGTTCGCCAGTTTACTTATGTGCAGGCCGCCCGCACTTACGGCGCATCACGCTGGCATCTGATTAGCTGGCATATATTACGCAATTCGCTGCCGCCCCTTATCGTGCAGGCGTCGCTGGACATAGGTAGTGCGATCCTGATGGCTGCCACGCTTGGGTTTATCGGTTTGGGGGCGCAACAGCCCAGCGCAGAATGGGGGGCGATGGTGGCGATAGGTCGCAACTATGTACTTGATCAATGGTGGTATTGCGCATTCCCCGGAGCCGCCATATTGATTACTGCCGTCGGTTTTAATCTCTTTGGCGACGGTATCCGCGATCTGCTGGACCCGAAAGCCGGAGGAAAACAGTCATGACACGGCCTGTACTGGAAATTGAGAATTTACACCTGAGCTTCCCCGGTTATAAAGCAGACGTTCATGCACTAAACCATGTCTCGCTACATATCAACCGCGGGGAGATTGTCGGCGTGGTCGGTGAGTCCGGCTCCGGTAAATCAGTGACAGCCATGCTCGCCATGCGCCTGCTGCCGGAGGGAAGTTATCGAATTCATCAGGGACGCGTGTCGCTGCTCGGTGAAGATGTTCTGAACGCCACTGAGAAGCAAATGCGTAAATGGCGTGGTGAGCGCGTGGCGATGATTTTCCAGGAGCCAATGACGGCGCTGAATCCGACCCGGCGTATCGGCCAGCAAATGGTGGAAGTGATCCGTCATCATCAATCAGTCAGTCGTGGTGATGCCCGCCAGAAAGCCATCGCTTTACTGGAGGAAATGCAAATCCCGGACGCCCCTGAAGTGATGTCGCGCTTCCCTTTTGAGCTGTCCGGTGGAATGCGCCAGCGCGTGATGATTGCGCTGGCCTTTTCCTGCGAACCGGATCTGATTATCGCTGATGAACCAACGACGGCGCTGGATGTGACGGTACAACTGCAAGTGCTGCGTTTGCTCAGGCATAAAGCGCGGGCCAGCGGCACGGCTGTGCTGTTTATCAGCCATGATATGGCGGTGGTATCGCAACTGTGCGACAGGTTGTACGTCATGTACGCCGGAAGTGTCATCGAAAGCGGCCCGACGCAAACCGTCATTCAGCATCCAACACATCCCTACTCCATTGGTCTGCTGAAATGTGCGCCGGAACACGGCCAACCACGTACCCCGTTACCCGCTATTCCGGGGACGGTACCAAACCTGACCTGTTTACCCGCAGGATGTGCATTCCGTGAGCGCTGTTTTGCTGCGGGATCACAGTGTGATGAGAACCCTGCGTTACGCAGTCAGGGGCTATCAGATCAGCAATCCGCCTGCTGGTATCCGCAACTGGAGGCAACGCATGTCTGACATTTTACTGGCACTACAGGATGTCCATGTCAACTTTCCCGCCCGTAAAAACTGGCTTGGTAAGGTGACTGAACGCGTGCATGCGCTCAACGGTATGGACTTACAGATCCGTCAGGGTGAAACGCTGGGTATTGTCGGCGAATCAGGCTGTGGAAAAAGCACTCTGGCGCAGTTGTTAATGGGTATGCTCAAGCCGACTCAGGGGCAATATATCCGCAGCGAGGAGCAACAAACTGGCGCAAGCAGCGGTATGCAAATGGTGTTTCAGGACCCGCTTTCGTCGCTGGATCCTCGCCTGCCCGTCTGGCGAATCATTACTGAACCGGTATGGATCCAGAAACGTAGTCCCGAACGAGAACGTCGCGCGCTTGCCGAAGATTTAGCCCAGCAGGTTGGCATCCGTCCTGAATATCTGGACCGTCTGCCCCACGCGTTTTCCGGTGGACAGCGTCAGCGTATTGCCATTGCCAGGGCATTATCATCAAAGCCGGATGTGATCGTGCTCGATGAACCCACCTCGGCGCTGGATATCTCCGTACAAGCGCAAATTCTTAACCTGCTGGTATCCTTACAGGAGCGCAGAAAGCTGACCTTTGTGCTGATATCACATAACGTGTCAGTTATCCGGCATATGAGCGACCGGGTAGCGGTAATGTACCTTGGGCAAATTGTCGAACTGGGCGACGCGCAGCAGGTTTTGACGCATCCAGCCCACCCTTACACCCGTTTATTGCTGGATTCAGTTCCTAAAACGGGCGCGCCACTGGCAGAAGATTTGCTATTACGTAAAACCGAACTGCCGGGAAATCGTACCTTACCCCAGGGATGTTATTTCCGCGACCGGTGCCCGCTTGCAACCAGCGGGTGTGAACAGAAGCAGTCATTGCTCAAAAGTGAAAGCGGAAGTGAAGTCCGCTGCTGGCGGGCCACATAAGATCCACCACGCGTATCATGCCTGACAACAACATCAGGCACGGTACGCTTTTTTCAGCGAGTCCACTAACACCTCGGAAGCCGTCGACAATTTATGATGCGCAGAGCGAAGGATGCCGATGCGTCGTTGTATAACCGGGCTGTCCAGCTCAATACAGGTTGCGCCAAGTTCGGTCATCTGCGTGCGGCAGAGCGCGGGTACTGCGCTGCCGCCTAGTCCGTTCGCCACCAGTCGCCCGATGGTCACCAGTTGATGGCTCTCCAGTGCAACCTCCAGCGAATGACCACTTTGTACCAGTTGTTCTTCCAGCATCAGACGTACGGCTGAAGGTCGTTGCAGTGTAATGAAATCCAGCGTCAGCAGTTCCTTCCATGTAATTCGCTCCCGGCCTGCGAGTCGACACGTCGGAGGCACAATAGCGATAAACCTGTCCATACCGAGCGGCGTGAAATGGAGGTGACCTGAATAGTCCGGCTCGAAGGCGATCCCCATTTCCACCCGCCCTTCACTCACCATTTCGATGACCTGCTCGTTAATGACATCGTGAACCGTCACATTGATACCGCCATAACAGTCACGAAAGGTTTTGAGTACCGGTGGCAGCACATTAGTGGCAAACGATGGCATTGCCGCAATAGAAATTTTGCCACGTTGCAGCGTAAAGCGCTGACGCATCGCTTCTTCCGTATTTTCCCAGTCTGCAAGCAGTTGCCGCCCCATCGTCAGTAGTGTTTCTCCCTCCTGCGTCAGGGTCACTTTACGGGTAGTTCTCAGCAGTAAAGCTCCTCCCAGCGAATCCTCCAGTCCTTTAATCGCCAGACTCAACGCTGGCTGTGACATATTCAGCCGTTCGCTGGCATGAGCAAAATTCAGAGTGTGAGCTACCGCTAAAAACGCGCGTAACTGTTTGATGCTCATTCTCATTTCTCATTCCTTTAACTTGTTGAATACCTTTAATTAACATTAAATTGATAAAAAAACCCAATGAGTGAGTCACAAATTTAAAATTAACAAATCATTTTTCACCCCCAATGATGTCGGCAAGGACAACTGGAGGGGCAAGTGTATGGCTGGACTGGATAAACGGGTCGCCACCTGGCAAGAAGCGCTGGAAGGACTGACCGATAACATGACGCTGCTGGCTGGCGGGTTTGGCTTATGTGGTATTCCCGAGAATCTGATCGCTGAAGTTCGTCGTCGGGAGGTTCAGGGACTCACGGTCGTGTCTAACAACTGTGGTGTAGATGGTTTTGGCCTCGGCGTACTGCTCGAAACCCGCCAGGTACGCAAAGTGGTGGCTTCCTACGTTGGTGAAAATGCGCTGTTTGAGAAGCAGGTACTCAGCGGTGAGCTGGAAGCGATTCTGACGCCACAGGGTACGCTGGCAGAGCAGTTGCGCGCGGGCGGCGCGGGGATCCCGGCTTTCTTCACCGCAACCGGATACGGCACTCCCGTGGCTGAAGGTAAAGAAGTTCGCGAGTTTGCCGGACGTCCGTACATCATGGAACAGGCGATAACCGGAGATTTCGCGCTGGTAAAAGGCTGGAAAGCCGACTGGTACGGCAACGTTATATACCGCCATACCGCACAGAATTTTAATCCGTTGATGGCGGCTGCCGGGCGCATCACGGTCGTCGAAGTTGAAGAGATTGTTCCTCCCGGAGAGCTGGATCCCGCGGCAATTCACACCCCCGGAATTTTTGTTAACCGCATTATTCAGGGCAAGTTTGAAAAACGCATTGAGCAACGCACCCTACGGCACAAAGGAGCCTGACCATGTTAACGCGTGAACAAATGGCGATGCGTGTCGCCCGCGAGCTGCGCGACGGCTATTACGTCAATCTGGGTATTGGTATTCCGACCCTGGTAGCGAATTACATCCCCGACGGTATGGACGTGATGCTGCAATCGGAGAATGGTCTGCTCGGGATGGGGCCGTTTCCCACCGAAGATGAACTGGATGCCGACATGATCAATGCCGGGAAACAGACTGTTACGGCGCGTAAAGGCGCGGCGATTTTCGACTCGGCGCAATCCTTCGCCATGATCCGCGGCGGTCATGTCGACCTGACGGTGCTCGGTGCATTTGAAGTGGATACCAACGGCAATATTGCGTCATGGATGATCCCCGGAAAAATGGTGAAAGGCATGGGCGGCGCGATGGATCTGGTGGCTGGCGCAGAAAACATCATTGTCGTGATGACGCATGCTTCCAAAAGTGGCGAATCCAAGCTGCTTCCTGCCTGTACCCTGCCGCTGACCGGCGTTGCCTGTATTAAACGCGTGCTGACCGACCTGGCTCTGCTGGAAATCGCTGACGGCGCGTTCATTCTGCGCGAGCGTGCCCCTGGCGTCAGCGTGGACGACATTGTCGCCAGAACCGCAGGCAAACTGGTCGTCCCCGATCACGTGCCTGAAATGCAATTTAACTGAGGAACTGACCATGCAGGATGTTGTTATTGTCGCAGCAACGCGTACGCCGATTGGCAGTTTTCATGGTGCGCTGGCTCCGCTTTCTGCCGTTGATCTAGGGACCGTCGTCATTCGTGCCCTGCTGGAGAAAACCGGCGTAGCGCCAGATCAGATTGACGAAGTTATCCTCGGCCAGGTACTGACCGCAGGTTGCGGTCAGAATCCGGCCAGACAGACTGCGTTACGCGCCGGATTGCCGGTTACCACGCCCGCGATAACCATTAATCTGCTGTGCGGCTCAGGTTTGAAAGCGGTACATCAGGCTGTACAGGCCATACGTTGTGGCGATGCGGAAATCGTGATCGCCGGAGGCCAGGAAAGCATGAGTAATGCCCCTTATTTTCTCGACGGCGCTCGTGCAGGTTTACGTCTCGGCCATGCCAGCCTGAAAGACAGCGTGGTTCATGACGGACTGTGGGATGCGTTCAATGACTATCACATGGGGATTACTGCTGAAAACCTGGCCGATAAATTTGCCATCAGCCGTGAGCAACAGGATGCCTTTGCCCTGCTCTCCCAGCAGAAAGCAGCGGCGGCTATCGAGGCTGGTCGTTTCGCCGCAGAAATTACCCCGGTCAGCGTCCCGCAAGGAAAAAACACACCGCGTCTGGTAGATAGCGATGAGCAGCCTCGCCCGAATACCCAGGCCGACAAACTGGCGCAGCTTAAACCGGCTTTTCGTCCCGGTAATGGCACGGTAACGGCAGGCAATGCGTCATCCTTAAACGATGGTGCGGCGGCGGTGATGCTGATGAGTGCAGCCAAAGCCGCGCAACTGAACCTTCCGATTCTTGCTAGGGTTACTGGCTATGCCGTTTCGGGCGTTGATCCGTCAATCATGGGTATTGGTCCGGTCGAGGCATCGTTGCAGTGTTTGAAACGCGCAGGCTGGACGCTGGATGACGTGGATCTTATCGAAGCTAACGAAGCATTTGCCGCGCAGGCGTTGGCAGTCGGCGAATCCCTGAACTGGAATAGTAACAAAGTGAACGTCAACGGTGGCGCAATTGCGCTTGGTCACCCGATTGGCACATCCGGGTGCCGCATTCTGGTAACCCTTCTGCACGAAATGACTCGCCGCAATGCGACCAAAGGTCTGGCGACGCTGTGCGTCGGCGGTGGTCAGGGTGTGGCGCTGACGGTTGAACGTCCGACAGGAGCACAGCATGCAGACTAATCACATCAGCGTATTGGGTGCCGGTTTAATGGGTGTCGGCATCGCTACCCACTTCGCCCGTTTTTCCCATGATGTCTGGCTTTTCGATACTGATAACAGCAGGATTAATGAAATTACCGCTGTTGCCAACGGCATACTGGATGAGCTCATTGCGACCGACCAGTTTCCCGCCGATGACAAAGAGCAGGTTCTCAGCCGGTTGCACGGAACTACCTCTCTACAGGATATCGCCGCATCGGGATTACTGATTGAGGCTATCCCTGAACGGATTGAACTCAAGCATGCGTTGTATGCGCAACTGGAAGCACTAATAGCACCAGATGCCATTATTGCCAGTAACACCAGTGGCCTGCCGCCCGATGCGCTGGCAGAGAACCTTATTCACCCGGAGCGATTACTGATCGCCCATTTCTGGCACCCACCGCACTTTATTCCCTTAGTTGAAATCGTTCCTGGCTCGGCAACCAGGACAGAATATCTCAGCGAATTACAACAACTGCTGGTCTCGATGCAGCTTGAGGCTGTGGTACTCGACCGTGCTGCGCCAGGTTTTGTCGGCAACCGCCTGCAGTTTGCCTTACTGCGTGAAGCGCTGCATATCGTCAAGAGCGGCATTGCCAGCGCAGAGGTAGTGGATCAGGTAATGCGAGCCTCACTCGGACGCCGCTATGCGATGGTCGGTCCGCTGGAAGCCGCTGATATGACCGGGCTGTCCACCGTGCAGGACATTTGTCGCCACCTGCTACCGGAACTGGCCACCGGCAGTGACATGATGTCACTTGTCGCTGACAAGGTTGCCCGCGGTGATACCGGTTTGCGCAGCGGTCAGGGATTCTATCGCTGGGATGATTCGCGCAAGGAGTACATCCAGCAACGCCGGGAACATCAGCTGCGCTTTGCGCTGAAGCCATAACGTCTCTTTCTGTACCCCACTATAATAATAAGGAGTCATGATGAGTGTATTAATCGCCCTGGCAGCATTGGGCCTGCTGATGCTGGCAGCCTATCGCGGATACAGTGTCATCCTGTTTGCCCCCATCGCGGCATTAGGCGCTGTCCTGCTCACCGAACCGAGCGCCGTCGGCCCCGCCTTTACCGGCCTGTTTATGGAAAAAATGGTCGGTTTTGTGAAGCTTTACTTCCCGGTGTTCTTACTGGGAGCAGTATTTGGCAAGTTAATCGAGTTATCTGGTTTTTCCCGATCCATCGTCGCCGCGGCGATCAACATTCTGGGCCGTCGTCACGCCATTCCGGTGATTGTACTGGTGTGTGCGTTGCTGACTTACGGCGGTGTGTCGCTGTTCGTAGTGGCCTTTGCGGTGTATCCGTTTGCGGCTGAGTTGTTCCGTCAGAGCAATATTCCCAAGCGTCTGATCCCGGCAACCGTCGCGCTGGGCGCATTCTCATTCACTATGGATGCTTTGCCCGGTACGCCGCAGATCCAGAATATTATCCCGACCAGCTTTTTTGGTACTAACGCCTGGGCCGCACCCTGGCTGGGGCTCATAGGTTCGCTATTTATCATTTTTGTCGGCCTGGTCTATCTCGAGCGCCAGCGGCGCAAAGCTCAGACAAAGAACGAAGGCTATGGCACCGAGCTGCTTAACGAACCGGAAACACCGGATAACATTAACCTGCCTAATCCAGTCATTGCGATTTCCCCGCTGATTCTGGTGGGTGTATTTAACCTGCTGTTTACCCGTTGGATCCCGGTCTGGTATGGCACCAGTCATCAGCTGGAGCTTCCTGGCCTGGCCAAGCCAATCACGACTGAAGTCGGGAAAATTACCGCTATCTGGGCAGTAGAGGCCGCGCTGATTTCAGGGATCCTGTTAGTAGTGATTTTTGGTTATCGCAACATCAAAGGCCGCCTCGCCGAAGGAAGCAGAACGGCTGTCGGCGGCGCGATTCTGGCGGCAATGAATACCGCATCAGAATACGGTTTTGGCGCGGTGATCGCCGCCCTGCCTGGTTTTCTGGTGTTGTCCAAAGCGCTGGCGGCCATTCCTGATCCACTGCTCAATGAAGCCATCAGTATTACCACCCTCGCCGGGATCACCGGCTCGGCATCCGGCGGGATGAGCATTGCATTAGCGGCAATGTCAGACACCTTTATCGCTGCCGCACATGCTGCCAACATTCCGTTGGAAGTCTTTCACCGCGTCGCCTCTATGGCCAGCGGTGGCATGGATACCCTGCCGCATAACGGCGCGGTAATTACGCTGCTGGCCATCACAGGCTTGAGCCATCGCCAGGCGTATGGCGGGATCTTCGCCATCACCGTGATCAAAAGTCTGGCCGTGCTGTTTGTGATCGGCGTCTTCTACACCACCGGAATTGTTTAAGGAGAATCACCATGAACTTAACGGGAAAAACAGCCCTGGTTACCGGATCGACCAGCGGTATTGGATTAGGTATTGCGCAGGTTCTGGCGAAAGCCGGGGCCACTTTGATTCTCAACGGCTTTGGTGATGTTGAGGCGGCAAAAGACGCCGTGGCGCAGTATGGCAAAACACCAGGGTATCATGGTGCTGATCTCAGCGATGAAGCGCAAATTGCCGCGATGATGCACTACGCCGAAAGCGAGTTTGGCGGCGTGGATATTCTGGTCAATAACGCCGGGATCCAATATGTCTCACCGGTCGAGACATTCCCTGTAGACAAATGGAATGCAATCATTGCCATCAACCTGTCCTCCGTTTTTCACACTACGCGCCTGGCGCTTCCCGGTATGCGTGAACGCAACTGGGGACGCATTATTAATATCGCCTCGGTGCATGGGCTGGTGGCCTCAAAAGAAAAATCGGCCTACGTCGCGGCGAAGCACGGCGTGGTCGGCCTAACCAAAACCATAGGACTGGAAACGGCGCAGACTGGCGTAACCTGTAATGCGCTGTGCCCTGGTTGGGTCCTGACCCCGCTGGTACAACAGCAGATCGACAAGCGCATTGCCGAAGGCGCAGATCCGGAAGCGGCACGTAACGCGCTGCTCGCGGAGAAGCAGCCTTCACGTGAGTTTGTCACGCCCGAACAACTGGGTGAGCTCGCGCTGTTCTTGTGTTCAGATGCTGCGGCGCAGGTTCGCGGTGTGGCATGGAATATGGATGGCGGTTGGGTGGCACAGTAAGTTATGTATGCCGGATGCGGCGTCGCATCCGGCCTGCATCCGTCAGGACTTCAACTGATAATCCAGGGTAATTTCTGCGTTCAGAACCTGTGACACCGGACATCCGGCTTTCGCCTTCTGGATGATGCCGTCAAATGTTGCTGCATCGATCCCTGGCACGGCAACCTCACTGTGTAATGCCACTTTGGTTATCGCAAAACCCGCATCCACTTTATCCAGAGAAACATCGGCAGTGGTATCAATAGCGTCTGGCGTAAAACCCGCTTCGCCCAGCATTAACGAAAGCGCCATTGAGAAGCAGGCAGCATGTGCAGCGCCAATCAGTTCTTCCGGGTTGGTGCCTTTCGCGCCTTCGAATCGCGTATTAAACCCATAGGGTTGCTGGTTCAGCACCCCACTTTCGGTAGACACGGTTCCTTTCCCACGCTTAATGTCGCCTTCCCAGTGCGCCTGACCTTTCTTATGGATAGTCATTACTGCTCTCCTGTGTTGTCGTCGGAGTTACAAGTATAGGACGCTGAGGCAAAAGCATGTGTCAGATTGGAATGTTCTGCATTCCCTGCTTAAGCATTGACCTTTCAGAGAAAATGACCGACCATCCAGAAAGCCGTTTTTTTATACATCGGCTTTCTATCAGGTTGTATTTCGTCCGATCTTACGCGGACTCGCCCTTGAAACCAGTAACAGGATTAAGGAGTTAGAATGAAATCGAACCGTCAGGCCCGTCATATTCTTGGACTGGACCACAAAATCTCCAATCAACGTAAAGTCGTAACCGAAGGCGACAAATCCAGCGTGGTCAATGCTCCAACCGGAAGAAAACGCCGCGCTGACAGCAAGTAATTTCCTGCACGACATACGGATTAACGAGATAAACACCATTGCAACCGCAGTGGTGTTTTTGCTTATAAAACCCCTTAACCCATTCACAATGCTTTATACTTCGCCCGTTTCCCTGGCAGACAGGCCACATACGATCATAAAGAGTGCCAGGGACGGTTATTCAAAAAAGAGTGAGTGACATGGAAAACGAAACTAAAAAACTGCGTTCCCTTTATATCCCTTACGCTGGCCCGGTACTGCTGGAGTTTCCCCTGCTAAACAAAGGGAGTGCTTTCAGTGTGGAAGAACGACGTAACTTCAACCTGCTGGGGTTACTGCCGGAAGTCGTCGAGACGATTGAAGAACAAGCCGATCGTGCCTGGATCCAATATCAGGGATTCAAAACGGAAATCGACAAACATATCTACCTGCGCAATATCCAGGACACCAACGAAACCCTGTTCTATCGGCTGGTGAATAACCATCTTGATGAGATGATGCCCGTCATCTACACCCCAACGGTAGGTGCTGCCTGTGAGCGTTTTTCTGAGATCTATCGCCGTTCTCGCGGTGTATTTATCTCTTACCAAAACCGCCACAACATGGACGATATCCTGCAAAACGTCCCAAACCACAATATTAAAGTCATCGTCGTTACTGACGGGGAACGTATTCTGGGTCTTGGCGATCAGGGTATCGGCGGGATGGGCATTCCTATCGGTAAACTGTCGCTGTATACCGCCTGTGGCGGCATTAGTCCGGCCTACACTTTGCCGGTAGTGCTGGATGTCGGTACCAACAACCAGCAACTATTGAACGATCCGCTGTATATGGGCTGGCGCAATCCGCGTATTACTGACGATGAATACTACGAATTTGTCGACGAGTTCATCCAGGCCGTGAAGCACCGCTGGCCGGACGTGCTGCTGCAGTTCGAAGACTTCGCACAGAAAAACGCCATGCCGTTGCTGAACCGCTATCGCGATGAAATTTGTTCGTTCAACGATGATATTCAGGGTACCGCGGCGGTAACCGTAGGGACGCTGATTGCCGCCAGCCGTGCGGCAGGAAGCCAGTTGAGTGAACAAAATATTGTGTTCCTCGGCGCAGGCTCTGCCGGGTGCGGGATTGCCGAGCAGATCATCGCACAAATCCAGCGTGAAGGATTAAGCGAAGAAGCGGCCCGCCAGCGCGTATTTATGGTCGACCGTTTCGGTCTGCTGACTGACAAAATGCCGAACCTGCTTTCCTTCCAGACCAAACTGGTGCAAAAACGCGAGAATCTGCAGCACTGGGATACGCAAGAAGATGTGCTGTCGCTGCTCGACGTGGTTCGCAACGTTAAGCCGGACATTCTGATCGGTGTTTCCGGGCAAACGGGTCTGTTTACCGAAGAGATTATCCGCGAGATGCACAAGCATTGTCCGCGCCCGATCGTCATGCCGCTTTCTAACCCGACGTCGCGCGTGGAAGCCACGCCGCAGGATATTATTGCCTGGACTGAAGGTAATGCCCTGGTCGCCACCGGTAGTCCGTTTGCTCCGGTAGTCTGGAAAGATAAGACCTACCCAATTGCCCAGTGTAATAACGCCTATATCTTCCCGGGTATTGGTCTTGGCGTCATTGCCTCTGGCGCATCGCGTATTACCGATGAAATGCTGATGTCTGCCAGTGAAACGCTTGCGCAGTACTCACCGCTGGTACTGAACGGCGAAGGTCTGGTGTTGCCGGAGCTGAAAGATATTCAGACCGTTTCTCGCGCTATTGCGTTTGCCGTCGGGAAAATGGCCCAGCAGCAAGGTGTGGCGGTGAAAACGTCTGCCGAAGCGCTGCAACAGGCGATTGACGAGAATTTCTGGCAGGCAGAATATCGCGACTACCGTCGTACTTCTATTTGACGGTTTTACCCGGCGGCGCCTGCCGCCGGGTGTTCAAAGCTTGCGCGAATCCATAACTTACGATTACACTTTCATCATCGATTAACATTCTGAAAAATAAAAGGAGGTAATTATGCTGTACTGTGAACGTTTCATCGCTTCACATACATTTGGCGATCGCCAGAGCTCAAGCGTTATCGGTATCGTGCTGCGATAACTTCTGCTTGAGCGAAGCTAACTTCTAAATCCCCTTCTCTCGGGCTTACCGGGTTATCGTCAGCGATGTTTGACGAGGCGTTTTCACGCCTGTAACTCTTGAGTAAGCAACAATGAGCACATTACTAACCGCACAATCCTTACACGTTGATACGGCATTCGGCGCGCTTTTCGACGATCTCACCTTTACCCTTAAAAAAGGCGACCGCATTGGGCTAATTGGCTATAACGGCTGTGGCAAAAGCACGTTATTAAAACTGTTGGATGGCACAATTACGCCCACCAGCGGATTAATTGCGCAGGCCAACCACTGTCATCTAGCCCGCGTGGAACAACATTTGCCGGACGACATTCTCCCGCTAACGCTACAGGAGGCGGTTCTTGCCCAGCTTCCCGAACATGAGCGCGCAGCTCAGCAGTGGCGGGTTGAATCGCTTCTCGCTGAAATGGGCTTTACACCGGACAATTTGCATCTTACAACGCGAACTCTAAGTGGTGGGCAGCACACGCGGCTGCTGTTAGCGCGTGCGCTGATGCGTAATCCTGATCTCTTGTTGCTGGATGAACCGGGTAACCATCTGGATTTACCGACATTGCTATGGCTGGAGCAGTTCTTACAGAAGTGGTCCGGTAGTTTTGTGGTGGTATCTCACGATCCGCAGTTACTGGATGCCGTTACCCATGGAACCTGGATCCTGCGCGATCGCACCCTGCACGCTTTTGATCTGCCCTGTAGCGCGGCGCGCCAGGCCCTTGTCGACCGGGACGTCAGCGATGCACTACGCTATAAAGCTGAGCAAAAAGAGATTGACCGGGTCGCCGCCAGCGCCAAACGGCTGGCCACATGGGGACGGGTTTACGACAACGAAGATTTGTCCCGCAAAGCCAAACAGATGGAAAAACAGGTGCTGCGCCTGAAAGACAGTCAGACGGAAGTGACTGCAGGAAGTCAGTGGACACTAACATTACAGGGGGATGCTTTGCGTGCAGACCGTTTGTTGGAGATGACTCACCTGTCGGTCTCGCCGGCGCCAGATGCTGCAACGCTGTTTTCTATCGAAGGTATCAGAATCAAAAGCGGTGACCGCGTGGCGATTGTTGGCCGTAACGGTTGTGGAAAATCATCGCTGTTACGGCTTATCTGGCAGCAATACCAGTCGCAGATGGCGTCCCGTTCACTGGTGTTACACCCTCGTGTCACGCTAGGGTATTACGACCAGACACTGCATCAGCTCGCGGATGACGATTCGTTGTTTGATGCGCTGGAGCCGTTTGCCCCACAGCCTGATGTTCGCAAGATGGCGTTGATTAGTGCGGGCTTTCCGTGGATCCGTCACCAGCAGTTAGTCAGCACGTTAAGCGGTGGCGAGCGTTCTCGACTGCTGTTTGTCGGGCTGACACTCGCCCGCTATAGCCTGTTGATGCTTGATGAGCCGACCAACCATCTGGACATGGAAGGCAAAGAGGCGCTGGCAAAAACGCTGCAGAGCTTTAGCGGTGGCGTGTTGCTGGTCAGTCATGATCGTCACCTTATCAGCCAAAGCTGTAACCGGTTTTGGTTTATCGATGATGGTGAACTCAGCGAATGGCACGATCTGGAAGCGATTAGCGCACGCATTCAGGAAACCGCTGATGAAATAAGCGCCAGTAAAACCCGGGTAAAAGTGGTGCCAGAAATGAGTCCTGACAGCGATGCTGTACTGGAACAGCTTCTGGAACTGGAACAACGACTGGCCTACGATCTCGCGCGCAAGCCAAAACACCAGAAGCCGCAACTTCAGGCGCAATGGCGTAAGGAGATTGAACGACTGAATTCACAACTTGAGTAAACATATTGCCGGATAAGCAAACTTATCCGGCTTACATGTGCAAATGCTCGTGTAGGCTGGATAAGGCAGTAAGCCACCATCCGGTTATTCCTGCGTAGTGCTTTCCAGATATTCCCTGACCTGCTTTTCCTTTTAACCCGTTAACGGCACTATTTTACAAAATAGTGCCCCGTAATGTTGCGTTTAATGGAACACTAATGATAGCGTTCCTCCAGAAGGAACAAGGAAGGCATGAATGATCGTGAACTTCAGGCACAAAGGATTGCGCGACTTGTTTCTTCATGGGCGAACATCAGGCGTTATGGCAGAGCATGTCCGGCGATTACGGCACCGGCTCGCTGTTATTGATGCGGCAAGCAGGGTTACAGACATCAATATGCCCGGTTATAGACTCCATCCCCTGACGGGCGATCGTGGTGGAATATGGGCAATTTCTGTTTCAGGCAACTGGCGCATTACGTTTGAATTCGTCAATGGCGACGCGTACATACTGAACTACGAGGACTATCATTGATGAAAATGGCAAATCATCCCCGTCCGGGAGATATTATTCAGGAAGCGTTGGACGAGCTGAACGTCAGTCTGCGCGAGTTTGCCAGAGCAATGGGGATTGCACCTTCAACTGCAAGCCGGTTGTTAACCGGAAAAGCAACGTTAACACCTGAAATGGCGATCAAACTTTCTGTCGTGATCGGCAGTTCTCCGGAAATGTGGCTCAACCTGCAAAATACCTGGAGCCTCGCACAAGCAAAAAAAAGCGTGGATATTTCACGTCTGCGCAAGCTTACCGTTCAATAATGCACGCTTTATGCTGCAACAGCAGACCGGATAAGCTTGCGCTATCCGGCATGGCATTATTGCTGAGGTTTTTTCTCTTTCCAGGCATCCCAGGCCTGTTTGATTTCTTGCCTCGCCGCGGCGGCGTCGTTAAAACCGTTTAGCTCAACCTTCTTGCGCCCTTCCGGCAGTTCTTTGTACACGCGGAAGAATGACTCCAGCCGTTGCACTTCGATTTTTGGCAGATCGCTCAGTTCGTTGATGTCGTCATAGGTCGGGTCAATTTTACTGGCCGGTACCGCGACAATTTTGTCGTCCTTCTCACCGCCGTCGATCATCTTCAACACGCCAATGGCACGCAGCTTAATCAATGTTCCCGGTGCCAGCGGCGCACGGGTATAGAAAATAACATCCAGTGGGTCACCGTCACCCGCCAGAGACTGGGTAAGTGAGCCATAGTTAGCCGGATAGGCAACCGGCATCGACTGGAATCGATCGGCAACAATAAAGCCGGTTTTAGCATCGGTTTCATATTTAATGATCCCACCTGCCGGGATTTCGGTCACGGCATAAAACTCTTGCGGGTTATTTTCCGGCTGAGGAAATTCAAGGATGTTCTGCGCCTGAGCTGACGCACAAAGAAACAGGCTAACTGCGAGTAATTTTTTTACCAGAAGCATTGTCTTTTACTCTCTATTATTGGAAAGACAACACCTTACGTTTCACAGATGACACAAACATGACGTTTTTTTGGCAAAAAAATGGCGCTACA
This sequence comes from Citrobacter sp. Cm046, assembly GCF_030333065.1. NCBI lineage: Bacteria > Pseudomonadati > Pseudomonadota > Gammaproteobacteria > Enterobacterales > Enterobacteriaceae > Citrobacter > Citrobacter sp. Cm046. Next base: position 448,359 of record NZ_JAOWGP010000044.1, on the reverse strand, counting down.
TCGGTAGCGCCATTTTTATCAGCAGAACGTTAATAGGCTATTTCAACCCTTCCTCGTTCTCTTTTTTCGCCTCTTCGCGTTCAACTTCGCGATACCAGCGCGGGTGATGCTTCTTCGCCCAGCGGCGGCTGACCTTCCCTTCGACCATGCCTTTAATCGATCCTTTCACCCAAAATGCCATGTACATATGGATAAGGATGGCGTGCATTAAAATAATGCCTGCCGCGGCGTGGATCAGCAGGCTGTAGCGCACAACCTGCATCGGGAAGAACTGCGCGAAGTACGGACGCCAGATAATAATACCGGTGATCAACAGCACAAAAATCATGCTCATGATTGACCAGAACATCATTTTCTGCCCGGCATTGTACTTACCGACGTCCGCCACTTTGTGTTCATTGCCCTTCAGCACTTCCACAATGTTTTTCAGCCACGGAATGTCTTTCTTATCCGGGATGTTGTGGTGAACAAAACGAACGAACATGAACATCAACGCGACGAAGATCAGCAGACCGAAGAACGGGTGCAAAATGCGCCCCATCTGCGGCGTACCGAAGGTTTGCGTCAGCCATTGCAACGTCGGGAAGAAAAACGAAATCCCCGACAGTGCGACCAGGAAGAAGCAGATCACCACCGTCCAGTGACAGGCGCGGTCGATAAATTTCGTGCGCACAATCATTTTCGACTTACTCATGATGATCCTCCTCGTCGTCGTCCACTTCCTTATTCGGGCCAATACCAATGTAGTGGTAAATCAGTCCGGCGAAGGTGGCGATAAATCCGGCGGCGGCCAGCGGTTTCAGCGCACCTTTCCACAAGTTGATAGAAGTATCAATCTGCGGATCCTTCGGCAAACCGTGGTACAACTCCGGCTGGTTGGCGTGATGCAGAACGTACATAACGTGTGTTCCACCCACACCCTGCGGGTTGTAGACACCAGCATGTTCGAAACCACGTGCTTTCAGTTTTTCCACACGCTGCTCGGCCATTTCCAGCATCTCTTGCTTGGTGCCGAAATGTATCGCCCCGGTCGGACAGGTCTTCACGCAGGCAGGTTCCTGCCCAACGCTGACGCGATCCACGCACAGCGTACATTTATACACGCGGTTATCCTCTTTATTGAGGCGCGGAATATTAAATGGACACCCGGCAATACAGTACCCGCAGCCGATACAATGCTCTGACTGGAAATCAACAATCCCGTTGGCGTACTGGATGATTGCTCCGGCAGACGGGCATGCCTTCAGGCAGCCCGGATCTTCACAGTGCATGCAACCGTCTTTACGAATCAGCCATTCCAGCTTGCCGTTCTGTTCAGTTTCGGTAAACCGCATCACCGTCCAGGACTTGGCGCTGAGATCGGCGGGGTTGTCATACACCCCGACGCAATGACCCACTTCGTCGCGGATATCGTTCCACTCTGAACATGCCACCTGACAGGCTTTACAGCCTATACAGGTGGAAACGTCGATCAGTTTCGCGACTTCTGCTTTGTAATCACGTGCCTGAGGCGGCGGCGTGATGGAGTTTGTTGCGGACCTTTTAATGATGTCCTGCGTTTCCATAGACATATGTTCGCCCCCTTACGCCTTCTCGATGTTAACTAAAAACGCTTTGTATTCCGGCGTTTGCGAGTTTGCATCACCGACATTCGGCGTCAGGGTGTTGGCGATAAAGCCTTTACGCGCGACTCCTTCAAAGCCCCAGTGAATTGGGATCCCCACCGTTTCGACCTGCTGACCATTAACATGCAAGGTGCGCAGGCGACGCGTGACTACCGCAACTGCACGAATAAATCCGCGTTTGCTGCTGACCTTCACATAGTCACCGTTGGCAATACCTTTTGCTGCCGCCAGCGTTTCGCTGATTTCCACAAACTGCTCTGGTTGGGCAATCGCATTCAGCAAGGCATGCTTAGTCCAGGTGTGGAAATGTTCGGTCAAACGGTAGGTCGTACCGACGTACGGGAAGTCCTGTTTATTCCCCATACGCAACGCATCCGCTTCGTACAGACGCGCAGCCGGGTTGGAGATAACGTTCGGGTGCAGCGGGTTAGTTCCCAGCGGCGTTTCCATCGGCTCGTAGTGTTCCGGGAACGGCCCTTCCGCCAGCTTATCGATGGCGAACAGACGACCCAGCCCTTCCGGTTGCATGATAAACGGATTGGTACCACTGCCCGGTGCTGCGTTGTTGAAGTCAGGGATGTCGTTGCCTGTCCACTTCGTCCCGTTCCACTTGATCAACATGCGTTTTGGATCCCACGGTTTACCCTGCGGATCCGCCGAGGCGCGGTTATACAGTACGCGACGGTTCAGAGGCCATGCCCATGCCCAACCCAACGTATTACCCAGCCCTGACGGGTCGGCATTATCGCGGTTAGCCATCTGGTTACCCTGCTCAGTCCAGCTACCGGTATAAATCCAGCAGGAGGATGCCGTAGTACCATCATCACGCAGGAGCGCAAAGCTGTTGAGCAACTGACCTTTCTTCGCAACCAGCACGCCGTTGGCATCATAAAGATCTTCCAGCGCATAGCCGTTATTCTCTTTCGCCACCTCTTCAGAATGCGGCTCGTCTGGTTGCTTATAGTTCCAGCTCATTTTCAGCACAGGCTCGACGCCCTTACCACCTTCAGTGCGATACATCTCGCGCAGACGATGATAAATACCGGCCAGAATCTCGCCGTCATTGCGGGCTTCGCCCGGTGCGTCCTGACCTTTCCAGTGCCACTGCAGCCAGCGACCGGAGTTGGCAATTGAGCCGTCTTCTTCTGCGAAGCAGGTTGATGGCAGACGGAACACTTCGGTCTGGATCGATGCCGGATCGACATCATTAGAATCGCCGTGGTTTTGCCAGAACGTTGAGGTCTCAGTTACCAGCGGATCGATAATCACCAGATATTTCAGTTTGCTCAGCGACTGAACCACTTTGTTTTTGTCCGGGAAGGACGCAACCGGGTTAAAGCCCTGACAGATATAGCCGGTAACTTTCCCGCTATCCATCATGTTGAAGTATTTGATGACGTCGTAGGACTGATCCCACTTCGGCAGCCACTCAAAACCCCAGTCGTTCTCTTTCTGCGCTGCATTGCCGTAGAAAGATTTCATCAGGCTAACGAAGAACTTCGGATAGTTGCCCCAGTAGTTAACCTGTTCGGCCAGCGTTGCTTTTGGTGTGTTCGCCGCCAGATAGGTTTGCAGATCCGCCTGCTTCTCTGACGGCAGCGTCAGATAGCCTGGCAGGCTGGTAGAGAGCAGACCTAAGTCAGTTAACCCCTGAATATTGGAGTGACCACGTAAGGCGTTTACGCCACCACCGGCCATCCCCATGTTACCGAGCAGCAACTGGATCATCGCCATGGTGCGGATGTTCTGCGCCCCTACGGTATGCTGTGTCCAGCCCAGCGCGTACAGGAAGGTCGTGGTACGGTCGGCTGCACTGGTGGAGGCCAGCACTTCACACACTTTCAGGAAGTCGGCTTTCGGCGTTCCGCAGATGTTTTCCACCACATCAGGCGTGTAGCGGGAAACGTGCTGTTTCAGCAGATTCCACACACAGCGCGGATGGCTCAATGTTTCATCACGTTTCGCGTAGCCGTTTTCATCGAACTGGTAGTTCCAGGACGATTTATCGTATTGACGTTTTTTCGCGTCGTAACCGCTGAACAGACCGTCTTCAAAAGCAAAATCATCCCGCACCAGCAGACTGGCGTTGGTGTAGTGCTTAACGTATTCAGCGTTGATTTTGTTATTTTCAATCAGGTACAGCAACACGCCGGAAAGGAACGTAATGTCCGTACCGGAACGAATCGGCGCATAGATATCCGCAACCGAGGCTGTACGTGTAAAACGGGGATCGACAACAATCAGCGTGGCATCATTGTTGTTTTTGGCTTCCATCGCCCAGCGGAATCCCACCGGATGTGCTTCAGCGGCATTACCGCCCATCACCATTACGACGTTAGCGTTTTTGATATCAACCCAGTGGTTGGTCATCGCACCGCGACCAAATGTTGGAGCAAGACTTGCTACCGTTGGTCCGTGTCAGACGCGCGCCTGGTTGTCTACAGCCAGCATGCCAAGTGAGCGCACAAATTTTTGCGTCAGCATGCCGGTTTCATTACTTGCCGCAGATGCACACAGCATCCCGGTTGAAAGCCAGCGGTTTACCGTTACGCCCTGCTCATTCTTCTCAATAAAGTTGGCGTCGCGGTCAGCTTTCATTAGTTTTGCAATGCGGGAGAATGCTTCATCCCAGCTAATGCGTTGCCATTTATCGGAGCCCGGAGCGCGATATTCCGGGTAGCGCAGACGATTCTCGCTGTGCACATAATCCAGTAATCCTGCGCCCTTAGGACAGAGTGCCCCACGGCTTACCGGATGATCCGGATCCCCTTCGATATGGTAAATCGACTCTTTGGCGTTTTTTGCTCCATCACCCAGGCTATACATTAATAGCCCGCAACCTACGGAACAGTATGTGCAGGTGTTTCGGATCTCTTTCGCACGTAACAGTTTATAGTTTCGTGCCTGAGCCAGTGCCATCTTGGGTGCGAAACCCAATGCAGCAACTGTTGTTCCCGCCATACCGCCCGCGCAGATTTTAAAGAATTGTCTGCGGCTGACGTCCATTGCTTTCCTCTTTTTTGCAGGGATGCGTACACTGACATCCTCAAGTTGCACTGAAAGCGGCAACCAGGAAGATGGCGTGTACAACTTCGCGACGAAACTATCAGCTATATCCATAATTTTTTTGCGTCAAATCAATAACGAAACGGTTCCGCTACTAAATAGTGCAGTTTGTTTAACCTTCGTACCCCCAAGGGGTTAGGCAAAAGGTAATTAGTTGGCGTGTTTTAGTGTAAAGGTGCTATAAATTTCAGCTTCATTTTCGCCAGTACCGTGGACTGAAATTCAGCATGACAAAACAAAAAGCAACGTTAATTGGGCTCATTGCCATTGTGTTATGGAGCACGATGGTAGGACTGATTCGTGGGGTTAGCGAAGGACTCGGGCCTGCAGGTGGTGCCGCGATGATCTTCTCATTAAGTGGTCTCCTGCTTATTTTTACTGTCGGATTTCCAAATATCCGCAAAATTCCTGTTCGTTATTTAATCGCCGGTAGCGTACTTTTTGTCAGCTATGAAATATGTCTGGCGCTGGCATTAGGATATGCCGCAACCCGACATCAGGCTATCGAGGTAGGAATGGTCAATTATCTCTGGCCAAGCCTGACAATATTGTTTGCCATATTGTTCAATGGTCAAAAAACAACCTGGTTGGTAATCCCCGGATTAATTGTCGCATTGACCGGAGTCTGTTGGGTATTAGGTGGTGATAATGGACTCAAACCTGGTGAAATTATCAACAATGTTGCGACCAGCCCACTCAGTTATTTCCTCGCTTTTCTCGGTGCATTTATCTGGGCAACATATTGCACAGTGACCAATAAATATGCGAAGGGTTTTAATGGTATTACCGTGTTCGTTTTACTTACGGCAACGAGTTTGTGGGTTTATTATTTTATCACTCCTCAACCAGAAATGGTTTTCAGCACTCCAGTGACCATTAAGCTGTTTACCGCAGCATTAACGTTAGGATTTGCCTATGCAGCGTGGAATATTGGTATTTTACACGGCAACGTGACGGTGATGGCCGTTGGTTCATATTTCACCCCGGTACTGTCGTCTGCACTCGCGGCCGTATTACTCAGCGCCCCACTTTCGTTTTCGTTCTGGCAAGGCGCACTGATGGTCTGTGCTGGTTCCTTGCTTTGCTGGTTAGCAACACGTCGCGCCTGAAAAAGAAGCTGGGCTTTCAGAACCCGGCTACACTATAATCAAATTATGGATAATTAACGTTCATTTAGCTTGCATTTAATGTTTGCATTTGTTTAATTAAATGTTAAATATGTGATTTATTAATCAATAGTCGAAAGTATTGCAATATGAACAATATTCTTTCGCATGCATATATTACACAACCGAAACTAACGTTAATTAAACCATATGCTCCTCAATAGTCCCCCAGGTAAATATATATATCCAGACAAGTCACATATATCGACTAATACAATCAGTTGTATTATGTAGATCTGGATCACACAAATTCAAATATTCCGTAATATTATGAAACTTATTATTGAACTCATACCACAACGTCATTTAAAAATGGTTTGCCATTGACGAACACCTTCGTTTAGCAATGGTTTAGGAATCACACCAAGAAAAAATTATAAGGATTATTTAGAATGAAACTTAAATTAGTTGCAGTGGCAGTGACTTCCCTGTTGGCAGCAGGTGCGGTAAACGCAGCTGAGATTTATAACAAAGACGCAAACAAACTGGATCTGTACGGTAAAGTTCACGCTCAGCATTACTTCTCTGATGACACCAGCAGCGATGGTGACAAAACTTATGCGCGTCTGGGCTTCAAAGGCGAAACTCAGATCAATGACCAGCTGGTCGGGTTTGGTCAGTGGGAATATGAATTTAAAGGTAACCGTTCTGAAAGCCAGGGCTCTGAAGCAGACAAAACCCGTCTGGCATTCGCTGGTCTGAAATTCGCTGAATACGGTTCTTTCGACTACGGCCGTAACTACGGTGTAGCATACGACATCGGCGCATGGACCGACGTTCTGCCTGAGTTCGGTGGTGATACCTGGACCCAGACTGACGTCTTCATGACTCAGCGTGCTACCGGCGTAGCTACTTACCGTAACACTGACTTCTTCGGTCTGGTTGAAGGTCTGAACTTTGCAGCTCAGTACCAGGGCAAAAACGATCGTACAGATGAAGTTGAAGCGAACGGCGACGGTTTCGGTCTGTCTACTACTTATGAATACGAAGGCTTTGGCGTAGGTGCTACCTATGCGAAATCTGATCGTACTGACCGTCAGGTTAGCAATGGTACCAACGGACTTTACGCTTCTGGTCAGAATGCTGAAGTCTGGGCTGCTGGTCTGAAGTATGATGCAAACAACATCTATCTGGCGACCACCTACTCCGAAACTCGTAACATGACTACATTCGGTAAAATCGACGGTATCGCTAACAAAGCTCAGAACTTTGAAGCTGTTGCTCAGTACCAGTTCGATTTCGGCCTGCGTCCGTCCATCGCTTACCTGAAATCCAAAGGTAAAGATCTGGGCGTTTATGGCGACCAGGATCTGGTTGAATACATCGATGTCGGTGCAACCTACTACTTCAACAAAAACATGTCCACCTTCGTTGATTACAAAATCAACCTGCTGGATGACACTAACTTCACCAAAAATGTTGCACAGATCAGCACTGACAACGTTGTGGCTGTTGGCCTGAACTACCAGTTCTAATTTTGTTGTAGCCTGAATGCAAAGCCAGTCCACTTCGGGCTGGCTTTTCTCTTGAAGTAGACTCGGTCATAAGGAGTATGCCGTGCAGACGTTCACAGGTCGTTGTCTTTGCGGACAAAGTCATTTTACCGTTAACGTCGAAATGCTTGATGTCTATGCCTGCCACTGCACGCTATGCCAGAAGTGGTCAGGAGGCATCGCCATGTATCTGGAAGCCAGTGGTCATCCGCTGATGTCGCCAGAGTCAATCGAACCTTCGCACTTTCCCTCTTCAACGCGTGGAGAACGTTTTTTCTGTTCAGGTTGCGGCTGCCCACTGTGGTTTACGCTGACCGACAGCGATCGCTATTTTATTCCGTGGACGTTACTCGAACTTAACGAGGTAGATCGCCGCCGCCTGATTTTAGCGGCAGAAATCTATACTGAAACACAACCTGCGTTCTGGAGACTGACGGGGCAATATGCTCGTCTGAGTGGAAAAGAAGTCGAAGAGATGGATTACCCCTGTCATCTAGCCCACTAGTTATTGACTATTCACCTTCGCCAGACTGAACCACATCCCTACCGCTAACACGATAAGCATGCTGCCAGCGCTGCTCAATGCCACGCTGTGAGACCAGGTAAACGCTTCTCTGGCAGCTGCAAGCAACGCGTCACTCAGGGAAGGTGGAAGCGAATGCGCTAATTGCACCGCCTCGCCCATTGATGATGAAGCGCGCTCCAGTTCCTGCGGATTAAGTCCGGCAGGTGGCAGAATCGATGCGGAAAAACTGCGACTCAGCAACAAACCAAAAATAGCGATCCCCAGTCCGGCACCCAGTTCATAGGCCATAGTTTCGATCGCCCCTGCTGCTGCCGCTTTTTCAGCCGGGGCTGCCGCCATAATAGCTGCGGTTGAAGCCAATAGCGCACTGGCGGCACTGAAACCCAGTAAGGCCATTAAAATCCAGGCTTGTATCTGCTGGGAGCTGAAATCTGTCATTGCCAGTCCGTAAAAGCTGACTGCGCTCAGCGCCATACCTGCCGTTGCTACGCAGCGTAATCCCAGACGTGATACCAACATTCCGGCGATCGGTCCGCTGAATCCGCTCGCCAGCATCACCGGCAACATAAACAGCCCCGCCTGATACGGTGTTAAACCGTGAACAAACTGCAACTCCTGAGCCATCAACAGCTCAAAACCTACCAGCGTTATCATCGCGGTCATGGCCATCACAACGCCGCTAAGGATAATGCGATGCGTAAATAGACGCATATCAATCATTGGGCGCGAAGCAGCAAGCTGGATGCGAACAAACTGCATCAGCAACAGGGCGCCAACCAACAACGTCAGTACAATCACACCGGTCGCGATATGTCCTTTTAACGCAGTTTTGGCGCTATAAACCAGCAACAAGATAGCGACAATCAACATTATCGCATGACCGAAATTTAGCGACTGATCGCGACGTCCTGCCTGGCGCGGAACGTAACGCGCGGTCAATGCCATCACGACCAGAACAATCGGGACATTTATTAAGAATACAGATCCCCAGTAGAAGTGCTCCAGCAGCATGCCGCCGACTAACGGACCAAATGCCGCACCACCGGAACCCACTGCCGCCCAGACACCGAGGGCCATATTGCGGTGGCGTTGCTCGGCAAAGGTCGCACGAATGCCGGCAAGCGTCGCCGGTACGATCATCGCCGCACCGATGGCCAGCACCGCTCTGGTGGCGATGAGCCAGCCGGCAGTAGGTGCAAACGCTGCGGCCAGCGACGCCAGACCAAATAACCCTCCACCCAATAGCAGCAGGCGTTTAAAACCGATGCGATCGCCCAGAGCCCCCATCGGCAAGACCATCCCTGCCATTACCAGGGAATAAATATCGATGATCCACAGTAGCTCGTTACCACTGGCACCCAGCGTCATACTTAGCGTGGGCGCGGCAACGTGCAGCACCGTTGCATCAATCGCAACAGGGATGTAGACCAGCACAATAATCACTAACGTTAACCACTGACGAAACATAAAAATCCCTTCAAACTGAAACTGGACACATGTCCAGCTTTGGCGATCCTACGGAAAATTGAACACATGTCCAACTTTTTTTGTTAGACTGCGAACAACACAGGTACTGGAGGGTGTATGAGCTATTTGAATCGAGATGAACGTCGGGAAGTGATCCTGCAGGCAGCCATGCGAGTGGCGCTGGAGGAAGGTTTTACTGCCATGACGGTGCGACGAATAGCCTCAGAGGCTAACGTGGCAACTGGTCAGTTACACCACCACTTTACCTCCGCCGGTGAACTCAAATCCCTGGCTTTTGTTCGACTGATTCGTACTCTGCTCGATGCTGAACTGGTGAGTGAAGACGCTAGTTTTCGCGAGCGACTGCATTCGATGCTCGGCAGCGAGGAAGGTGGGTTCGAGCCTTACATCAAGCTCTGGCGCGAAGCGCAAATCCTGGCGGATAAAGATCCTGAAATCAAAAGCGCCTATCTACTGACGATGCGAATGTGGCACGAAGAGACAACGGCTATCATTATCCGCGGCCAGCAGGCCGGCGAATTTTCCCGCGCACCGGATGCCGCTGACGTCGCCTGGCGTTTAATCGGTCTGGTCTGTGGTCTTGATGGCATGTATGTGCTGGGTATTGCGGAAATGGCCGATCCCGCCTTCACGCGGCATCTGGATCGTATGATAACTCTGGAACTATTTAGCTGAATTAATAGATGAGTTAACAATACATCTTTTTAAGTTTACAATTAGTAACACTTAAACAACGCGTTATTTCCCCATCACACCGCGCTATTGCACTTTTTTATCTATTCTTTCAGTCAATATTCCTAAAACTTTTCAATAGTTTCTAAAAAGAGCTCGCGCGGCTCTTCCTCTGCCTATTTCTTTTTTTCATGAACGACGTGTGCATGTGAGGACAATATGGCACTACAAAATGAGAAAAATAATCGTTATCTTTTAACTGACTGGAAACCTGAAAACCCCGCATTTTGGGATAATAAAGGTAAACATATAGCCCGGAGAAACCTCTGGATATCAGTAAGTTGCCTGCTGCTTGCCTTCTGCGTCTGGATGTTATTTAGCGCCGTGGCAGTGAATTTAAATAAAATTGGCTTTAATTTCACTACCGATCAACTCTTTTTATTAACCGCATTACCTTCCCTCTCTGGTGCAATATTACGCGTCCCCTACTCCTTTATGGTGCCTATATTTGGTGGTCGCCGCTGGACGATTTTCAGCACTGTAATTCTTGTTATTCCTTGTCTGTGGCTCGGATTTGCCGTGCAAAACACATCTACTCCGTTTGGCGTATTTATTGTTATTGCACTGATGTGTGGATTTGCTGGCGCCAACTTTGCCTCCAGCATGGGCAATATTAGTTTTTTCTTCCCAAAAGCCAAACAAGGCAGCGCGTTAGGCGTTAACGGCGGTCTCGGTAACCTGGGCGTCAGCGTAATGCAATTGATCGCGCCACTGGTTATTTTTCTGCCCATTTTTACCTTTTTGGGCGTACAGGGCGTACCACAGCCTGATGGCTCATTACTGTCGCTGGCTAACGCAGCGTGGATTTGGGTTCCATTGCTGCTGCTCTCAACGTTGGCGGCAGGTATGGGGATGAATGACATCGCTAGCTCAAAGGCTTCTATCGCCTCTCAGTTACCGGTCCTCAAGCGCTTTCATCTTTGGCTGTTAAGCCTGCTGTACCTCGCTACCTTCGGGTCATTTATCGGCTTTTCAGCAGGATTTGCCATGCTGGCGAAAACCCAGTTCCCCGACGTGAATATTCTGCAACTGGCGTTCTTCGGCCCGTTTATCGGCGCTCTGGCGCGTTCTGCAGGCGGCGTTATTTCTGACAAATTTGGCGGCGTACGGGTGACATTAATCAACTTCATGTTTATGGCGTTGTTTAGCGGCCTGCTGTTTCTCACCTTGCCCGGTTCAGGCTCGGGGAGTTTCACCGCCTTCTACCTCGTGTTTATGGGACTGTTCCTGACCGCAGGACTGGGGAGCGGATCGACCTTCCAGATGATTGCGGTGATCTTTCGCAAAATCACAATTTACCGGGTGAAACTGCGCGGAGGCACTGAAGAACAGGCCCAGCGTGAAGCGGTAACAGATACCGCCGCCGCGCTTGGGTTTATCTCCGCTATTGGCGCGGTTGGCGGTTTTTTCATCCCAAAAGCGTTTGGCTCATCCCTGGCGCTGACCGGATCTCCCGTTGGCGCTATGAAAATATTTTTAGTGTTTTACATCGTCTGCGTGCTGGTGACCTGGCTGGTCTATGGCCGCAAATCACAAAAAAAATAACAACGAACATACCGCAGGATCGAATGCTTTTGTCGGCCGGATAAGACCTTAGCCGCCCACAATTTCCTGATAGCAACGCTCTCGCGACTCATCAGGCCAGCAGTTCGGTTCACTGTCGGCAAAATTATCGGAGCAGGAGAAATGTCATGAGTAAACTGTTGGATCGCTTTCGCTACTTTAAACAAAAGGGCGATACGTTTGCCGATGGTCACGGACAAGTGATGCACAGCAACCGGGACTGGGAAGACAGCTATCGCCAGCGCTGGCAGTTCGATAAAATCGTACGCTCAACCCACGGCGTCAACTGCACCGGCTCATGCAGCTGGAAAATCTACGTAAAAAACGGACTGGTCACCTGGGAAACACAGCAGACCGACTATCCGCGCACCCGTCCTGATCTGCCCAACCATGAGCCACGAGGCTGCCCTCGTGGGGCAAGTTATTCCTGGTATCTCTATAGCGCTAACCGTCTGAAATACCCACTGGTGCGTAAACGCCTGATTGAACTGTGGCGCGATGCCCTCTCCCGCCAGCCGGATCCAGTGCTGGCCTGGGAATCCATTATGAACGACCCGCAAAAGTGCCAGAGCTACAAACAGGTACGTGGACGCGGTGGGTTTATCCGGTCAAACTGGAAAGAGCTAAATCAGCTTATTGCTGCCGCCAACGTCTGGACAGTGAAAACTTACGGCCCGGATCGGGTCGTTGGGTTTTCGCCAATTCCGGCTATGTCGATGGTTTCTTACGCAGCCGGAACGCGCTATCTCTCGCTTATCGGCGGGACCTGTCTGAGCTTCTACGACTGGTATTGCGATTTGCCTCCCGCATCGCCGATGACCTGGGGAGAGCAGACCGATGTACCGGAATCCGCCGACTGGTATAACTCCAGCTACATTATCGCCTGGGGTTCCAACGTCCCGCAGACCCGTACGCCAGATGCACACTTCTTCACGGAAGTGCGCTACAAAGGCACCAAGACAATTGCTATTACGCCGGACTACTCGGAAGTTGCCAAGCTGTGCGACCAGTGGCTGGCTCCGAAGCAAGGTACCGACAGCGCGCTGGCGATGGCGATGGGCCACGTGATCCTGAAAGAATTCCACCTCGACAAACCCAGCGACTATTTCCTGAATTACTGCCGTCGTTATACCGATATGCCGATGCTGGTACTGTTGAATGCCCGTGAAGACGGTAGCTATGTCCCGGGCCGGATGATGCGTGCCTCCGATCTCGTCGATGGACTGGGTGAAAGCAATAACCCGGAATGGAAAACGGTTGCCTTTAACAGCGCCGGTGAACTGGTGGTGCCAAACGGTTCGATCGGTTTTCGCTGGGGAGAAAAAGGTAAGTGGAACCTCGAGGCGCTGGCTGCAGGCACGGAAACCGAACTGTCCTTGTCGTTGCTCGGTCAGCACGACGAAGTTGCCGGGGTGGCCTTCCCCTATTTTGGCGGTAATGAAAACCCACACTTTCGTAGCGTCAAGCAGGAGCCGATACTGGTGCGTAAGCTGCCGGTAAAACACCTTACGCTTGCCGATGGCACACTTTGTCCGGTAGTCAGCGTTTACGATTTGGTGCTGGCAAATTACGGCCTCGATCGCGGTCTGGATGACGCTCACAGTGCTCATGATTACACCGAAATCAAAGCCTATACCCCGGCCTGGGGCGAACAAATTACCGGTGTGCCAGCCCGCCATATCGAACAAATCGCCCGGGAGTTTGCGGATACCGCACACAAAACCCACGGTCGATCGATGATTATCCTCGGTGCCGGCGTCAACCACTGGTATCACATGGACATGAACTACCGTGGGATGATTAACATTCTGGTGTTTTGTGGCTGTGTCGGTCAAAGCGGCGGTGGCTGGGCGCACTACGTTGGTCAGGAAAAGCTACGTCCGCAAACCGGTTGGCTGCCGTTGGCCTTTGCGCTTGACTGGAACCGTCCACCGCGTCAGATGAACAGCACCTCGTTTTTCTACAATCACTCCAGCCAGTGGCGTTATGAAAAAGTCACTGCTCAGGAACTGCTCTCCCCGCTGGCTGATGCGTCGAAGTTTACCGGACATCTGATTGACTTCAACGTACGCGCCGAGCGCATGGGCTGGTTGCCCTCCGCGCCTCAGCTCAACCTAAATCCGTTAACCGTAAAAGCGAAGGCAGAACAGGCAGGCTTGTCACCTGCGGATTACACCGCACAGGCACTGAAGTCGGGGGATATCCGCATGGCCTGCGAGCAACCAGACAGCGGTAAAAACCATCCTCGTAACCTCTTCGTCTGGCGTTCAAACCTGCTCGGCTCCTCAGGTAAAGGGCATGAATACATGCTCAAATATCTGCTTGGTACGGAAAGCGGTATTCAGGGTGAAGCGCTTGGCTCAAGCGAGGGTATTAAACCTGAAGAGGTGGAGTGGCAATCGGCGGCTATCGAAGGCAAGCTCGATCTGTTGGTGACGCTGGATTTCCGGATGTCGAGCACCTGCCTGTTTTCAGACATCGTGTTGCCTACCGCCACCTGGTATGAAAAAGACGATATGAACACCTCGGATATGCATCCGTTTATTCACCCGCTGTCGGCGGCGGTTGATCCCGCCTGGGAATCAAAAAGCGACTGGGAGATTTATAAGGACATCGCCAAAGTGTTCTCAGAGGTGTGTGTTGGACATCTGGGACAGGAAACCGACGTGGTGTTGCAACCGCTGCTGCATGACTCCCCGGCAGAACTGTCGCAACCGTTTGATATTCAGGACTGGCGCAAAGGCGAATGCGAACTTATTCCGGGTAAAACGGCACCCAATATTGCCGTCGTGGAACGGGACTACCCCGCCACTTACGAACGCTTCACATCGCTTGGGCCATTGATGGACAAGCTGGGTAACGGCGGAAAAGGTATCTCCTGGAACACCCAGACGGAAGTCGATTTCCTCAGCAAGCTCAACTACACCAAGCGTGAAGGCGCGGCAAAAGGTCGCCCGCTGATTGACACCGCGCTGGATGCTTCCGAAGTGATCCTGGCGCTTGCGCCGGAAACGAATGGTCAGGTGGCGGTGAAAGCCTGGCAAGCGCTGGGCGCAATGACCGGGCGTGACCATACGCATCTGGCGCTAAACAAAGAAGACGAAAAGATCCGTTTTCGCGACATTCAGGCGCAACCGCGCAAAATTATCTCCAGCCCGACCTGGTCAGGTCTTGAAAGCGAGCATGTCTCTTATAACGCCGGCTATACCAACGTTCATGAGCTGATCCCGTGGCGCACGCTGTCTGGCCGCCAGCAGTTGTATCAGGACCATGCGTGGATGCGCGCCTTCGGCGAGAGTCTGGTGGCCTACCGTCCGCCAATCGACACCCGCAGCGTGAGTGAAATGCGCGAAATTCCGCCAAACGGTTTCCCGGAAAAAGCGCTGAACTTCCTGACACCACACCAGAAATGGGGTATCCACTCCACCTACAGTGAAAACCTGTTGATGCTTACGCTGTCGCGCGGTGGTCCGATTGTCTGGATCAGTGAAACCGATGCTAAAGAGCTGGGTATTGAGGATAACGACTGGATTGAAGCCTTTAACGCCAACGGTGCACTGACTGCCCGCGCGGTGGTTAGCCAGCGCGTGCCGCCCGGGATGACGATGATGTACCACGCTCAGGAGCGGATCATGAATATTCCTGGCTCTGAAGTTACCGGAATGCGCGGCGGCATTCATAACTCCGTGACCCGCGTGTGCCCGAAACCCACGCACATGATCGGCGGCTATGCGCAACTGGCTTACGGCTTCAACTATTACGGCACGGTCGGCTCTAACCGCGATGAGTTCATCATGATTCGAAAAATGAAAAATATTAACTGGCTGGATGATGAAGGTCGCGATCAGGTACAGGAGGCGAAAAAATGAAAATACGCTCACAGGTAGGCATGGTTCTTAATCTGGATAAATGCATTGGCTGCCACACCTGCTCCGTCACCTGTAAAAACGTCTGGACCGGACGTGAAGGTATGGAATATGCGTGGTTCAACAACGTCGAAACCAAACCGGGTATTGGTTATCCGAAAAACTGGGAAGACCAGGACGAGTGGCAAGGCGGCTGGGTTCGCGACGTTAACGGTAAGATAAGACCGCGTCTGGGCGGTAAGATGGGCGTCATCACTAAAATCTTCGCCAACCCTGTCATTCCGCAAATCGATGATTACTACGAACCGTTCACCTACGACTATCAGCATTTGCATAGCGCGCCAGAGAGCAAAAATCAGCCCACCGCCCGCCCGCGTTCGCTAATTGATGGCAAACGAATGGACAAAATTATCTGGGGGCCAAACTGGGAAGAACTGCTTGGCGGGGAATTTGAAAAACGCGCCCGTGACCGTAACTTCAAGGCGATACAAAAAGAAATGTACGGTCAGTTTGAAAACACCTTCATGATGTATCTGCCGCGCCTGTGCGAACACTGTCTGAACCCCAGTTGCGTGGCAACCTGCCCGAGCGGCGCGATTTACAAGCGTGAAGAAGATGGCATTGTGTTGATCGACCAGGATAAATGTCGCGGCTGGCGCTTGTGTATCAGCGGCTGCCCATACAAAAAAATCTACTTTAACTGGAAGAGTGGCAAGTCAGAAAAATGCATTTTCTGCTACCCGCGTATTGAATCCGGTCAGCCAACGGTATGTTCGGAAACCTGCGTCGGACGTATTCGCTATCTCGGCGTGCTGCTGTACGACGCAGACCGTATTGAAGAGGCGGCCAGCACTGAACATGAGACCGATCTCTATGAACGCCAGTGCGATGTGTTCCTCAACCCTAACAATCCGGCGGTAATTGAGGAAGCACTGAAACAGGGGATCCCACACAACGTCATCGAGGCGGCCCAGCGGTCACCGGTCTACAAAATGGCGATGGACTGGAAGCTGGCACTGCCGCTGCACCCTGAATACCGCACCCTGCCGATGGTCTGGTATGTGCCGCCGTTGTCACCGATTCAGTCAGTCGCAGACGCCGGTGGCCTGCCGCACAATGGCAATATTCTGCCGGCCGTCGAGTCGCTGCGTATTCCGGTGCAGTACCTTGCCAATATGCTCAGCGCCGGAGATACCGGCCCGGTACTGCGCGCGCTGAAACGTATGATGGCAATGCGTCACTATATGCGTTCGCAAACAGTAGAAGGCGTAACGGATACCCGCGCTATTGAAGAAGTGGGTTTAAGCGTTGAGCAGGTCGAAGAGATGTATCGCTATCTGGCCATTGCTAACTATGAAGACCGCTTCGTGATCCCAACCAGCCACCGTGAAATGGCTCGCGATGCCTTCCCGGAGAAAAACGGCTGCGGCTTTACCTTTGGCGACGGCTGTCACGGTTCCGACACCAAATTCAACCTGTTCAACAGCAGCCGCATTGATGCTATCGATATCACCGAAGTGCGCGATAAAGCGGAGGGTGAATAATGCAAATCCTTAAGATTATCGGACTGCTGATGGAGTATCCGGACGAATTGCTATGGGAATGCAAAGACGATGCTCTACAACTGATCGCCAGCGATGCGCCAGTGCTTACCAGGTTTACAACGGAACTGCTAAACGCTCCGTTACTCGATAAACAAGCTGAATGGTGCGAGGTGTTTGACCGGGGCCGCGCCACCTCGCTTTTGCTGTTTGAACATGTGCATGCTGAATCTCGCGATCGCGGCCAGGCGATGGTTGACCTGCTGGCTCAGTACGAAAAGGTGGGGCTACAACTCGACTGTCGGGAACTGCCGGATCACCTGCCATTGTATCTGGAGTATTTAAGCGTTTTGCCTGAAGCCGAAGCCAGAGAGGGATTACAGAATGTGGCGCCAATCCTGGCGTTGCTTGGCGGTCGCCTGAAGCAGCGAGAGGCACCATGGTATCAGCTGTTTGACGCCCTGCTGACTTTAGCAGGAAGTCCGCTTTCAAGTGACAGTGTCACCAAGCAGGTGGGTGCGGAATCCCGGGATGATACCCGTCAGGCGCTGGATGCGGTCTGGGAAGAAGAACAGGTGAAGTTCATTGAGGATAACGCCACTGCCTGTGACAGTTCACCGTTACAAAACTATCAACGACGCTTTAGCCAGGACGTCGCCCCCCAGTATGTCGACGTCAGTGCGGGAGGCCCGAAATGATACAGTATCTGAACGTCTTTTTTTACGACATCTACCCGTATCTGTGCGGCACGGTGTTTATCCTTGGCAGTTGGCTACGCTACGACTACGGGCAATATACATGGCGCGCCTCCTCCAGCCAGATGCTCGATAAGCGCGGCATGGTGCTTTGGTCGAACCTGTTCCATATCGGCATTCTGGGGATCTTCTTCGGTCATCTGTTCGGCATGCTAACCCCGCACTGGATGTACGCCTGGTTCCTGCCTGTTGCAGTCAAACAGCAAATGGCAATGATTGCAGGGGGCCTCTGTGGTGTGCTGACGCTGGTTGGTGGAGCTGGTTTGCTGGTTCGTCGTCTGACAAACTCGCGAATTCGCGCCACCTCATCCACAGCCGATATTCTGATCCTGTGCGTATTGCTGATTCAGTGTATTCTCGGCCTGACCACTATACCGTTCTCCGCTCAACATCCTGACGGCAGTGAAATGCTGAAACTGGTAGGCTGGGCACAGTCAGTGGTGACCTTCCAGGGGGGCGCGTCTGCGCATCTGGATGGTGTCGCATTGATCTTCCGTGTACATCTGGTATTAGGCATGACCATCTTCCTGCTGTTCCCGTTCACCCGTCTGGTCCATGTGTGGAGCGCGCCGGTTGAATATTTTACCCGTCGCTATCAGATCGTTCGTTCTCGCCGCTAATGCTCTGCGATGCCCGGTGGTGCTTGCACTAACCGGGCATACGTTAGCCATACGAATTTTTGCACGCTATGATGCTTCTCCATCCCAGGGAGAACATCAATGAAACCACAGATTTATCACGTCGATGCCTTTACCTCTGAACCTTTTCGCGGCAATTCAGCGGGGGTTGTATTGCATGCTGATGGCCTGAGCGATACGCAGATGCAGCTGATCGCGCGGGAGTTGCGTCATTCAGAAACGGCATTCATGCTCTCCAGCGATGACAGTGATGTCCGGATTCGCTACTTTACCCCCACAATCGAAGTACCCATCTGCGGACACGCCACCGTCGCGGCTCACTATGTGCGGGCGAAAGTGCTCGGTCTGGGAGATACCACCGTCTGGCAGACTTCTCTGGCCGGTCGTCATCGGGTTGAAATTCACGCTGAAGGCGGCGATCACCGTATCACTCTGGAACAGGGTGCGCCGGTTTTCGAGCCTCCGTTGGAAGGCGAAACGCGTGCGGCAATCATCAGCGCCCTGCACCTGACTGAAAGCGATATGCTGCCAGGGGTACCTGTTCAGGTGGCCTCCACTGGTCATTCAAAAGTAATGATCGCACTGAAGCCAGAGGTCGATATCGATGCCTTGTCCCCGAACCTGTCGGCATTAACAGCACTCAGCCAGCAAATTGGCTGCAACGGTTTCTTCCCGTTCCAGATCCGTCCTGGGAAATACGAAACTGATGGTCGCATGTTTTCACCCGCGATCGGTATTGTGGAAGATCCAGTGACGGGCAATGCCAACGGTCCGATGGGAGCATGGCTGGTTCACCATAATCTGATGGCGCATGACGGAAAATTATTGCGCGTCCAGGGGCATCAGGGTCGCGCGCTGGGACGCGACGGCATCGTCGATATTGCGGTGACCATCCGCGATAACCAACCAGAAAAAGTGACTATCTCTGGTGCTGCGGTGATCCTGTTTCATGCCGAATGGGCGATTAATCTCTGACGAAACAGATAAGCCGGATAAGGTGTTACCCTGTCATCCGGCTATATTCCGCTTCGCGCTATTTTCCTGCCTCCGGATGGGTATCAAACGCAGCCATCACCGTGGCCAGTTCTGCCTCAGTAAATCCGTGTTTTGCATCGTCAACACCCAGATCAAAGCGTTCCTGCAATAGCATATACAGGCTGGCGACATCGGGTACATTCATCTGCTCGACCGCATGACCGTCCTGGTAATGGGTAAAGTGAAAATTGGTTAACGTCAGCTTACCCCCGTCCGGCAGATGGCGGCACATCAGCAGATGATGACGAAAATGCGATTGTGGCCAGTGTGCTGACCAAAAATTGCCCATCACATAATCGCTCTGGTGCTGCATGACGAGATCAAAGTGGTACATTGATTGCCAGTGTTCATGGTGTCGGAACTGCAGGATCCAGTCCTCCCCCTCCTGAATCAGGCGATACTCACCGTGCGGTGTCTGCTGTTCCAGGTTAGCCTGCAACCGAATAGGCGCCGTCAGCGTTTGTCCGCCAAATCCTACGTCGGCAATCCACTGCTCTCCCTGCAACTCAACCAGTAGCAGGCGATGAGTACGTGGCGGCAGGGTTGATGGATTCGCCAGCACCACACGTCCGAGTAAACTGCGCACCGTAAAACCTGTCTCCCGCAGTGCTCGCTCAAGTACTCCGTTTTGTTCAAAGCAATACCCGCCACGACGAGCGTTCACCAGCTTCTCTTCCAGAGCCAGATCGTCGAGCTGTATCTCTCGCGGTAGCAACACATCCAGATTTTCAAACGGAATAGCGGCGTTGTGCAGTAAATGCAGTCTCTTCAAAGTGTTAATGTCGACTGCTGGCGTACCTGACCAGCCAATACGGGAAAAATAGGCTTTTAAAAAAGGCGTCATATAGCGTTCCTGTTTGTTCAATGTTGTACTTATAACGCATTTTTAATTTTACGCCGGCGATTTTGTGCGCTGGGTCTTGTTGTGGGATGACAAAATCGCTAATACCGTTAATTATGACGCTGTTTTTATCTTTCAGAGGAGTCGCCATGAGTCATTTTCATCCAGTTGAATTGCATCATGCCAGTCGGCTGTTGAATCACGGCCCAACCATTTTGATTACCAGTCGGGACTCGACGACAGAACGCCGTAATGTGATGGCAGCAGCATGGTCAATGCCCGTTGAGTTTGAGCCACCACGCATAGCCATTGTGGTGGATAAGACTGCCTGGTCGCGCGAACTCATTGAACGCAGCGGCATGTTTGGCATTGTTATCCCGGGCGTTGCGGCAACCAACTGGACCTACGCCGTGGGAAGCGTGTCCGGTCGTGAGGAAGATAAATTCAACTGCTACGGTATCCCGGTGATAAATGGTCCAGTGCTTGGCTTACCGGTGATAGAGACAAAATGTCTGGCCTGGATGGAGTGTCGCCTGCTGCCAGCCACATCTGCACAGGAGAAATACGACACCTTGTTTGGCGAAGTGGTTTCAGCCGCAGCGGACGAGCGCGTATTCATCGACGGTCGCTGGCAGTTTGATGATGACAAACTCAATACCCTGCATCATCTGGGTGCAGGCACGTTTATTATTAGTGGGAAACGTATCACTGCAGGCGAGTAATAGTGCATTTACCGATGGCAGTGAACGACTGCCATCCTGGTCTTATTTAATCTAAAGCCTAATAATCCCCCCCTTCCTTGCCGATTCATTAACGCCAGTTATAGTTAATCTTGCACTAACCCAAATATCTATTCAAAACACTATCCGTAAAAGCAGCATCCCCCTTAACACTGTACTTCGTGAAGTATCAGAGAGGTTTTACGATGCAACTTAATAGAATCGCGAAATGTTTTATTCTTGCTGGGTTATTAACATCTTTCTCTGTTCCTCTTATGGCCGCAGAAGCACCAAAAGACGCTACTGCATCCACGCAACAAGCTAACAATGCGCTCTACAACCAACTTCCTTTTGACGATAACACTGACTTTACCGATGCCCATAAAGGCTTTATCGCCCCTATCCCCCAGGAAATGATTAAAGGCGAACAAGGCAACGTGATCTGGGATCCGCAGCAGTACACGTTTATTAAAGAAGGTGATAAAGCCCCGGACTCAGTGAATCCCAGCCTGTGGCGGCAGGCTCAGTTAATCAACATCAGTGGCTTGTTTGAAGTAACCGAGGGTGTGTATCAGATCCGTAACCTCGATCTTTCAAACATGACGATTATCGAAGGTAAAGAAGGCATAACCGTTGTCGATCCACTGGTCTCAGCTGAAACAGCTAAAGTCGGTATGGATCTTTATTTTAAAAATCGCGGTAATAAGCCCGTCGTCGCCGTCATTTATACTCACAGTCATGTAGATCACTACGGTGGCGTACGCGGTGTGGTCGACGAAGCGGATGTAAAATCAGGAAAAGTGAAGATCTATGCGCCTTCGGGCTTTATGGAAGCCGCAGTTGCCGAAAATATAATGGCCGGGAACGTAATGAGCCGTCGAGCCAGCTATATGTATGGCAACCTGTTGAAACCTGATACCAAAGGCCAGGTTGGTGCCGGGCTGGGTACCACAACATCTGCGGGTACAGTCACCCTGATTGCACCAACCAATATCATTGAGAAAGACGGGCAAAAAGAGGTTATAGACGGTTTAACCTATGACTTTATGCTGGCGCCAGGCTCAGAAGCTCCATCAGAAATGTTATGGTTTATCGAAGAGAAAAAACTTATTGAATCGGCAGAGGATGTCACACATACCCTGCACAATACCTACTCTTTGCGTGGCGCAAAAATACGTGAACCACTGCCCTGGTCTAAATACATCAATGAAGCCATCGTTCGCTGGGGAGACAAAGCGGAAATCCTGATGGCCCAACACCACTGGCCAACCTGGGGTAATGACAACGTGGTGAAGCTGCTCAAGAGCCAGCGTGACCTGTATCGATACATCAATGACCAGACGCTACGTATGGCGAACGAAGGCCTGACCCGCGACGAAATAGCCGCTAACTTCAAGCTGCCTGATTCACTGGCGCATACATGGGCTAACCGCGGTTACTACGGTTCTGTCAGCCATGATGTGAAAGCTACCTATGTGCTTTATCTCGGCTGGTTTGACGGTAACCCGGCGACGCTGGATGAACTGCCGCCGGAAGACGCCGCGAAAAAGTACGTCGATTATATGGGCGGTGCGGATGCCATACTGCAGAAAGCAAAAACCGACTATGACCAGGGTAACTATCGTTGGGTGGCACAGGTCGTGAGCAAAGTGGTGTTTGCCGATCCGAACAATCAGGCGGCCCGCAATCTGGAAGCTGACGCGCTGGAACAATTAGGATATCAGGCAGAGTCCGGCCCGTGGCGTAACTTCTATCTCACTGGTGCGCAAGAGTTACGTAACGGCGTGGTTAAAGGACCAACCCCAAATACCGCCAGCCCGGATACCGTACGGGCGATGACGCCAGAAATGTTTTTCGACTACCTGGCGGTACATATTAATGGACAGAAAGCCGGTGATGCGAAATCCGTATTCAACATAGACCTCGGTAACGACGGAGGAAAATACAAGCTGGAGCTGGAAAATGGCGTTCTGAATCATACCGCCAATGCTGAAGCGAAAGAGGCTGACACGACTATCACTCTTAGCCGCGATACGTTGAACAAAATCATCCTCAAGGACATAACCCTGAAGCAGGCTGAAGAAAGCGGTGATGTGAAGATAACCGGCGACAGTGCCAAACTCGAGGCTATGCTTGGCTATATGGATAAATTCGAATTTTGGTTCAATATTGTCACACCGTAAATATAATATTAAACGGGCGGCCTTCCCGCCCGTTTAATCTCACATACTGTAGCCCGGTTTTTTTATCAGCGTCGCCATCTGGGGCGCAATTTGCTCATCCCACACAATTTGCCATGCATCCGGCTCAATTTCGGTGAGCGCCACGCTCACCGAGCTCTCTTTACTTTGCAGATGGCGAATGATGACCTCGGTTATATCCGCAGCCAGCGCGGATTTTTGTTCGTCATTCAGGTCGCGGGGAAAACATTTAATATCCACGTGCGGCATAGCAGGTTCCTTATTGTCTGTATTCGGGCAGGTATCTTATGCGGACTCTCGTTCTACCAGATGGAAGCCAACATCAATAATATCGTCATCACGCGCAATATTTTCAATACGGTCGGCAAGCAGCGAGGCGGCACGTTGTCCGATAGCGCGTCGGTCTACGCTGACTGTGGTAATCGAGGGCCGATTGCTGGCGGCAAAATCGAGATCGCCAAAACCAATCACCGCTAAATCTTGCGGGACCCTCAAACCACGGCTTTCTGCCTCCATGATAGCCCCCTGTGCGAGAGTGTCTGAACTACAGACAATGACGTCAAACTCACCCTCGGTAAAAAGCTGGGTCAGGCCACTACGACCAAGGGACAAAGAGGCCGGAAGCGGGACATCCACTTGTGGGACAGAGGAAATCTCATGTCGGCTCAGAACATCGCACAACCCTTGTTTACGCTGACCCGCCCGACGATCGGCCGTCCACAGTAAACCAGGACGACGATAGCCTTTCTTAATGATGTATTCCGCCACTGCCTGCCCCACTTTTTCGTGAGAGAACCCCACCAGCATGTCGACAGGCGTTGGCGTTAAATCCCAGATTTCCACCACCGGAATGGCAGCATTCAGGATCACTTTTTTCAGCTCAGCAGTATGGTGGATCCCGGTGAGTACGATGCCATCAGGCCGACGTGATAACAGTGCAGCCACCAGTTCGGCTTCGGTTTGCTGCGTGTATCCGGCCACACACAACAATATGTGATAACCACGCTCAGCCAGTTCATCACTCAACGACTGGATAGTATCAACAAACATGTTGTTGTTTATTTGCGGCACCACCACAGCAATAAGTTTACTTCGACGTGACGCCAGCCCCCCTGCCAGAGCGTTAGGAATATAGCCCGTAGCGCGCACGGCAAGCATCACTTTTTCTACCGTTTTCGGCCGTACCAGTTGCGGGGTATTCAGTGCCCGACTCACCGTCATAGGAGACAACCCAGCGGTACGGGCAACATCTTCCAGCGTGGGTGCGCGCGAAGGTCTGGAGTTTTTCACTGTCGATGCCCTTGTAAAAATCGCCGATTAAGTTGTGCATTATTCATCATGAAATCAACCAATGCCAGCGGCCTTCTTTTTTACGCTGAGAAAACAGCGGCTTAGCATAGCTTTATCACTTGATAATGTTAACGCAATCATTTGTATTTGTGCATTTTCACACAAAGTATTGGAATGTGACATTACTTACAATAGCACGGCCTTTTATCTCTTGGTTTGTGATCGATTGTTCAAATCAAAAGCAATTCGCTGGCTTAATGATTGCGCCACCATTAAAAATGTTAGCGCAATCATTTATTCATCAACAGGAGAGAATAATATGTCTTTAAGTGCTAATTCCGACGCCGTAACCTATGCCAAAACGGTGAATACTAAAACCGCTGCTGAAACCGGCGATCGTATTGAGTGGGTTAAGCTATCTCTGGCATTTCTTCCGCTGGCAACGCCAGTCAGCGATGCAAAAGTGCTTACGGGTCGCCAGAAACCGTTAACTGAAGTGGCGATTATCATCGCGGAGATCCGCAGTCGTGATGGTTTCGAGGGCGTAGGATTCAGCTATTCCAAGCGTGCGGGTGGCCAGGGGATTTATGCCCACGCGAAAGAAATTGCCGATAACCTGCTGGGAGAAGATCCAAACGATATTGACAAGATCTACACCAAGTTACTGTGGGCAGGCGCTTCCGTAGGTCGTAGTGGAATGGCGGTACAGGCCATCTCCCCTATCGATATTGCTCTGTGGGATATGAAAGCCAAACGCGCAGGCCTGCCGCTGGCAAAACTGTTGGGCGCACACCGCGACTCCGTCCAGTGTTACAACACCTCTGGTGGATTCCTGCATACACCGCTGGATCAGGTGCTCAAAAACGTCGTTATCTCTCGTGAAAACGGTATTGGCGGTATCAAGCTGAAAGTCGGACAACCTAACTGTGCCGAGGATATTCGCCGTTTAACCGCAGTGCGTGAAGCACTGGGCGATGAATTCCCGCTGATGGTGGACGCGAATCAACAGTGGGATCGCGAAACGGCTATCCGCATGGGTCGTAAAATGGAACAATTCAATCTGATCTGGATTGAAGAGCCGCTGGATGCCTACGATGTAGAAGGTCACGCACAGCTTGCCGCCGCGCTTGATACCCCTATTGCCACCGGTGAAATGTTAACCAGCTTTCGCGAGCATGAACAGCTGATCCTCGGTAACGCCAGCGACTTTGTACAGCCAGATGCGCCACGTGTAGGCGGCATTTCACCCTTCCTCAAAATTATGGATCTGGCCGCCAAGCATGGCCGTAAGCTTGCCCCACACTTTGCAATGGAAGTTCACCTGCATCTGTCTGCCGCCTACCCGCTGGAGCCATGGCTGGAACATTTCGAATGGCTGAATCCGTTATTCAATGAACAACTTGAACTGCGCGATGGCCGTATGTGGGTTTCCGATCGTCATGGTCTGGGCTTCAGCATTAGCGAACAGGCGCGACGCTGGACGCAATTAACCTGCGAGTTTGGCAAACGCCCGTAACGTATCTGGCGGGAAATAAAAACCCGCCCTCTTCCCTACATATACGCTCTCAAACCTAATGACAGGAGTGGGTGATGAATACAATAATAAAGCGCACTAAAGTGCGTTACAGCATCCTGATATTTCTATTTCTTGCCACAGTATTTAATTATGCTGACCGTGCGACGTTATCCGTCGTCGCGCCAATTATGAGTAAGGAACTCGGGTTTGATCCCGAAGCCATGGGGCTGGCCTTCTCAGCCTTTGGTATTTCTTACGTTATTATGCAATTACCCGGCGGTTGGTTACTGGACCGTTACGGTTCCCGCCTGGTGTATGGATGCGCATTGATCGGCTGGTCAGTGGTGACCATGTTTCAGGGCACTATCTATCTCTATGCAAGTCCGCTTGTTGTACTGATTATCCTGCGTCTGATGATGGGAGCCATCGAAGCGCCTGCATTCCCGGCCAACAGTCGTTTAAGCGTGCAGTGGTTTCCCAATAGCGAGCGAGGTTTTGTCACATCGGTCTACCAGGCCGCACAATATATTTCGCTAGGTATTATTACGCCGCTGATGACCATTATTTTACATAATCTGAGCTGGCATTTTGTCTTTTATTACATCGGGGCGATTGGCGTTATTCTTGGCATATTCTGGTTGGTTAAAGTCAAAGACCCTATGCACCATCCTAAAGTGAACCAACAGGAAATTGATTATATTCGTGCTGGCGGTGGCGAACCATCGTTGGGAAATAAAAAGGAACCGCAAAAAATCACCCTGGCGCAAATTAAAAGCGTCTGTGTCAACCGGATGATGATTGGCGTTTATATTGGTCAATTCTGTGTCACCTCGATAACCTGGTTTTTCCTGACCTGGTTCCCGACCTATCTGTATCAGGCTAAAGGGATGTCGATCCTCAAAGTGGGATTTATCGCCAGTATCCCTGCGATTGCCGGATTCATTGGTGGATTGCTGGGCGGGGTCTTCTCTGACTGGCTCTTGAAACGCGGCTACAGTCTGACTGTCGCCCGTAAGTTGCCGGTCATCTGCGGCATGTTACTCTCCTGCGTCATCGTTATCGCCAACTATACATCTTCAGAATTTGTGGTTATCGCTGCAATGAGTCTGGCCTTTTTCGCCAAAGGCTTTGGCAATCTTGGCTGGTGCGTACTCAGCGATACCTCGCCAAAAGAGGTGCTGGGCATTGCCGGAGGTGTGTTCAATATGTGTGGCAATATGGCCAGTATTATTACCCCGCTGGTTATCGGCATTATTCTGTCTAATACCCAGTCATTTGATTACGCCATTCTGTACGTTGGTTCAATGGGACTGATTGGCCTGATTTCTTATCTGTTTATCGTAGGGCCGTTGGATCGCATAACGTTGGCACCATCTGCCGCTTAATTTAACCGTATGGCGATATTTCGCCCGCTGTTCCGGGATTTGCACTCCTGCGGAACAGCGTTTTTTTACGATAACACCTTCGACAAGAACTGCTGTGTTCGCGTATGACGAGGATGGTTCAGTACCTGCTCGCTGCTCCCTTGCTCCACGATTTTGCCATCGACCATAAACACGACCTGATCCGCCACTTCCCGGGCAAAACCAATTTCGTGGGTCACAACGACCAGTGTGGTTCCCGATTGCGCCAGTGCTTTAATCACATCAAGCACTTCGCCTACCAGCTCAGGATCAAGCGCAGAGGTTGGTTCGTCAAACAGCATTACACGTGGATTTAACGCCAGCGCGCGGGCAATAGCGATACGTTGCTGCTGCCCACCAGACAAGTGCCGAGACCAGGCATCGGCTTTATGACGCAGCCCAACCGCATCCAGTAATGTCAATGCCCTCTCAGTGGCGGCTTTACGCGACGCCAGCCCGTGCGCAATCGGCGCTTCAATCAGGTTTTCCAGCACGGTTAAGTGTGGGAACAAATTAAAGTTCTGGAAGACATAGCCAACGTTGACGCGCTGGCGCAGGATCTCCGCCTCTTTCAGTTCATATAACCTGTCGCCCTGTCGGCGGTAGCCAATATAGTCGCCATCAATCTGAATAAATCCCTCGTCGACGCGTTCGAGATGGTTAATTGCCCGCAATAGCGTTGATTTTCCCGACCCTGAAGGTCCGAGAATAACCGTTACCGTACCTGGAAGGATCTCAAGAGAAACATTATCCAGCGCTTTATGGCGCCCGAAGTATTTACTGACGCTGGTAATTGAAATATGACCATCAGGCGAGTGGGACATGGACAGCCTCCTGCGACGGGATTTGACGACTACGTTTAACCGCACGGCTCGCGCGAGTGGTATTTATTGCTGAACGTCGCTCGCTGCGTGCCAGTGCGCGCTCGACCAGATGTTGAATGAGCGACAGGACGCTGGTAATGACCAGATACCACACGGCCCCGACCATCAGCAGCGGGATCACTTCCTGCGTGCGGTTGTAGATCATCTGGATGGTATAAAACAGCTCCGGCATCGCCAGCACATAAACCATCGCAGTCCCCTTTGCCAGACTGATAATTTCATTGAATCCTGAGGGTAAAATGGTTCGCAATGCCTGTGGCAGGATGATACGCAGTGTCCGACGCCAGGCTGGAAGTCCCAGTGCGGCGGCAGCTTCATACTGACCGTGATCAACCCCGAGAAAACCGCCACGGATAATTTCGGCGGTATAGGCACTTTGCACCAGCGTCAGGCCAACTACCGCAGTGGAAAACTGACCGAGTACATTGATGGTTTCAAAACTGCCCCACTGAACAGCGGTGAAGGGAATCCCAATCGTCAGCGTGTCGTACAGATAAGAGAAGTTGTACAGGATAATCAGCACCACGATCAGCGGCAACGATCGGAACAACCAGATATATCCCCATGCCAGTCCGTTCAATAGCCAGGACGATGAAAGTCTGGCCAGTGCCAGCAAACCACCAAAAAAAATGCTCAACAACGTGCCGATAAGCGTTAGCAATAACGTTTGCCCAAGGCCGGACAAAATGACCGGATCAAAAAACCAGCGGGCAAATACGCTCCATTCCCAACGGGGATTAAACGCCACCGACTGGATAATCACCGCCAGCACAAACAGGGCCACTATCGCGCCAGCGGTGCGCAGCGGATAACGCGCGGGTACGACTTTGATGGTTTCAGTCGTTTTCATTTTCTCTCCTCAGGCTATTTTTGCCTGACCTGCGATGGTCAACAGTTTGGTAAAGCGCAGTCGTCCATCGAATGGCGGTTGACTGTACTCTTCAGGATCGCGCGCAATATCGAATTGCGGATCGTAGCCCTGGCGTAAATAGAGCTGAACGGCTTCCGGCTGGCGAAACCCCGTCGTCAGGTAGATGCGGCTGTAGCCCGCGAGCAATGCCCTGCGTTCCAGCTCCTGCACAACTCGGCCCGCAAGCCCTTGCTTACGCAGGGTACTTTTGGTCCATATGCGCTTAATCTCTGCGGTATCAGCGTTGTAGGGTTTGTAAGCGCCGGTAGCGATAATTTCGCCGTCGCGTTCCAGCACCACAAAAATCCCCTGCGGTGCCAGATACCATTCGGTTAACTCCACTTCGGCATCACGGGAAAAATAGTCACCATAGCGTGAGGCATATTCGCCAAACAGACCGTTAAGGATCGGCTGCAGCTCCGCAGCTTCTGGCGACACCACGCGGAATTCATCGCTCATACAGGTCTCCTTAATCGCCTAAACCCGCCGGATTAATTTCGGATTGCGGGATACGTTCAACCCCTTCTCCCCAGCGGTTCAGCACTTTGTCATAGTCACCATTGCCAATCACACCGTTAAGCGCGGTTTGTACCGGCTGCACTAAACCGCTGTCTTTTTTCAGCGTTACCGCGATATGCGCCGCCTTCGGCCATCCTCCATCCACGCTGCCGACCAGTTGCGTTTTACCGTTGAGAGCGGCTTTCCAGGCACCGATGACGTTAGGACCAAAATAGGCATCAGCACGGCCTGACTGCAGGGCCAGCGTCTGGGCGGCATCATCTTTGGTATACACCGGAGTAAACGGCTTTAATCCGTTCTTCAGGTTTTCTTCGTTCCACGCCAACAAAATGGCTTCCTGATTTGTGCCGGAACCGACAATAATGCGCAGACCTGCAATATCTTCTGCTTTCTCAATTTTTGTCAGCTGGCTGCCGGTTTTGACATAAAAACCGAGGGAATCTTTGCGATAGGTAGCAAAATCAAACTTCTCTTTGCGCGCCTTGGTCACGGTAATATTGCTGATTGCGGCATCATATTTGCCGGATGTCACGCCCAGCGGCCAGTCTTCCCACGACGTCGGCACGACGTTCAACTCCAGTCCCAGACTGTCGGCAACCAGGCGGGCAATATCGGCTTCACTGCCGATTAGCGTTTTATTGTCATCCGCAAAAACGGTCAGCGGCGGCTGACTCAGCCCGGCAATCGCCACGGTGAATTTGCCCGGTACAGCGAGGCGCAGGTTGGCGGGTAATTGCGCGATCGCCTGCGGGTTTTTCGCCGTATTGATAGGGGTTTTATTGGCTTCCAGGCTGACGCCAGTACCATTAATCGTGACGTCATTTGCCCAGACTGAGGCGCTGAAAGCCAGTGACAGCGCGAGAAGTAATGATTTTTTCTGCATAGCGTTTTTTCTCTTATTGTGTGAGTTTATTGTGTGAATTGATTTGCCGGTGCCGCTAACCCCAGACTTTCGCGCAGGGTTGTGCCAGGGTATTCATAACGGAACAGGCCACGCGCCTGGAGCACCGGAATCACCTGCTCAACAAAGCGTGGGAAGGTATCCGGCGTTCCGCCCTGGATGATAAAACCGTCTGCCGCTTTCTCGTCGAACCACTGCTGTAAGCCATCTGCTACCTGTTCTGGCGTACCGCTAAAACGGGGACGAGGGCTGGCAGCCTCCAGCGCAACCTGCCGCAACGTTAGCCCGCGTTCCCGCGCATTACGCTTGATTTCATCGGTGGTGCTACGAAAGCTGTTTTGACCCAGATCGCCGATATCCGGGAATGGCGCATCCAGTGGATATTGCGCAAAATCGTGATGTTCAAAATAGCGACCCAGGTAATTCAGTGCGTCGGTAACAGAAACCAACGCGGCGGTGGTTTGATATTGCTGCTCAACATCCTGTTCACTGTCGCCAACAATAACGCTGACGCCCTGAAAAATATGCAACTCATCAGGATGACGCCCGGTGAACTCTAATTGGTTTTTTACATCCTGATAAAATGCTTTGGCCTCGGCCAGTGAATCCTGATGGGTAAAAATAGCATCAGCATGCTGCGCTGCTAATTTTTTGCCATCTGCAGAAGCACCAGCCTGAAATATAATTGGGCGTCCCTGCGGTGTGCGGGCAATGTTTAACGGGCCGGCAACCTGAAAATAATCGCCGTGATGATTTAGCGTGTGCAGTTTCTGCGGATTAAAAAATTCACCACTGGCTTTATTACGGATAAACGCGTCGTCTTCCCATGAGTCCCACAGACCTTTCACCACCTGCAAATATTCGTCAGCAATGCGGTAACGCTGGGCATGTTCAGGATGCTGTGCACGGGAATAGTTCTTTGCCGATCCTTCCAGTGGCGATGTCACCACGTTCCATCCGGCCCGCCCCTGGCTGAGGTGGTCGAGGCTGGCAAACTGGCGCGCGGTGGTAAAAGGCTCGCTGTATGATGTCGATACCGTCCCGACCAACCCAAGATTGCGGGTAATACTGGCCAGCGCAGATAATACCGTTAACGGTTCAAATCGATTTAAAAAATGCGGAATAGATTTTTCATTAATATACAGCCCGTCGGCGACAAAAATAAAGTCCAGCTTACCTTGCTCAGCAATTAACGCCGTTTCTTTAACGAATTCAAAATTAATACTGGCATCGGCCTGTGCAGCCGGATGACGCCATGCGGACATATTACCTGACGCACCGTGCAGAATAGTGCCCAGCCGTAGTTGCCGATTTTTAGCCATAGTAGCCCCTTACCCAACAGGTAAAATTAAAGATGTTCGAATGCCGTTTTTGCTAAATGGGCAAAATAATTCGCGGCGGGTTCAATTAATCGTTCGTCCGGATTAAATCCCGGATGGTGTAGTCCATATTCACTGGCGCTACCGATACTGACAAATGCGCCAGGCGTATTTTGTAGATAGACCGCAAAATCTTCGCCCCCCATATGGAGATCGGCTTTGTGCGTGGTATAGCCGGACTTTTTTGCCACGTTGGTGGCAATATCGGCCCAGTATGTGTCGTTGACCAACGCACTCGGTCCGGCATGCCAGATAACATCAATTTGTGCGCCAAAAGCGTGAGCAAATCCGGCGGCGATATCGCTCACTCGCTTTTTGACCTGCTGCTGAACTTCAGTGCGATGTGTCCTGAGCGTCCCTTCCAGCTCGACAAATTCTGGCAGGACGTTCCACGTATTTCCGCCCTGAATCCGGGTCACGCTCAGTACCACTGAATCCAGCGTATTAACCTCTCGACTGGCAACGCTTTGCAATACCGTCACCAACTGGCTGGCGAGCAGAATGGCATCTTTACCTTCGTGTGGACGTGCGGCATGTGCGCCTTTACCCGTAACACGCAGCACAAAGCGATCAACGTTGGCGTAAAAAGCGCCGCCCCGAGTGGCAAACTCGCCTACCGGCAAGCCGGGTTCATTGTGCATGCCAAAAATTGCCGCCACGTTTTGCAGTGCTCCGGCACGGATCAACGTTTTCGCACCACCAAAATTTTCTTCCGCGGGTTGAAACAAAATGCGTACTCGCCCCGGCAAATGGAATTCCTGCTGCTTCAGCAATATTGCCGCACCGAGCATGACGCTGGTGTGGATGTCATGTCCGCAGGCATGCATCACGCCAGGTGTAAGCGAGCGAAACGGAACATCGGCATTTTCTTCTATCGGCAATGCGTCAATATCCGCTCGCAGGGCGATAACTTCTTCTCCCTGACCAATTTCTGCGACCAGACCCGTTTTCAGTTCAAACGGTAAAATAGTGACATCCGCACTGTGCAACCAGTCGCGAATACGGGCCGTCGTCGCCACCTCCTGGAGGGAAAGCTCCGGATGCTGGTGCAGTTCGCGACGCCAGTTAATAAGCTGTGAGGCGAGCGACATCAGGCGACCTCCACGGCTGCATGGGCTTTTGCTAATAAACGCAAAGATGTCAGACGCGCATGACCTTCCGCCACCGGGGTATCGATAATGAACTCATCAATGCCGTAGTGCGTATGCAGATCAGTGAGTTTTTCGATCACTTCCTGCGCAGTACCGTGCAACAACGCCTGCTCGCGTCGGGCAATTTTTCGCGGCGCGCTTCCCGCTTGTGCGGCAAAAGCCAGAGCCTGTTCTTCGCTGGCAACTGTGACGCGTTGGCCATCTTCCAGCTCCACGCCCCAGATCTGCACGTTTTCCGCCAGTTGCGCGGCGATCCCGGCACTGTTTGCCACTATCACCTGTACCGCAACAATCGTTGGGCGAGAGCTGTTGTTTTGCCAGTACGTCAGAACATCTCGCAGTAGTGCTTTGTCACCATTAAGATGTGCAGCGAAGATAAAGTTCCAGTCTGAGTCTGCCGCCAACTGCGCGCTTTGAACGCTGGCTCCCAGAACAAATCCTTCCGGGGGGGTGGGTGGAAGCGGTGTCGGGAACACCGTTTGCGCAGTTTCCTTACCGGTCAGCGACAGCCAGCCATTAAGCTGAGACAGCTGATCAGCAAACGTTCCCTTTTCTGTCTGGTTGATGCCCTGCTGTAACGCCTGTGTTGACAGCGGTAATCCTCCAGGCGCTTTCCCCACACCGAGGTCAACGCGACCCGGAGCCAGTGACGCCAGAAGATTGAAATTTTCTGCCACTTTATACGGACTGTAGTGCTGCAGCATGACCCCACCGGACCCCACGCGGATACGCTGTGTTTGCCCGAGGATCCACGCAATCACCAGTTCTGGCGACGGACTGGCGAGCTGCGGCGTATTGTGGTGTTCCGCTATCCAGAAGCGGTGATATCCCCACTCTTCTGCCAGTTGCGCCAGATGCAGCGTCCTGACAAGGGCAATGGCGGCGGTTTCAGCTTCCCCTACGGGGCTTTTATCAAGAATGCTCAGGCGATATGACATGTTGCAGGCCCATGTTTGTTAACATGTCTTTATTATTAAATTATCAAATAACCATATAGAAACATTTAATTCACATTTGCTCAGCTAAAAAACAGATAACCACCCCTGTTCCCGGCATGGGTAAGATCGCTTCAGAATGGTTTGGTCATTCCTGCACAGGCGTTGGCACGATTCAGAAAAAATGTCTTGTTTTTACTGACTACAAAATATAATAGGGTCTCTATTGAGGGTGAAAATTCAGCGACATCATTGCTTATCAATTTTATTTTTGCGGAACTCGCCGGGGCCTAATTTAATTTAAGTCAGTTTAAGTGACTTTTCAGGTTATGCATTTGTATTTATTGTTTCATATTTATGACAGGACACTAATCACCTGCATTAAAATTTTTATTTGAGATACTTTCGCAGAACTGATGATTAGTAGAGAATGCAGCGTTTCTTATTAAAATGGTTTAAAACGGCTTTTTAATATCCCCTGGTATTAATGCGGGGATCTTTGTATGAATTATACATAACATCATGGGGCTTTTATGAAAAGTAACACGCCCGTTACACAAATTGAGCACGAACTTAACGCTAAAGCGACGCTGCTTTCGACAACGGATAAAGAGAGCCATATTACCTATGCGAACTCCGCCTTTATCGATGCCAGTGGCTTTAACGAAAACCAGCTAATGGGCGAGCCGCATAATATTATTCGCCATCCCGATATGCCCCCTGCGGCCTTCGCTGACATGTGGTACACGTTACAGCACGGGGATAGCTGGACAGGCATGGTGAAAAACCGCCGACAAAATGGCGATCATTACTGGGTCCGTGCAAACGTCACTCCCGTCTGGCACCATGAAAAATTAACCGGCTACATCTCAGTGCGCACAGTTCCTTCGCGAGAAGAAATAACGGCGAGTGAACAACTGTATGAAAAAATAAATAACCAGAAATTTAAAGGCTTTCGTCTTTTTAAAGGCATTGTTATTCGCCGTGGCGCAATGGCATGGGCCTCTATGTT
The DNA here is from genome assembly GCF_030333065.1 of Citrobacter sp. Cm046. Classification (NCBI taxonomy): domain Bacteria; kingdom Pseudomonadati; phylum Pseudomonadota; class Gammaproteobacteria; order Enterobacterales; family Enterobacteriaceae; genus Citrobacter; species Citrobacter sp. Cm046. The sequence continues at coordinate 413,204 of NZ_JAOWGP010000044.1, read as the reverse complement.
TAAATGGCTGAGTATTAGTCAACGCGTCAATTATGCTCTAGTTATCGTTGCCCTGCTCTCTGTATTATTAATCTTTACCCCAGTGAACGCGTTTATTCAGGCAGGTGGAATGCTGACATTGTTTGTGTTATTTGGTATTTACCTTAAGTATCAAATTTGTCAGCCAGTTAATACTTTGCTTAGCCAAATGAAGAAAGTGGTCTCCGGACGTAAACCCGATAACTGCCATTTAAATCGTGTGGATGAAATCGGGATGTTGATGCGACTGGTTAATCAGTCCGGACTGAATCTGAATTCCCTGGTTGATGACGTCAGTATGCAGATAGCCGGTATTCGCTCTATTAGCCAGCGCGTGTCAAAAGAAGGCATTGCACTGCATACGCGTTCCGAAGAAACGTCTGCGGATCTGCAGCAAACAGCGGCCGCCATTGAAGAGATTGGCAGTGCGGTACAGCAAACCGCAGATACCGCAGCTCAAACCATGACAATGGCCGATAAGACCAGCGTTAATGCGACAGAAGGCGGCGATATCATGAAGCAAACTATCGCCATGATGCAGGCCATTTCACGCGACAATAGCCAGATCGTCGATATCATCGGCGTTATCGACAGTATTGCCTTCCAGACCAATATTCTTGCGCTTAATGCTGCCGTTGAGGCTGCGCGCGCCGGAGAGTCCGGACGCGGTTTTGCGGTGGTGGCGGCTGAAGTACGAAATCTGGCACAGCATTCTGCGTCGGCAGCCAAAGAGATCAAGTTGCTTATCGAGAAAAACGTCGCGAACGTTAACTCCGGCGTGAAAATGGTGGAACAGACGGAAACGCATCTGACAGGCATGATTGGCGACGTGTTACAGATGTCGATGATGATCAAGGACATTAGCCTGGCGACACGGGAACAAACTCAGGCGCTGGATCTGATTAATGATTCAATATCGCGCGTAGGTATCATGACCCATAATAATGCCGAAATGGTGGAGCGCGTGACCGACGCCACCGCTGATTTAACTCAGCGTTCGTCACGTTTACAACAGGCCGTCCAGGTCTTTGGCATATCCGCATAAAAGGTATGACGCTCATCATGGTGACAATCACGATGAGCGTATTTTTTATCCCCTCACAGTCCCCGTCCCTTAATTTTGCTGAATCGAGACCACAGCCCGTCAACTCAGGCCGCAGAAAAAAGCGCTTTCTGGCTGGTCAGGCTTTGCGTCACTTATCAATTGAATGTAGGATGCTCGGCCGACAGTTTTCTCCCTGTAACACAATGAAGGGTAACGCTGTTTTCGCCGCGAGCTGACTTTCGTATGGGTCGCTGCAGGTGCGGCAAAAAGGATTTTGTGAATTTACCAGGCCAACAGGAAAAGTAATGAACACACACAACACGCAAGCCGCGGAACAACATGCGGCAAAACGACGCTGGTTGAATGCTCACGAAGAGGGGTATCACAAAGCGATGGGCAACCGGCAGGTACAAATGATCGCCATCGGTGGCGCCATCGGAACCGGGTTATTTTTAGGGGCGGGTGCACGCTTGCAAATGGCCGGTCCCGCTTTGGCGCTGGTCTATCTGGTATGCGGCATTTTTTCGTTCTTTATCCTTCGCGCACTCGGTGAACTGGTATTGCATCGCCCTTCCAGCGGTAGCTTTGTCTCCTACGCTCGTGAATTTCTGGGCGAAAAAGCAGCCTACGTGGCAGGCTGGATGTACTTCATCAACTGGGCAATGACCGGGATCGTCGATATTACTGCGGTGGCACTGTATATGCACTACTGGGGCGCTTTTGGCGACGTGCCACAGTGGGTGTTTGCCCTCGGCGCGCTGGCAATCGTCGGTACCATGAACATGATCGGCGTAAAATGGTTCGCGGAGATGGAGTTCTGGTTTGCGCTGGTGAAAGTATTGGCCATTGTCATTTTTCTGGTGGTCGGTACGGTTTTTTTAGGTACCGGAAAACCTCTGGATGGTAACACTACCGGCTTTCATCTGATCACCGACAATGGCGGCTTCTTCCCGCATGGTCTGTTGCCTGCTCTGGTGCTGGTGCAGGGCGTCGTCTTTGCTTTTGCCTCCATTGAACTGGTGGGTACAGCCGCCGGCGAATGCAAAGATCCGCAAACAATGGTACCAAAAGCGATTAATAGCGTTATCTGGCGAATTGGTCTGTTCTATGTTGGTTCGGTCGTCCTGCTGGTATTGCTGTTGCCCTGGAATGCTTATCAGGCAGGTCAAAGCCCGTTTGTCACTTTCTTCTCAAAGCTCGGCGTGCCGTATATCGGCAGCATTATGAATATTGTGGTGCTCACTGCGGCGCTCTCCAGTCTTAATTCCGGACTGTACTGCACAGGACGCATTTTACGTTCGATGTCGATGGGCGGTTCTGCACCTAAATTTATGGCTAAAATGAGCCGCCAACAGGTGCCCTGGGCCGGGATCCTCGCCACGCTGGTCGTGTATGTCGTAGGGGTTTTCCTTAACTATCTGGTACCTTCGCAGGTTTTCGAGATCGTGCTTAACTTCGCCTCGCTGGGCATCATTGCGTCATGGGGATTCATCGTAGTATGTCAGATGCGTTTGCGTCGGGCGATTAAAGAAGGTAAAGCGGCAGATGTCAGCTTCAAGTTGCCAGGCGCGCCGTTTACTTCGTGGTTAACGCTCTTGTTCCTGCTGACTGTGCTGGTGCTGATGGCATTTGATTATCCGAACGGTACCTGGACTATCGCGTCATTACCGTTGATTGCCATTCTGTTGGTTGCCGGGTGGTTTGGCGTGCGTAAGCGCGTGGCAGAAATCCACCGCACCGCACCGTAACATTTGCGGGGGAGATCGGATATCCGGCCTCCCCTTTTTTCTGGCGCTTAGTTAGCTTCAATTAACTGAGCAACATCATTGCTGTTAATTTCCCTCGCGTTCCCATCCTGATCGGTATAACTGGTCATCCCTGTGTCTTTATCCAGCTTCGGTTTACCCTGGGTGACAATGGTTTGTCCGCTTTTCGTCGTCATGACGTAATCAGTGGTACAGCCCGCCAGTGTAAACAACATCACACCCGCACAAAGGCAGATAAATGGCTTTTTCATGGTAATCCCGTGTTATTCAGTTAGCCGTAGAGGACGTAGTGTAAGTCCCTGATGTTTGTCAGGCCAGAGATGGGGTGTAACGAGGCGTATCGTGGGGTGTGGATAAATGACTGGAGGGGTTTCCCCCTCCGGGCAATTACAGCGCGATGCGAATAACATCATCCGGCTGAGTCGCTTCCTGCTCGCGTGAAGATTTCTGTTTCACGCTGACATACAAGGTTTTGCCATCACCTGAAAGCGCCAGGCTGTTCGGGAAGGTTGGGGTATCGAATGTTTTGACGACTTTGTAGCTTTTCGCGTCAATCACACTAACTTTACCTGCCTGACGGTGCGTCACGTAGGCTTCGTTACGCGCCGGGTTGAACAGTACGGCCAGAGATTCCGGCGCGGCAACTTTAGCCAGCACGTTGCCGTTACGGGTGTCGATAACCAAAACTTCTGCCGCTTTAGAATCGGTGATAAACGCGCGGTTACCCGCCGTATCCAGGCTCAGGTTGATGAAGAAGTGCTCTTTCCCGTCATCAAGCAGCTTTTTACGGCTGAGAATTTTGTTATCTGCCGTATCGATGGTAATAAACTCGCCATCGGCATTGGTGGTGTACAAGCGTTTGGCCTTACTGTCGATAGCCAGACCGGTGCTCATTTTACCAGTGTTCTGAATAGTGGTTTTCAGTTTGATCGTTTCACCGTCCACAACCCAGATAGCGCTCTCTTTGCCTATTCCGCTAATGTACACCGTGTTGGTAGCATCATCAGCGACCAGTTCACGAGGCTGCAGCGGACGGACATCTTCAGAACGTTTACGATCGTCCAGAACCAGACGCCCTTTCACGTCGCCAGTTTTGGCGTCCAGCGCCGTTACCGCGCTGTTGACGGTGTTACCAAACCATAATGTCTGAGTGGCATTGTTGATCGTGGCACCGAACGGTTTGAGATCGTTATGAATAACCTGGGTCACTTCAAGCGTGACCGGATCAAGACGATAAACCACCCCGCCCTTATCCAGCTTGCGGCTCTGCGATGTGGCAACCCACAGCGCATTTTCTTGCTGGCTGTACGCCATTTCGTAGGCGCCTTTGCCCACGGCTTTGCGCAGCAGTTCTTCCGCAGCCTGCGTGCTAAATGACGATGCAACGAGCAGTGAACCTAACAGTAAAGAACCACGCAGACGCGGTGAAAACAGATGACGTAAAGACATGACGACTCCCTTTGATAAATTCGTATGTTACTGCTTCACATAGCCTCAATGAGCAAAATCATGGTCTTGCTCTTCTTAAGAATGAGAATAGTAATCATTATTTATCTCAAAGTGGAGTGTTAATTCACTTTTTGGCTACAACCTTCTTAATTTCTCCATGAATGATTGCAGGTTATGCTTTTATGAAACAGAGAACAATTTGCCAGGATACATGATGACGTTCACCTCATATCCACTGCTTCTCTACGTGTAATGGAGGCTCATTGTCGCCTCCATTACAACTCTGGCTCCTGGCGCGGAAAATCATCGTTGCGCAATTCATTCGTCAGTGGCGGCCTAACCAATGGAGATTCATCTCTGGCATAGCGCATTTTGTACACGACGCATACGACCCTGTGTTAAATCCTGTCGGCTTTTGTTCTCAAGCGCGTATCACGCTGATTTTGACGGGCGCGTAAAATCGATCTCGATATTTTTAATATTGTTATCTTGCACAGGTAATACGATGAGTTCTCAGCAAATCTCGTCGAAAAATCAATGTATTAAATACAACCATCTTTACTGATTTTCTTTAGTTTCGCCGCATCTGTAAGCCGAATGTTGAAAGTGAAACAAAATTTATACAATCACAGTTAATGAGATGCGTAAGACGAATATGGAATGCTGTTACTGTAAGCAATTAGCTCATGAAATGAAGCTCATCATCATGATGAACACCTGTTCTAAAATTGAAATCACTATAAAATTTAAGATTTTTTGTTTTTTACCGCATTATATATTCATCGACAAATCCGACACTACCATAACAACATCAATGTAAAAATTTTAACATAAAAGGCTACAATATGAACGACCATGTTAATTTCCTTCTTTGTTTGCGAACTTTAATATTAAAACTCTATAAAAATAAAACCGACCTCGATGTCATAATTTTAAAAGAATATGTATTAAATAACTCAAAATATTTCACTGGCACACCTGAAACCATAAGATTTATTGATGAGCTATTCTATCTGTGTGAAGATTTTAAACGTGAAAATATAAAATCATTTTACATCATTTGCTATGATTTATATGTTTCTATTTTAGACAATACAATCATGGATATTTACTTTTTAGGTGAACAAGAAAGTTTCGTTGAATTTAAGAAGAAGATAAGCAAAAAAAATGTAAACTTTATATTCCATGATATAAAAACATATTCTTTTGATAAGAATGTTATCAAAAAAGAATTATCAGAGAGTAAGTTATCAATTTTTGCATATGATTATTCAGGAAGTACTGTTTTTTTAAAAGGCGGGATTGGAAAACCTTTTTCCTGTCATTTACATGAAAACGCAATAAAACCAAGAGAGTTGTCCATCTGGTATGATTTCCTTTCACATCAATACAATAGATTTATAGATCAAAAATTTAACACTGTCATTTTCGGTTCATCATATGCCTTCCATGCATTAACAGATATAAATTCAATACATTCGACAAGCCTTTCTATTCCAGGTCTGGATATAACAAACGCACACGATCTTTACTTTAAAACAAACACCATCAACCCTATAAACAAAACAATATTATGCTTTGGATTCTATGATCTTTACAAGGAGATTAGTAAAGGGAAATCAATTGTCTATACATATGCAAAAGAAAGCATGAATAAATTCAATGATCGACACTATAACTCAATTAAAAAAACAGAAATAAATGACTCAAATGATACATTAATGCATAAATTCAACACGGAATCTATAGATGTTTTCATTGAGAGTATCTACATTAATCAAAGGAACATTAGTGAATGTTCTTGTCATAGTACAGAAAGTATTGCAGAAAAACTATCAACAATGCAACGTGATATAAACACTGAAAAATTTCTAAATGCAGATAAACACTATCTTGACGGACTCGGTATTGTTGCACAACATAATAAATACAAAAAACATGCAGACTCTTTCAAGTTAAACTGTGAAAGAATCATGGATATTAAAAATGCAGCAGAAAATAATAAAAATCATGTTTACATGATAATACCTCCCGTATCAGTAGCCTATATAGAAAATCTTGATGAACAGATAAAAAACGAATGCAAACGTTTTTTCTCTTCCATAGAGTCAAAACATTTTCATATCTTTGATTTTTCTGCCGATAAAGACTTTAACTACACGGAGTTTACTGATGGCCATCATTTAAATATTAATGGAGCTATAAAATTTCGGGAAAAAATCTATTCTGCAGGAGTATTATCGAATAGAGAGTTATAAACATCCAGGATACCCCTAGTTAAGTACGCAGAAACAGGGGCATTATACCTGACAATATAGCCAGCACGAGAGGCTGGATTTAGGGCGCCTATAACTAGTTCCAGCAGAGGCAATATTTTCAATGCCGTAGGCGCCCAATCACCTACCTTAAGTATCATTCATCAGCAAGGCGAATTACGACTTTGCCAAAGTTTTTCCCTGTGAGCAGGCCAATAAACGTTTCCGGCGCATTTTCCAGACCGTCGGTTATTTGTTCACGATACTGGATCTTGCCTTCTTTAACCCACCGCCCCATCTCTTGCTGAAATTCATAAATACGATGGCCGTAATCCTGACTAATGATAAAACCCTGCATCCGAATACGTTTTTTCAATATTGTTGCCATCAACAGCGGTAACCTGTCAGGACCAGTCGGTAACGCCGTCGCGTTATACCCACTGATCAGGCCACAAACAGGGATTCGCGCTGAGGTATTGAGTAACGGCAGAACTGCGTCAAAAACTTTGCCACCCACGTTTTCATAATAAATGTCGATCCCCTGCGGACAAGCCTGCGCCAGCTGTTTTGCGAAATCCTGCGCATGGTGATCGAGACAAATATCAAACCCGAGGACTTCTGTCGCATGGCGACATTTCTCCGCTCCGCCAGCGACACCCACTACCCGACATCCTTTGAGCTTACCGATTTGCCCAACGGTTGCGCCAACAGGTCCGGTTGCCGCCGCAACCACCAGCGTTTCTCCGGCTTTAGGCTGTCCGATATCGAGCAGGCCCATATATGCCGTAAATCCTGGCATGCCGAGCAGGCCAAGCGCCCATGAAGGATGTTCAGGGTTGTCGCCTAATTTTACCAGTCCACTGCCATCGGAAATATCGAAGTCCTGCCAACCGCTGTAGCTCAGGACCCATTCCCCCGTTTTATAGTCAGGATGATTCGATGTGACCACCCGGCTTACGGTGCCTCCTACCATGACTGCACCAATCTCAACCGGAGGAGAGTACGACGGTTCCTCGCTCATGCGGCCACGCATGTAGGGATCAAGAGACAGAAAAACGTTGCGCAGTAAAACCTGCCCTGCACCAGGAGTCGCTACGGTATCCTCTTCAAGCCGGAAATTACCCGGTACTGGCGCACCATGCGGACGTGAAGCCAGTACCCAGCGGCGATTGCGTTGCATTTGTTGACCCATTGATGTTCTCCTCAGCTTTTGGCATGAATCCATCAATAGTAGTTCCCCTCCGGTGGAGATGCTTTCACATTAATTGCCTGCATGGTTTAACCGCACAACCAGGTAAACGCAGGATTGCGAGGTTTCATTGATAAAGCGGCAGTCATTCGGTGGACCGAGTTCCAGGCAATCACCCGCTTTCATTTCATGTCTCGTGTCTCCTTCCACAAACACTAACTCCCCCTGCTGCAACCAGATAAGCTGTCTGGCCTGCACATAGGAAGAGGCTGGCATCGGGATATCACTGCCGGCGGGCAATTCAATCTGCACCAGATCAATGGGCAGATCGCTTCGCGGGGAGACATGGCGGCGCAAATAGTGGCTTTGCGGATCGTGCCAGACAGGCTGATCGGCGAAACGCAGTAGTTTCCCCTCCTGCATTTCAGCACGCGCAATCAGCGTAGACATGCTGATGCCAAAAGCGCCGGACAGTCGTCCCAGCAGCGTTGCTGTTGGACTGCTTTCTCCACGCTCAATTTTATGGATCATCGCCCGCGACACGCCTGCGCGCTCAGCAAGCTCGGTCAGCGACCAGCCGCGAGATTCCCGCTCAACGCGAATTCTTGCACTGATCCGTTGATTTATACTGTCTTCAATAGTATTCATATCGTAATACTATAGTGAACAACGCCTGAGGTTCAACATGTCAATTCGATTCGCCAGCAAAGAAGACTGCACGGCCATTGCAGAAATCTATAATCACGCAGTACTCCATACGGCAGCTATCTGGAACGATCAGACGGTCGATGCCGAAAACCGGATCTCATGGTACGAAGCCCGACAGTTGATGGGATATCCAGTGCTGGTGAGTGAAGAGAATGGCGTGGTTACGGGGTATGCCTCCTTTGGCGACTGGCGTAATTTTGACGGATTCCGCCATACCGTCGAACACTCGGTGTATGTGCATCCGGATCATCAGGGAAAGGGTCTGGGACGGGCGCTACTCAGCAGGTTAATTGATGAAGCCCGCGCATGTGGCAAACACGTGATGGTGGCGGGAATTGAGTCACAGAACGAGGCATCTCTGCACCTGCACAGCACGCTAGGTTTTAAGCTGACCGCGCAAATGCCGCAGGTCGGAACCAAATTTGGTCGCTGGCTGGATTTGACTTTTATGCAACTACAACTGGACGATCGTAGCGAACCGGATGTGCGCGAATGAACCAGACGCTGACACTCTCCTTTCTGATTGCTGCAGGCATCGGTCTGGTGGTGCAAAACACCTTAATGGTGCGTATAACTCAGACCTCATCGACAATCCTTATCGCCATGTTGCTCAACTCGCTGGTGGGGATCGTGCTGTTTGTCAGCATTCTGTGGTTTAAACAAGGTGTGGCCGGATTTGGCGAGCTGGCCTCCAGTGTGCGCTGGTGGACGTTAATTCCCGGATTGCTGGGGTCTTTTTTTGTCTTCGCCAGTATTAGCGGATACCAGAACGTGGGCGCAGCCACCACCATTGCGGTACTGGTTGCCAGCCAGCTGATAGGCGGTCTGGTACTGGATATACTGCGCAGCCACGGCGTACCGCTACGTGCGCTGGTGGGGCCGGTTTGTGGTGCGGTGATGCTGGTAGTTGGCGCCTGGTTAGTGGCGAGACGTTCGTTTTAACTGCCGGATGGCACTACACCGTTCCGGCCTACAAATAACACGAAAATGCAGGCCGGAACCACTCTGTTCGTCAGGGTATCAAAGGATAGTACCGCCTTTGGTCAGTTGTTCACGACGAACTTCCATATCCTCTTTATATTGACGCCCATGGTGCGCGATAGCCGTTCGCAAACGCTGCTGCTGGGTGTAACGCTCTTCCCGGCTTAGCTCTGCATCATCGCTGAGCGCAATCAGCAGTTCATTCATATGCGTAATAACGCTCTCTCCAATGGCGGCGTCGACACGTGCGCTGACCTCATCCAGGTGCGACATACTTTCTCCTTAACACATTAATTTAGTTTTGCTTTTGAAAAATCACTGCCCATCAGACTCACGCTGTATCCGCTGACATTGCTGCGCGTAGCATAAAACGTCTTACCGTTTGCCAGCGCTATCCATGGTGCCTGCTGGTAGAATATCTCTTGCGATTGCTGGTAAAGCGCGGCGCGATCTTCCGGTTTGCTCACCAGTTTCGCCTTTTGAACCAGGGAATTATACTCTTTATCACACCAGCGCGCGGCGTTTGATCCTGTTTTAATACTGTTGCAACCCAACAGTACATCGGCAAAGTTATCAGGATCCCCGTTGTCAGACATCCAGCCAAACAGCGCGGTGTCATGCTCACCCTTGCGCATTCCAGACAGGTATTCTCCCCACTCGTAAGAAACGATTTTCGCCTTTACGCCGACTTTCGCCCAGTCGCTTTGGATCATCTCGGCGATACGACGGGAATTCGGGTTGTACGGACGTTGAACCGGCATTGACCACAGCGTCGCCTCAAAACCGCTCTCCAGCCCCGCCTGCTTCAGCAACGCTTTCGCTTTCTGCGGGTCGTAATCATAATCTTTCAAATCTTTATTGAAGCCCATCATATTCGGTGGGATTGGTGATTTTGCCACCGTGCCAGAACCTAAAAAGACGGCATTGATAATCGCTTTTTTATCGGTAGCGTAGTTCAGCGCCTGACGAACCAGCACGTTATCAAACGGTTTTTTCTCGGTGTTAAACGCCAGATAACCGACGTTCAGCGCATCGACAGAATGCAGTGTCAGGTCGCTATTTTTCTTAATTTCCACAAACTGCACTGGCGCAGGCGCGGGGATAATCTGGCATTCGTTGGTTTGCAGTTTTGCCAGTCGCGTCTGTACGTTTGGCGTAATCGAGAAGATCAGATGCTTCGTCGGCACCTCGCCATCCCAGTAGTTCGGGTTAGCCAGATAGCGGATTTGTGAATCCTGCTTGTACTGTTGCAGCACGTAAGGTCCGGTACCAATCGGCCAGTTATCGACGTTTTCCGGGGTGCCTTTTTTCAGCATTGCATCCGCATATTCAGCGGAAAGAATGGATGCGAAGTCCATCCCCCAGTCGGCCAGAAATGCCGCGTTTGGTTCATTCAGCACAAACTGGACATGGTAATCATCGACCTTCTTCACTTCTTTGATCAACTTGTCCAGCCCGACATCGTTGAAGTACTCATAGTTGCCCTGCGATACTTTGTGATACGGATGATCGGCATCTTTCTGACGTAATACCGAAAAAACAACATCATCAGCATTGAAATCGCGGGTGGGTTTAAAGAATTTATTGCTGTTGAATTTTACGCCCTGACGCAGGGTAAAGGTGTACGTTTTACCGTCCGGTGAAATTGTCCAGTCGGTTGCCAGCGACGGTACAGGGGTATTTTTTACCGGATCAAAATTGATGAGCCGGTTGTACAGCACCTGCGAACTGGCCACAAACGATGGACCGGAACTGGCGATTTGCGGGTTAAATGATTCCGGCGACGCTTCAGAGCAGTAAATAATGGTGTCAGTACTGGCCGCGAATGCAGCGCCGGTTGGTAATACTGCACTGAGTGCCAGCGCGAGCAACGTTTTCCTTGCAGTCATGGTTATAAGCCTTCTTATTTTATTATTAACACGATTATCAGAGCATAGCTGACAAAAACTGACTAATAACAAATCACTATCAGGTTATTCTAATCCGGTGTATTTCGCTGATTAATTCGACAGCACAGGTGGAATAATTTCCGTTAAGTCTTTTTCAGGACGTCAAGATTTTTCCCAATACTCTATGCCATGAAAATTCGCCCCTTTTTGCCTCTCTTCTGACGTTTGCTTGTTTTCATAACCCGTAAAGTAGATGTGTGAAGAAGTCTAAGGGATAACAACGTGGCAAAAACTCTCTTGCGCAGCGGCAATTTGGATGACTATCAGGCCGTGGGCGGCGGCGGTCAGGCCGTTTTTGATTCAGCATTGCAAATTCGTGAAACGCTTCGTTTGCGTAAACAGCAGGCGATGGCGGATTGTCTGGCAATTCCACAAATTAACGACAACGGCGATCGGGTTGACTGGTATTCCCCGATCGAGGGAAAAGCTGTCGCGTGGAAAGCCGCGGATGAAGACACACGTTTGCGGGCAATGCGTTATCTGGGAAGCACCCTGGAAAATGCGGCGGCCCTGAGTCGCAAAAGCCTGCAATCGGGTAAAACCGCACTGCAACTGTTTGGTTCACTGCTCGAAAAAGCGATTCAATTTCCGGGAGAGAACCACGTTTTTCTGGTTGATGGTAAGCCTGTCATTACGTTCTGGGGCTTCGTCAATCTAAACGAAAATACCCGTGATGATGTGCTCGATTGCCTGCGAGTCAGCGATGTTCCCCCGGTCGTGCCTGCCCCGGAGCCAGAGGCTGAAGAAGATGTCACGCCGGAAATCACCTTTGCCGAGGCCGATGCACCGTTGCTGACGCCGGTCGTTGAATTGCCTGAACCTGCCGAACCAGAACCGCAAGCTCCGGTCATCATTAGCGAACCCAAGGTTACACCGCCAACTGCACAAATACAGAGTAAGTCGACACGCCGTCTGCCGTTGTGGAGCCTTCCCGTTGCTGCGGTGATTGTCGCTGCCATAGCCGCTCCACTGTTGTGGAAGCAACAAGCTCCAGCACCAGCTGTAGCGGCTGTTGAGACACCTGTTGAGGTCGCAAGAGTTGACAGTAAACCGTTGCCAGAACTGAGATCGGTGTTGCCGTTGCATCGGGCGGAAGTCACTCCAGCAGCCAAAAATGAAAAACCCGTTGACGGTCCCGTTGTTATTGCCGCCATCCCGAAAGATGCGTTGGTCATGGACGCCAACCAGATGAAAGCGGGTACCACACGTTTCCTTAACGGAAACTGGCGCGTAATGGTCGATGTTAAAGATCCGGTCAGCGGCAAAGCGCCATCACTGCGTTATCAGATCCAGACTAATAAAGGCACTGCACGGGTTGTCCATGGCGACAATATTGTGTGTCGTGCAGAGATTTTCTCTGGCCTGCACCAGTCGGGCGAATTAATGATTAAGAGTCGCGGGAATGCACGATGCACTGACGGCTCGCGTTATCCGATGCCTGAAATCACCTGTAAAGCGGGAACCAACGATGTTGCGGCCTGTACCGCGCGTTATGACGATCACGCTGAGATCCCACTGACTATCAAAAAAATAGGTGCCTGATTTTATGTTGGTCAATCTGTGTGATTACAAACAGAGCGTAACGCTCATCGCTAATAGCGGCGTGCAGTTTCTCGATTTCGGACTGACTCCGCAGGAATCCGCTCACCACGGTCGTTTCGTTCGCAAAACGGCAAACGGCCCACTGCTGAGGCTGGATTTCGATCTCACAACGGGACGCTATACCCTGCCAGGTAACACCGGCGGACAACCTGAGGTGGTGAAGCCGGAAAGTACCCAGACGTTACATTATTCGCTGGACGTACTCGATGGTGTCTGGTTACCCCTGCCGTTCCTGCGTTTTAACCCACCCCGCACGTTTGTCGAAGGCCCGGATAATTGGGCGCGCGTACAAGTGCGAAAGCTGGCGCAGCCAGACAGCGCAGGCAACACCCACCGCGTCACTATCGCGCTGGACAGTCAGCTTGCCGAACACGCACCAGCCGCATTGACGCCAAACGAAAACGACCTGCTTAACGGAACGCGATTTGCGCTGGCCTGGCAGGATAACGAAATTGCAGATTTCCTCGACCAGACCTGGATTGACGGCTGGTTGCGAGAGTCCTTCCTGCATCATGTCACGCAGGAAGAGAGCCGTTCAGAGCAGGAGATCCAACTGGCGCTGCGTAACTTCGAATATCAGGCGCACTGGCTGAATTTGCTGGCACTGTTAGGTGAACAGTTATCTGTCCCGGAAGTGAAGTTGGTCACGCATACCCTCAGCACCCCCGCTATTCCTGTCGATCTCATTTTAGATATCGGCAATACCCATACCTGCGGTGTATTGATTGAAGATCACGGGGATGCCAATGACGGTCTGCGCCAGACTGCTGAACTGCAGGTCCGTTCGTTAAGCGAACCTCAGTTTCTTAACGATCCGCTGTTCACCAGCCGACTGGAGTTTTCCGAAGCGCGCTTTGGTAAGCAGCACTTTTCCGTTGAAAGTGGCCGCGATGACGCCTTTATCTGGCCGTCTATCGTGCGCGTCGGCGATGAAGCCCGAAAACTGGCAATGCAGCGTTTGGGGACGGAAGGCAGCAGCGGGATCTCCAGCCCACGCCGTTATTTATGGGATGAAACGCCCGTTTTACATGACTGGCGCTTTAGTCAGATGAATGGCAAAACCCAGCGCGAACCGCTTGCCACGGCCTTTCCGTTAATGAATCTGATGAACGATGACGGACAACCGCTGTTTAGTCTGCCACAGGATGACCGGCTGCCAGTTTTCTCCCCGCAGTACAGCCGCAGTACGCTGATGACGCATATGTTGTGCGAGATTCTGGCTCAGGCTCTGGGGCAAATTAACAGCGTGGCAACACGTCTGCGCCTCGGATTCCCGGCCTCTCCACGCCAGTTGCGCACGCTGATCCTCACCCTGCCCTCTGCGATGCCAAAACAGGAGCGCGAGATCTTCCGCCTGCGCATGTTTGAAGCGATTGCCCTGGTCTGGAAAGCGATGGGCTGGCACCCGCAGGATGAAGATTTCACCACGCGCAAACAGCAGGAAAAGAGCGTGGTTCCCGTCCCGGAGATCCAGATGGAATGGGATGAAGCCAGCTGCGGACAACTGGTGTGGTTGTATAACGAAGCCATTTCGCATTATGACGGGCACACCGAATCATTCTTTAACGCTCTCTCCCGTCCGGATCGCCAGCCGGAGCCTGATGAAGTCAAAGGTCGCGCGCTGCGCGTCGCATCAATCGACATTGGCGGAGGCACAACGGATATGGCCGTCGTGCATTATCAGCTTGATGATGGCGTTGGCGCGAATGTCAAAATTACGCCGCACCTGCTGTTTCGTGAAGGATTCAAGGTTGCCGGCGATGACATGCTGCTGGATGTGATTCAGCGCTGTGTGTTACCTGCTCTGCAAACCCGGTTACAGCAGGCGGGCGTCACCGATGCCGCCGCACTGCTGGCTACGCTGTTTGGCGATTCGGGGCGCATCGACACCCAGGCAATTTTACGCCAGCAAACGGCGTTACAGCTCTTTATGCCGCTCGGTCATGCTGTGCTCTCCGCCTGGGAGCAGAGCGACATTAACGATCCGGTAGCAGGACTGCATGCCACTTTTGGCGAATTGCTGTCTCAACGTCCAACGCGCAATGTGATGAACTACATTCAACAGGCTATTGATCATGCGCTGCCGTCGGGTTCGCCAGTCTTTGACTTGCTGAGTGTCCCGTTACAGGTACAGTTCAGGCAGCTCCAGGAGGCATTGCTGGCTGGACAATTTACCCTTACTGCCCCACTGCACGCTGTCTGCGAAGCCATTTCACATTATCGCTGCGATATTTTATTAGTCACCGGCAGACCCGCCTGCCTGCCAGGCGTACAAGCGCTGATCCGTCATCTGCAACCGGTACCGGTTAACCGCATGATCTGGATGGACAACTACCGTGTACATGAATGGTATCCATTCAGTCAGCAAGGTCGCATTGGCAATCCGAAATCCACCGCCGCCGTTGGTGCAATGCTGTGTAGTCTGGCGCTGGATCTACGCCTGCCACGCTTTAACTTTAAAGCCGCCGATATCGGTGCGTACTCTACCGTACGCTATCTTGGCGTACTGGATAATACGGTCAATACGCTGCGTGATGAGAACATCTGGTATCACGATATCGATCTCGATAAGCCAGGGGCAAAACTGGATACCCGTCTGCACTTTCCGCTGCGTGGCAACGTGACGTTAGGTTTTCGTCAACTGGCTAACAGTCGCTGGCCCGCCACTCCGCTGTATACGCTCAGTATTAACTCTGCCGAACTGGCGAAAACCATTGCTGGCGATGGCGTCTTAAATGTGCGCTTACAACTACGCGGCGGTACTAAAGAGACAGGCCCGGAATTCTTTGTTCTGAGTGATGCCTGGCTGCAGGATGGCACACCCGTTGCCGCCAATGCCTTAACGTTAAAACTGAATACGCTGGCAGACCGTCGTCATAGCGGCAGCCATTACTGGATTGATAGCGGGAGCGTGTACCTGAAATGAGCAAGATGTTAAATACCGCACAAGCCGCCATCAAATGGGTGACTGAAACACGTCAGCGTACGACACGTCTTGATGATGAAGCGGACGCTCTGTTGGCTCAGCTAACGCTGACGGCAGTTAATGAATCTGCGCTAAATGCGGCATTAACCGCGCAAGGTTGTGTTGGATTATATGGACATTCTCAACCGGCGAAAGCGCATCTGTTATCCGCCCTGTGTAGCAATGACAATGGCAAACTGAACATCACCGCCCCGGACCGTAGTTTTGATTACTTTGCGCATATTAACCCCGGACATGCACCGACCAATATGGCGATCCGTTTTACGCGTAAAGAAAACCCGATTGATAGCGAATGGCCTCTGCGTCTACGGTTGATGAGTGAGGCAGAACTGGTACAACTGTTTATCGCGCAGTTCTGCTCATTACCCGACAACCGCCAGGTTGAGAGGTCAATCATTGAAGCACGACTGGAAAAATGGCAGACGCTGCGCCAGCGTCATCCAGTTCAGGGGGTTTCCGCACAAGATGTGGCGGCAATCGGCCGCTTCTGGCGAAACAGTGTTCCCTCCAGCCAGCAGCAAATTGACGATGCATTATGGCATCACTTTGCCACGCTACTTCCCGCACTGGATCTGACTACCCGGGCACACGCATGGGCGTTGCTGTGGGGGGAACAACCGGAGCTAACGCAGCAATGGCTGGCACTGGCACACACGTTGCAGCAGACCGGTCATGCGCAAGAGATAGCCGCGCCGCTAAGTTTGCTGGTCGACCATTTTGGTTTGCCCGCCGAAAACTTCCTGACCCAGGTAGCATTAACCGGAAGTGATGCACAAAGCGACGTGGTCGTTCATCCCATTGATAATAATCAGTTACTCAATGCGGTCAGCCTCTCGCTGGACTCCCTGGCCCTGCTAACGCGTGAACTGGTACTGACAGTTGAAGACAATGTGCTTGGCAATGTGGATCTGCTGGATATTCCTCTTGCACCTGATACGCACCCGCATCCGTTGTGGCGTGCAAAATTAGGCTGGATGCTGGAACATTACCGCCAGCATCTACAACCGGATGTCTTAGTGATCTGCAATGCCGTATCTACGCGTTCACAGACGCCAGCGATTACCCGAACGCTGCTGGGTTGGGTCAACGATACCCAACCGCTGCATGATGCCGCGTTGCCTGGCGTGGTATGGGCGATTACTCCCCAGGACGCACGTTTTACTACGCAGCAAAACCTGGATGAAGCCGTTCAACAATTAATGGGCAAACCCGGATTACACTGGGGCACGTTGCAGGCACTGGACAAACATAGTGTTCAGCGACTTGTTGAATGGTTGTCTCAGGCAACGTCACCGCACCAGCGCGAGGCCCGATTGACCTCCCTTCGCGAGCAGTACCAGCAGCGCATTCGCGAAACCCTGAACACCTGGCTGAATGTTGCTGATGAGGGATCCGGCGCGAGCGAATCAGTGATCCGCCAGTTACAGGCACAGGCGGCAAAACATGGCGAGCTGTTGGATGGTCTGCTGCCGCCAATGCGCAGTTTTGAGTCTCTGCTACGCATTCAGCAGCCACGGGAAGAACAGGTCAGTGGCTTATTTAATGAAGAGATCGATCTGTTTGCTGAGGTGCAGGACACATCGCATCAGCATGAGAATAAAGAAACCGGATATCAGGCGCATAAAATGTGGGTCAACCATGTACGTCAATGGTGCCGCAATGAGAATAATGCGCGACGTCTTCGCCTGGAACCCCGTACGTTAAGGCAGGTTGCCGACATACTGGTCACGACCAGCTACAGACTGCAGATGCCTCAGCAGTTACAGCGTATTATGCAACGCGAGAACGTCTGCGGGGCACAGTTGCACGCCGATATCGGCGATTTTATTACCTGGCTTGGCTATGCCAACGTAGCAGAGGAAAAGCGGCCAGCCAGCAGGATCCAAAAGGGTACGGCTATTTTTAGCGCGCCGGTGCAACAACCTATGTTCCGTCTGACAAAGCTGGATGAACAGCCACTGCATGGTGCAAGCCGTTATGTTTACGACTGGCTGGTTGCTCTCTACACTCGTGCTAATGAGAATGTGGGCTATCAACATCCTTCAGATATTACTGAGGCAGACAGGAAACAATTGCTCGCCTTGCTCAGTACCTGAAGCGGCGGTAACGCCGCCATCAAAAAAGAGAAAACAGGAGTGCGACGGGAAAACTCATCGGCCATGTCGCCCCAACTAACACCGCACTCAGAAAGCGAATACGCTTTTTATCGCGGGATAGAAACCAGGTGATGATAGCCGCGACTGCGGCCATCACCGCATAAAAAACCAGCATTTTTTGGTACAAAGACATTTGGGGCATCCAGGCCAGAGGGGAAAATCGCGCGCAATATGCTCTTTTTTATGACTCACATCAAGTTTTATTCATTTTTTTCAGAAAAACGCCTGAAAAACCCCCTGTTACCACAATGTTCAGAATGGGTACTATTGCGATTCGTCTTAACCCGTACTATACCCATAGGGGTTAAATCGAAAGGTGGCAAAAATGAATGTTTCCAGTAAAACTGTTGTGCTGATAAATATATTTGCTGCTGTAGGACTTTTCAGCCTGATATCCGTAAGGTTCGGCTGGTTTGCGTGATGTGATTCGTGTTGATTAATTGCAGCGCCTGCTGGCAGAGAGATGGCGTTCTCTCTGCCATTAGTATGTGATCTTCCCACTCCACCGCCATCCCGTAAATTATCCTTAATGCGTAATATCCCTAATCCTTCTGCGGCATTAAATAATAAAACCTGGCAATGTGTGTATGCTGTTCAGTAATGCATTTATGGGGGGAATTTGTGGTTCGGGAACAAGGTCCCGTTTAATGCGAAATTAGTCTGACCTCGCGGATAATTCCAACTTACCGCCGTCCAATGGCGACGAGGCCAGTGGCGCGCATAGTATAGAGACACGTTTGCCAATATTTAGCTATCCGTGCCTCTTTCACTGTTCGCGACTGAAGATTTTACTCGTGTTTGATCATCACATGCCGAACAACCGTGTAATCCTCCAGCCCGTAAACCGACATATCTTTGCCATAACCTGACTGTTTTTGTCCGCCATGCGGCATTTCACTCACCAGCGTGAAGTGGGTATTGACCCAGGTACAGCCATACTGCAGACGAGCACTTACCCGATGTGCGCGACCAACGTCCCGCGTCCAGACAGACGACGCCAGCCCGTACTTCGAATCGTTTGCCCACGCCAGCACCTGTTCTTCGTCATCAAAGACGGTCACGCTAACCACCGGGCCAAAGACTTCCCGTTGAACGATGGCATCTTCCTGCTTCGCCCCTGCCAGCAGCGTCGGAGCAAAATAATAGCCACCTCCCTCCACTTTTTTACCGCCAGTGATGACTTTGATGTGGCCAAGTGCTTTGGCCTCTTCTACTGCTTTTGCCACGCGCTCAAGGTGTGCTTTTGAACTTAATGGCCCCAGTTCTGTTGATTCATCATCCGGCGCCCCGGTTTTCAGGCTGGCGACAGCCGCGCCCAGTTTTTCAACCAGCGCATCATAAATCCCCTTTTGTGCATAGATACGGCAAGCCGCTGTGCAATCCTGTCCGGCGTTGTAATAACCAAACGTTCGCACACCATTAACGACAGCATCCAGATCGGCATCATCAAAAATAATGACTGGCGCTTTTCCACCCAGTTCCATATGTGTGCGCTTAATCGTAGGCGCGGTATGCTGAATGATGTGCTCCCCGGTCACAATGGAGCCCGTCAACGAAACCATACGCACTTTTTCATGTCCGGTCAGCGGATCGCCCACCGTTGCGCCTCTACCGAACAGGACGTTAATGACACCTGCCGGGAAGATATCTTTCGCGTATTCCGCCAGTTTCAGCGCCGTAAGTGGCGTAATTTCTGAAGGTTTGATTACCACGCAGTTACCTGCCGCCAGCGCCGGTGCCAGTTTCCATGCAGCCATCATCAGCGGATAGTTCCATGGGGCAATAGATGCCACCACCCCGAGCGGATCCCGGCGGATCATTGACGTATGCCCTTCCAGATACTCCCCGGCAGCCGACCCGTGCAAGGTACGAGCAGCCCCGGCAAAAAAGCGGAAAACATCCACGATGGCTGGAATTTCATCATTGAGCACACAGTGCAACGGCTTGCCGCAGTTGAGAGACTCCAGCTCAGCAAATGTTCGGGCATTGTTTGCGATGGTATCCGCCAGTTTAAGCAGGAGCTCCGATCGCACTTTCGGCGTGGTTTGTCCCCATGCCGTAAACGCATGGTCCGCAGCGCGAACGGCGGCATCAACCTGCGCAGCCGACGCCTCCGCAATTTCCAGGATAAGCTCTCCGGTCGCAGGGTTGTAAACTGGCTGCTTTTCACCTTCACCGCCGACCAGCTCACCGTTAATCAGTAATAAATGTTGCATAGCAATTTCCCATATTGTCGTTTATTTACCGTTTCCGGCGAGAGTTTCGCCTTCACGCGTTAGCCACCAGGCCCCTAAAATTGGCAGTGTTGTAACCAGCATGACCAGCAATGCCACAACGTTGGTGACAGGAACATCGCGTGGACGTCCCAATTGATTAAGCAGCCATAGAGGAAGCGTTCTTTCATGTCCGGCGGTGAACGTTGTCACGATGATTTCATCAAACGACAAAGCAAACGCCAGCATGCCACCCGCCAACAGTGCCGACGCTAAATTCGGCAATACGACATAGCGGAAGGTCTGCCAGCCGTTGGCACCCAGATCCATCGATGCTTCAACCAGACTCCATGAAGTGCGGCGAAAGCGCGCCACGACGTTGTTAAAAACCACCACCACACAAAACGTCGCATGTCCCACAACGATCGTCAGGAACCCCGGTTCCAGATTGATGGTTTTAAACGCACTCAGCAGCGCCAGGCCAGTAATAATGCCCGGCAATGCAATCGGCAAAAGCAACAACAGCGATATTGCACTCTTGCCAAAAAAGTCCCTGCGCCACAGTGCAGCCGCTGCCAACGTTCCCAGGATCAGGGCGATGGCCGTCGACAGCGCAGCAATTTTAAGTGACAACGTCACTGATTCAAGGATGTCGCTGCGCTGCGCCGCAACGCTAAACCAACGAAGCGTTAACCCCTGGGGTGGAAAACTAAAAGCAGCCTCCTCGGTATTAAAAGCATAGGTGGCAATGATGAGGATGGGAAAGTGCAGAAAAATCACGCCTCCCCATGCAGCCAGTTTGAGTAAAAAAGGTGCGCGTTCAGAGTGCATCGAAAGCTCCCAGACGCTTCACGAACGCCAGATACAGTGCAATTAAGACAATCGGCACCAGGGTGAATGCCGCCGCCATTGGCATATTGCCGATAGCCCCTTGTTGCGAATAGACCATGTTGCCGATGAAGTACCCCGGCGGTCCCACCAGTTGAGGAACAATAAAGTCCCCCAGCGTCAGCGAGAAGGTAAAGATCGATCCGGCCGCAATACCCGGAATCGCCAGCGGAAGCACCACATAACGGAAGGTTTGGCGCGGACGAGCCCCCAGATCAGCCGAAGCCTGTAGTAACGATGGCGGTAACCGCTCCAGCGCAGCCTGTACCGGCAAAATCATAAACGGAAGCCAGATATAGACAAAAACCAGAAAGCGCCCTAATCCCGACGTCGACAGTGTGTTACCCCCGATAGCTGGCAACGTCAGAAAAGCCGTCAGCACTGGCTCCAGCCCAAGATGAGTTAAAAACCACTGCGCCACACCATCTTTTGCCAGCAGCAGCGTCCACGCATAGGCTTTGACGATATAACTGGCCCACATTGGCAGCATCACCGCGATGTAAAAAAAGGCCTTCATCTTGCCGCTGGTGTAACGCGCCATATACCACGCCATCGGAAACGCCAGAATAGCGCTGGCAATAGTGACAGCTACTGCCATCGTCAGCGTTCGCAAAATGATGTCGTAATTTGCCGGATTAAACAGCGCCTGTAGATTGGCCAGCGTCAAATCTGGCGTAACTGACATGGTAAAATCGTCGAAGGTATAAAAACCCTGCCACAATAGCGTCAGTAATGAGCCAAAGTAGACGATTCCGAACCACATCAACGGTCCGAGCAGCAGCAAAAACAACCCAAAGCCCGGATTACGCCAGAAAAAACCCGTTATCTTGCTCAGGTTTGTCGACTGCACAGGTGAATGTAAGACATTCATAGCCATTCACCTCTCCTCAACCAGCGGTACCATCACGTCACGCGACCACGATGCCATCACCTGTTGGCCCGGTGACAGCGTTGCTGGCAGCATTTCCCCTGTCAGGTTTGCCTGACTGACCAGTAATTTTTCACCGCCAGCGAGTTTTAGCTCAAACCGTGTCGCTGCCCCCTGATACTGCACCGCCTGGATAATCCCCCGAGCCTGAACCTCGCCGCCGGAATCGTTTAACCGAATGTGTTCCGGGCGCAGTGAATACATGCCCTGCAGCCCACAAACATTCGCCGACATCGCCGCATCGAAGACATTTGATGTCCCCACGAAACTCGCCACAAAAGGTGTGCGTGGGCGCATATAGAGTTCACGCGGCGAATCCACCTGCTCAATACGACCGTTATTAAACACCGCTACACGATCGGACATCGACAGCGCTTCTCCCTGATCGTGCGTGACAAAAATGAAGGTAATACCAAGAGACTGCTGTAGTTTTTTCAGTTCCAGTTGCATCTGTTCACGCAACTTGAGATCCAGCGCGCCGAGCGGCTCATCCAGTAGCAGAACGCGCGGTTCATTAACCAGCGCACGGGCGATGGCCACACGCTGACGCTGCCCACCGGAAAGCTGTGACGGTTTACGTTCATAAACGAAGCCGAGCGCCACCTTTTCCAGCGCCTCACGGGCCTGAGCATGGCGCTGTTTTTTATCAATACCTTTGACCATCAGCCCGTAGGCCACGTTGTCGAGGATCGACATGTGCGGGAACAACGCATAGTCCTGGAAAACGGTATTGACATCCCGTTCCCAGGGCGGCAAATCGCTGGCCTGTTTACCAAAAATTTTAATTGCGCCGCCAGAGAGCTGTTCGAAGCCAGCTATCAGACGCAGACAGGTGGTTTTGCCGGAGCCGGATGGCCCCAGCATAGAAAAAAATTCACCATCATTAATCGCAATACTGACCCCATCGACTGCACGAACATCCCCGTAAAGTCGTGAGACATTGTCAAATTCCACTGCGTACGTCATAAAACCCCCAGCGGAATTAGCGACCGCCCATAATGGCTATGTAATCCTGCGTCCAGCGACTGTACGGTACAAATTTCCCACCTTCTGCGATGGGCGTTTTCCAGAAAGCGATTTTGTCGAAAAAGCTATACCCATTGGTTTCACAGCCTTTTTCACCCAGAAGTGGGCTAGCTTTACAGCCTTCCGGCACAACAGGCAGAGAACCAAACCAGGCGGCAACATCGCCCTGTACTTTCGGTGTTAATGACCAGTTCATCCATTTGTACGCACAAACCGGGTGTTTCGCTTCGCTGTGCAGCATAGTGGTGTCAGCCCAGCCGGTAACGCCCTCTTTTGGAAATACGGTCGCGATCGGCTGGCCTTCACCTTTCAGGGCGTTAGCCTGATACGGCCAGGCGCTGGAAGCCACGACACCTTCGTTTTTGAAATCACTCATTTGCACGGTGGTGTCATGCCAGTAGCGGTGGATCAATGCATGCTGATCGCTCAGAACCTTAATGACCGCCTGATACTGTTTTTCAGTGAGTTGATACGGGTCGCTGATGCCCAGTTGTGGCTGAGTGGCTTTAACGAACAGCGCGGCATCAGCAATATAAATTGGACCGTCGTAAGCCTGTACGCGCCCTTTATTGCTTTTCCCGTCAGGAAGGTTTTGTTCCACAAACACCACGTTCCAGCTATCCGGCGGTGTCGGGAAGGTTTTGGTGTTGTACATCAGCAGGTTTGGCCCCCACTGATATGGCGTGCCATAGACTTTCCCACCAACGTTAAACCACTCACCTTTTACGACGCGCGGATCGATAGTTTTCCAGTTAGGGATAAGCGCTGTGTTAATAGGTTGAACGCGTTTCCCCATAATCAAACGCAGTGAAGCATCACCTGAAGCCGTTACCAGGTCATAACCGCCTTTTGCCATCAGGCTGACCATTTCGTCTGAGGTGGCCGCTGTTTTCACATTGACCGCACAACCGGTGTCCTTCTCAAACTGTGAGACCCAGTCATATTGTTTATCGGTTTGTCCACGTTCGATATAACCCGGCCAGGCAATAATATCCAGGCGGCCTTCCGGTTTATCTAATGATGTGGGGGGTTCGGCTGCATGGGCTGTCATCAGCGTCATACTGAGGGCACACAGACTACTGAGGGCAAATTGCTTGCTCATAACATCTTACTCCTGTCGAAAAATATTGAGCGGCAGCCTTGCCGTAAATATATGTCCTTTCCTAAAAATAGTCGGGGTGTCGTAAGCGTTCCTGCTGGCGCAAGGAAATTTAATCAGGTTGTGAGCTAACGCTCATTACGTCGTGGGCTCTGGCAGGATGACTAAATCTTCTGTAGTATAGACAAGGAGTTAGATGCGCAGGGGGTAATACCAACAACTATTGATATTTTGTATGGTGGCACTCGATATAAATAACTTTGTGGCCTGGCATTCGTTATTTCGAAAATAAGAACGCACTATTCTTTTATATTGAATAGCACGTTCGGTATTATTTCATCATCTCGCGAATTAATTTCCCGAGCAATTTCACTGCCTGCTCCTCGCGCTCTCCCCAGTTCCATGCGGTATTGAAGCGAAAGAAACGTGTCCAGGTCCCCGATGTTGAGAACATTTTACCTGGCGCAATACTAATATGGTGGGCCAGCGCCTGAGTACTGAGTTCCCCCGCATCGAGTGGCTCGGGCAGTTCCAGCCACAGAAAATAGCCGCTGTCGTTATGGTGAATTTTGACTTCCGCCGGAAGATGACGAAGCAGCGTTTGCCAGGCCTGCTGTTTGCGTTCTGCCAGTTGACGGCGTAACCGACGCAGATGCGCGTCATAACGCCGCGTGGACAGGTAATCCACCAGTGCAAGCTGCATTGGAGAACTGGTTGATAAGGTACTCATCAACTGGAGTCGCTGAATGCGGCGGGCATGTTTTCCTGCGGCAACCCAGCCAACACGAAATCCTGGCACCAGGCATTTCGAAAACGAAGAACAATGCAGCACTCTGTCGCCGTGATCCCAGGCCTTTGCGGGCAACGGTTTTTCACGGCCAAAGTAAAGCTCGCTATAAACGTCATCTTCAATCAGCATGACGTTATATTTTTCCAGCAATGCAATCAGACTGGCTTTTTTCTGTGCGCTGAGCGTAAAGCCAAGCGGGTTTTGACTGTTGGTCATCAACCAGCAGGCTTTTACCGGATACTCCTGTAATGCCAGTTCCAATGCGACAAGGTCGATACCTTCCTTTACATCAGTGGCCACTGAAAGCGCCTTCAGACGCAGTCGTTCCAGGGCCTGCAACGCACCGTAAAAACAGGGGTTTTCGACAATAACCCAATCACCCGGTTCAGTCACCGCCTGCAAACTCAGGTTGAGGGCTTCAAGCGCACCTGCGGTAATCACAATCTCATCGGGCGAAATAGTGATCCCCTGCTGAGCATAACGCCGTGCGATAGCGTGACGCAGTTCAGCATTACCCGGTGGCAGGTTTTCGATAACGCTCATGGCTGTGGCTGTTTTGCTTACCTGCGCCAGCGAACGGTTAAGCTGCTGCAAGGGAAATAAGCGGGGATCGGGGAATGCGGAAGCAAATGGCATAACAGATGCATCCCTACTAGCCTGCAACATATCAAAAATATAGGTATTGATATCCACGGCTTCATCACGCATGACCTGCACTTGCGGTATTGAAACCTCACGCTCGGGACGTGCAGCAACATAGTAACCCGACTGCGGTCGGGCAATGATCCGTCCCTGGCTTTCCAGTAGCTGGTAAGCGTGTCCGACGGTCATAAAACTCATTCCGCTGCTTACCACTTGCTCACGCAAGGATGGCAGGCGATCGCCTGGCTGCCATACGCCAGACGCAATTTGATCGCGAATTTGTTCCGCCAGCCGCTGATACTTTTTCATTTTTCGTCCTGATATCCGGTGTCGGTGATAACCACGATGTATATCAGTTTACATAATCAACTTATTTTTTATAACTGTTATGGTTAAAAAGAACAGTTCTGTTTCTGCCCCCCGCTGTTCCCCAGGCTTAGAATTGCGCTAAATCAATTTTTCCTGCGGAGTTAAGCATGTTCGGTCTTGACGCGTTTCACCTGGCGAGGATCCAGTTCGCGTTTACGGTGTCCTTTCACATTATCTTTCCGGCTATAACTATCGGACTTGCCAGCTATCTGGCGGTACTCGAAGGTCTTTGGCTGAAGACGAAAAATCCGACCTGGCGGTCGCTGTATCATTTCTGGTCTAAAATATTTGCCGTTAACTTTGGCATGGGTGTCGTATCGGGTCTGGTCATGGCTTACCAGTTTGGTACCAACTGGAGCGGCTTTTCTGAGTTCGCTGGCAGTATCACCGGGCCATTACTGACCTACGAAGTGTTAACCGCATTCTTCCTGGAAGCGGGTTTCCTTGGTGTCATGCTGTTTGGCTGGAACAGAGTGGGACCCGGCCTGCACTTCTTTGCCACCTGTATGGTCGCGCTGGGGACCATTATCTCTACCTTCTGGATCCTGGCATCAAACAGCTGGATGCAAACGCCGCAGGGCTACGAAATTGTCAATGGACAGGTAGTGCCAGTGGACTGGTTTGCCGTCATTTTCAATCCTTCATTCCCTTATCGACTGCTACATATGTCCGTCGCAGCATTCCTCAGCAGCGCCCTGTTTGTCGCCGCGTCAGCTGCCTGGCATTTATTACGCGGTAATAACACCCCGGCTATTCGGGCCATGTTCTCCATGGCGCTGTGGATGACATTGATCGTCGCCCCACTCCAGGCGCTGATTGGTGACATGCACGGACTGAATACCCTTAAGCATCAGCCCGCGAAAATTGCAGCCATTGAAGGACACTGGGAAAACCCGCCAGGCGAACCGACTCCACTGCTGCTGTTCGGCTGGCCTGACATGGAGCAGGAACGTACCCGTTACGGGTTGGCTATCCCGGCACTGGGAAGCCTGATCCTTACGCATAGTCTGGACAAACAGGTTCCGGCGTTAAAAGAGTTTCCGAAAGAAGATCGCCCTAACTCCACCATGGTGTTCTGGTCGTTTCGTATTATGGCAGGCTTAGGCATGCTGATGATCCTGCTGGGCGCATTCGCGCTCTGGCTACGCTACAGACAGCGTTTATACACTTCGCGTCCCTTCCTGAGATTCGCGCTGTGGATGGGACCTTCAGGTCTGATTGCAATTCTTGCAGGTTGGGTCACCACCGAAGTGGGACGTCAGCCGTGGGTAGTTTATGGGCTACAACGTACAGCGGATGCGGTTTCCGCGCATGGCGATCTGCATATGAGCATCAGTTTGCTGGCCTTCTTTGTGGTTTACAGCTCGGTCTTCGGCGTGGGTTACAGCTATATGATCCGCCTGATCCGCAAAGGGCCTCAGGAAGATCCGCCGACCATCCCGCCATCAGGCACTCCTGCACGGCCGCTTTCAGCTGCGGTCCTCGATTCGCAACCTGAGGTGCTCCGCTAATGGGTATTGATTTATCAGTTATTTGGTTTGTTATCATCGTGTTCGCCACGCTGATGTATATCGTGATGGACGGTTTTGATCTCGGGATCGGCATTTTATTCCCCGCCATTCAGGATGCTGACGATCGGGACGTGATGGTCAACAGCGTGGCACCGGTATGGGACGGGAATGAAACCTGGCTGGTACTCGGTGGCGCAGGCTTGTTCGGCGCTTTTCCGCTGGCCTATGCCGTGATTGTCGATGCGCTGACCATTCCGTTAACGCTGATGCTCATAGGGTTGATTTTTCGTGGCGTCGCCTTTGAATTCCGTTTCAAGGCTACACCGGCTCACCGACCATTCTGGGATAAAGCCTTTCTGTGCGGCTCAATCCTCGCGACCTTCACCCAGGGCGTTGTTGTTGGTGCTGTTCTCAACGGTTTTTCAGTCACCGGACGCAGCTACAGCGGTGGACCATTCGACTGGCTGACACCTTTCACGCTGTTTTGCGGAGTCGGGCTGGTTGTCGCATATGCTCTGCTCGGAGCAACATGGTTGGTCATGAAAAGCGAAAACCCGTTGCAGGATAAAATGCGCAACGTGGCAAAAAAACTGCTGCTCACACTGCTGGTCGTGATTGCCATTATCAGCCTCTGGACGCCACTGGCACACAGCGCCATTTACGAGCGCTGGTTTAGCCTGCCGAATCTGTGGTTCCTGATGCCAGTACCGGTACTGGTTGCGCTTATCAGTCTGTGGATCTGGCGCACATTGGGCCAGCAAAGCTGCCATGCAGTGCCTTTTGTGCTGACACTCGGCTTGATTTTTCTGGGTTTCAGCGGGTTGGGGATCAGTATCTGGCCGCATATTATTCCACCGTCAATTACCCTCTGGCAGGCTGCGGCACCAGCGCAGAGTCAGGGCTTCATGTTAGTTGGTGCACTGCTGATTATCCCCATAATCCTCGTTTACACCTTCTGGAGCTATTACGTTTTTCGCGGCAAAGTTCAACATGGTGAGGGGTATCATTGATGCAGCAATCGATCTGGAAACGCCTGATGTGGCTGGTGATCCTCTGGGGGGGAAGTGTGCTGGCGCTCGCTGGCGTTGGCATGTTCTTCCGTCTGTTGATGACGGCGGCAGGTTTTAAGTCCTAGGACACTGTGATTCAAGCCGGGTTGTGCTCGCACTTCCCGGAAACTCAAAATTCAAACGATTATTAAACAACTCAGTAATAATTGCCGAGTTTGCGAAACAGATGTTGCCTTTGGTCCGAATAAATATTGAAATAGTCACCAGGCGAAATTATCGCCATTTCTGTTTATTACGTACCAGAGGCTGCATGATGTTTAAGAAAGGGTTAACGGTGTTATTGCTGGCCAGCGCGCTTTTCTCCGGCCAGCTTTTCGCTTCTAATCAGGGACATGAATATCTTCAGGTACAGGATGCCGATCATTTATTACGCCACTCAGCCGACAGCGATGAGTTACGTGTGACGGCGGAAGAGTCCGCCGCCGATCTACGTGAGCATCATCACTGGCTAAAATCACGCAAGCCCGATACACATTTAAGTTAATGCTTAGCCTTTACGTTTTGGCAGCGTTTTCATCAGATCTTCCGGGCTGACAGAAGCTACAACGCTACCCGGCAACGGCATTTTCAGAATGTGATGCTTAATCTTGCCGATAACGTGCATTTCGCACGGTCGGCAATCAAATTTTAGCGTCAGAACTTCATCACCATTGACCAGTTGCATTGGAGTCGCTTTCCAGCTTTTGATATTTCCTTTTGCCTGTTTCGGGCACAGATTGAAGGCAAAACGCAGGCAGTGCTTGGTGATCATTACCGGGACGTCACCTTTTTCTTCATGTGCCTCATAAGCGGCATCAATCAACTGGACACCATAACGGTGATAAAACTCACGCGCTTTATGGTTATAAACGTTCGCCAGAAAACTCAGATGCGTTTGTGGATACACCGGTGCCGGTTCGGAAACAGGTTTACGGCAGCCACGCTGATAACTGGCCAGACGAGCGGCATCCAGCATATCTACAGCTTCACGCCGGAACTGATTGAGTTGCCCGTTCGGTACGAACAGCGCCCCCGGCAAATTGACCTGAATATCGCGGGCGTAATAGAGCGTTTGCCCCAGTTTTGCCAGGCCATCCTGCAAATTACTCAACGCTTTTTCCGCATTGTTAGCTTCTTCAAACAGGCCGTCCAACGTATGGGTAATACTCACGCCCTCTTCACTGGTGAGCGTCAGGATCAACTGCTCCTGCCAGCCGCCCAGCTCAATATCTACCGCCACCCGGCGTTCGCTGGACGTCTTGGTTAACGCTTGTTGCCAGTTATGATCGAGATTGC
This sequence comes from Citrobacter sp. Cm046, assembly GCF_030333065.1. NCBI lineage: Bacteria > Pseudomonadati > Pseudomonadota > Gammaproteobacteria > Enterobacterales > Enterobacteriaceae > Citrobacter > Citrobacter sp. Cm046. The sequence goes on along the minus strand of NZ_JAOWGP010000044.1, from coordinate 383,289 downwards.
GGTTCAGCGGATGGTGCGGGCGAACTTTGTGCAGATCGGCAGGCATGTCATTCGGCCAGACCCGATAACGGTTGTGTCCCGTTTTTTCCACCGTATTAGCCCGAAACCCTACCACATCACGTTTAATTAACACGTTCAGGCCATCGCCGTTCGCCAGCGGTTCCGTCACCTCAACATCAAGATGGTCTTTCGCAACTTTCAGCACTTCTCCGACGGGCAGACCTATAAATTTCGGTGAGTCGAAAGCACCGATATCCCCTTTCCGGGCGTTAACAAAATAATCGGTGCTGCCACGGTGGAAAGTTTTTTCCGTGGAGGGAGTAAAGAAATGCTCAGTTCGCCCCGCAGAAGCCCGGGCCAGATCGCCCCGCTCTTCGATTATCGCATCCAGCATCTGCCGATAATGTGCTGTAATGTTTTTCACATAGCTCATATCTTTGTAGCGACCTTCAATTTTGAAGGACCGCACACCCGCATCAATCAACGCGCCGAGATTGGCGGTTTGATCGTTATCTTTCATCGACAACAGATGTTTTTCATATGACACCACGCGGCCCTGATCGTCTTTCAGGGTATATGGCAAGCGACAGGCCTGAGAGCAATCCCCACGGTTAGCACTGCGGCCAGTCTGGGCATGGGAGATATAGCACTGGCCTGAATAAGCCACGCACAGCGCACCATGAATAAAAAACTCAATGGTAGCGTCTGTGGACTGATGAATAGCGCTAATTTGTTCAAGGCTTAATTCCCGCGCCAGTACAATCTGGGTGAATCCGACGTCAGAGAGAAATTTCGCCTTCTCTACACTACGGATATCGCACTGGGTACTGGCATGCAGTTCAATAGGGGGAATATCCAGTTCCAGTATCCCCATATCCTGCACAATTAACGCGTCAACGCCGGTTTGATACAGATCGGTAATTAACCGCTGCGCGGGTTCCAGCTCATCATCATGCAGGATCGTATTCAGCGTCACAAAAATTTTCGCCCCATAACGATGGGCAAAAGGCACCAGATCAGCGATATCTTTCAGGCTGTTGCTGGCATTATGACGCGCCCCAAAACCGGGACCGCCAATGTATACGGCATCTGCGCCGTGTAAAATGGCTTCGCGCGCAATCGCGGTATCACGGGCCGGGCTTAACAGTTCAAGGCGATGAGGTTGCTGACGCATACAGTTGTTACCATCCAATAGCGGCAAAATGGCGGCTATTGTAGTCAGAAGCGCAACGTTTCGGAATAGTTTTCCCGATTAACTGCGCGGGTAATGGATGAGTGAATGAAAGTGAACCGTCTGTTCACTGCTGTTACGATAACTGTGCGCAGTATCTCCGGCAAAACGCACCCCCTCACCGGCTTTTAATGTTCGCCATGCCCCCTCAATGTACATATCGAGCAGGCCATTAATCACTACGACATGCTCAATGACGCCAGTCTCATGTGGGGTAGATTCACTCAGCGCCCCCGGAGCCAATAGGATCGAAAAATGGTCAAAGCAAAGTTGTGGATCCCACGGGAAAAGCGGTGTCACCACCATTGCCTGTTGTTCGGGATCGAATGTGGTCGTGCCGTCGGATTCTGGCGGTGAAATAAAGGTTGAAAATGGGACGTTCAGCCCAGTCGCGATTTTCCACAATGTCGCCACCGTGGGGCTGGATTCATTACGTTCAATCTGCCCCAGCATTGCCTTTGAAACGCCTGTCTCCTCGGCCAGGCGAGAAAGGCTCCATTCTCGCTGGTGGCGCAATGTTCTGAGCGTAGTGGCCAGATATTGAGTTAAATTGTCCATTTTTTCCTCCCTTAATCCCCTTCTGCAAAACAATAGCTTACCACTTGTACGCTATAACGCACAGTGATACAGTGACTGACCGTTATAACGCACACGGAGTCTTTATGCGCGCGCTTTCAATACCTTTACCCACCGTCTTATCCGGTTTCGTTGCCGTTCTGGTCGGCTACGCCAGCTCGGCGGCTATTATCTGGCAAGCGGCAATGTCTGCGGGTGCGACAAGCGCGCAAATCGCGGGCTGGATGACAGCCCTTGGGCTCGCGATGGGCGTTAGCACGCTGGTACTGACACTATGGTATCGCGCTCCGGTATTGACTGCCTGGTCAACACCTGGCGCGGCACTGCTGGTCACCGGTCTGCAAGGCTTAACAATTCAGGACGCGATCGGCGTTTTTATTGTCGCTAATGCGCTAATTGTGCTGTGCGGCGTAACCGGGCTGTTCGCCCGTCTGATGAAAATTATCCCACACTCTCTGGCGTCGGCTATGCTGGCCGGGATCCTGCTACGTTTTGGATTGCAGGCATTCGCCAGTCTCAATAGTGAGTGGGTTCTGTGCGGCAGTATGCTGCTGGCGTGGCTGGTCTTAAAAGTCCTGGCCCCACGTTATACGGTTATCGCCGCGATGCTGGTGGGTATCGTCATTGCTCTGATTAAAGGTGACATTGTCACAAATAGTGTAAGCCTGTCGCCGGTAGTACCTGAGTTTATTGCTCCTCATTTTTCCTTTGCCTACAGCATCAGCGTTGCGATACCGCTATTTCTGGTGACGATGGCATCGCAAAATGCTCCTGGTATCGCCACCATGAAGGCTTCCGGCTACCCATTGCCTGTTTCACCGCTGATTGTTTTCACCGGCCTGCTGGCACTGTTGTTTTCCCCTTTTGGTGTCTATTCCATTTGTATAGCCGCCATCACCGCTGCGATTTGCCAAAGTCCCGAAGCACACCCTGACGCACAGCGACGCTGGTTAGCCGCTGCCGCTGCTGGCGTATTCTATTTGCTGGCGGGGATATTTGGCGGTTCAGTCAGTGGGTTAATGACAGCCCTGCCCGTTAGCTGGATCCAGATGTTGGCTGGTCTGGCGCTGTTGGGGACCATTAGCGGCAGTCTGTACCGGGCATTACATAATGAAACGGAACGGGATGCCGCCATCATCACTTTTCTGGTTACCGCCAGTGGGTTAACGCTATTGGGGATTGGCTCTGCATTCTGGGGATTAGTTGCCGGTGGGTTGTGCTATGCGGTGCTGAGATTAGCGCGCCGCGCGTAACTGCGATGGCGTCTTACCCGTAACCTGTTTAAACCGGTTACTGAAATGGCTTGCCGAACTGAATCCACAGGCCATCGCAATATCCGACAAACTGCGTGAAGAATAGCAGACCAGTTGTTGCGCCAGCGTCATTCGACGCTGCATAACGTACTGGTGCGGTGCCATGTTCATTGACTGACGAAACATTCTGGCAAAGTGAAAATCACTTAACGCCGCTTCGCCTGCCAGATCGCTCAGGGTTATCGGGTAAGCAAGATGTGCCTCAATATAGGCCAGTACGTTTCGCAATGTGACGGGAGCAAGACCTCCCGTGACCGCCGGTGCCCGCCATTGTACATTGCTGTAATGCTGGATCAGGTGCGTTAATAAAAGCGAGGATGCAGCGCTGAGCGTGAGATGATTGGCGGGTTGCTGCCAGTCATTTCCGAGCAAAAACTGGCGGTAAACTGCGGTGATCCCGGGGTCGCTACCAAATGTATGCTCATCCAGTGTGAAACTATATGGACTTTTGTCCCAGACTTTCTCACCCACTTCACGTAAATGTGCGTCCGTACAGTAGAGATGAACAAACGACAGGGCATCACGGATGTCCCAACTCGACTCGCTCTCTTTCGGCATCAGACAGAAACGGTCCGGGCCGCCACCGTTCTTCCAGCCCCCCGCCGTCTTGTGATAGCTCTCGTAGCCATCGGCGACATACAAACTGAGCGTATGGTGATCGCAATATTGTGTGATGGTGTCGCGTTTGTTCGACCAGGCCGCCAGTTGGATCCCTGAATGTAACGCAACCGATTCATGCAACACGGCATTATGTTTGCGTAAGTTTTCAAAGGCATCGTAGGGCTGAGACATACCATCACATTCAAAAGAAGTTAGCAGGCTTTTCAGTCTATCTCAGCTATATGTCGTTAACAGCCTCCTTTTCACGCTTGCGGCAAAAAAAGCGCAAGATTATGCAAGTCCCGCGCAAACAGATGAAAGCCCCCTGACTGATGTCATGACACAGTGTATTTCTGAATAAAAAAAAGAGAGAGGGAGTCGTATGAACGCACTGTTGTACTGTCTGGTCGTGGTGATATGGGGAACCACATGGATTGCAATTTACCTGCAGCAAGGTCCGGTTCCTGCGCCCGTCTCCATCTTCTGGCGTTTTGCCGTCGCCAGCGTAGTGATGATATTGCTCCTGCTGATGAGTGGCAGACTACGCAAGCTTTCCGGTCGCGATCATCTGTTTTGTCTGTTGCAGGGAGGATGCGTTTTTTGCTTCAACTTCTGGTGTTTTTACACCGCTGCTGCCTGGATCAATACAGGGCTGGAATCGGTTATTTTCTCCATGGCCGTGCTGTTCAATGCGATAAATAGCTTCGTATTTTTTGGTCAAAAACCGCCGGTACGCTTCTATATTGCAGCAACTCTGGGGTTAACGGGTATCGTCACGCTGTTCTGGCAAGATTTGGTCAACAGCGGGTTTAATCATTCACTGTTGTTGGGAATTGGCTTAAGTGCTCTGGGGACCTTTGGTTTCTCACTGGGCAATATGATCAGCATGCGCCATCAGAAAAAAGGGCTCGAGATCCTGACCACCAACAGTTGGGCAATGCTGTATGGCACATTATTGATTGCGGCGATTGCTGTGGTGCGTGGTGATAACTTCACGCCGCAGTGGACTTTCAGCTATCTCAGCGCACTGTTGTATCTGGCGATTTTTGGTTCAGTGATTGCCTTCGGCGCCTATTTCACGCTGGTCGGACGCATTGGTCCCAGTAAGGCAGCATACAGCACATTGCTTTTCCCATTGGTGGCGCTCACGCTGTCTACATTGTATGAGGGGTATGTCTGGCAGCTCAATGCGATTGCCGGGTTAGTGCTGATTTTACTGGGGAATCTGGTGATGTTTGCACGACCTGAGGCTCTGGTTGGTAAGTTATTTTACCGTCGCCGTACGGCATAGAAAAAGGCACCATCTGCTTGTTGCAGATGGTGCGTTCATCATTATTTTTTGTTGCTGTTCACGTCAAACATTGAGGCGTCTGTCGCCATGTCATCAACAACTTTTTTCAACGTTTCGAACGCCATTGGCGTGCTTTCGTTGTTCAGGTCTTTACCTTCACCCTGACGTACAACTCTAATCACTGGCTTATTGGTCGCCGCATCGATCAACTCACCCTCGAAATAGAGGTGAGTATCCATTGTGCGGTGCCCTGTTACCATTTGAGTACCTGCTACGACCAGCGCAACCGGGACCACTTCATAGAATTGCAGCCCTTCTTTACTGGTTGCTACACCTGTGATCGCCCCACGGAAAATCAGGCTACGCGGACCTGGGGTCGTAACCAGAGGTTTACGTTTAGCAATAGCGGTCTTCATTTGAGTGTTGGTATAGGTCAGCAACTTATCAAGAACCTGCTGACCTACCTGTGTGGTGGGCTTAGGAATCGGATAATACGTTATCGGGTTATAAACGATATTGTCGTATTTGGATTCATTGAAGTTTGGGTCAACCCAACGGAGTACCGGTTGTCCGGTTGCTGATTTAGTTTCCTTCAGGCCAGAATAATCTTTTAAAAACCCAGAGTATTTATCCGGCTGCGTCACTTTTGACGCACAGCCAGATAACGCCAACAAACCGGTAAGCACTGCAACTTTAAATAAAGTTTGAGTACGCATGAAACGATCCCTTTAGTTTTCGCAATGATGCATAAAAAAGGATAGCAAAACGGATTCATTTTGGATGTACTAAAAATGGTAAGCGTCACACATTTTTATTTCTGCGGTCAGCACGATAAAAAAATGCTGCCCGCAGAGAGAGTTATCTTACCAGGAGGGTCAGGCCGTCTTACGCGCCAGCATTGTCGCAAAGCGCAGTTTAATGCGATTGCCGTTTTCATCTGTGCGGTGAAGTTCACCCACATCTTCGTTATATTTCAGCAGATCCCAACCATTGTAATAACGGCGTAATTCACCTTCTTTAAACGCAAACGGGAAACCGACGGTGCAAGGGAAATCATCAGTGTCCATTGCTGCGACGATCAGGTTATATCCGCCAGGTTTAGTACAACGCTGCATATTTTCGATAAGCCCTGGGATTGTTTTCGCTTCCAGGAACATCATCACAACGGTAGAAAGAATAAAGTCGTATTCGCCGTCAAAGCTCAGCGCATTAAGATCCACAACCTTCGCTTGCAGATTGTTCAACCCTTCAGCAGCCTTGATGCGCTCCAGATTAGCAATGCTCATGGGATTTTTATCCCATGCGGTAACGTCGTAGCCGTTTGCCGCCAGGTAGAGGCTGTTGCGACCATTGCCGCAGCCCAGATCTAACGTTTTGCCTGGCGCAACAATTTTTGCCGCTTCAACAACATCGGAATGCGTGCGGGTTAAATCATATTTTTCCGTAAAGTAGTTTTCGTCGCAAAGGGTCATTATTTATCCTCAGATTTCAGTAATGCAGCACGCTCCGTGCGGATGAGCAGTTTTCCCTGCATCAGCAATACAAACGTACGTACCAGTAATAGTGCAATGATAAAATTGGTAAAAATAAACAGAGGGATCGCCAGAGTATGAAAAAAACCAGACTCACTGCTGTGCCCTAAATGCAGCCCCGTCGTCGCCAGCGCTGACACGCCGAACGAGAAACTCCAGAAAGAGGCATTAAATGGCTGGGACAAATACCACGGCATCAGGCGTAACATGAAAAGAAGCTGCAGCAGGCCATAGCCAAATAACATTTTGGCCAGCGTATCGCCTTCACCGCCATTGACGCTGAGCCAGGCGCTACAGGCGACCAGTGCAGGCGCCAGTTGAATACCCAGTGAAGTGCGTAATACAGCAGGTAGTTCGCCTGAACTACGTAGACGTTGCAGGATAACAGGTTCAAGGCTTAACCATGAGAAGACGCCTGCCCCCAAAAATACCAATCCGGCATCGTTGAAACCCAACGCACCGCAGGCCATGGCGCTGATAAAGTTATTGGCCACGGTCGGCAAATATAACCCCGGCGTTGTTGCTTCCTCTGGATGCGAACCTCTCCAAAGCCCTGCCGTTTGCCAGGCTGCGTACAATAACTGAATCACCACGCCGATACTGAACAATCCCACGGCTAATGGACGATACCAGGGGACAAAGCCAATTGCGACCAGCATCGTTGTGGCAGGGAAAAGACTGACAAAGCTGCTCATCACCGGATGGCGAATTTCTGCCAGCACACTGTGCGGGAATCGCACCAGGCGGGTAAGAAATGCCAGCGTCAACAGACCCCAAATAATCATCGCGAGGATCACCAGACCATCGCCGACCCAGTGGCCGACCGACCATATCTGGCTGGCATATCGCCACGCAAACCCCATACCTATGATGCCCAGTACCATCCCAAAATAACCGGCCGGAAGATTGAGGATCCGATCACTCTCTTTGTTGTTACTCATTTTGTTTATTTTTTAAAGTATATTTGAAATGCATTTTATGGAATTTCTGGCGGTTTAGCCAGCGTGGAAAACTTTGCTACGTTTAACTAAAGTGCGCAACATGGAAATGAGGCTATGACCAAATACTGCCTAAGTGATGAGCCACGCTCCTTCAGTTATCAGGATAATGGCAACAAAAAAAGTGTATTGCTACGCCAGATTATCGCCCTTATTGACTTTAATGACGTTAAAGCCGGGACGCGAGGCGGCTGGATTGACGATGAAAACGTACTGGCACAGAGCGGCAATTGCTGGATTTACGATGAAAATGCGCTGGCGTTCTCCGGTGCGGCGATCTCAGGAAATGCCCGTATTACGCAGGAAAGCATTATCAGAGATGGCGTACAGATTGGTGATGAAGTCTGGATCGATCGCGCTGAGATAAGCCACGGCGCACAAATACGTGACAACGTCACAGTTAAAGATTCTCTCGTTCAGGGAGAGTGTCTGCTGTCCGGCGATGCATGCATTGAGTGTCACTGTGAAATTATCGCGGCCAAAGGATTAACCCGTGAAAGCGACCAGATACTGCAAATCTACGACCGCGCTACCCTCAGCAATTCTCGAGTTGTACATCAGGCGCAGATCTATGGCGAAGCCAGTGTCAGCTACGCGTTTATTGAACACCGTGCTGAAGTGTTTGAATTTGCGCTTATAAAAGGCAATGAGGAAAATAATGTCTGGATTTGCGATTGTGCGAAAGTGTACGGACACGCCCGCATACTAGCCGGAGTTGATGAAGATGCTATTCCGACGTTGCGCTACAGCTCACAAGTGGCAGAGCACGCATTGGTTGAGGGTAACTGCGTTCTGAAACACCACGTGCTGGTCGGCGGTCATGCCGAACTACGCGGTGGCCCGATCCTGCTCGATGACAACATACTTATTGAAGGCCATGTCCGCATCCGGGGAGAAGTGCTCATTGAACATCGCGTTGAAATTAACGGGCAGGCCCACGTCGAGGCGTTTGATGGTAATGCTATTCATCTGCGCGGGCCTAAGGTTATCAACGGCGAACAGCGTATTACGCGCACGCCCCTGGCTGGCTTACTCTGAGGCGTTGTCGATGATTCGGGCATAGAGATTAACATCATGGTACACACCATTAAGAAACTCGGCCTGTTTCATACAACCTTCCAGCGAGAAGCCGTTACGTTGCGCCACCCGATTGCTCTCGGGGTTATTCACCCGGCATTTAATGGTAAAACGTCGGATCTCTCCGCGTTGTGCATAGTGGTGAATAAAGGCCTGTAACGCCCGGGACATAATACCCTGCCCCTGATGAGCTTCATCCAGCCAGTAACCGATATAAGCGGCTTTGTTCAGCGGTTCTACCTGATTAAACGAGATAACGCCCACCACATCTTCATGCTCAAAAATAAGGAACATTTTGGCGTAGCCGCGTTGATGTAACATCATGTTCCCCTGCACGTTCTTACGCGTGTCCTCCTCAGAACCAACAAACTGCGGCCAGTTCAGCGACTGCTGGAGCCATGCCTTATTTTTAACCACCAGTTGATGTAATGGCGTAACATGTTGTTCTTCTACTGCACGCAGTTCCAGCGTTTCACTGACGCTAATAATTTCCGGCATGTATATCTCCTTTGCGATCGTTAAAGGGGCATTTCTGACTGGCACCAGCTGATATTAATCTGATTACCACCTTGAATAACACTTTTTTATGCTGTTACAGCAATCACTTAGAGACAATATACCGCGCATAACCCGCTACTCTATTTCTTCGGGCATCTCCCCGCCGAGGGGGAGCCGTAATGATGACAACAACACCTCTACTATTTTGCTAAGGAGCAAGCATGGCAGCACCTTTGGGCCGTTTAGCACTGATCCCGCTGTTACTGATTACCGCCTGTCACCAGCCCGCCACTGATACACAGGCGAGCCCCGTTCCCTATGCGGTAAGTAAGCAACTGGTCGTGGATAATACCACTCTGGAAATTTCTCGTAGCGCGCTGGAATATAACGTTCACAAAGTTCAGCAACTGCTGGGTGATAAAACCCGCATGTGCGCCATCCTGAAAGGAGATGCTTACGGGCATGACCTCTCGTTAGTGACCCCAATAATGATGCAAAATGGTGTTCAATGTATAGGCGTCGCGAGCAATGAGGAAATCAGCACCGTCCGCCAGTCAGGATTTAAATCGCAGCTCATGCGCGTTCGAAACGCAACAGAAAAAGAGATGCGGCAGGCGGCAGATTTTGATACCGAAGAGTTGATAGGCAACCTGGATATGGCTAAGCGCCTGAGTGCCATTGCCCGGGAGAAAGGAAAAACCATCCGTATTCATCTGGCACTGAACTCTGGCGGTATGTCACGCAATGGTCTGGAAGTCAGTACGGCGGCGGGACTGGAAGAGGCTCGCGCAATTTCAGCCTTACCGGGCCTGAAAATTGTTGGGCTCATGTCGCATTTCCCGGAAGAAGATGCTGCGGTGGTTAAACGCGATCTGGCCCGTTTCAACTCACAATCCGCACAGGTCCTCAAAATCACCGGGCTTAAGCGCGAAGAAGTTACGTTGCATGTCGCTAATACCTTCGCCACGCTGACTGTTCCCGAGTCGTGGTTGGATATGGTGCGTGTCGGCGGAATTTTTTATGGCGATACCATCGCCAGCACTGAATATAAACGTGTGATGACCTTTAAATCTGCAATTGCTTCAGTCAACCATTACCCGAAAGGAAATACCGTTGGGTATGACCGAACGTATACCCTCAAACGCAATTCCGTGCTCGCCAATATCCCGGCGGGTTATGCAGATGGTTACCGCCGCGTATTCAGTAACGCAGGACATGTTCTGATCCGCGGCCAGCGGGTACCTGTGTTAGGCAAAACCTCGATGAATACGCTGATTGTCGATGTGACCGATCTGCCACAGGTTGCTTCAGGTGATGAAGTGGTGTTATTTGGCAAACAAGGGAATGCGCAGGTTAGCGCTGAGGAAGTTGAAGAAATTAGCGGCGCGCTGTTCACTGAAATGTCGATTCTCTGGGGTGCGACAAACAAACGCGTACTTGTCGACTAAGCCCCACAAACAGGAAGGGCTTCCCATTCTTGCGGAAAGCCCTTTTACACAGCGGAGCAGCTCTATTTAGCCCTCACTGACACTCTCTTTTTGCAAAATTTTGAGCAGGTCTTCCTTCAAGTGGAGTTTCTGTTTCTTCAGGCGAACAATATCCAAACTGTATCCCCGACCATCCGAACCTTCCAGTCTGGAAATTTCATGATCAAGGCTGTTGTGTTTTTCGAATAAAGACAGAAAGCGAGGGTTCTCGGTTTTCAGTCGGGAAATAAGGTCTCTGTATTCTGGAAACATACTTTCTCCCTGTTAGTGGTCAAGAACGTGTACAACAAATACACACCCTCAGCTTACCTGGTTAAACCAGGGAAAAATGAGAACAGGATCGAGTAAATAGTGAACAGACGGTTTTGGGAGAGATGACAGATATGGCTCCCCATCAGGAGAGCCACTGGGCACGCAATTAGCGCATTTCGCGGTCGTCAACGTACTGACGTTTATCCGCAGCAGGCGGGAAATACTGATACAGCCAGGTTTCGCTGATAGCATCCCCCTGACAACGCAGGAACATACGCATGTCTACCGGGTCGGTTGAGTCAGATGTCGGATACCAGTCAAACTGAATGCGATAGCCATCAATTGGCTCAACGTAGAGGATCTCAATTTGTTTTGCTTCCCCACTGGAGAGCGTAATGACCGGTTCAATCCCCTTCGGTGCAGCGGCTTTCAGATCTCCACCAACGAAATCAATGGCAAAACGACGCGCCCATTTTTCCGGGTAATGTTCGCCCGGCGCCCATCCTTCCGGGAATCCACCCATACCGGTGCGGGTAGCCAGTACGCGCGCCAGCGGTGAGCGCACAGGTGGTTGAGCACTCCAGTAAAGACGATATTTGAACTCCAGATCGTCACCAGCTTTGATCGATTTATCCGGCTGCCAGAAACAGACAACGTTATCCAGCGTTTCACCCGTGGTCGGGATCTCCATGAGTCCAATGGTGCCCTTACCCCACTGGTTGCGCGGTTCTACCCACAGGCTCGGGCGCTTATTGTACCAACCCATGATGTCCTGATAGTGTGAAAAATCACGATCAAGTTGCAGCAGCCCGAACCCTCTCGGGTTGTTATCGGTGTAGGCATTGAACTGCAACTTTTGCGGGTTATTCAGTGGACGGCAGATCCACTCGCCATTGCCCCGCCACATCGCCAGACGATCGGAGTCATGAATTTGTGGGTGAATGGTGTCGCACATCCGACGTTCATTATTGCCGCAGCTAAACATACTGGTCATCGGCGCAATACCGAGTTGCTTGATGTCTTTACGGGCATAGATGTGATTCTGCACATCCATGATCACCTGTGTCTTCTCACAGTGGATCACGAACTTAAACGCACCGGTCACGCTTGGGCTATCAAGCAGAGCATAAACGGTAAATGAGGTTGCTCCCGGTTTAACCGTTTCGAACCAGAAAGCGGTGAAGTCAGGAAACTCTTCTTTGGTGTCGGTATAAGTATCGACCGCCAGACCGCGCGCCGACAAACCGTACTGATAGGTGTCATCCACAGCGCGGAAATAGCTGGCGCCCAGGAAAGAGACCACGTCGCGACGGGCCAGTTCTGGTGCTTTAAACACGCGGAAGCCCGCGAAGCCAAGGTCAGTTTGCCCTTCCAGCTGTTTAGTATCGACACCCGCATCATTGTATTTGAACAGCTCAGGGCGGAAGTGAATCTCACGCGCCATATGTGTACTACCATCGACCGAGAACATGCGTACACGGCGACGGAAGCCCATTCCTACATGGAAGAACTGCGCGTCGAGCTGACGATTTTCAACGTTATTCCACAGAGACTGCTCTGCGTCATACTGAATGCTGTTGTAAGCCTGAGGCGTCAGTTTAGCCAGCGTGTCAGGTAATGCACGCGGTGCGCCACCCCACGGTTTTTGCGCTAAATCATGAGCCATCGACTGCAGAACGGAAAAATCGAAACGTACGGTTTTTCCGTCAGCAATGTCAGTTTCTGCCGCATAAGCGGCGCGGGAGAAGAGTGATGCAATACCACTGGTTCCGCACACGGCGGCCATTGCCATTGAACCTTTAATAAATCGTCTACGATTCATGCCTGAAAGTGAGTCCTTCTGGTCGTGTAAATGGTCCCGCGCCGGTCTTAATCAGCGGCAAGAGAGTGCAGATTTCTGACCGCTCACTCTAGACAAAATTCATTAATAATCCAATTGTTGGTCGCCGATTATCTGTACAAAATCGAAAATATTTTATGTCGATGAGAACAGACTGAAACCCGTGTAAATCCCATCAGAGCAAACCACATCGCCGTTTGCTTCGTTCTTCTGCCTCCCGATATAGCGCAAACTCATCGTAAACTGCGCAACCAAGCGCCTGCTCAAACGCATCCCGACTGGCGTTGCCGTGCGTACGCGCTTGTGTTTCATTGCCCAGATTAGACTGGAATATTCCCGCAGCGCTGACCGGTAAAAAATCCTCGTAAGTAATAGGTTGGGCCACCAACCAGCCACGCTCGATTAGTGGCTGAGGATCGTCCTCTGGTCGAATTGCCTGACGATGCGCCTCACCCGATGGCGTTAATCGATAGCGGAACCAGGCCAGCCCTTGCTGTCGCAGTAGAAATTCGCTGTCAGGGAAAGCCTTGAACACTTCCTGAAGATGTAACTGATGCGTCAGGTTATCTTTCCCCGTTCCCGCTTTATTCAGGAGTTCGTCATATAACTGCCTGCCTTTTGGCGTCAGCGCTACGCCACGTTGTTCGATCTCACCAAAGCGCGCCGTGTGGGTCCCGCGCATTTCCCCGGCAAACAGCACCGCTTCCTCCAGCGCTTTGAAGCTGGTCTGGCGCAGCAAAATGGGCACATCACGACGCGGAGGTCCTTCGATGAGAATTTTCGGTTCAATACCGCATTCCGGCATCATCGATTGTACGCGGTCAATATCTAACGTACGCGGCGTCAGGTGATTTATGTGGCAACCGGGGAAACACACCACGTCGGCGATCAGCCGGTGTTCGTTATGCAGCGCGTGATAGGTCTCTTCGTCAACCGTGGCATGCTGATGCCAACGGAATGTTTCCAGTGCTTCATGCACAAACTCCCGTGCCTGTGCTGGCGTGAAAGCACCCTGGGCATCAAATTCATCCAGAAGTTCGTGACAACGGCGAGTAAAAATATCGCGCTTCGCGAGGATCTCTGCAGCCCTTTGACGCAACGCTACATTTTCGATTAATTCGAGCCGTAATAATGAAGTAAATACCCGAAACGGATTGCACGAAAGAGATGCGTCGTCAATGGGGCGAAACGCTGTGGAATGAACGGGAACGCCGGCCTGAGAGAGATCGTAATAGCTAACGGGATACATGCCCATAATGGCAAACATTCGCCGCAGTGTGGAGAGTTCCTGTGCAGTCCCCACCCGAATAGCGCCATGGCGCTCGACGTTAAGTCGCGCTAACTCATCCGCATTCGCCAGTTTTTCATGTAGCGTTGGATTATTTTCCAGAACAGCCAGATTCACATCAGCGACAAGTTCCAGCAACGTGCCATACTGCGGGACTTCCTGCTGGTACATTGCTGACATTGCCTGCGAAAATTGTTCCCGAATCTCATCTGCCGTGATGGTGTTCGCCATAATGTCATGCCTCCAGTGAATATTACCTGGAGTGTAGAGAACGCCAGTCAGTCCGGTGGGAAGAATTTACAAAGTGTGATCCCGCATAAATTCCCCCACCCACATCGACGATTAACGGAACTTACTGACGCGGTTTTAAGTGTTTTTCCAGCCACGGTAGCATCTGTTTTTTACGACTTAACATCCCTTCCACCTTGCAGGGTTGCGGCACATCTGAAAGTTCGGTTCCGGCAAACCACAGACTGGTATCGCCCAGATTAATATCGGTCAGCATCAGAACGACCAGTGCAGCATGATTTTCCTCTGCGTAGCGAACCATTTCCTGGCGAAGCTCGTCCAGCACTGCGTCAACCTGGTCTAGTGAATACAGCTCGAGTTGCGCCACACAGACCTGATGCCCATGAATTTTGAACGTTTTAATATCTTTATTGAGAAGTTGCCGGGCACTCATCCCTTCCACGCTGGTTTTGGCAGACAGCAGATCACGGCTGAACGCCTCCAGATCAATCCCCGCCTTATGAGTAAGAGCCTCCACTGCCAGACGATCGTCGGGCGTAGTCGTTGGTGAACGCAGCGTGACAGTGTCACTCAGCACTGCACCTAACAGCAAAATAGCCTCTGCTGGAGAAAGTTGACTACGTACATCATCCGTCATCAACTGCCACAACAGCGTCGCGCTACTGCCTACGGGCTTCACCCAGACTTCCGGCGGCAAACGAGTGATTAATCCACCGAGACGGTGATGGTCGATGATCCCGACAACATTACTCTCTGGAAGCGAATCTGGCCCCTGCGCGGGTTCAGTAAAATCGACCAGCCAGACATCCTGATCGGTCAGAGGAAAGGTCAACAGTTCTGGCAGCGCCAGTCCTGCATGCTTAAAAATAAATTGCGTTTCACGGTTAGCTTCCCCCGCTCGCCATGCCGTTGCTTGCTGACCGCGTAAAGTGAGCCAGCGAGCGGCCATTGTAGCGGTGCAAATTGCATCGCTATCGGGGTTAAGGTGCCCTATTACATGTATCATTAATCAGTGCCTTATGATGAGGAATGTCGTGGAAACGAATGACAGGCAAAGTATAACGACTGGTAACGCCCCCTACCATATTGCTGGCCTGGCTGTACAAAACATAAGCAAAATAAATCAGTTGTAATTAAAACATGATAAATGTTAATAATATTTTGCTATCAGGTTATCAAAAACAAACAACTTCACTTGTCACCGATACGACTCTGTTTTTAACATCGCTTATGGAAAAAAATGGTCTGTTCAATCAGCGCATTCGATTGCGCCACCTTCATACTTTTGTAGCCGTTGCACAACAGGGGACTTTGGGGCGCGCAGCTGAAACCCTCAACCTGAGTCAACCGGCCCTCTCCAAAACACTCAACGAACTGGAGCAACTGACCGGAGCCAGACTCTTTGAACGCGGTCGTCTGGGCGCGCAGCTAACGGTACCCGGCGAACAGTTTCTTACCCATGCGGTAAGAGTGCTTGATGCGCTCAATACTGCGGGTCAGGCGTTAAACCAAAGAGAAGAAGCGCAAAATGATGTTGTCCGTATTGGCGCGCTGCCTACTGCTGCGCTGGGCATTCTGCCCACCGTAATCGGTCAGTTCCATAAACAGCAAATGGAGACCACACTGCAGGTTGCCACGATGAGTAACCCCATGATACTGGCAAGTTTAAAATCAGGGGAAATCGATCTCGGTATTGGCCGTATGGCCGACCCAGAATTGATGAGCGGCCTGAACTACGAATTATTATTTCTTGAGTCATTGAAACTGGTGGTGCGCCCTAACCATCCGCTATTACAGGAAACCATTACATTGAGTCGGGTAATGGAGTGGCCAGTCGTGATCTCACCAAAAGGTACTGCCCCCAGGCAACATGCAGAAGCCTTACTACAAAGCCAGGGTTGTAAAATGCCGTCTGGCTGTATCGAAACGTTGTCAGCTTCACTGTCCCGCCAATTGACGGTTGATTACGACTATGTATGGTTTGTACCTTCCGGCGCAGTACGTGAAGACCTGCGCCAGGCAGCTCTGGTTTCTTTACCAGTTCCAGCCCAGGGTGCAGGTGAACCGATCGGCATACTGACTCGCATCGACACACCTCTTTCCAGCACGGCGCAAACTTTTATTAACGCCATTCGCAAAACTATGCCGCTGTAATCTACTACCTCGTCAGACTCATTCTTTCATGGGTCTGGCCCTTCATCTATAATTATAAGGAATATCAAAATCAATAATTCATTATTCAGCCCTGCTAGATAGATAATAAAACCTACTACATAATGCACCTTTTCAAAAAAATATAAAACAGCGCTTGCAAGCACAGATAAAATTTACCTCACTCCGTGATTCAATACATTTTATCAATGTTGAACCACACTTGTTAGCAAAACACCCTAAATAAAATCCCAAAATCAATTTAAACAAGAAAATATCATTCCCCAATTAATACCCATTATGTAATTATCGCCCCTTGGGAAAACACCGTTAAGGAAAATAAAATGAAACTTTGCTTTTTAAGTGCTGCAGCCATTCTGGTTGCAGGTATTACCACGCAAGCTCAGGCTGCTGACTTAGCAAACATTGATTTCGCGGGAAATATTACAACATCAACCTGCGACGTCAGCATTGATGGGGCAGGCACATCCAAAGAGATTAAACTCGATGATATTACTGTGCCGTCTATGAAAGCAGCCACCAGCACCCCGGCCCAGAAAGCCAGCTTCGGTATAACCGTCAAAAATTGCGCTGCATCGGTAGTCGACGGTGGGAAAGTAAAAGGCCAATTCTCAACGACCGGTAATTATAACAGCACCACTCAGGCACTGTTAAACACCGACCTTTCTGGCGATAAAGATGCAGGTTTCCGGGTTCAGGATACCGCAACCAATACCATCATCGACTTTAAATCCGCATTACCGCAATCCGAAGCAACCTACAGTGCAACCAATGGTGCCGCATTTAACTATACAGTAGGTTATATATATTCAGGTACTGGCACACCAACCATAGGTTCAGTTAAAGCGAATACAACGTTTACAACGACCTACCCTTAATTAGTTATCTTAATATGTTCTCTGTAGCTCCCGCTCAACTGGGGCTACAGAGTCTATACGCAGAAATAAATAACATGCCGATTAAAAACACATTTACCGTAATTATATTTACAACATTTATTTCATTTAGCGCTCCATCAACGGCCAGTATTGTTATTAATGCCACCCGGGTTATCTACCCTTCAGATGCCAAAGAGGCATTAATCAAAATGGTTAATCAGGGGCAACAGCCGCTATTAATCCAGTCCTGGTTAGATGACGGACATGAAGACGTCGATCCACAGGCATTAAATGTGCCGTTTATTGCCTCCCCTCCTGTTAGCCGGGTCGATCCAAAACAGGGTCTTACCGTACGTTTAAACTGGGATGGGCAACCTTTACCGACCGATCGCGAAAGCGTTTACTGGTTTAACGCGCTTGAGATCCCGAAAAAAAATAAAGATGCAGATAAATCAAATCAACTGCAGATAGCGCTTAAAACACGCATCAAGGTATTTTATCGCCCGATTTCCCTTCCCGGCTCACCTGCCGAAGCCATTCAACACCTGCAATGGAGCCTGGCCAATCAAGAAAAACAAGTTTGGGCGACGGCAAAAAACGACTCCCCTTATTTTGTCTCTCTGGTGGGCGCTACGATCACCTCCGGGGGTAAAAAGTACAACATTGAACCTGATATGGTCGCACCGTTTTCCAGCGCTCGCTATGCGGTGAAATCACTGACATCAACTCAGATGGATACCATTTCATGGACTGCCGTCAATGACTACGGCGGCAATGTGGAAGCCACCAAAAAGTAAACGCAGGGATAGCATTAATGCAGACTTCGACACGCCTAATTACTGCTTCTACCTTCATCCTGTTCGGGTTTTGTAAGTCAGTTTTTGCTGATGAAAACTATATTGAATTCAACGACGATTTTATTTTCGGTAATGCCGGGAACAAATCGACGATTAACGTTGCTCAATACGCGCATGGCAACCCGGTAAAAGCCGGGACATATACCGTCTCCGTATCGATTAATGGCAAGGCACAACAGACCACCGCCGTTCAATTTATCGAAAATAACACGCCAAATGCGACGCCCTGTTTAACGCGAACGCTTCTGGAAGAGGCCAGTATTGATATTTCCCGGCTACCGGCAGCAACAGAGGGCGACGCACAGTGCTATGTACTGGCTGACTACTACCCGTCTTCCAGCATCAGTTACGATCCTAATTCACAAGTCTTGATGCTCACAGTTCCTCAGCTTTTTTTAGTGAGCCATCCGGTCGGTTATGTGAACCCTGCGCGTTGGGATTCCGGCATACCAGCAGCGTTACTGACCTGGAACTTTAGTGGCTATCATAGCGAAAATGAAAGTGATACGTCCGACACTGGCTACCTCGGATTAGGATACGGCATTAACCTGGGGGCCTGGCGTTTACGTTCCAGCGGCGCACTGAACTGGGCTAACGACGATACTGCCTCATGGGATAATTACGATCTCTATTTGCAGCGTGACCTACCGCCCATTCGGGCGCAGCTGGAAATGGGTCAGGTCACCTCGATCAGCGAAGCGCTGGATAGCGTGAGCATAAAAGGGGTTCATCTCTATAACGATGAACGCATGGATCCCCGGGATGGTCGTTATGTTCCGGTGATCAATGGCGTGGCAAACAGTAATGCCAAAATCACGGTGCGCCAGCAATCACGTATTATCTATGAAACGACCGTACCGCCGGGGCCGTTTGCGCTGAAAGATTACTATGTGGCAATCAACGGTGCTGACCTGGATGTAACGGTTGAAGAAGCCGATGGTTCGAAGCGCTTTTTTTCCGTACCTTACGCGTCTGTCGCACAGTTGATGACCAAAGGCGAAGTCGACTGGGATTTCGCCACCGGTACCATTGACAATGATTACAGTAATGACACGCCGTGGGTCATCACCGGCAACGGGAATTATGGTCTGAGTGACATCTTCACCCTGTATGGTGGCCTTCAGGTCATGGAAAGTGATTATCAGGCCGGTATGCTGGGGATGGCGCTCAATACCCGGCTAGGGGCGATAGCCTTTGACGCTATCCATTCCCGAGCCTCCCTGGACGATGTTGGCGATTTACAAGGCGAGAGCTATCGGCTGACTTACAGCAATGTTCTGGACACTACCAATACGAACTTCAGCTTAACCGCGTATCGCTACAGCACCAAAGATTACCTCTCGCTAAACGATACACTCTCATTACAGAATAGCATTGCCAATTACGCTGACGAAAACGATCTCAGCTCTGACAACGCGTATCGCAACAATTATCTCCACTCAAAAAATGAGTTTCAGGTTAACGTCAACCAACCTCTGACCGTCAACAACGAAGACTACGGGTCGTTCTATCTCAGCGGTAGCTGGATCAGCTACTGGGGGGGAACCGGCAACACATCACAGTACTCCATCGGCTACAGCAACACCTTCGGTTCAATATCCTGGAACGTATCGTTACAGCGCAGTTACGACGAATGGGGAGAAGAAAACGATAGCCTGTATGTTGGTTTCAATATTCCTTTCGGCAACGGTAACGACAGGCAGCAACCGCTCTTTTCCAATTTGAGCATGGGCGTGAACAGCGATTTCAGCGACAGTAATGGTTTTACCAGCACCGCCAGCGGAAACAGTAAAGACAATAAATGGAACTACAGCCTCAGTACGATGGGTAACCAGAGTAACGGGAGCGACGATACCTATTCTGTGAGTGGCTACTCCACCTACAACGGAACCCGAGGAACCACCAGCCTCTCTGCCAGTGTCGATAAAAACCACAACCAGCAATATTCCCTAAATAATAATGGCGGGTTGTTGCTACACAGCGGCGGCTTAACGCTGTTACCGGGTAATGTCGATACCCAATCCGCCATTGCCTTGATTGAAGCTAAAGGGGCTGACGGGGCTACAACTACCAATGGCTATAGCGAAATCGACCATGCTGGCTATGCCGTCGCTACCAGCCTGACGCCGTATGCAGAAAATACCGTGGGGCTCGATCTGAGTACGGTGACCAGCGATGTGGAAGTGAAAAACACCTCAGCTGCCGTGGTTCCTCGTGAAGGCGCTGTCGTGAAAGTAACTTTTGCTACCGAAGCAGGCCAGTCGGTCTTTGTCACTCTTCGCCGCAGCGATAACAGCTTCATCCCGCTGGGTGCGGATGTACTGAATGAACAAGGTAAGTCGGTTGGGGCGATAGGGCAAGCCGGGCGAGCCTTCTTGCGAGGGATTGAAAATAATGGGCGGTTGAACGTGGTCTGGGGAAATGACAACCAGAGCCGCTGTCATGTTGATTATCACATTCCGCCATCTCCGGTGATGATCGGTAAATCAATTCATCTGGATAGCTTAATTTGTCAGATGCCAGAGTCAGGGAGATAACAATGCGTAATATTCTGTTGGCCTGTTTAATCCTTAATTGCCCTTTTGTTTCAGCGGTTTCTTATGTGACCGTCAATTTTCGAGCTACTTTGCAGACCACAACCTGCAATATCAGTATTGCGGTGGGTTCAAACACCACCGTGAATCAGACTCTTGATTTTGGCGCATTAACGATGTCGCAGATAGAGGCTCAGGGCAGTAATACGCGGAAAGATTTTTCTTTGCAGTATAACGACTGTTATATCACTAGCTCAGGTTCTACGGTCAAACAAACGCTGAACTGGATACAAACGTTACCCAAGGCCAGTGCTTCATGGAGTGGATACTCTACCGAATTAAAAGGTGGGGAAGTGGGCGTTGCTGCCGTGTTGTATCGTACCAGCGATTTAAACACTGCAATTCCACTTGATCCTAATAATAATGAAAAAATAACCTGGAGCAGTACTGAACGCACTAACGCAAAACTCCCTTTAACATTAGTTTTACGGCCAGCATCCTCGTCAACGACGGTTAAAACAGGAATTTTTAACGGTACGTTGACCTTTACCACGATTTATCAGTAGGCGCGAACATGACAGTAAAAAAATATACGCTGGTATTTTTGCTGCTGATGTCCTCTCCATCATGGTCGGATGTCAATAACAGAACCAATACATTAACCCTAAAGGCCGAGATTGTATCCGGAACCTGTGATATTACCGCTTCTGATGTTGATTTAGGCGATCTGAATATCAATGCGTTTTCTGCCGGTGGTAACTGGGCGGGGCTGAGTGCAACATCTCCGGGCAATGTTGCTACCAAACCGCTGCAGGTGAAAGCGCGCTGCGATTCCGGCTCAGCTGAAAAAACGTTGATACTCAGTTTTCAACCACAGAAAGCTCAGCTTAGCGGTAATCAAATATTCCCCAATGAATATACCGGGCCAACAGGCAGGGTAAAGGCAACGTCTGCGGCGGAAAATATCGGTGTAGTCGTTTTTTATGAAAGTACCAATGTGCTGAATAAAGACAACACGTCAGCGGTTAACTTCACCCGGTATATCGGTTCTGAATCGTCATATTCCGAATATACGTTTCAGGCGCGTTATCAAATCATTAATCCGGCAAAACCGGTCACACCTGGCGGGGTGTTAAGCCAGGTAAAAATCAGCGTGAGTTATAAATAATGAATAATCACAATTCAATGCATAAACGTTCAACGGCCAGACGTCTATTTTTTTCTGCGGGGCTATGGGGATTAAGTGTTCTGATAAATTACGTTCAGGCTTTTGAATGTAGTTTCCACCCGGATAATCAAGCTCAAATTCTCAGTGCAGGCACATTGAAAGTGCGTAGTTTCAACCCTACAAATACCAGGCTCACTAGTTTAGGGGAACTCCAGGATGTTAAGATTGGTAAGCTTGAGTGTGGCACCGGTAATGATGGGGCGGACTGGTATGGATGGTCGGAGGCTTCAAATGCGGCAGGCGTTAAATCCAGTCCTTATGGAGAACACAACAGGGCATTTTGGCCGACAAATATCCCAGGGATATATTATTCCGTACGAATTAGTACCGCAGGTGCCAATATAAAAGCTTATTTGCCCCCAGAAACAACAGAAACGCGCCTGTTCGATTATCAAAAAGATGCTACCGATCGTGATATCATCGCAACGATTGAGATCTGGCAATACGGTAGAGTTACCGCTGTGGGCGATGCCCACCCCATTCAAAATGGCTTAATTGGAACATTTCGTGCCGGTTCGCTTGATGAAGGTGACAAAGAAAAGCTGAAAATTAACGTCAACAGCACATCGTTTACCGTTAAATTCGAAACCCCAACCTGCAATTTTACAGCCTCACCAACCACCATTGATTTCGGTGATGTTGGCAATGACAGCCCGCGCAAAACCTTTACCCTGAAAAATAGCGGCTGCGTAAATACCTCTGGGCTTACCCTGAAGCTGACATCAACAAAATCCGCCTATGACAATAAAGGATTAGGGATCCTCGCTAACACTATCGACGCCGCCTCCGGGTGGTGGGCGGCTGGCGGGCGTGGCATAGCTATCTCATACGAACACGGTTCGTCACGAACCTATCTTTCCGCCAATGACAGTAACTCTGAAGTCTCTATTAATTTCGGCGATTTTATTACATCGAAAGATATTCCCATGGCAGCCCTACTCACCTGCACTTCAGATAACAAAAAAACCTGTGATAATTATAAGCCCGGAGCCTTCAGCGCAAGCGGCATCATTGGCGCAACGTACAGGTAACGGTAAATCCGGTAATGCGCAGTGTCGCATTACCGGATTTTATACTGATTAGAACGTTTCCCAGTTATCCATACCTGCCTTCACTGTGCTGGGTGATGAATAAACCGGCGTCGCTGCTGAAAAAGTCGGTTTAATCACACTCCCCTGTAACCGAAATGTACCAACCGCTTCTGTTAAACGCGCCGCCTGTTCTTCCAGTGATGCCGCTGCGGCCGACGCTTCTTCGACCAACGAGGCATTTTGCTGAGTCACCTTATCCATCTCTGAAATTGCCTGACTCACCTGCACAATACCGCGACTTTGTTCGTCGGAAGCCGCCGCGATTTCCAGCATAATATCCGTCACACGTTTAACCGCATCGACAATATCCGTCATGGTGTTACCAGCAGCCACTACCTCGCCAGAGCCCTGGTCTATCAAGCGAACGGATTCGCTGATCAATCCCTCAATCTCTTTTGCCGCCTGGGCGCTACGACTCGCCAGCGTGCGCACTTCGCTGGCCACCACCGCAAAGCCACGTCCCTGCTCGCCCGCCCGCGCGGCTTCGACCGCCGCATTCAACGCCAGAATATTGGTCTGGAAGGCAATGCTGTTAATCACAGCGGTAATCTCAGAGATTTTCTTCGAGCTGGTCGAAATATTACCCATGGTTTTCACTACGCCAGAGACCATTTGCCCGCCACGGCTGGCTTTACCTGAGGCATCTTCCGCCAGTTTGCTGGCATGGTGTGCGTTATCGGCATTCTGTTTCACCGTAGCCGTCAGTTCTTCCATGCTGGCCGCCGTCTCTTCTATGGCTGCAGCCTGCTCTTCAGTTCGTGATGACAGGTCAGTATTTCCCGCCGATATTTCACTGGTGCCGCGGTAGATTTCCTCAGCCCCCTGACGCACCGTACCTACCGTTTGTACCAGCGAACGTTGCATTTTTTGCAGATGATGGCTTAAACGCCCAATTTCACTACGTCCGGTGGGTTCATCCTGCATCGTGAGATCGCCCGTTGATATCTGCTCGATTCGCTGAGCAGCACGCAACAGAGGATGAATGACGGTACGGCGCAGGACAATAAACGTCATTACTGTCAGTGCCAGCGCCAGTACAAATGCACCGAGCATAAATGCCATGCCAAGTTGAGTACGCTGATGGGCCTGCTCACTGAGCAAGTTGGCCCTGGCGGTACGAAGCTCAATGGCTTTCAACAGTACTTTGTTGTAAGCGGAATCCAGCGGTCTGGCCTGCTCATTTTCATGGTTGATAATGGCTTCAAACATCCCGTTTTTAGCGTATTTCAACATAGGTTGCAGGCCGTCGATATAGGCCTTGAAGCTAGTGCCCAGCTCTACATCCAGTGCCTCATCGGCTGGTGTTTTCACCGCGCGAGACATATAAGCCTTAAAACCATCCTGCGATTGCTTAATCCGTTTTTCCGCGTCTGCAATATTGGCTTTCATGTCATCCATTTCAGCAATGCGGCTTGCCGCGCCCGCATGGATCATGTTGATACGCGCAGTACGTAAATGGTTCGAACTGTTAGATAACCCCATCCTGACCTGAATTTCATTCGTTACATCACGCTGATCGCGATCGGCCTGCATAAGGAAATAAGCTGCTAATCCGGAACTTAAAGCGAACAGCAGAAGGATGCCACCGAGAATGGAGGAAAACAGCGGAACCAGTCGGATTTGATGCAGAAAGCCCAGTTTATACTGGGCTTGCATCGATTTAGTGTTGTCCATGACCGTCGACTCTCTTGTAGGGTTAATGCGTGAAAACACGCCCATTAGATAGTCATCGGCAATTCAAGAAGTTTGATTACCGTAAAAAGCGCAACATTCATCACACTTTCACAACATAATTCAAAGAAATTCAGGAAAGTGCCAGCGAAAGGATCCGCTGGCTAATGAATCAGTTATCACCAAAGTGGATCACGGTGCGGATAGACTTGCCCTGATGCATTAAATCGAACGCTTCGTTAATCTGCTCCAGCGGCAAACGATGCGTAATAAAGGGATCGAGCTGAATTTTCCCGCTCATCGCGTCTTCGACCATTCCTGGAAGCTGTGTACGCCCCTTCACGCCACCAAACGCCGAACCGCGCCAGACGCGACCGGTAACCAGCTGAAACGGACGCGTTTTGATCTCTTGACCGGCACCGGCCACACCAATGATGATGCTTTCGCCCCACCCTTTATGACAGCATTCCAGCGCAGCGCGCATTACGTTAACGTTGCCGATACATTCAAAGCTGAAGTCCACGCCACCATCAGTCAGTTCGACAATCACGTCCTGAACGGGTTTCTCGTAATCATTTGGGTTGACGAAATCGGTCGCGCCCATTTCACCTGCCAGTTTGAATTTCTCAGGGTTGGTATCAACCGCTAAAATGCGCCCGGCTTTTGCCTGAACTGCACCCTGAATAACCGCGAGGCCAATACCGCCCAGACCAAATACCGCAACGGTGTCACCTTCTTTGACTTTCGCCGTATTATGTACCGCCCCGATCCCGGTTGTGACGCCACATCCCAACAGGCACACTTTGTCCAGTGGTGCTTCTGGGTTTACCTTCGCCAGGGATATCTCTGCGCACACGGTGTATTCGCTGAATGTACTGGTTCCCATGTAGTGATAAATCGGCTGGCCGTTATAAGAGAAACGAGTCGTACCGTCCGGCATCAACCCCTTACCCTGAGTGGCGCGGACGGCCTGACACAGATTGGTTTTACCGGACTTACAGAACTTACACTCACCGCATTCTGCGGTGTACAGAGGGATCACATGATCGCCCGGTTTCAGGCTGCTGACGCCTTCTCCCACCTCAACCACAATACCGCCACCTTCATGGCCAAGTACCGCCGGGAACACACCTTCCGGATCGTCGCCAGAGAGCGTAAAAGCGTCAGTATGGCAGACGCCGGTATGGGTAATTTTAACCAGCACTTCCCCTTTCTTTGGCGGGGCGACGTCTATCTCAACAATTTTCAACGGTTGGCCGGGGCCAAATGCTACTGCTGCACGTGATTTCATCTGTCTCTTCCCATTATTGCGAGGTGATGGTGTTTATTTTAGATAAGCGCGAAGAAGATGGCCGATTTCAGCCATGCGAATGGCTCGCTGGTCCGGGGTTGTCTCACCACTGACCAGCTCATCTTTCAGGTGAATTTCGACCATTTCGCCCATCAGGCCATTGGACGCGCCGCGTACAGCGGCAATTTGTTGCAGGATAGCCAGACACGGTTCGCCGGACTCCAGCGCGCGTTCAAGTGCATCAACCTGACCACGAATACGACGTACGCGAGTAAGAATACGTTTTTTATCTTCCGGGGAATGCGGCATACGCCCTCCTGTATACTATAGGGGGGTATACTACCATGCATTTAACATTTTTGTAAAAAATATAATCAATTTAATATTAATAGCTTACCAACAATTGCACCTGGAGTTGATTAATGGCAAGACTTACTAACGCAATATTATTGCTGACACACAAATTCAGACGAAAATAAACTGTCAATCAGCAGAGGTGAGCTTGAGGGGGAAAATGATTTTGGCAGCCCAAAAATCGTATTTGTGAGCTGCCGCAAATTAACAGGAAAAATGTTATCTATATGTTATTTCAAATAGCGTCATTCGGATGTCGGGCTAATTCCCGGAATAACGTTTGGATAATTTTACCGCCACGCGGCTCAATAAAGGTTCCAGAATCAACGCCAGCGCCATTTTCAGCGGACGTCGGGCAACGGACTTCACTGCCCAACCGGCAACGCCTGCAGGACCATAGCGGAGCGCGGTAAGAAGTACCAGCTTGCCTGCTAATTTAAAACCAGGCTTCACCCTTTGCCCGGCACGCTGCCAGCGATTGTTCATCTCAATCCTCACAATTGGCGAAAGCGGCTGCGCAATGTGAACGTATCTGAAGTCACATAACGCTCCATTTCGCGTAAACGATTTTCACTTGCGGTCAGTTCACGATCGACGGCATCAAGCAGTTCGCCGCTCGAGGGCTGTTGTTCGCCGAAAGCGACATTGTCTGGCATTGGATCCAGAACGAAAGTCAGCACGATATAAGCCACTATGGTAAAAAAGGCCAGACCAAAGAAGATCGACAAAACAACCAGGATTCGCACCAGCTTCACCGGAACATCAAGATACTGTGCGATACCGGCACAGACCCCACGAACCATACCCTGCTGTGGAATACGCCACAGTTTTTTGTTCAGGTTAACGCCCCCCATTAGCGGTCCCTCCAGTTAGGATGTTCTGCATCAAGGATGTCTTCCAGCGTCTGAATACGTTCACGCATGCGCTGTGCATCATTACTCAATTCCACCAGGCGCTGCTGTTCGCTTTGCGATAACTCGCCACGGCTGGAACGGTTGCTGTAATGCAGCCACAACCAAATCGGTAAAACAAACAGCACAAAGATGGTTAGCGGTATGGCCAGAAATAGCGCGCTCATGTGTACTCCTTACAGGTGATGAGCGGCGGCGCGCTCTGGCGCCGCCAGATGTTATTATTGCTTGTCTTGCTGCATTTTGGCTTTCAACTGCGCCAGCTGCTCGCTGATTTCATCATCTGCTTTCAGATCAGCAAATTGCTGATCGAGAGATTTTTGCTTACCAAAGTTATGGCTTTCAGCTTCGGCTTCCATCTGATCGATGCGGCGTTCAAAAGATTCAAAGCGCGCCATCGCTTCATCCAGCTTACCGCTGTCCAGCTGACGACGAACGTCGCGGGAGGAGCTTGCAGCCTGATGACGCAGCGTCAGCGCCTGCTGACGAGCACGGGTTTCGCTGAGTTTATTTTCCAGCTCGCCAATCTCTTTTTTCATACGTGCCAGCGTGTCATCAACCAGCGTCACTTCATGTTCCAGAGTGGTAATCAAATCAGTTAACTTCTGCTTTTCAATTAAAGCAGAACGCGCCAGGTCTTCTTTCTCTTTGCGCAGCGCCAGCTCCGCTTTTTCCTGCCACTCCGCCTGTTGCGCGGTGGCCAGTTCAATACGGCGAGATAACTGTTTCTTTTCTGCCAGTGCGCGCGCTGAATTCGAGCGAACTTCCACCAGCGTATCTTCCATTTCCTGGATCATTAACCGCACCAGCTTCTGCGGATCTTCAGCCTTTTCCAGCAACGCATTAATGTTGGCGTTCACGATGTCGGCAAAACGAGAAAAAATACCCATAATGTAATCCTCACTTACTGTTCTGATATCGGGCAATGCCCTGCTGATGCTCTAATGCAGCTTGCATGCCAACTTTTTAATTATTTGATTATAAAGAAAATAGTAAATTTTACCTGTTCATGAAATTAGGTTACATTGGTGAATAACACTAACAAATGGTGAATTTCATCATGGCAGGATACAAAGATAACCTTCTTGGCGAAGCTAACAGCTTCATTGAAGTACTGGAGCAGGTTTCTCAACTGGCCCCACTGGATAAACCGGTTTTGGTTATCGGTGAGCGTGGCACAGGGAAAGAGCTGATCGCCAACCGCCTGCACTATCTCTCCTCGCGCTGGCAGGGACCGTTTATCTCCCTGAACTGCGCGGCGCTTAATGAAAACCTACTCGACTCAGAACTGTTTGGCCACGAAGCGGGAGCCTTTACCGGAGCACAAAAGCGCCATCCTGGCCGATTCGAGCGCGCTGATGGCGGGACGCTGTTTCTCGATGAACTGGCAACCGCCCCGATGCTGGTACAGGAAAAACTCCTGCGCGTGATTGAGTATGGGGAACTCGAACGCGTTGGCGGCAGCCAGCCGTTGCAGGTCAACGTACGACTGGTATGCGCGACAAATGCCGATCTGCCACGGATGGTCAGCGAAGGCACTTTTCGCGCGGACCTGCTGGACAGGCTGGCTTTCGATGTAGTGCAGCTCCCTCCCTTACGTGAACGTCAAAGCGACATCATGTTAATGGCCGAGCACTTCGCTATTCAGATGTGTCGTGAAATCGGGTTACCACTGTTTCCAGGATTTAGCGCTCAGGCCAGAGAGACCCTGCTGCACTACCGTTGGCCTGGTAATATACGGGAACTGAAGAATGTCGTTGAGCGATCGGTTTACCGACACGGTACCAGTGATTATCCTCTGGATGAGATTGTGATTGACCCTTTCAAACGCCCCGCCCCCGAAATCCAGCAGTCGGAAACCTCACCAGTTCTGGCACCATTACCTCTCGATCTGCGCGAATTCCAACAGCAACAGGAGAAGCAATTTCTGCAAACCAGTCTTGAGCAGGCCAGATTTAATCAGAAAAAAGCGGCTGAATTGCTCGGACTGACCTACCACCAACTGCGCGCACTGCTTAAAAAACATCAGCTTTAGCAAAAGCCGTCGCCCGAACTGCTCATCAAGCGTAGCGACTTTGGGGTGGCGCTTCGTAATAAGCAGCATTCATCTGTTGGGCGCTGCTCGTGCAAACCAGCAGCGTGCCAGAAATCAACCAACTACAGAGATTATTTTTATTAAAAAATAGCTCTCTGTTACATACTGATTTTAAAGATATTTACTTAAATTCTTCGTTACCTGTCACTTACAAAGCTATGTCTTTGATGATTATTATTTGTCCAAATCATTTATTTACATTACTGTAAAGTAAATAAACAGTTTGTGGAGCGACATATGCTGGCCAGATTTTTTGTTGATAGACCGGTCTTCGCTGCGGTAATGGCCATTTGCATTATGTCGGCTGGCTTGCTCTCACTGTTCACACAATCGGTAGAGCAATATCCTGATATCGCGCCCCCTGGGGTCACTATCACCGCAAACTATCCGGGCGCTTCAGCTGAAACAGTTGAAGACAGTGTGACTCAGGTGATTGAGCAGCAAATTAAAGGGATCGATGGTCTTCTCTACTTCTCTTCCACCAGCAGTTCAGCCGGGCAGGCCCGAATAAGCCTGAGTTTTGCACAGGAGACCGATCCCGATATTGCCCAGGTCCAGGTCCAGAATGCTGTCAATCAGGCAATTACGCGTCTTCCCCAGGAAGTTCAGCAACAAGGGATCACCGTTACAAAGTCTCAAGGGGACAGTCTGATGGTTGTGGCGCTCTATGACCCTTCCCGACAGCTTAGTAATATCGATATCAATGACTTTCTGATCAGTAATCTGCAGGATCCTCTAAGCCGGGTCGATGGCGTCGGGGAAACCACGGTGTTTGGCGCACAATACGCGATGAGAGTATGGCTGGATCCTTATAAGTTAAATAGCTTCGGATTCATGCCTTCTGATGTACAGAGTGCAATTGAAGCGCAAAATGCCCAGGTGACGAGTGGCGAAATTGGTTCCCAGCCAGCCCCTGCGGATCAGTATCTGAACGCAACCGTCACCGTACAGTCTCGCCTTGAAACACCAAAACAATTTGAGAATATCCTCCTTCGTACCAATAGCGATGGTTCCGCAGTTTATTTACGGGATGTGGCAAGAGTTGAGATCGGCGCAGAAAACTATCAGAACCTGACCACGCTCAACGGTTATCCGGCGGCCGGGATATCTATTCAGCTGGCGTCAGGAGCGAATGCATTAACAACGGCTGAAAATGTACGCGCTGAAATAGAGCGCCTGACTCCGCAGTTCCCTCAGGGGGTGATTGCAGCTTATCCCAAGGACAGCACACCATTTGTACTCGTATCGATTGAAGGTGTTATTCATACCCTTCTGGAAGCCATTCTGTTAGTTGTGGTTGTCATGTTCCTGTTTTTACAAAACTGGCGGGCAACACTGATCCCGGCAATCACCGTTCCCGTTGTTATGCTGGGGACTTTCGGAATATTGAGTCTGTTGGGGTACAACATCAATACACTCACGCTTTTTGCCATGGTGTTGGCTATCGGGCTTCTGGTAGACGATACCATTGTGGTGGTCGAAAACGTGGAGCGCATTATGGCATCACAAAAATGCCCCCCCGTAGAAGCGACATTACGTTCGATGAGCGAAATCACCAGCGCTCTGGTAGGTATTGCGTTGGTGCTTTCTGCGGTGTTCATACCGATGGCTTTTTTAGGCGGCTCTGTTGGCATTATTTACCGACAATTTACCGTGACGATTGTGTCTTCAATGATTTTATCCGCTCTGGTTGCGCTAACACTGACTCCGTCACTTTGCGCACATTTGCTTAAACCCGTCCCTCACCAGCAAGGTCGATTTTTTACTTCGCTAAACCGTGGAATTGACAAAGGCCAGAGCGCCTACCTCAGCCTCTTGCAGCGAAGCATATCCCGCCCGGTACGCCTGTATATCCTCGCAGTAATCCTGGTTTTATTAACTATTGGGACTTACCTGAAACTCCCGACCAGTTTTCTGCCGGAAGAAGATCAGGGTTCGGTAATGATTCAATTTGCTCTCCCTGTCGGCTCTCCAATCACACAGACTCAGGCTGTCGGTGATGAAATAAGTCAATATTTTCTCAGGGAGGAAAAGGAAAACCTGAATGTCATCTTTATGGTCACAGGACGCAATAACGCCGGAAGTGGACAAAATGTTGGTATGGCTTTCGCTGAGCTAAAACACTGGGACAAACGCAGTGGTAAACAAAACAGCGCACAGTCCATCATCTCACGTGCTAACCAGTATTTTAAAAGCCACCTGCTGGCATCCATTAACGTAACGGCACCGCCAACGGTACGCGGACTTGGCCAGTCGAGCGGTTTTGAAGTCTGGTTACAGGATCAGGAAGCTAACGGTTATGACGCGCTGCTAAGCACTCAACGGCAGGTCCTGAATCTTGCAGCAGATGACGCAAATCTTTCGGCTGTCAGGATCAACAGCCTTGACGAAAAAGCCCAGCTCAGGGTCGATATCGACAGACATAAAGCGCAGGTTCAGGGGCTAGAGCAAGCAGACATCAATAGTACATTATCCGCCGCATGGGGAGGTGTTTATGTTAATGATTTTATTGACCGGGGACGGGTCAAGCGGGTGTACATGCAAAGTGATGCTGACTGGCGTACTTCGCCAGAGGATATTTCCGCCTGGCACGTACGGGGGAATAACGATTTAATGGCATCTTTTAGCAGCTTTAGTACCCTGCAATGGACCACGGGTCCCCAGATGCTGCAACGCTTTAATGGACTTTCTTCCGTCCAGTTTCAGGGTAATGCAACTGAGGGGGTAAGTTCAGGCTCCGCAATGGACGCGATTGAGGATGTTATACAGAAGTTTGATGGTTTTGGACTCCAATGGAGCGGCCTGTCATATCAAGAACAATTGTCCTCAGGACAAGCCCAGTGGATCTACCTCGCGACCTGTGCCTTTATCTTCCTGTGCCTTGCTGCGCTGTATGAAAGCTGGGCCATCCCACTGGCTGTATTATTAATCATCCCACTCGCCATTTCTGGTGCCGTCTTCGCTACCTGGATCACCGGCTTAACCAATGACATCTATTTTCAGGTTGGCATGCTCACAACCATGGGATTATCCGCCAAGAATGCCATTCTGATCGTTGAATTCGCACAGTCACAGTATCAGAGCGGCAAAGAGGTTGTCACAGCAACACTGGAAGGAGCAAGTTTACGCTTACGACCTATTTTGATGACATCATTGGCATTTGTTGCCGGGGTAATTCCTCTGGTACTCTCCACAGGAGCTGGGGCATCAAGCCGCCTGGAGATTGGCGTCGCCGTTATTGGCGGTATGCTTTCCGGAACATTATTAACCTTACTCTTTGTTCCACTCTTTTTTATTGCTATCCGCAGGGGCATTGAAAGAATGGCTAATCCCCCGGTACTGGTCGAGAGTGAAAAGGAAACGTAACAGTAAATGACTAAACCACAAGGTCGCCCGATGAAAGCCCGTCCTCGCATTCTTGAGGCTGCGCGTGATATTTTCCTCGAGCACGGCATGGATGTTTCGCTTCAAATTATTGCGGAAAAGGCCAATACAACCAGAACAACGCTTTACAGTCACTTTCCGGGAGGAAAGGATCAGCTACTGGTTGAAACCTTTGCTTTTCTGAACGATAAGCTTCAGCCGTCTCTGCAGCAGTTGCTTGACGATAAACAGCATAATTTACCGGAGCTGCTTCTTGGGATCGCCAGGATGATACAAGCCTATTTTTTCTCACCGGCCAATATTCATTTTCAACGACTGCTCATTCAGGTGCTGGTTCAGCGCCCTGAAATCTTTTCCAGCCTTGCGCAGCGCCCTACTGGCCGGATTCGCGATACGCTAGCCCAGGTTCTGGCTCAGTTTCAGACCGAAGGTAAAATTCAACTGGATGATCCCAATCTGCAAGCAACAGCTTTTCTTGGGGCCATTATGGGCTACGCCCTCCCCGCTGCACTTATTGACCAGGCTCCGGTAGATCCGGTGTGGTTGGATAAGCTGGCATTATCCGCTGTGGAGACTTTTCTCAGAGCGTGGCGATTCAATCGTGCGTAAAGAATAAGAACAAAGCAGTTCTGGCGTCACAATTCGGTTGCCGCCTGTTCACTCCCTATTCCCCTCTTGTCATAACCGTTGGCAAAACGCAGACCAGTTCTGTTAAGGCGTATCCTCGTTTATTGCGAGTCAGATAGGGCATGAAAATGCTAAGATAGTTCATGAGGTATATTCAAAGTGGAAAGCTGGTATGAATGTTGACCAGGTCGCGATGTTGAATTCGTGATTACCACCACTACTACCCCCAAACACAAACGGTAATGGCAAATGTCATTAAATATTAGTAAGATAGCTTCTTTATATATAATCCCTTAAAAATTATGCGCCTGGTTTTATCATCTCTGATCGTGATGGCTGGACTTCTGAGTGGTCAGGCAGTTGCTGCGCCTGAGCAGACCGCGCACGCTGATATTCGTGACAGCGGCTTTGTCTATTGCGTCAGCGGGCAGGTCAACACATTCAACCCACAAAAAGCCAGCAGTGGTCTGATTGTCGACACGCTGGCCGCCCAGCTCTATGACCGGCTGCTTGATGTGGATCCTTACACTTATCGACTGGTTCCTGAACTGGCAGAGAGCTGGGAAGTGCTGGACAACGGTGCAACCTACCGTTTCCATCTGCGCCGAGACGTACCGTTTCAAAAGACGGCCTGGTTTACCCCAACACGTAAGCTAAATGCGGACGATGTGGTATTTACCTTCGAGCGAATCTTTGATCGCCAGAACCCATGGCATAACGTAAATGGCAGTAGCTTCCCCTACTTCGACAGCCTCCAGTTTGCCGATAACGTACAAAGTGTGCGTAAGCTGGACAACAACACCGTCGAATTTCGTCTGACCCAACCCGACGCTTCTTTCCTGTGGCACCTGGCAACGCACTACGCCTCCGTCATGTCGGCTGAATACGCCTCAACGCTGGCAAAACAGGATCGCCAGGAATTACTGGACAGGCAGCCTGTCGGCACCGGGCCGTTCCAGCTTTCAGAAAATCGCGCCGGGCAATATATTCGTCTGCAACGTCACGACAATTTCTGGCGCGGTAAGCCTTTAATGCCGCAGGTGGTCGTTGATCTCGGCTCGGGTGGCACGGGGCGTTTATCAAAACTGCTCACCGGAGAGTGCGATGTTCTGGCCTGGCCTGCCGCCAGCCAGCTCAGTATTTTACGTGATGACCCTCGTCTGCGTCTGACGCTGCGACCGGGAATGAACATTGCCTATCTGGCGTTTAATACGGACAAACCTCCACTGAATAATCCTGCCGTTCGTCATGCGCTGGCACTGGCGATCAACAACCAACGTCTGATGCAGTCGATCTACTACGGTACGGCGGAAACAGCGGCATCTATTTTACCTCGCGCCTCGTGGGCTTATGACAACGAAGCTAAAATTACAGAATACAACCCGGCAAAATCTCGCGAACAGCTTAAAGCGCTGGGGCTGGAGAACTTAACGTTACAACTTTGGGTACCCACCAGCTCTCAGGCCTGGAACCCGAGTCCATTGAAAACCGCAGAATTGATCCAGGCAGACATGGCGCAGGTTGGCGTAAAAGTGGTAATCGTCCCGGTAGAAGGTCGTTTTCAGGAGGCGCGATTAATGGATATGAACCATGATCTGACGTTGTCCGGCTGGGCGACAGACAGTAACGATCCTGACAGTTTTTTCCGACCGCTGCTGAGCTGCGCCGCCATTAACTCGCAGACCAACTTTGCCCATTGGTGTGATCCGGAGTTTGATAACGTTCTGCGCAAGGCGCTGTCTTCACAGCAGCTCGCCTCACGCATTGACGCCTATGACGAAGCACAAAATATTCTGGCAAAAGAGCTCCCGATTCTGCCACTGGCATCTTCACTACGCCTGCAGGCCTATCGCTACGACATCAAAGGACTGGTGCTGAGTCCGTTTGGTAATGCCTCCTTTGCCGGGGTTTCCAGGGAAAAGAAAGATGAGGTGAAAAAACCATGATTATCTTCACCCTGCGGCGTTTTTTATTGCTCCTGGTAACCCTTTTCTTCCTGACATTTATCGGGTTTAGCCTGAGCTATTTTACTCCCCATGCACCTCTGCAAGGCGCATCGCTGTGGAACGCCTGGGTATTCTGGTTTAATGGCTTAATTCACTGGGATTTTGGTGTTTCCAGTATCAACGGACAGTTGATTTCAGAACAACTGAAAGAGGTGTTTCCTGCCACGATGGAGTTGTGCATTCTGGCCTTTGGCTTTGCGCTGATGGTAGGGATCCCTATCGGCATGCTGGCAGGCATAACGCGTAATAAATGGCAGGATCGTTGCATCAGTGCTATTGCTCTGATGGGCTTTTCTATTCCGGTTTTTTGGCTGGCGCTACTGCTGACATTACTCTTTTCACTTACGCTCGGTTGGTTGCCGGTATCAGGCCGCTTTGATCTGCTCTACGAAGTCAAACCCGTCACAGGTTTTGCCATTATCGACGCGTGGATCTCCGATTCGCCCTGGCGTGATGAAATGGTGGTCAGTGCAATCCGACATATGGTGCTCCCCGTATTGACGCTCTCCGTCGCGCCAACAACCGAAGTCATTCGTCTAATGCGCATCAGCACTATTGAAGTTTTCGATCAGAACTACGTGAAAGCAGCAGCCACCCGCGGCCTGTCGCGGTTAACAATCCTGAGACGTCATGTGCTGCATAATGCCCTGCCGCCGGTGATCCCGCGTCTTGGTTTACAGTTTTCTACCATGCTGACTCTGGCAATGATTACTGAGATGGTCTTTAGCTGGCCAGGGCTTGGCCGCTGGCTGATTAACGCGATTCGTCAACAGGATTACGCCGCAATTTCTGCGGGCGTTATGGTGATTGGTTCTCTGGTTATTATTGTTAACGTTATCTCTGATATTTTGGGTGCCATGGCTAACCCTCTGAAACATAAGGAATGGTATGCCTTACGATAGCGTATACACCGAAAAGCGCCCGCCCGGTACGCTACGCACCGCCTGGCGCAATTTTTATGGTGATGCTCCTGCAATGGTCGGCCTGTATGGCTGCGCGGGACTGATGATACTGTGTGTTTTTGGTGGCTGGTTCGCACCTTATGGTATCGATCAGCAATTTCTGGGATATCAACTGCTGCCTCCTTCCTGGTCACGCTATGGCGAAGTGTCATTCTTCCTTGGGACTGACGATCTGGGGCGTGACGTGTTAAGCCGCCTGCTTAGCGGCGCGGCTCCTACCGTGGGTGGTGCATTTGTCGTAACGCTCGCCGCCACGCTGTGTGGTCTGGTATTAGGAGTATTAGCCGGAGCAACGCACGGTTTACGCTCCGCCGTGCTGAACCATATTCTGGATACCCTCCTCTCTATTCCTTCACTGCTGTTGGCGATTATTGTGGTGGCGTTTGCCGGACCGCACCTGACTCACGCGATGTTTGCTGTCTGGCTGGCGTTGTTGCCACGCATGGTACGCTCCGTCTACAGCATGGTGCACGACGAGCTGGAAAAAGAGTATGTCATCGCTGCGCGCCTGGACGGTGCCACAACGCTCAATATTTTGTGGTTTGCGATTCTGCCCAATATTACCGCCGGACTTATCACCGAAATCACTCGCGCACTGTCGATGGCGATTCTGGATATTGCCGCACTGGGCTTTCTGGATCTCGGTGCACAGCTCCCGTCGCCGGAATGGGGAGCTATGCTCGGCGACGCACTGGAGTTGATTTACGTCGCGCCGTGGACGGTAATGCTGCCGGGGGCGGCAATTATGATCAGTGTGCTGCTGGTTAACCTGTTAGGTGACGGCGTACGTCGCGCGATTATTGCGGGGGTGGAATAATGCCATTACTGGATATCCGCAACCTGACTATTGAGTTCAGGACCGGCGACGAATGGGTGAAGGCAGTTGACCGTGTTAGCATGACGCTGAATGAAGGCGAGATCCGTGGATTGGTAGGTGAATCCGGATCAGGTAAAAGTCTCATCGCCAAAGCCATCTGCGGAGTAGCCAAAGACAACTGGCGCGTTACCGCCGACCGTATGCGCTTTGACGATATCGATCTGCTGCGTCTTTCCGCTCGTGAGAGACGTAAACTGGTCGGTCATAACGTTTCCATGATCTTTCAGGAGCCGCAATCCTGTCTCGATCCGTCTGAACGTATTGGGCGGCAACTAATGCAAAACATCCCGGCCTGGACCTATAAAGGGCGCTGGTGGCAACGTATTGGCTGGCGTAAACGCCGTGCAATTGAGCTGCTGCACCGTGTCGGGATCAAAGATCATAAAGACGCAATGCGCAGCTTCCCCTATGAGCTGACGGACGGCGAGTGCCAGAAAGTGATGATTGCAATCGCACTGGCTAACCAGCCGCGCCTGCTGATTGCCGATGAACCCACTAACGCGATGGAACCCACGACGCAGGCACAAATTTTCCGTCTGCTGACCCGGCTGAATCAAAACAGCAATACCACCATTTTACTGATCAGCCATGACCTGCAAATGCTTAGCCAATGGGCAGACAAAATCAACGTAATGTACTGCGGACAAACGGTGGAAACCGCCCCCAGTAAAGATCTGGTGACAATTCCGCATCATCCCTATACCCAGGCGTTGATCCGTGCCATTCCTGACTTTGGTAGTCCGATGCCTCACAAAAGCCGACTGAATACCATGCCGGGAGCAATTCCATTGTTAGAGCAATTGCCTATTGGTTGCCGCCTGGGACCACGTTGCCCTTATGCACAACGCGAATGTATTGAAACCCCACGACTGACCGGAGCAAAGAATCATCTCTACGCCTGTCATTTCCCGCTGAACATGGAGAGAGAGTGAGATGGTAGAAACACTGCTCGAAGTACGTAATCTGAGCAAAACCTTTCGCTACCGGACCGGCTTGTTTCGTCGCCAGACCGTCGAGGCCGTCAAGCCCCTGAGTTTTACCCTGCGTGAGCGACAAACTCTTGCCATCATTGGCGAAAACGGCTCAGGTAAATCCACGCTGGCAAAAATGCTGGCGGGGATGGTTGAGCCTACCAGCGGCGAACTGCTGATTGACGATCACCCACTGAAGTACGGCGATTATTCCTTCCGTAGCCAGCGTATTCGCATGATTTTCCAGGATCCCTCAACATCACTTAACCCGCGCCAGCGTATCTCGCAAATCCTCGATTTCCCGCTGCGTCTCAACACCGATCTGGAGCCAGAGCAGCGGCGTAAACAGATTATTGAAACGATGCGGATGGTCGGTCTACTACCCGATCACGTCAGCTACTACCCGCATATGCTGGCCCCTGGGCAAAAACAGCGTCTGGGGCTCGCCCGCGCTCTTATTTTGCGCCCTAAAGTAATCATCGCGGATGAAGCCCTGGCATCTCTCGATATGTCGATGCGCTCACAACTGATTAATTTGATGCTGGAGTTACAGGAAAAACAAGGAATTTCATATATTTATGTAACTCAGCATATTGGAATGATGAAACACATCAGCGATCAGGTACTGGTCATGCATCAGGGAGAAGTTGTTGAGCGCGGTAGTACAGCGGATGTTCTTGCCTCTCCCCTGCATGAACTGACTCGTCGCCTGATTTCCGGGCATTTCGGCGAGGCACTCACTGCGGATGCCTGGCGAAAAGACCGTTAGCAGGACAAATGCCCTCCTCTGCCGGAGGGCTCTTTTTTGCCTTTAATGGTAGACACTTACCGGCATTAGCGCTTCTACATCGGTAAAAGTGATCGATGGGAATACAGTTCCCTGTATCGCCCATACTCCAGCGTTGATGACTTCGTCGATAAACCGGGCATCGTCAATTCCCTCGACCACAACATGATCACAGTATTCCCGGATATTTTTTATGAGAACCGGAAACATGGGCTTTTCTACCTGGGCGAGAAAGAAGTTACGATCCATTTTCACAACATCAAAACCGCCGCTAACCAGCGGATTCGCCCCGACGCAGCCAGACCCCAGATCGCCCAGCCACAATGCATTTGGACCATCACCAAGAGAGTTAATTAACAGATTATTCAGGCATGCTGTATTCGACAAGAATCGTTCTGAGAGTTGCAGAGCAATAAATGGCATTGCATGTAATGCAGATGTAATGACAGGGTCGCCAATCGCCAGAAGCGCCATTTCGTCAATGAGATTAAGCGTGCAGAAAAGGTTATTTTTCTCAAACCAGTCTCGCTTTTGAGCGATTAACTTTATTTGTTCGAGCAGAAAATGACGTTTTTGTTCACCACTCCACGCTGTAATGATGAAATCTGAATGTAACGGGTGAACCGTGTCTGAAGTAAACCGGGTGAGCATCTCAACACCCAGCAACTTATCCATTGTGTCTCTCATCGGTTCCGCGATGAAATGATAGTGCATAAGACCACTCCAATTGATCATAACATCCTGATAATGCACTTCTAATTACAATCAATCAATAATATCGATCAATACATAGATATTGATCGATAAAAACAATATATCATAACGAACTGAATATGGTCATTATTTTTGTTTTAAGAATCTTCTTACATTGATATGTTTATAAACATCGACTAGCGATAAAATCATGTCATTTTAGCTATTCAGGGCCTTAGTACTGTCACCTTGCCGCCCTGTCCTTCGCTGGTTGGATGAGGCAGAACCAGGGGGGAGTGATATACTCCTCACGTGCAATGTATAGCGACAGGCCGCTCATAACTGACTACAACTCTACAGCCCCCTGAAATACTTTTTGCTGCCAGTAACCGTGTGGTGAATCGCAGAGAAAGATCGTGACACAAGGGGCAGAGAGTGGGATATAATTTCAGACCAATTTCGAGTGACCTTGAAATTGCAATCATAACTCATTGATTGCTAAAAAATAAGTAATGACTATAAGGATTAAAGCTATGGGTTTTCTTTCCGGTAAGCGCATTCTGGTGACCGGTCTTGCCAGTAAACTGTCCATCGCATGGGGTATCGCGCAGGCGATGCATCGTGAAGGGGCTGAACTGGCGTTCACCTACCAGAACGACAAACTGAAAGGCCGCGTGGAAGAATTTGCAGCTCAACTGGGTTCCAGCATCGTCCTGCAGTGCGATGTGGCTGAAGACGCCAGTATCGACACCATGTTCGCTGAGCTGGCCAAAACCTGGCCGAAATTCGACGGTTTCGTGCACTCCATCGGTTTTGCACCGGCTGATCAGTTGGATGGCGACTATGTGAATGCTGTCACCCGCGAAGGCTTTAAAATCGCTCATGACATCAGCGCCTACAGCTTTGTTGCGATGGCTAAAGCATGCCGTACTATGCTGAACCCAGGCTCTGCTCTGCTGACTCTGTCCTACCTGGGCGCAGAGCGCGCAATCCCGAACTACAACGTTATGGGTCTGGCGAAGGCTTCCCTCGAAGCGAACGTGCGTTACATGGCTAACGCGATGGGTCCTGAAGGTGTGCGTGTTAACGCAATCTCCGCAGGTCCTATCCGTACTCTGGCGGCATCCGGTATTAAAGATTTCCGTAAAATGCTGGCACATTGTGAAGCGGTTACCCCGATTCGCCGCACTGTTACCATTGAAGATGTGGGCAACTCCGCAGCATTCCTGTGCTCCGACTTGTCTGGCGGTATCTCCGGTGAAGTCGTTCACGTTGACGGTGGCTTCAGCATCGCTGCAATGAACGAACTGGAACTGAAATAATCTTTCAGACCACCTCCATGGGCGGCGTTGCGTCGCCCATGATTTTCCATTCTTCCGCCCTTCTACATTCTGCCATATATACTTTTCTGATATTTATTATCACCTAACAGTCTTTCATCCCCTCATCCGCTTACGCCAGGATAATGCAGCACAAACGATCCGGCGTATGGGTATGACGACGTATCCGGGTCGCCACTTTTTAGACCAAGGATCGCCCATGGAACAACGCCGAATTGAAGGCAAAAGCCACTGGTATCATGAAACTCAGTCCAGCAGGTATCCGCAAGATGCCCTGCCACTGGTGCCTGAAGCCGCGCACGTCGAGGACAGTTTTTTACTGGATTTGACGATACCCGAAGTCGCGCTTTTACCCTTTCAGTCCTGGTTAGAACCTGCACGTAAACTTGCCTGTCATCTTTTCCCTGCTCACGTTACCCAGAGCCAGTTGCATACATTCAGCGCCTATGAACGTATGAGCACCGCTTTAACTGTCGCCCAGGTTTACGGCGTCCAGCGATTGTGTAATCACTATGCGGCGCGTTTAACACCACTTCCAGGCCCGGACTCCTCGCGGGAGAGCAATCACCGGCTAGCGCAAATCACCCAATATGCTCGCCAACTCGCCAGTTCACCCTCCGTTATTAACGCGCGTGCTCGCCAGCATCTGGATGAGGTTGGTCTGACAACCGGCGATATTATTCTGATCAATCAGATAATTGGATTTGTGGGTTTTCAGGCCCGTGCAGTAGCTATTTTTCAGGCATACTTTGGTCACCCTGCTCGCCGGATACCGGGACTTGATGTACAACAATACGCGCTAGCGT
Source organism: Citrobacter sp. Cm046 (assembly GCF_030333065.1). Taxonomy (NCBI): domain Bacteria; kingdom Pseudomonadati; phylum Pseudomonadota; class Gammaproteobacteria; order Enterobacterales; family Enterobacteriaceae; genus Citrobacter; species Citrobacter sp. Cm046. The sequence continues at coordinate 341,522 of NZ_JAOWGP010000044.1, read as the reverse complement.
CAGCATTTAATGATGCCAATGCAAAATGGTATGCCGCATCCTTCCCGGTCGAATATTGTCCCGCTCGTCAGCAGCCCCCGGATCACTCGCCCCCCGAACTGCGCGCATTGACACCGTTACTGGCTCATTCTCCCGAAATACTGGCGGTACTCAAATCACTGGTCATCAGCTCACTGCGCACTGATGTGCAATCAAGAGCGTTTTCACTGACCACTCTGCTGACTGCACGTATTAATGGCAGCGTTGCCTGCTTTAATGAATACGCACATTCGGTGCATGAAATGGCCGACGTCATCGCTTTACTTCGCGATGAGGAGCGCGAATTACAGCGCTGGGAGCAGCGACATCCAGTTGAGCGCGTAACCCTACAGGCGGTACAATGGCTGACCCGGGCGCCCGATCGTTTTAGCGCCGCACTACTAACCCCGTTACTCGATCAGGGTATCTCTTCAGAACAGGCTATTAACCTACTGGCCTGGAGCGGATTGTGCGGATGGTTGAATCGCTTGAAAATCGCACTGGGCGAGACTCATTAACCGATCCATTTACTGAAAGAGCGCTTGCTGCGCCAGGCAGATTCGCGTAAAACTGTCAGCCGCTCTTTTGGCCACGAAAATAGACAATTATGCTTCAGGACAACCCGCTGCTAGCGCAGCTTAAACAGCAACTACATTCCCAAACGCCACGTGCTGAAGGGGTGGTAAAAGCCACGGAAAAAGGCTTTGGCTTCCTGGAAGTCGATGCACAAAAAAGCTATTTTATTCCACCGCCGCAGATGAAAAAAGTGATGCATGGTGACCGCATTGTCGCGGTTATCCATACGGAAAAAGATCGCGAGTCTGCAGAGCCGGAAGAACTGGTCGAACCGTTCCTGACTCGCTTCGTGGGTAAAGTTCAGGGCAAGAATGACCGTTTGTCCATTGTACCGGATCATCCGTTACTGAAAGATGCAATTCCCTGCCGCGCTGCTCGCGGTGTGGAACACGAATTTAAAGAGGGTGACTGGGCGGTAGCTGAAATGCGCCGTCATCCGCTGAAAGGCGACCGCACCTTCTATGCTGAATTAACTCAGTTTATCACCTTTGCTGACGATCACTTCGTCCCATGGTGGGTCACACTGGCGCGCCATAACCTCGAAAAAGAAGCACCGGATGGCGTGGCCACCGAAATGCTGGATGAAGGTCTGGAACGTCAGGATTTAACTGCTCTCCATTTCGTCACCATCGACAGTGCCAGCACTGAAGATATGGATGATGCGTTGTATGCCGAAGAGCTGGCTGACGGTAAACTGCAATTAACCGTTGCAATTGCCGATCCTACTGCCTGGATTGCTGAAGGCAGCAAACTGGATAACGCGGCGAAAATTCGTGCGTTCACCAACTATCTGCCGGGATTCAATATTCCGATGTTACCGCGCGAACTGTCCGACGACCTGTGTTCCCTGCGCGCTAACGAAGTTCGTCCGGTTCTGGCTTGTCGCATGATTATTGCTGCTGACGGTACGATCGAGGACAACATCACCTTCTTTGCAGCCACTATCGAATCCAAAGCCAAGCTGGCGTATGACAACGTTTCCGACTGGCTGGAAGGCACCGGGGACTGGCAGCCTGAAAACGACGCGATTGCCGGTCAGATCCGTCTGCTACAGCGCATTTGCCTCAGCCGTGGTGAATGGCGTCATAACCATGCTCTGGTATTTAAAGATCGCCCGGATTATCGTTTTGTTCTGGGTGAAAAAGGTGAAGTCCTGGACATCGTGGCTGAGCCGCGCCGCATCGCAAACCGTATTGTGGAAGAGTCCATGATTGCGGCAAATATTTGTGCGGCACGTGTGCTTCGCGACAAACTGGGCTTTGGTATTTATAACGTACACATGGGATTCGATCCGGCGAATGCTGAAGCGCTGGCCGCACTGTTGAAAACCCATGGTATGCACGTCGATGCCGAAGAAGTATTAACCCTGGAAGGCTTCTGCAAACTGCGTCGTGAGCTGGATGCCCAGCCTTCTGGTTTCCTCGACAGCCGTATTCGCCGGTTCCAGTCTTATGCAGAGATTAGCACCGAGCCAGGACCGCACTTTGGGTTAGGTCTGGAAGCATATGCCACATGGACTTCCCCTATCCGTAAGTATGGCGATATGATCAACCACCGCCTGCTGAAGGCTGTTATCAAAGGTGAAACCATCGCTCGTCCGCAGGATGATATCACCCTGCAAATGGCAGACCGTCGTCGCCTGAACCGTATGGCCGAACGTGATGTAGGTGACTGGCTGTACGCGCGTTTCCTGAAGGACAAAGTCGATACCGATATCCGTTTTGCAGCTGAAATCATTGACGTCAGCCGTGGCGGTATGCGCGTTCGTTTAGTCGATAATGGCGCTGTTGCATTTATTCCGGCACCATTCCTGCACGCTGTCCGTGATGAACTGGTATGTAGCCAGGAAAGCGGCACGGTGCAAATTAAAGGTGAAGTGGTTTACAAAGTCACTGACGTGATTGACGTAACTATTGCTGAAGTTCGGATGGAAACCCGCAGCGTTATCGCTCGTCCTGCCGTGTAACAAACATCGATTCAACGGCCTTTTTCTGTAACGAAAAGGCCGTTTTCTTTTTTTCCGCGCAATTAGCTGCCACGCACTACACTTCTTTCATCCAGTCAGAATTATTTTTTCTATTTTCAGCACACTGACTTTGCTTTTTCCTGAATCTGGATTACACATAAATATATAAATAAAACAATACGTTCAGCCATAATCAACCTGTATGAATCATGGCTACCCTTATTTTTGTGGCTGTATGCGCTTTAAACGGGATAGTACACATCATGAAAGACGTTCGGGAGAGGGTTACGTTGTATAGCTATATAGGCACTCACACCCCCTACTGGCGTTTGTCAGAGGATTGCAACATCCTGCATTTTTCTATCGCCGAAGCGACTGATACCGACCAAACCATCGAGCTTTCACCGGAACAAGCCGATCGTATTCGGGAGATGACAGTCATTACGTCCAGCCTGTTAATGACTCTTCCCATTGATGACGATGATATTCCCGTTCACCTGGTCGGACGGAAAATTAATAAACGCGAATGGGCCGGTAGCGCATCCGCGTGGGATGACACCCCTTCTGTTGCGCGCGATCTGGCACAAGGACTCTCTTTTGCTGAACAGGTCGTCTCTGAGGCTAATTCAGTTATCGTTATCCTTGATCGTCAGGGCAATATTCAGCGATTTAATCGATTGTGCGAAGAGTACACCGGGCTAAGAGAGCGCGAAGTGATCGGGCAAAGCGTCTTCACACTCTTTATGAGCCGCCGTGAAGCAGCCGCTTCAAGACGTAACATCGACGTTTTTTTTCGCGAAGGCAATTCGTATGAAGTCGAACGGTGGGTGAAGACCTGTAAGGGTCAGCGCCTGTTTCTGTTTCGCAATAAGTTTGTGCATAACGGCAGCGGTAAGAACGAAATTTTCCTGATCTGTTCAGGTACCGACATCACTGAAGAACGACGCGCTCAGGAGCGTCTGCGCGTGCTGGCGAATACCGATTCCATTACCGGATTACCCAACCGTAACGCAATTCATGAATTGATTAGCGAGGCGATCGACAACGCGGGAGACACCCAGGTAGGTATTGTTTACCTCGATCTGGATAATTTCAAAAAGGTTAACGATGCCTACGGGCACATGTTTGGCGATCAGTTGTTACAGAGCGTGTCGCTGGCAATCCTCAGTTGTCTCGAGGAAGATCAATTATTGGCTCGTTTTGGCGGCGATGAGTTTATTGTCCTTGCCACTAAAACGTCCCAGAGCGCACTGGAGGCCACGGCATCGCGTATTTTGACACGCCTGCGTCTGCCTTTCCGTATCGGCCTTATTGAAGTGTATACCGGATGTTCTATTGGTATTTCCCTCGCCCCTCAGCATGGAAATGATAGCGAAAGTGTAATTCGCAATGCAGATACGGCAATGTATACAGCCAAAGAAGGTGGCCGCGGACAATTTTGCGTATTCTCCCCTGAAATGAATCAACGGGTATTCGAATACCTTTGGCTGGATACCAATCTGCGTAAAGCCCTGGAAAATGATCAATTGCTTATTCATTACCAGCCGAAAATAACATGGCGTGGCGAAGTGCGTAGCGTGGAGGCTCTGGTGCGTTGGCAATCGCCCGAGCGCGGGCTAATCCCACCATTGGAGTTTATCTCTTATGCCGAAGAGTCGGGGCTGATTGTTCCGCTGGGACGCTGGGTTATTCTGGACGTCGTGCGCCAGGTGGCTAAATGGCGTGATAAGGGAATAAATCTGCGTGTAGCGGTAAACGTATCGGCTCGTCAGCTTGCCGACCAGACGCTTTTTACCGATTTGAAGCAGGTGCTTCATGAACTGAATTTTGAATATTGTCCAATCGACGTCGAGCTAACAGAAAGCAGTTTGATTGAAAATGAACAACTTGCACTGTCGGTTATTCAGCAGTTTAGCCAGCTTGGGGCGCAGATTCATTTGGATGATTTTGGGACAGGATACTCATCACTGTCGCAACTTGCCCGCTTCCCACTTGATGCGATCAAACTGGATCAGGCCTTTGTTAGAGATATTCACAAACAATCTATTTCACAGTCGTTGGTACGAGCCATTGTCGCGGTGGCGCAAGCGCTGAATCTACAAGTCATAGCCGAAGGTGTTGAAAGCGCGAAAGAGGACGCCTTTCTGACCAAGAACGGTGTCAACGAGCGTCAGGGCTTTTTGTTCGCCAAGCCAATGCCGGCCGCCGCATTTGAACGCTGGTATAAGCGTTATCTGAATAAAAAGTTGCGTTAAAGCGGAAGGAGTAAACATATTGAATATGGAAAAATGGACATTCCTGGATGGATCATATCTGTATGTAATTACAGAATATATATTATTCTCCAATCGTTCGGGATAATACTATTTTTCCCTTCTCTTTTGTCATGAATTTCTGCATCATGAAATTCTAACTATTTTGACATTAGGATGACGAACATGTCTGATATCGACGCACAGCGTCTGGCCGAACGTATTGATACCGTGCTGGATATCCTCGTTGCTGGCGATTACCACTCAGCCATCCACAACCTCGAGATTCTTAAGGCTGAACTGTTAAATACGGTCAAAGAAGATACAGAATCTTTGTCAAAAAAAGCCAGGGCCCCGTGGGAGATCTGATGGCATCGTTCTCTGTATGTGATTGCTATCATCAGATTTCAGATAACGCAGTCTCCGTTTAATTTCCGATACGATATCGCTATAAAAAATTAATACTATGAATTCCCGACAACAATCTATTTTGCAGATGGTGACCGATAAAGGCCAGATGAGTGTAGCTGAGCTTGCTAAAGTCACCGGCGTTTCAGAAGTGACGATTCGACAGGATCTGAACACACTGGAAAAACAGAGTTATTTACGCCGTGCGCACGGCTTCGCTGTCTCATTGAACAGTGATGATGTAGAAACGCGCATGATGACCAATTTCACGCTGAAACGTGAACTGGCCGAATTTGCCGCATCACTGGTCAATCCTGGCGAATCAGTCTTTATTGAGAATGGCAGCAGTAATGCGCTTCTGGCCAGAACACTTGCGGAACAAAAAGACGTCACCATCATTACGGTCAGCAGCTATATCGCTCATCTGCTCAAAGAAACTCCCTGTGAAGTCATTCTTCTCGGTGGGATCTATCAGAAAAAAAGTGAAAGCATGGTCGGACCGCTAACTCGCCAGTTTATTCAGCAGGTTCACTTTAGTAAGGCATTTATCGGTATTGATGGCTGGCAGGCTGATACCGGCTTTACCGGCCGCGACATGATGCGCTCTGACGTAGTCAATGCTGTGCTGGAAAAAGGTGCAGAGGTGATCGTGCTTACCGACAGCTCAAAATTTGAGGCAATTCACCCTTACACACTGGGTCCGTTAGATCGGTTCAGCCGCGTAGTGACGGATGCAAAACTCAGTGCCAGCGTGCAAATGCAGCTAGAACACTCGGGATTAACGGTAAACATCATTGATACCCAAGCATAATACTTCACCAGATGATTTGTCAGCAGGCAAATCATCTTCTCTCTGAGACTTATCTGACGGTCCAATTAAGACTTTTTACCTGTCGTTAACAGGATAAAGTCGTAAAATTACTATTAGCGATATAACAGGAAGTGACTATCACCTGCGTGATTTAGTTGTCATCCCTGCGCAACATAGTTCACGGAAATATCTTTAATCGTCCTGATATGGCGTATCATTAAAGAGAACTGGATCCCGTGAATCAATAATTCAGGAGAAAGTATTATGTTTGTAACGAGCAAAAAAATGACCGCTGCTGTTCTGGCGATTACTCTGGCAATGTCTCTGAGCGCTTGCTCCAACTGGTCCAAACGTGACCGTAACACCGCGATCGGTGCTGGTGCAGGTGCTATCGGTGGTGCAGTCCTGACGGATGGCAGCACGCTGGGGACGCTGGGTGGTGCTGCGGTAGGTGGTATTATTGGCCATCAGGTGGGTAAATAATCTACTGTTGACTGGCTCGATATAATAAGACGTTTACTTTTCTCAGCTCTGTACCATTAGTTCGTTATTTATAAAAAAGCCACGGTCGAATTCCGTGGCTTTTTTTGATTAACCGCCCGCCAATTTAACTTTCATTCCCTTGGCTTCCAGCAACGATTTTATCAGGTCGCGTTTATCACCCTGAATTTCTATTACGCCATCTTTCACTGCACCACCACAGCCACATTTTTTCTTCAGCTCAGCGGCTAATTTAACCAATTCAGCATCATCCTGATCAATCCCGGTAATCAGGCAAACACCCTTACCTTTCCGACCGCTAGTTTGACGCTGAATACGGACAATGCCATCACCCTTCGGGCGGTCAGGCACCACTTTGGGTTCATCAATACGTCCGGATTCAGTTGAGTAAACCAGGCGAGAATTAGAGTCGTTCATTTATGCACCTCGTTTCAGGGAGGCATTGATCATCTTCAAGGTCTGCGCCGGATCATTCGACTGTGTGACCGGACGACCAATCACCATGTAATCTACACCAGCGGAAAGCGCCTGCTCTGGCGTCATAATGCGGCGTTGATCACCCGCCTCACTACCTGCAGGGCGAATCCCCGGGGTGACCAGTTTAAACGGTTGACCAAACGCTTGCTTGAATCGTACCGCCTCCTGCGCCGAGCATACAACACCATCCAGCCCACAATTCTGGGTTAAACGTGCCAGTCTTTCGGCATGCTCAGCCGGTGACAATGTCACACCAAGATCTTCCAGATCGCTGGCTTCCATACTGGTCAGAACCGTCACTGCAATCAGTAGCGGAGCGTCTTTGCCGAAAGGTACCAATGCTTCACGCGCTGCAGTCATCATGCGTGCCCCGCCTGAAGCATGAACGTTTACCATCCACACACCAAGATCTGCCGCCGCTGCAACGGCATGCGCCGTAGTATTGGGAATATCATGAAATTTCAAATCAAGAAAGACGTCGAATCCACGCTGTTGTAAGTCACGAACCAACTGCGGTCCAAAAAGCGTGAACATCTCTTTGCCCACTTTCAAACGGCAATCACGAGGATCAATTCTGTCGACAAAAGCTAACGCTTTATCGCGGTTATTGTAATCCAGAGCGACAACGACAGGAGAATCAGTAACAGCACGGGAAGAAGATGAAGCAGTAAACGTCATGACCAGACCTTCTTGAAGATGGCGCCGCTTGCGGCACAAAATGGGTAAACGGCGTGCATTCTACCTGCGGTAATAGAAAATTAACAGGCGCGTTTACATTTCTGCGAGGCGATGTGGCACAGGTGTTTGACGCTGTGAATGATAACCACTCATTAGTATGTTGTAACTAAACAAGGCATTTTTTTAAATTACTGTCCATCAAGGCCGCGAATTGGCTTAATGGTTGACCACGAACGGCAGGACGGGCAATGCCAGTACAGCGTATAAGCTGTAAATCCGCATTTATGGCAACGATAGCGTGGCTTACTGCGGATCTGCTCACCGACCATATCGCGCAGAACCATCAGACTTTCTTTGGCGCGCCCTTCTTCCGCTTCATTAAGGTGATAGTCCATCAGCTTATGGAAAACGCGCATTGTGGGATGACGTTGTAACTGGCGGGTAATGTAGATCTGAGCGGTATCACTGCCTTCGCGAGCTTCAAGGATATCAGCCAGCATCAGCTCAGCGGCAGCACCGGTATTTTCCTCAACTGCACGACGCAAAAACTCCGCCCACTCATCATTCTTACCGAGCTGCTGATAGCAACTTTGCAGCATTTCCAGCGTTTCGCTGACCAGCTCTTTATCCTGAGAAATTACGCGTTGCAGGCTTTCGACTGCCTTTGCATATTCCCCATTCATCATATACACGCGCCCCATCATGATGGAAACGCGGGCACTGTTTTTATCGGCCGCAGCCCCTTTTTTCAGCAACGTCATGGCGCGATCCATATCGTCGCTACCCATTTGCTGTAAGGCCAGTTCACAGTAAAAATGCGCGATATCTATACGCTGATTATCTTTGCCGAGTTTGACCAGACGTTCCGCCACATCAATGGCTTTCTGCCATTCGCTGGTTGCCTGGTAAATTTGCAATAATTGCTGCAATGCGCCCACGCGGAAATCCGTTTCATCGGTCAGCTGATTAAACATGTCCTCCGCGCGGTCATATAAACCCGCGGCCATGTAGTCGCGTCCTAATTGCTGAACCGCCAGTAAACGCTGCTCATAGGTCAGCGATGCACTTTCCATAAGAGTTTGATGGATGCGGATTGCACGATCGACTTCACCGCGAGAGCGGAACAGGTTTCCGAGGGTGAGATGAGCCTCAACGGTGCCTGTATCCTCTTTCAGCATATCGAGGAACAAATCCACCGCTTTATCTTGTTGATTGCTGAGGAGGAAGTTAACCCCGGCGACGTAGTCACGCGACAGACGGTTAGCTTCATCCTGCTTTGTTTGTTGCGCACTTCTGCGACCCATATACCACCCATAGGCAGCGGCTACAGGCAAAAGCAGAAACAACAACTCCAGCATAAATATTTATTCCTTCACAACCGACGAGTCGGCAGATACCGCAACGTCGGTCGCAGGCGCAAGCTGGTTTTCCAGTCGTTTGATTTTACGTTCGGCACGCGCAAGAGACACACGAACCTTCAGCCAGAAAAGGCCGCAAATTAACCAACCAATAGCAAAACCTGCAGCAAACAATACAGCAAGCAGCGTAGATATACGATACTCACCCTGAGCCAGCAGATAGTTAAACGTTACCTGTTGATCGTTTTGCGCACCTAATGTCACCGAAATAACAAAAATCGCCAACACCAGTAAGAAAATGAGTAAATATTTCACATTACTTCCCGTTATGTGGTTTGAGCGAATAAATCGTGAACAACTTACCGCGTTAAGCCTTTTAAATTACCATTTTCACGACGAGTGCGAAACGGAAAAGCGCCTTACACGTTATGATTTGAGGGCAAATTTCGAAAAATCAATCGTCGTCAGCTTTCTTGCTCGCGCTCTGCTATTTCCTGCTTCTCTTGCGCAGGCGGTGTTAATGGCCCGCATACCCGCTGTGCAAGCCAGGTTGCCAGTGTCACCAGCAGCCAGGATATCAACGTTGCGACGACTAAATCACGTGGCCAGTGCATTCCCAGAAGCAAGCGGCTGCCCATTACTCCAGTCGCCCAGATGAGCAAGAAAACAATTGTCAGAGTACGTCTACGCGGCCACAACAATCCTACCGCCAGTAAAGCCCAGCTTGCAGCAAACATCGTATGCCCGGAGGGAAAGGCAAATCCCGTTTCTTTTTGCCAGTGCTTACGCAAAAACGTTGGAATATCCTGCTGTCCTGACAGTTGTTCTTTTACTAAGTGCCCACGTTCTTTACGTTTTAAAGTGTAGAACTCATCAACAGGAACATGGTGTGTTTTTTCCAGCCAAATAACAAATGGCCGGGGTTCCTGTACCCGGTCTTTAACCCAGGATTTCACACCCTGGCCCAGTAATATTGCCCCTGCCAGGATAGTAAACAGCATAAGTGCAGCTTTCAGACGAAATCTCAGACACCACAAAAACCAGGCACAGAGAACGACATGCGTAATGATCCCCCAGGGCTGAGTCACCGTTTCTGTTATCCAATATAAGGATTTTAACCACCAGACATTGTGGCCTGGTTGCCATTCCCAACCCGATATCCATACTGAAACAGGCATGATCAGCAACAGTGCGGCTCCTGAGGCGGTCCGCTTTGCAATAGACAGCATTGCATCTCCTTTCGTCGATAAGTCTCACAATCATAACTGAAAAAAGTACGTATCGGGAAAATTGACAATTTTGTGCCATTCCAAAAACGAATGCGTTGTCGCAATTAGGTGAACACCATCGCCTTATGGCAAAATAGCGCAATACAGAAGCCAACAGGCGACGGCACTCAGGGTGCCAGCATAATCTGGAGAAATACATGCAGCTTAAACGTGTGGCAGAAGCCAAACTGCCAACCCCATGGGGTGATTTCCTGATGGTGGGATTTGAAGAACTGGCAACCGGACACGATCATGTCGCACTGGTTTTTGGCGATATCTCAGGCCAGACGCCTGTCCTGGCTCGCGTCCATTCCGAATGTCTTACCGGCGACGCACTGTTCAGCCTGCGTTGCGATTGTGGTTTCCAGCTTGAAGCCGCGCTCACGCATATTGCTGAAGAAGGACGCGGTATTCTGCTCTATCACCGCCAGGAAGGTCGCAATATCGGTCTGCTTAACAAGATCCGCGCCTATGCGCTCCAGGATCAAGGCTATGACACTGTTGAAGCCAACCATCAGCTGGGATTCGCGGCAGATGAGCGAGATTTCACTCTGTGTGCCGATATGTTTAAGCTGTTGGGTGTCGACGAAGTGCGTTTGTTGACCAATAATCCGAAGAAAGTTGAAATCCTGACGGAAGCCGGTATCAATATTGTTGAGCGTGTACCACTGATTGTTGGCCGCAACCCCAAAAATGAACATTATCTGGACACCAAAGCCGCCAAAATGGGTCACTTGTTGAGCGAGTGATTTCACATAATTGTCGAATAATTCGGCATATAAAAAAGCCTGCAGTTAATTTGCAGGCTTTTTCGCATTTTAGTTCAGCATATTACGAATGACATAGTGCAAAATACCGTCGTTCTGGTAGTAGGTTAATTCCGTGGCGGTATCAATACGACAACGACACAAAATCACTTCTTTACTGCCATCTGCCCGCACCATATTCACCGGAATAATTGCACCCGGTTTTATATCTTGCAATTCCGTAATATCAATCACTTCATCACCGGTTAATCCGAGTGTTTTTCGCGTGACGCCTTGTGGGAACTCCAGAGGCAGGATCCCCATACCTATCAGATTAGAGCGGTGAATTCGCTCAAAGGACTCCGCGATAACTACCCGAATGCCCAGCAGACGTGGTCCTTTCGCTGCCCAGTCTCGACTGGAGCCCGAGCCATATTCTTTGCCGGCAATCACGGCTAACGGAACCTTCTCTTGTTGATAACGCATTGCGGCATCGTAAATAGCCACAACTTCTGTCCCCGGCAAATGACGAGTCATTCCCCCTTCAATGCCCGGCACCATTTCGTTACGAATACGAATATTGGCGAACGTACCGCGCATCATCACTTCGTGATTTCCACGTCGTGAACCGTAAGAGTTAAAATCTTTGCGCTCAACGCCGTGGTTCTGAAGATAACGCCCTGCCGGACTGTCCGGTTTAATGCTGCCTGCGGGTGAAATATGGTCAGTCGTCACGGAATCCCCAAGCATCGCCAGGATTCGTGCCCCATGAATATCCTGTACCGGATCCGGTTTAGCCTGCATGCCATCAAAGAATGGCGATAAGCGAATATAGGTCGAGTCGGACTGCCAGCCATAGGTGTCTGCACGGTCAACATTGATGGTTTTCCATTCAGGTGTTCCTTCGAACACTTCCGCATACTCTTTATGGAACATCTCAGTAGAGACCTGTTCAACAGCACGGGCGATTTCCCGTGCAGATGGCCAGATATCTTTCAGATAAACCGGGTCACCATTTCTGTCATGTCCGAGCGGCTCTTTCGTCAGATCAATGTTCATATTTCCCGCCAGCGCATAGGCAACCACCAGCGGCGGCGACGCCAGCCAGTTCGTTTTTACCAGCGGATGAATTCGACCTTCAAAGTTACGGTTGCCGGAAAGTACGGCCCCCACCGTCAGATCACCTTTTTTAATCGCGGTTTCGATTGGGTCAGGTAACGGACCTGAGTTGCCAATACAGGTGGTACAGCCATAGCCAACCAGATTGAATCCCAGCTCATCAAGGTACGGTGTGAGTCTTGCCTGCGCCAGATAATCAGAAACCACCTTTGAGCCTGGTGCCAGCGAGGCTTTCACCCACGGCTGGCGTTTCAGACCGAGTGTGACCGCTTTTTTCGCCAGTAGCCCTGCCGCCATCAATACACTCGGGTTCGAGGTATTGGTACAGGAGGTGATTGCCGCAATAACCACAGCACCGTCCGGCAACTGATATTGATGCCCGTTCAGCACATAATCTACAGGTTGGCGGTCTTTCTGCGAACTATTCACCTCAAGTTCATTGCTTGCCGCAAAAGCTTTCGGGACATCCCCTAATGCAACGCGATCCTGCGGACGCTTTGGTCCCGCCAGGCTTGCTTCCACATCGCCCATGTCCAGTTCCAGAGAGCTGGTAAATACCGGCTCATCACCAGGGTTGCGCCACATCCCCTGCGCTTTGGCATAGGCACCAACCAGTCCAACCTGTTCTTCGCTACGACCGCTCAGCCGCATGTATTCGAGGGTCACGCCATCTATCGGGAAGAAACCACAGGTTGCACCATATTCTGGGGCCATATTCGCAATGGTCGCCCGATCAGCCAACGGTAGGGTATCCAGGCCGTCGCCATAGAATTCCACAAATTTTCCGACCACGCCGTGTTTACGCAACATCTGGGTAACGGTCAGAACCAGATCGGTAGCAGTGATCCCTTCACGTAATTTCCCAACAAGTTTGAAGCCGACAACGTCCGGGATCAGCATCGAAACGGGCTGTCCCAGCATGGCGGCTTCGGCTTCAATTCCACCAACGCCCCAGCCCAGTACGCCAAGGCCATTGATCATCGTGGTATGGGAATCTGTACCGACCAGCGTGTCCGGGTAAGCCACCCACTCGCCATTTTGCAGTTCACTCCAGACCGCTTTTCCCAGGTATTCAAGGTTGACCTGGTGACAGATCCCCGTCCCCGGCGGCACAACACGGAAGCGGCTGAATGCCTGCTGTCCCCATTTCAGAAACACATAGCGCTCGTGGTTGCGCTCCATTTCCAGCCGGACGTTCTCTTCGAAAGCATCATCGTCACCAAAACGATCGACGGTCACCGAGTGGTCAATAACGAGATCAACAGGTGAAAGCGGATTCACTTTTGCCGTATCACCACCCAGGCGCTTAACCGCCTCGCGCATGGCCGCCAGATCAACCACTGCCGGCACGCCAGTAAAGTCCTGCATCAGCACACGAGCAGGTCGATAAGCAATTTCGCGATCGGCATGAGCATTGTTCAGCCATCGCGCCAGAGCATGAATATCTTCTTCAGTAACTGAGTCACCGTCCTGCCAGCGAAGCAGGTTTTCCAGCAAGACTTTAAGTGATTTCGGTAAACGGGTGAGATCACCCAGTGATTTGGCAGCCAAAGGTAAACTGTAGTAGCGGTAGGTTTTATCTTTAACCTGCAATGTGTCCTTACTGGCTTCTCGTAGGGTCGACGACATAGCTCCTCCTTAAATGACAGGGTTGGATCCCCTGATTTTCCTCAGGGTTAGTATTAAAGATAACACAAACAAAATGTAACGCTTTGATAACAACTCGAATTGATAAAAGAGGAGATCAGCAAAATGACCGGGAACTATGCAAAAAGAAATGAACTGTAAAGGAGATATGGAAGTTGCGAATATGCAGCAGAGTACGTTATGCAATCGCTTACACGTTGTTTTTTATCTACGGGATCTGCGACGTCGTATTCGTCCCAAATTCAAAAAGGCAGGTTAATAATAATTATTATGAACTACACATTGATTATTTTTTCTGTTCTTCTTCATCGAACAAATCAATAAATGCCCGCTGTTGTGGTGAGAGCTGCCACGAATCGGGAATATCCATCACATATTCAGTGTTGGTCTCCTTCTCTTGCTCATTATCCTGATGAGATGGCACAGAGGAGGATTGTTGTTCCTGCGCGGACATGGTTATCCCCAAACTTGCCAAATCACGAGCGCTACCACAATCCAGAACACTGCGGAGCCAAGAAAGACCGTGGACCATGCTTTACGTTTCAGCGCGGGATCCCGGCGTTGTGGCTGGTTTCCAGAAGGCATCGCTAACCTCATACTATCGAAATCACTTATCATTTAGGCACCAAACAATTGGTACAATTAATCACCAGATGAGAGAAATCCTAAAGAAAAAGGTGAAAAAAAGCCAGTTAATTTTCGAATCCGGTAAGCTAAATAAATCAATTGTTTGATCGGATATAAATATTTGAAAGGGTTTTTGGCGAGCTTGCTAATTTGACACTACTTTAGCGGGTATTCCCCATAAATAATATACGGTTTATATACCCTATGGATAATCATAAATACATTCAGATTTCCCAGCGGTATCGCTATGCGCTTAGCGATACCGTTGAGGTAACATCCGTTATTATTTCTCTGGCAATTTAATATCTTTAAACATGGCTTCAATGTCATCGTTAGAACGCAATGCAACCGCTGTATCGACCACATCGCGGGTCAGATGTGGCGCAAAACGCTGAATAAAATCATACATATAACTGCGTAAGAACGTGCTGCGACGAAAACCGATTTTAGTCGTGCTATGGCTGAATACATCATGCGCATCGACACGTACCAGGTCAGGATCGGACACAGGATCGACCGCCATGCTGGCGATAACCCCCACACCCAGCCCCAGTCTTACATAGGTTTTGATCACATCGGCATCGGTCGCGGTAAAGACAATGCGTGGCTCCAGACCTGCTCTGTTAAACGCCGTATCAAGCTCCGAACGACCGGTAAAACCAAAGGTGTAGGTTACCAGCGGGTATTGCGCCAGTTCTTCAATAGAAACCGATGATTTACCCGCCAGTGGGTGATCCGGCGTGACGACGATCGAACGATTCCAGTGGTAGCACGGTAACATAACCAGATCGTCGTACAGATGCAGCGCTTCCGTCGCAATGGCAAAATCCGCATTACCTTTCGAAACGGCTTCAGCAATTTGCGTCGGCGACCCCTGATGCATATGCAAAGACACGCGTGGATACCGCTCAATAAAGCCTTTAATCACGTTTGGCAAGGCGTAACGCGCCTGGGTGTGCGTCGTGGCAATGTACAGGGAACCTTTATCCGGCCAGGTATGTTCACCGGCAACGGACTTAATGGCATCCACTTTAGACAGAACTTCTCGAGCAATACGGATGACTTCCTGCCCTGCCGGAGTCACCTGCGTCAGGTGCTTGCCGCTACGGGCAAAAATCTGGATGCCAAGCTCATCTTCCAGCATACGAACTTGCTTACTAATACCAGGCTGAGAGGTATAGAGTCCTTCGGCCGTTGAGGAAACATTAAGGTTGTGGTTAACCACCTCAACAATGTAGCGAAGCTGCTGTAATTTCATATTAAACCATCCAGATTAGCGCCATCAGATCATCGTTTGAGAGCAGGCAGTGTCGCGCTGCTAATACGATTTAATAATAAAAAACTTATTAACTATAACCACTATATCATTTAAATTTGAGCTGTATAGAGATGACAAAAAATAATAACCCTTCAATAAAAAAGGGCCGCTTTCGCGACCCTTTCAGGAGAAATCCAGCTGACAGGCTGTTATTTCTTACCTTCCACCCATTTTCCGTCAACGAAAAACGCCGACCATCCGGTCGCTTTACCGTCTTTCTCAGCGGCAACATACTGCTGCTTAGTTTTACGGCTAAAACGGACCATCGCTTTGTTACCGTCTGGATCAGTCTGCGGTGCATCAGCAAGGTAACGCAGTTTCTCCGGCAGACGATCGCGGAAGCGGTACAGCTCTTCCACTAACGGTGCGCGAGTCTCACGTGATTTCGGGAACGTATTGGCGGCCAGGAAGATACCAGCTGCGCCGTCACGTAACACAAAATACGCGTCCGATTTTTCGCAAGGCAGCTCCGGTAACGGAACGGGATCTTCTTTCGGCGGGGCCACTTCACCGTTACGCAGGATCTTACGGGTGTTTTTACACTCGTCATTAGTACAAGCCATGTATTTACCAAAACGCCCCATTTTCAGGTGCATCTCAGAGCCACACTTCTCACACTCAACGATCGGACCGTCATAACCCTTGATACGGAACTCGCCCTCTTCGATTTCGTAACCGTCGCAAGTAGGATTATTACCACATACATGCAGTTTACGTTTTGGATCGATGAGATAGCTGTCCATCGCCGTGCCACACTTCTGACAGCGACGTTTCGCACGTAAGGCGTTGGTCTCTGCATCGTCGCCTTCCAGCACGTTCAACACTTCGTTTTCTGGCACCAGGTTAATGGTGGTTTTGCAACGTTCTTTCGGCGAAAGTGCGTAACCGGAACAGCCCAGGAAGACACCGGTACTGGCGGTACGAATACCCATCTTACGGCTACAGGTCGGGCAGTCGATGCTGGTCAGTACCATCTGGTTAGGACGCATGCCGCCCTCTTCAGGATCTTTCTCGGCTTTATCCAGTTGCTGAGTAAAATCACTGAAGAAGTTGTCAAGCACACCCTTCCATTCGGCTTCGTGGTTAGCCACCTGGTCGAGACTGTTTTCCATCTGTGCGGTGAAATCGTAATTCATCAGTTCGCGGAAGTTTTCTTCCAGACGATCGGTGACGATTTCGCCCATTTTTTCAGCGTAGAAACGACGGTTCTCAACCCGAACATAGCCGCGATCCTGGATCGTAGAAATGATCGACGCATAGGTGGATGGGCGACCAATCCCGCGTTTTTCCAGTTCCTTAACCAGTGACGCTTCACTGAAACGAGCTGGCGGTTTGGTGAAGTGTTGCGCTGGCGTCAGTTCGATTAGCGTCAGCTCGTCGCCTTTGTCCACTGCAGGTAAAATACGATCTTCATCGCCCTTACGCAGTGCTGGCATAACTTTAGTCCAGCCATCAAAGCGCAGAATACGTCCACGCGCTTTCAGGCGGAAATCACCTGCGCCCACGGTCAGCGTGGTGGAGTCATATTTAGCCGGTGTCATCTGACAGGCAACAAACTGGCGCCAGATCAGCTGATACAGTTTTTGCGCGTCAGCTTCCATATCTTTCAGCGATTCCGCCTGCACGGCGACATCAGAAGGACGGATTGCTTCGTGCGCTTCCTGTGAGTTCTCTTTACTTGCGTACTGGTTCGCACTCTCCGGCAGATATTTTTTGCCAAAATTGTCGCTGATATAATCACGAACCATAGATACAGCATCCTGGCTCAAATTCGTTGAGTCAGTACGCATATAGGTGATGTAGCCTGCTTCATACAAGCGCTGCGCCATCATCATGGTTTTCTTCACGCCGAAGCCCAAACGCGTGCTGGCAGCCTGCTGTAGCGTGGAGGTGATGAACGGCGCACCAGGTTTACTGCTGGTTGGCTTATCTTCACGTTCCAGTACGCTATAACGCGCTTTCTCCAACAAACTTACTGCGGCAAGCGTCTGTTCGCGGTTAACCGGGCGGAACGGTTTATCGTTCTGATGCGTCACTTCCAGCGGCAATGCATCGCCGGATGGCGTGGTGGTATTAGCATCAATTTCCCAGAACTCTTCTGGTACGAATGCCTTGATTTCGCGTTCACGCTCAACGACCAGCCGCACGGCTACCGACTGTACGCGACCGGCAGACAGGCCACGCGCAATCTTTTTCCACAGCAGCGGCGAAACCATATAGCCCACGACACGGTCCATAAAGCGGCGTGCCTGTTGCGCATTAACACGATCAATGTTCAGTTCGCCCGGTTTTTCAAACGCCTGACGAATCGCATTTTTGGTGATTTCGTTAAACACCACGCGACTATAGCGGGTGTCATCGCCCCCGATCACTTCCCGCAGGTGCCATGCAATGGCTTCCCCTTCGCGGTCAAGGTCGGTTGCGAGATAGATGTGGTCGGCCTTTTCAGCCAGTTGTTTCAGTTCAGAAACAACCTTCTCTTTACCAGGCAGCACTTCATAGCGCGCATCCCAGTTGTGCCACGGGTCAACACCCATACGATTGACGAGAGCGCCACGTTCATCCTTTTTGGGCTTTTTAGCCGTTTTGGTGGAGGTTGAGTCGGCGCTCTTTTTAGTTGCTGAGCCACTGGTCGGCAAATCACGGATATGACCGACGCTGGATTTAACCACGTAGTCATTACCCAGATACTTGTTGATCGTTTTGGCTTTTGCCGGGGACTCAACGATGACAAGAGCTTTACCCATATTCACCTTTACCTAATTTGATTCTTCCAGGAATACGCCGCGCGTTGATTCACCTTCCACTGGCGACGAGACATCGATATGGTCTCTGCGTCGGCGGATATCAACCCTTGTACTGATTGCGCGTTCGTAATGTAACTCTCATGTAACTGAGTTAACAGGATTTTTTGCACGAAAACGCTATAGCACGACGGAATGTTGGTCGAATGTCAAGCAAATCTGTTGCCAGATTGACGAAAGCGTCACACTGTACCTGATAAAATGCGTTACGCAACTTTATTAGCATGCAAAAACAAATCTCGCCAGTAACGACACTGTCGTAAAACCACCGTTTTTGTCAGGGAATATTTGCCCAAAAGCCGGGCTCGGCGTAGACTAATGTCCTTGTTTAAGGAGTAAATAATGCATAAAGACACTCAACCCATCGATCGCGAAACACTGCTGATTGAAGCCAACAAAATCATTCGTGAGCATGAGGACACGCTGGCGGGGATTGTCGCCACTGGAGTCACGCAGCGTAATGGTGTGCTGGTTTTCAGCGGAGATTACTTTTTAGACGAGCAAGGGCTACCGACGCCCAAAAGTACAGCTGTGTTTAATATGTTTAAACATCTGGCGCACGTACTTTCTGAGAAGTATCACCTGATCGATTAAAAGCAAAACGCGAGGCACAGGCCTCGCGTTTTCATTTGTATAGTCTTAAAGCTTACATCAGTGGTTTTTGCCCACGCTGCCACCAACGCAGCAATATGCGATCGGCACTTTCAGCCGCACTACCGGTGAAGCGGTCCATCAGCTTTTTACGCTGCATATAGCGAACGTTAAGCACCTCACGACCGTCCATCAGGCTCAGTATCACCTCGTCGCTGGTATTCACCTCATCCACCAGCCCATTTTCCAGCGCCTGTTGTCCAAACCAGTGCTCCCCGGTGGCAACCTGTTCAATATCCAACGTCGGACGCATGCGATGAACAAAATCTTTAAACAACTGATGGGTTTCGTTCAGATCTTCACGGAACTTCTGTCGCCCTTCTTCCGTATTTTCACCGAGCAACGTCAGCGTCCGTTTGTACTGTCCGGCAGTATGTAGCTCAATATCAATGTCTTTGCCTTTCAGAAAACGGTTAAAGTTAGGGATCTGCGCAACAACCCCAATTGAGCCGACAATGGCAAACGGCGCTGAAACAATTTTATCCGCCACGCAGGCCATCATATATCCGCCGCTGGCCGCAACTTTATCCACCGTTACCGTCAACGGGATCTGCTTATCGCGCAGACGCTGTAACTGTGATGCAGCCAGTCCATAACCATGAACCACACCGCCAGGACTTTCCAGACGAACAACCACCTGATCCTGAGGTTTTACTACCGCGAGTACCGCCGTGACCTCTTCGCGTAACGCACTGACTTCGTGGGCATCCATACTACCTTTAAAATCAAGCACCCAGACGCGAGGTTTGTCTGATGATGCACTTTCCCCCAGCTTCGCCTTTGCTTTGGCAGCTTTCGCTTCCAGCTTGTGCTTTTTTTTCTGCGCTTTATGCCACAGTTTTTGCTGATGACCGTCCAACAGGGCCATCGACAGATCCTCTTTCATCTCTTTATATTGCTCACTGAGATTGATGACCCGTAATTCCCCACGCTGACGTTTGCGTTGAGTAGCATTCACAATCAGCATGACAATAACCGCAATTGCCACCACGACAGTGATGATTTTTGCCAAAAACAGCCCATATTCAGACAACAATTCCACGTATCCCACCTTGGTTTAACAACGCTACTTTTGCTCAGTGTACAACAGGCGTGTTTGCTCGTCTTGCTTCATCCATTCGGCAGCAGAATCAGCAAAAAGCATGACAAAGTGTTCATTTTGCGGTGTTATTACCTTTGGCTGATTGAAAAATAGCAGGGTTTAAGGCATAAAGCCGACAAGTTATAGAGAACGGGATGGCCAGAGCGTCGCCGAGGAGTAGCCGTGCATTACCAACCTAAACAAGATCTGTTACACGATCGTATTATTCTGGTCACCGGTGCCAGTGATGGCATCGGACGTGAAGCCGCACTAACCTACGCGCGCTACGGTGCGACCGTTATTCTGCTGGGTCGCAACGAAGATAAACTGCGCCAGGTCGCCCATGCAATTTCCGCTGAAAGTAGCTCTACAGCACTGTGGTTTACGCTGGATCTGCTGACCTGCACTTCTGAAGAGTGTCACCAGCTGGCGCAGCGTATTGCCGCGCATTATCCACGCCTGGATGGCGTTCTGCACAATGCCGGATTACTGGGCGATATCTGCCCTATGAGTGAGCAAAATCCACAGGTCTGGCAGGATGTGATGCAGGTTAACGTGAATGCCACTTTTATGCTGACCCAGGCTCTGTTACCTTTATTACTCCAGTCTGATTCCGGGTCGCTGGTGTTTACGTCTTCCAGTGTCGGTCGCCAGGGACGAGCCAACTGGGGAGCATATGCTACCTCCAAGTTTGCTACTGAAGGAATGATGCAGGTTCTGGCAGATGAGTACCAGAACCGCCATCTGCGTGTTAACTGTATCAATCCCGGCGGTACACGTACCAGCATGCGAGCCAGCGCATTCCCGACAGAAGATCCGCTAAAATTAAAAACACCCGCCGATATTATGCCGCTCTACCTGTGGCTGATGGGCGACGACAGCCGCCGTAAAACCGGTATGACCTTCGACGCCCAACCGGGCCGTAAACCAGGAATAGCCCAATGAGTGAAGAACGCTATCAGCAGCGCCAACAACGCGTAAAAGAGCGGGTTGACGCACGCGTTGCCGCAGCCAGTGATGAACGCGGAATTATTATTGTCTTTACTGGCAACGGTAAGGGGAAAACCACCGCTGCGTTTGGTACCGCCACGCGTGCAGTCGGTCATGGAAAAAAAGTCGGCGTAGTACAATTCATTAAAGGCACGTGGCCGAACGGTGAAAGAAACTTACTGGAACCCCACGGCGTGGAGTTTCAGGTAATGGCGACAGGATTTACCTGGGAAACCCAAAACCGTGAATCAGACACTGCCGCCTGTCTGGCCGTGTGGGAACATGGTAAACGCATGCTGGCCGATCCTGAGCTGGATATGGTGGTACTGGATGAACTGACGTATATGGTGGCATATGACTATTTGCCGCTTGAAGAGGTTCTCAACGCCTTAAATACCCGCCCTTCGCATCAGACGGTCATTATTACCGGCCGTGGATGTCATCGCGATATTCTGGAGTTAGCGGATACGGTCAGCGAGCTGCGCCCGGTTAAGCACGCCTTTGAAGCGGGCGTGAAAGCCCAGATGGGGATCGATTACTAACAGTAGGCCGGATACGCTTACGCCGCATCCGGCTCCACGCTAACGCCTGATGGCGCGTTGCTTATCAGGCCTACTCATGATTAACCGTTGTTGCTGCGACCACCTGGACGACGACTGCTGCCGACCTGGGTGTGGCGCTTAACCGCACGGCGGATCTGGTTCGCTTTCATACGACGTCGATCTTTCTCAACAGCGACTTTCGATGAGGTTTCCGGCTTTAACTCCACCAGCTCACGCAAATAGTTTGTCTGCGCCAGGTCCAGCTCGGTCCAGCCACCACGTGGCAAACCTTTTGGCAGCGGGATATCGCCATAACGCACGCGGATCAAACGACTAACCTGTACGCCTACAGCTTCCCACAAGCGACGCACTTCGCGGTTACGCCCTTCAGTCAACGTAACGTTATACCACTGGTTAATCCCTTCACCACCGCTGAATTTGATCGTTTTAAATGCTGCCGGACCATCTTCCAGTTGCACGCCACGACTCAGATCACGCAGTTTTGCATCATCAACCTGGCCGAACACGCGCACCGCGTATTCACGTTCAACTTCGCGGCTTGGGTGCATCAGACGGTTCGCCAGCTCACCATCGGTGGTAAACAGCAGTAAACCACAGGTATTCACATCCAGACGACCAACTGCAATCCAGCGCGCATCGCGCAGTTTTGGCAAACGGTCAAAAACGGTCGGGCGACCTTCCGGGTCATTACGGGTACACAGTTCACCTTCCGGCTTGTAATACGCCAGAACGCGACAGATTTGCTCCGCAGATTCTTTCACCGAAATCAGATGACCATCGATACGGATTTTCAGACCAGGCGTCACTTCAACGCGATCGCCGAGCGTGGCGATTTTGCCATCAACGCTCACGCGACCCGCTGCAATAATGGATTCAATTTCACGGCGAGAACCGTGGCCAGCGCGCGCCAGCACTTTTTGTAACTTTTCGCTCATAGAGCTTCCTTTAGGTGTCGCCTTCACAGGCGTCTGGTATACTTTCAAAAACAACAAGTTAACAATGATTTTACATCAACTTATTGATATGTAACTATTTTATGGAACACAACATGGCAAACAATATGTCACACAAGCTGTCACACACAATGCTTCGAGGCCGGACATACTACACGAATTTTAGATTAAATGATTCAACTAGTTTTGTTCGTCTTAGTCTAGGCACTGATAGCCGTAAACAGGCTGAAGTGATCATGAACCAGATACGACCTTTTATCCCTCTAGTACAAAACGGGACGATGAGTCTTGATGAATTCAGACGAAGAATGCAGGGTTACCGTACTGCTACAAAGCTGGATTTTGATAACTATCTGCTGCACACCCTTCAAATGGATATTACAGAAGTCAAACGATTACCACAGCTAGGGCACTATCATAAAAGAATCTTCCCAGATTCACCTTTATCCCCTTCAGCTACTGTCGAATCAGCACAAAAGTATGCCGATTTGTGTTTGGAGCGTTTATATAGTGGCGATGACATAGGGGCTAAAGAAGTACTCATGGGATTGCAATCCCTTGATATGTTGGAACAAAAAAAAGGTGGTCTCAGCACCAGTAAACTAGAATTTTCCAGAGATGCCATACCTTGGGCTAAAGAAGTAGCAGGGGAAATAGACATGAACCGTGCTATTGTTTATCAAGCATACAGTGCATTCTACTCTGGAGATCTTACTCAATATCGTCAGATATTAGAAACCCTGCAATCGCAGTTAAAAACGCGTGAACACACAGCGAAATCAACCACAACTTCCATTCAACCTATTGCAGCAACTGCAAAAAATGAACAAAAAAAAGAAACTATTTCCCTTTCTCAAGCTTGGATGCTCTACGTGAAAGAAAAAGGACAAAAGTGGCGCATAAGTGTCGCTAATGAAAACCAGCGTTTCTACGATGTTCTGTACTATGTCGTCGGAAATAAATCTATTGATTCAGTGACAAAGCAGGATATACGTGAGGCACTTAAAATTACAGAAAATCTCCCCAACCGCACCAAATTACCCTACAAACGGTTGACCCTCAAAGAATGTATTGCGTACGACGTTCCTGAAGAAGAGCTACTTAGTAGCCAACATGTCGAAAAACACCTAAAAATCTGGCGCTCATTATTCAGAAAATATCTAGTGGAAACTAAAGATTTCCTAGAGAAATCCCCTACAGACGGGATTTCTTACCAGGTAAGCCCAAATCGAAGGGGTCATTATAATGCAGCCGAACTTGTAAAACTAAAGACAAAGCTGTTTTCACTTTCTGATACTGATTGGCGTAAGTGGTATTTTCTCGCACTAATGTACACAGGTGCACGTCGTGGCGAACTTGCATCAATAAAGAAACAAGACATTCGCAAAGATGATGAAACAGGGCGTTGGTATATTTTCATTGAAGAAGGAAAAACGGATCACGCCCAACGTCAAATTCCATTACACAAAAAGCTAGAAAACGGATTACTTACTTTGATCAACGGTTTGAATGATAACGATTTTGTTTTCAATGGACTACCAAATTACACAACAACAACTGAAGTGTGGGCCAATCTGATGAAGGAACTCAGCATTCCGGATTACGATGACTATGGGTTAAAACGCCGTATTCACAGTTTACGGCATACTTTTATGACGAATTGCATTGCTGCAAAACAACCAATACCACTTATGCAATTCGTTGTCGGACATTCCAGAAACAAAAGCCTAGGGGTAACAGCGTTGTATACCCATCGCCCGCCGCTGAAGGATTTATTATGTATCGTCGATTTTCAGCAATAGTAGCTGTCTGTTTGTACGACAGTAAAATTGATATCTGTCGCTGATTTCAGACTGCGCCAGAACGCATCAATTTATGCCTGTATGTAACCAGAATGTCAGCGCTGCCCACTGATCCAAAGCAAAGCACTTATCAACTGGGAAGTACCTTGTTGGGTTATCGCAAAAACGGCAAAATGGCAGAAGCAAACCCGAAAAATACCGCAGATTAAAAATAATCTTTGCACTGCCACGACTTGTGCGCTATTGTTATCTTGGGATTATATACATCATGTAAACTTTCTTCAAAAAAATTTCATACATCTTTTTACCGTCAGCCTTTATCTGATGGGGTTTGTGTTATCCGTAACCGCTCCGTTTTACGGTGGTCAGATGGTAATAACTTATACGTGTGTGCGTGTACGCGAGGGGTTGTTTATATAAATAACTTATGGGGGTGTTGTGTCAGAAGAAGGATCTATTCAGTCAATGCTCACACAGGCTACGCCTTACACAACCAAAGTTCATACACACGGGCGTTACAGGGTAATCGATGGTGATGTTTTCATTCGTCATGGTTACTCCTACCCGATCAACACCACCGACCAATCTGGTGTTCGCCTTGATATCCTTACCCCTATAGCAGAACAGCTTGATGCAATACTGTCCATCTACAGCCGGGTTTACTTCTCTCGCTTCGATTTACGCTTACCTGAGAGTACCCCAATAGACACAGGCAACAAGTGGGTAAGCGATCTGTTTAAAAAACTACGTGAACGCCTGAAGTCTAAATTAAACAGACCTGAGGGATTAGCAGAACCGATCCTCAACTTTGCTTATGGCTGGGTACGGGAGAAAGAGAAAGCAAAACAGGTGCATTATCATTGCTGGATTGCCCTTCCGCATCGACAGGTCAAACGCCTTGGGACACCCACAAGCGGCATTGCCGGAAGTATTGTTGAAATCTGGATGGGCCTGACGGGTGGTAAAGCAGCGCTGGTGGAGCTGCCAAAAGCAACGGAAAGATATTCGAATCATTACGTTATCGAAAGAAATAGGCCGGAAACGCTAAAAGGTCCCTTCCAGTGGGTATCGTATCTGGCGAAAGAGCGTGGAAAGTATCAGACCGGAAATGGGGATCGGGTCCACTCAACATCAAAATTGAGGGGTGAAAAAATGAAATCGCTAAATCCTTCGTGTAACGCCTCCTGAGCCATTTAAAGAGCATAGCAGTACCTTCGCATTACCCATGCTACAAAAAGCGCTCACGATAGCGCTCATTGCGTTTAACAATGCGTTCTCTGATGCACTACAGCTTAACTTTTAAAAATAGCACCTCATTGTCATCTTTTCAGATGATTTTAAGCTGTTGTGCGGCTCTGCTGGATTTACTGCCGCCGGAATATTTCGGATTAATTGACCCGAAAATAGCCATAATTAAGCCTCACACACTGGCAGGGAAGTATCTGAATCTGAGTGAAGGCAGGTTAAATCTTATGCCTCTTTGATGTTCCAGTTTCGTTTGATTGTAGGTAGGCTTAAATTCAGTGCAAGTGCTGCTTTAGACTGACTCAGTCCCTTAGTTCTGGCTTCCTGTACACGCTGAAAGGTATCTGCCGCAACCGGACGACCTAACTTCTTCCCTTCCTTCCTGGCTCTTACTAATCCCTCTTTTGTGCGTTCAATGATGCGGGATTTTTCGAACTCTGCAAACGCAGAAAACATTTGCAGCATCAACTTCCCTTCCGCGCTGGAAAGGTTACGCACAGGCAGATCCAGTGAAACAACATCAATCCCTTTATCCACCAGCATCGTAATGGTTTGCTGCACGTCGATGTTGTCCCTTCCCAGGCGGTCCAGTTTCAATACTACAAGCTGATCCCCAGCCTCCAGTTTATGAGTCACCATATTGGAAAAGGCTTTACGCTGCATTGCCTGCACTCCTCCTGACACGGTTTCTGATACTACCCTGCTATCTTTCACCGCATACCCAGCCTGACGAATCGCCATAATCTGGTTTTCTGTTGACTGTTCGCTGGTGGACACACGGCAATATGCAAATGTACGGCCCATAATCTCTCCCCTGACTGGTATCAAAAACGGTATCATAATCAACTAATGGTATCATAATGTCAATGATCTAATTTAATGACACCAATTTAGGGTAGGGTTTACTGGTGTCATAAAACGTTCGATTGTTGATACCAGAAGGGCCGGGCCATGAAACAACCCGCTGATATTTGCCAGGGATCGGGGGCGACTTTTACGGGAGGAGGAAACCTGCCTGGCAGATCAGTCTATGGATGTGGTGATGTTTACACTCACTACTCTTTTTTCTGGATGCGTCGGCTATGTAGATCAATCACACTGTCTTCTGATGTGAATCCTTTCAGGCTTTTAAGAATATAATTCCGTTGGGAGGGGGTTAGATCTGGGTGTTCCAGTAAACGTCGTAACGCATCCCGAAAGTTTTGCCACAATCTCTTCTCTTCATCGTCCATTGCCATACCACTCATCAGATTGTTCTTAATCCACATTAGGATAAAAAATCTGATTTGACCACTACTAAAATAAAATATCAGACGATAAAAGTGTAAAAAAAACAGAAGGGTATACCTTTATAATACCAGTATTATCAACGGCTCGGAAGTGTCTAGATTATCCGTGGCGATTCAATTAGTAGTTTTTTCATTACATCCCCACGAATTGAGTTTATTAATTGTGAACCAGTTTACAATGATCCCATTGCTCAGTGCTTCTTGCGATGCGGTCACTAATTGCAAAGTTTCCCAGCGACGGATCATAGGCGTACACTTTGCTTTTATCATCTGCCATCATCAACTTACCGTTAGTTTTCAGCTTTGGCGAGAGCAAGTATGTACCGTTTAAACGGTTAGCTTTGAAGCTATCGACATACAATGTTACCTCGGCACTACCCAACACACGTAAAGCATCGATTCTTCCATTCTGTATCGCTGCAATAGCATACTGACAGAGATACGTTTTAGCAGTTGAAGACGTATTTTTTCCGTCAACCTTAGCTGATGAGGAAGGGGGAGAGGATTTAGGGATTGAACTATGAAGAGAAGTTGACGGGTAAGAGTATGAATAATTTTTATACGTAGTTGATGTGCCTGACCCAATCCGGCACGTTTTTCCAACCGCAATGCACGAATTACCGCATGGAATACCTTTCTTGCAGTTCTTAGCGTGTGCAGAGAATGACAACCCAGCCAATAGAAATGTACCAATGGTTATCCTAACCAACGAAGACCAGCCCATAAACCACCCTTCTTTTAAGATTTTCTCTACATGATACCATACCTAAATTAAGGGAATAGTAGCCAATAAGCCCGTTGGTGGTAATACCGAATACGGGACTATACCAAGGAAGACATTAACAGCCGGGAAAGGTGTACATACATGATGAGAGTCGCGATGTGGCTAATGGCTGTCACACAAGTTAGTAACAACCATTAACCGAAAAACAGTAAACCATTGATTATAAATGATTTAATATTTATCTTGTGCGCCTTCACAGGCGTCGAACAGGAGAATCAACGGCGCCAGTCAGCGCCATTTTAAGGCCGCGTAGTATACCGAGTTGCGCCCTTATAAGAAAGGTTTAACGTCGCCGACGCCTTCACGCAATACCACCGGAGAATCATCGGTTAAATCGATAACCGTTGTCGGCTGCTGCCCGAGATAACCGCCGTGGATAATCAAATCAACCAGCTTCTCCAGACGATCTTTGATCTCTTCCGGATCGGACTCGGTAAATTCACTGCCCGGCAACATCAGCGACGTGGAGAGCATTGGCTCACCCAGCGCCTCCAGCAGCGCCAGCGCGATTGGATTTGATGGTACGCGCAGGC
This sequence comes from Citrobacter sp. Cm046, assembly GCF_030333065.1. NCBI lineage: Bacteria > Pseudomonadati > Pseudomonadota > Gammaproteobacteria > Enterobacterales > Enterobacteriaceae > Citrobacter > Citrobacter sp. Cm046. The sequence continues at coordinate 313,057 of NZ_JAOWGP010000044.1, read as the reverse complement.
CGATAGTTTTGCGTTTTTCCTGCAGCAGTCGGCGCGGCACCTCTTTTGTCCCTTTCAGGATGAACGTGTAGTTGCCTGGCGTATTGTTTTTAATTAAACGAAAGGCAACGTTATCCACAAAAGAATAGGTCGACAGCTCGGACAGATCGCGGCACATCAGCGTAAAATTGTGCCCATCGGGCAGATGACGGATACGACAAATGCGCTCCATGGCACTTTTATCTTCAATTTTACAGCCTAACGCATAGCCGGAATCGGTTGGATAAACAATCACCCCACCTTTACGCACAATCTCAACGGCCTGGTTGATCAGTCGCTGTTGTGGGTTATCAGGATGAATATAAAAAAACTGGCTCATACTTTCCTCTCTGTAGTCTCGGGCTGTTCCCAAAGCTGCCAGACGCCTTCAACGCCTGCGGGCAACCAGAGTTTACGACCCAATTCAATCCACGGGCATGGCTGATGAAAATCAGACCCTTGTGATGCCCACAACTGATGCTGGCGTGCTAACGTTGCCAGATGGGTACGCTCATTGGGAGACTGTTGACACTGCGCGACTTCCATCGCGTCACCGTGATGTTCAGCAAAATGTGCAACCAGTCTTTTCAGCCACTTAGCGCTAAGATCGTACCGGCCAGGATGAGCCAGCACCGCCTTACCGCCAGAATGATGAATGACATCAATAGCTTGTTCTATTGTACACCACTGCGGCGGAACGTAACCGGTTTTCCCGCGGGCAAGATATTTTTTAAATACATCGGCCATAGTGGTGGCTTTTCCACACTCCACCAGGAAACGCGCAAAATGCCCCCGCGTGACAGCTCCGCCATCAGCCAGACGCAACGCCCCTTCCCATGCTCCCGGAATATGGGCTTTATCCAGTCGTTCAGCAATCAACCGCGCTCGCTGCTGACGACGCTCCGTTTGTTCTGCCAGGAATTCACGCATCATGGGGTGTGCAATATCAATATTCAGACCCACAATATGAATCTCATGATTCTCCCAGACTGTTGAAATTTCAACGCCAGAGATCAGGTTTAACGCTAAACCCGAACGTGAAATTTCTTCTCTTGCCGCCGCAATAGCTGCCGTGGTGTCATGATCGGTGATCGCCAGTGTACCGACTCGCATCTCTACCGCACGGTGTACCAACGCTTCTGGCGTCAATCGTCCGTCGGACGCCGTTGTATGACTGTGCAGGTCGTAAATCACTGCGTAATTCGTGTCGCTCAAGGCGGCTCCCGTTTCTATAAATGTCGTATCACGCTCATCATAGCGGTTCCGACAAATTTACTGAAATCAGGTGTTGACTTTATTCCATCGAACTAGTTAACTAGTACGCAAGTTCACATGAAGAAGGTATCTGAGATGAAAGCAACATTTGTACTGCATGGTTGGTGGCGCACTTCCTGATTTCGGGCAGTGTCTTACGTCTGCAATATGCAACCAGATACCAGGCCCGCTAAATGAGCGGGCTTTTTTTTGAACAAAATTAATGAGAATAACGATGCAAACACAAAAACCGACACTTGAACTGCTGGCCTGTGATGCCGCCTATCGTGAGAATCCGACAGCATTGTTCCATCAGGTCTGCGGCGCTCGCCCGGCGACGTTGTTGCTGGAGTCTGCCGATATCGACAGCAAAAATGATCTGAAAAGCCTGCTGCTGGTCGACAGCGCGTTGCGAATTACCGCTTTAGGTGACACTGTCACCATTCAGGCGTTATCTGCTAACGGTGCATCGCTGCTCCCTCTGTTGGATGCCGCCCTGCCCGCAGGTGTTGACAATGAGAAACAGCCAAACGCCCGCCAGTTGCGTTTTCCGGCCGTAAGCCCATTGCTGGATGAAGATGCCCGCTTATGTTCGCTTTCCGTTTTTGACGCTTTTCGTTTATTGCAGGAACTGGTCAACGTTCCGGCGCAAGAGCGTGAGGCGATGTTCTTCGGCGGTCTGTTTTCCTACGATTTAGTCGCCGGATTTGAAGATTTACCTCAGCTTGAAGCGGGTAACCGTTGCCCTGACTACTGCTTCTACCTGGCTGAAACACTGATGGTCATCGACCACCAGAAAAAAAGCACTCGCATCCAGGCCAGCGTATTCACCCCCAGTGAAGAGGAAAAACGCCGTCTGAATGCGCGTCTGGCACAGCTGAGCCAGCAGTTAACCGAACCTGCGCCGCCGCTACCGGTCACGGATGTACCAGACATGCGCTGCGAGTGCAATCAGAGCGACGAAGAGTTCGGTGCAGTCGTACGTAGCTTGCAAAAAGCCATTCGTGCAGGCGAAATTTTCCAGGTGGTCCCTTCTCGCCGTTTTTCGCTTCCTTGCCCGTCACCACTGGCCGCTTACTATGTGCTGAAGAAGAGCAATCCCAGCCCGTACATGTTTTTCATGCAGGATAATGATTTCACACTGTTCGGTGCATCTCCGGAAAGTTCACTGAAATACGATGCCACCAGCCGCCAGATTGAGATCTACCCGATTGCCGGGACCCGCCCTCGCGGTCGTCGTGCAGACGGAACGCTGGATCGCGATCTCGACAGTCGTATTGAACTGGAGATGCGCACCGATCACAAAGAACTTTCTGAGCACCTGATGTTGGTGGACCTTGCACGTAACGACCTGGCCCGAATCTGTACACCGGGCAGCCGCTACGTTGCTGATCTGACCAAAGTTGACCGCTATTCATTTGTTATGCACCTGGTCTCCCGCGTCGTGGGCGAACTGCGTAACGATTTAGATGTCCTGCATGCTTACCGCGCCTGTATGAACATGGGTACGCTGAGCGGTGCGCCAAAAGTTCGCGCCATGCAGCTTATCGCGGAAGCGGAAGGTCGCCGCCGCGGTAGCTATGGCGGAGCAGTAGGCTATTTCACTGCCCATGGCGATCTGGACACCTGCATTGTGATCCGCTCCGCGCTGGTGGAAGACGGCATTGCCACCGTACAGGCCGGTGCCGGGATTGTTCTGGATTCTGTTCCGCAGTCTGAAGCCGATGAAACTCGTAATAAAGCACGTGCGGTTCTGCGTGCTATCGCTACCGCGCACCATGCACAGGAGACATTCTAATGGCTGATATTCTGCTGCTCGATAACATCGACTCTTTCACCTATAACCTGGCAGATCAGCTGCGTACTAACGGTCATAACGTCGTCATTTACCGTAACCATATTCCGGCACAGACGTTAATTGACCGGTTAGCGACTATGAAAAACCCGGTACTGATGCTCTCGCCAGGCCCCGGTGCGCCAAGCGAAGCAGGCTGTATGCCGGAACTGTTAACCCGTCTGCGCGGTAAGCTGCCGATCATCGGCATTTGTCTGGGACATCAGGCGATTGTCGAAGCCTACGGTGGATATGTGGGTCAGGCTGGTGAAATTTTGCACGGCAAAGCCTCCAGCATTGAGCATGACGGCCAGGCTATGTTCGCAGGTCTGGCGAATCCGCTGCCGGTAGCGCGCTATCACTCGCTGGTAGGCAGTAACGTTCCAGCCGGACTGACCATTAACGCCCACTTTAACGGCATGGTGATGGCGGTGCGCCATGACACCGATCGCGTGTGCGGTTTCCAGTTCCATCCTGAGTCGATTCTCACCACCCAGGGCGCACGTTTACTGGAACAAACGCTGGCCTGGGCGCAACAGAAGCTGGAACAAACCAACATCCTGCAGCCAATTCTGGAGAAACTGTACCAGGCTCAAACGCTCACACAACAGGAGAGCCACCAGCTGTTTTCCGCCGTAGTACGTGGTGAACTGAAGCCCGAACAACTGGCCGCTGCGCTGGTGAGTATGAAAGTGCGTGGTGAGCATCCAAATGAAATCGCTGGTGCAGCCACCGCTCTGCTGGAAAATGCCGCACCGTTCCCGCGTCCGGACTATCTGTTCGCCGATATCGTTGGTACCGGCGGCGACGGCAGCAACAGTATCAATATTTCCACCGCCAGCGCGTTCGTCGCCGCAGCCTGTGGGTTAAAAGTAGCTAAACACGGTAACCGTAGCGTATCCAGTAAGTCTGGATCCTCGGATCTGCTGGCGGCATTTGGCATCAATCTGGATATGAACGCCGATAAATCCCGGCTGGCGCTCGATGAACTGGGCGTCTGCTTTCTGTTTGCGCCGAAGTACCACACCGGTTTTCGTCACGCAATGCCGGTCCGCCAGCAGCTAAAAACCCGCACGCTGTTTAACGTGCTTGGACCGCTGATTAACCCGGCGCATCCGCCGCTGGCGCTGATCGGTGTCTACAGTCCGGAGCTGGTACTGCCGATTGCCGAAACGCTGCGCGTACTGGGATATCAGCGTGCGGCCGTGGTTCATAGCGGCGGAATGGATGAAGTTTCACTGCATGCGCCAACCATCGTAGCTGAGCTGCATGATGGCGAAATCAAGAGTTATCAGCTGACAGCGGATGACTTTGGCCTGACGCCATACCATCAGGAACAGCTGGCAGGCGGCACTCCGGAAGAAAACCGTGACATTCTCAGTCGCTTGTTACAAGGTAAAGGTGAAGCCGCTCACGAGGCTGCTGTTGCCGCGAATGTCGCCATGTTAATGCGCCTGCACGGTGAAGAAGATTTAAAAGCCAATGCGCAAACTGTGATTAATGTACTGCGCAGCGGAGCGGCTTATGACCGTGTCACTGCACTGGCAGCAAGAGGGTAAATGATGCAAACCGTTTTAGCGAAAATTGTCGCAGACAAGGCGATTTGGGTAGACGCCCGCAAACAGCAACAACCACTGGCCAGCTTTCAAAATGACGTTCAGCCGAGCTCCCGTCATTTCTACGATGCGCTGCAGGGGACCCGCACCGCGTTTATTCTGGAGTGTAAAAAAGCGTCCCCGTCAAAAGGCGTGATCCGCGATAACTTCGATCCGGCTCAAATTGCGGGTGTGTATAAACATTATGCTTCAGCGATTTCTGTACTGACCGACGAGAAATATTTTCAGGGAAGCTTTGATTTCCTGCCAATTGTTAGCCGCATCGCACCGCAGCCGATCCTGTGTAAGGACTTTATTATCGATCCTTACCAGATTTACCTGGCGCGTTATTACCAGGCGGATGCCTGTCTGCTGATGTTATCGGTATTAGACGACGAGCAATATCGCCAGCTCTCCGCCGTGGCTCACAGTCTGAAAATGGGCGTACTGACGGAAGTCAGTAACGAAGAGGAACTGGAACGCGCGATTGCACTTGGCGCAAAAGTCGTCGGTATTAACAACCGTGATTTACGTGACCTGTCGATTGACCTGAATCGCACCCGCCAGCTGGCACCGCGACTGGGTCACGGCGTAACCGTCATCAGCGAGTCCGGCATCAATACCTACGGCCAGGTACGTGAACTTAGCCACTTCGCCAATGGTTTCTTGATTGGATCCGCGTTGATGTCCCATGACGATCTCCATGCCGCGGTGCGTCGCGTTCTGCTCGGCGAAAATAAAGTGTGCGGCCTGACCCGGGCGCAGGATGCAAAAGCTGCGTATGAAGCAGGTGCGATCTATGGCGGGTTAATTTTTGTCCCCTCTTCTCCGCGCGTCGTTGGTGTTGAGCAGGCACGTGAGGTCATGGCAGGCGCACCACTACAGTATGTCGGCGTGTTTCGTCATCACGATATTGATGACGTGTGTGTAAAAGTCAAAAATCTGGCGCTCACAGCCGTGCAATTACACGGCAACGAAGATCAGACATATATCGATACGCTGCGCGCCGCATTGCCGGAACACGTGCAAATCTGGAAAGCGTTAAGCGTTGGTGAGTCACTGCCTGCCCGGAGCTATCAACATGTTGATAAATACATTTTCGACAACGGGCTCGGCGGCAGCGGTCAACGTTTTGACTGGACACTTTTAGGCGGACAATCGCTGGATAACGTTCTTCTGGCTGGCGGACTTGGCGCAGATAACTGCGTTGAGGCAGCTAAAACCGGCTGTGCCGGTCTCGATTTCAATTCTGGCGTAGAGTCGCAGCCGGGCATCAAAGACGCTCGTCTTCTGGCTTCGGTCTTTCAAACACTGCGCGCATATTAAGGAAAAGGACATGACAACATTACTCAACCCCTATTTTGGTGAATTTGGTGGCATGTATGTGCCGCAGATTCTGATGCCAGCGCTGCGTCAACTGGAAGAAGCATTCGTCAGTGCGCAGAAAGACCCTGAGTTTCAGGCTCAGTTTACCGATCTGCTGAAAAACTATGCGGGTCGCCCTACTGCACTGACCAAATGCCAGAACATCACCGCAGGCACAAACACCACGCTGTATCTCAAGCGTGAAGATCTGCTGCACGGCGGTGCGCACAAAACCAACCAGGTGTTGGGCCAGGCGTTACTGGCAAAACGCATGGGGAAAACCGAAATCATCGCGGAGACCGGCGCGGGTCAGCACGGTGTTGCGTCTGCTCTCGCCAGTGCTCTGCTGGGCCTGAAGTGCCGCATTTACATGGGTGCAAAAGACGTCGAACGCCAGTCGCCAAACGTCTTCCGTATGCGCCTGATGGGTGCAGAAGTGATCCCGGTACACAGCGGTTCCGCCACGCTGAAAGATGCCTGTAACGAAGCGCTGCGCGACTGGTCTGGCAGTTACGATACCGCGCACTATATGCTCGGTACGGCGGCTGGCCCGCACCCATTCCCAACCATTGTGCGTGAATTCCAGCGCATGATCGGGGAAGAAACCAAAGCGCAGATCCTGGAAAAAGAAGGCCGCCTGCCGGATGCGGTTATCGCTTGTGTCGGCGGTGGTTCAAATGCTATTGGCATGTTTGCTGATTTCATAAACGACGCCAGCGTCGGTCTGATTGGCGTTGAGCCGGGTGGTCACGGAATTGAATCCGGTGAACACGGCGCACCATTAAAGCATGGTCGCGTCGGGATTTACTTCGGTATGAAATCCCCCATGATGCAGACCGAAGAGGGACAGATTGAAGAGTCCTACTCGATTTCCGCGGGCCTGGACTTCCCGTCAGTCGGGCCACAGCATGCTTATCTGAACAGCATCGGTCGTGCTGACTATGTTTCGATTACCGATGACGAAGCGCTGGAAGCCTTTAAAACGCTGTGTCTCCATGAGGGAATTATTCCGGCACTGGAATCTTCTCACGCCTTGGCACACGCATTGAAAATGATGCATGAAAACCCGGAAAAAGAGCAGTTGCTGGTGGTCAATCTCTCCGGTCGCGGCGACAAAGACATTTTCACCGTACACGATATTCTGAAAGCGCGAGGGGAAATCTGATGGAACGTTATGAAAGCCTGTTTACCCAGTTGAAAGACCGCAAGGAAGGCGCTTTTGTCCCTTTCGTCACCCTCGGCGATCCTTCTGTTGAACAGTCACTGAAAATTATTGATACATTGATCGACGCCGGTGCCGACGCGCTTGAACTTGGTATTCCGTTCTCTGACCCACTGGCTGACGGCCCGACAATTCAGGAAGCCACATTACGTGCGTTTGCAGCAGGCGTCACGCCGTCGCAGTGTTTTGAAATGCTGGCGCTGATTCGTCAGAAGCACCCTGCCATTCCTATTGGCTTGCTGATGTACGCCAATCTGGTCTTCAGCAAAGGTATTGACGAGTTTTACGCTCAGTGTGAAAAAGTCGGCGTGGATTCTGTGTTAGTGGCTGATGTGCCAATTGAAGAGTCAGCACCGTTCAGGGCTGCTGCATTACGCCATAACGTTGCACCTATTTTCATCTGCCCGCCGAACGCTGACGACGAACTGTTACAACAGATTGCCGCCAGTGGCCGCGGTTATACCTACCTGCTTTCGCGGGCAGGCGTAACAGGTGCAGAAAATCGGGCAGCGTTACCGTTGCACCATCTGGTCGAAAAATTGAAAGAATACAATGCGCCTCCCGCCTTACAGGGCTTTGGTATCTCTGCGCCTGAGCAGGTAAAAGGGGCGATTGAAGCAGGTGCTGCTGGCGCCATTTCCGGCTCAGCGGTTGTAAAAATCATCGAAAAAAATGTTTCAGCTCCGGAACAGATGCTGTCTGAACTGAAAGCTTTTGCCAGTGCGATGAAAGCCGCCACCCGTCAGTAATTTATAAAGCCGCCAGAACTTCCTCTGGCGGCTTTTATACTTTTGCCAGTTTCATCTTATACATTTCGTTATCCGCATTCTGGATTGCCACATCCAGCTCACCATTAACTTCTGCAATACCCCATGACACCGACAGCGGCACTGTATGACCATCCACCACAAATACGTGGCTGTTGACCTGCCCACTAATACGCTCGGCTATGGCAAGAGCATCACTCGCCTGGGAGCGAAACAGCAGGATCATAAATTCATCCCCACCGGTGCGGATCACGATATCGTGACTGGTTCGGGTGTTAGACAGCATTCTGTTGGCAATAGTTTGCAGCGCACGATCCCCAGCCGCATGGCCCCAGGTGTCGTTGACAGCCTTGAACTTATTACAGTCCAGCAGCACCACTGAACAGTGTGATAAATCCCGTCGTTTGATAATGTCGAGGATCTTGCGATTAAAACAGCCGGTCAGGGCGTCGATATATACCTTGAGATCACTCTCATTAAGCCATGTTTTCAACGAAAAGCTGATCATAATGAAGAAGAATGGCGCCAGGAGAATAACAATCCCGGCCTGGGGATCCCGCACCATAAATCGGCTGAGTGAGATTGAATAATGCAGGGCATATTTTTCTGACAAACTTCTGACCGAGTAGTGGGCGCCATTACATTTTCCGGATAAACAAAGACTCTCCAGGTTGAGTAAATTGACCAGCGCCACGTTAAGTCCCGCCGGGATCCGATACTCAAACGCGTTCGCCAGCGCCTCCTTTAGTTCCGGCTTCGCATGGTCATAAACCAGGTACGCCACAATATGGTCAGTGACTTCTTTACCTGAAAGATCGTAGATATAACTCACCACGCTAAACGCCTTTTCACCGGTAATTTTATCGGTATAAAAGTTCGTTGAACTGAGAGCTTTGTTTTTGACATTTTTTTGCAGTAATCGGGTATAAAAATCGACGGGCGGATAGAAAAAACTGGAAACATCCTTCGCCATCTCAGAATCAGAATAATTGAAGTTACGAGCATCGGCAGGCATAAACCAGTAAAAATAGTCAGCATCCTTGGCGATGATATAACGATGTGCATCGAAGGTCCCCGGATTCAGCTCGTTCACCTTCCCTCGAATAAACTCAGCCGCCGTGTACATACACAGAGCCTGACTACTGATTTTTTTGGCGATAATACTCCCCGATGCCGAATGTACCCGCGCTCGATCGGCATTGATTCCCCATTCGTCCTTATTCCGCGGAACGAATTGCGACATATCGCCACATTGCCCGGCATTTCTGATGTGATGATAGCGTTCCCCAATTGCATCAGAGAGAAGTTCATTGTCGTTAAAAATGTCCATCATGCGCGATTGCAGACGGTTGATCCCTTCACTCGCAGTGGCCATACGTTGTTCGTAAATGATAAACAGGAACAACGAGGTAAATATCAGAGTAATCAGGCCCGATACCAGCAATGCCTGCCTGTTTCTGAGCTTATCCTGCACAATCTTCACGAACCCACCCTGATAGTTAACAGTATGACCAAACCAATTACCCGCTTATATTGTTGCATAACAGCCCTGAGTGCTTGTCAAAGATGTCAATTATTCTGTTACTGATGATAAGGTGAAGTCACACCGTCTCCGAGAGATAAAGTTACAGATTTATTTAAAAAAAGAACATATTTTGTTAACAAAAATCAAGAGTTAGCTATCACCAGCGATCGGACAGACCGCCCGACAATCGCTTACGCCCGCAACATAACCAGTTTCGATTTCACAGACAGGGCTGGCGCTGCAGCGAGAATTTGTTTCAGGCGATAAGTTTGCTTAAAGAGTAGCATTACATTGAAGGGGAAAAGGCCGGATGAGAAGTACAGAACATAAAAAAAGGAGACGGAAGTGCCAGTAATGATGGCGCGGCACTGGCTGGCCAATTCGCATTACCCTCGTGACATAAGTCGTTGGCAATACAGAAAATCAGGGACCAGAATGGGTGCATCCTCTGTCAATACCGCGCCGATTTCCCCTTGCTTTGGTTCCCCCCTAAATTAAACGCTTTGAGAGGGAAGCAGCGGAAGTTGAGACTCAATGATGTCTCAGTTGTCCATTGCTATGTTTAGGTCCTATTCGACCTGCCTCTATCAGAATTTCCTCTATGAGTTCTTCAAGGCACTCCTTTCCATGATGATCACAGACAAGATGCACCTGTCGGGAAATTTCTTCGTGCTTCATACCATCACATAATGCTGCCTTGAGCATTAAGGTGGCCCATCGTTTTGCTTCAGAGTGAGTTAGCATAACCCCTCCCGATATTTGATACCTCTATAAGCGTAGCTGTCTGGGTGTGAATCACCGGACTTTCCTGGCTTCATAAGTCTAGCGGACTCGAAGAAGATCTGCGTATCTGGTGGTATAACGAGGAGAGAGCATTTCTCGCTTCATCTGCCACTGTTGCTGGATCCCCTGCCCGGCGAAATACAACGTCCCTCTGCCCTCTTTAGCATTCAGGTGATCCAGTACCTCCATCAATTTTTCACTGCCTGCACGCGGTGCGTTATCATCAAACAAATTGAGCTGGGCCACGCCCTGGCTGTAAAAATCACCCAGCATGACTCCCGCTTTCTGATAGCGGTATCCAGTTTTCCATATGGCATCCAGGCTTCGTATCGCTGCAGCAATGATATCCCTGCTGTCCTGAGTTGGAGTAAGCAGCTTCACCGATGCACTGTTACTGTAAAACGGTTCATTCAGCGCAAATGGCGAGGTTTTAACGAAAACGGATATGAACCGGCAATACTGATGTTCGCTACGCAGTTTTTCCGCAGCTCGCGACGCATAGCTGCAGATAGCCTGACGCATAGCCTCATATCCGGTGATCCATTCACCAAACGACCGGGAACAGACTATTTCCTGTTTAGCCGGTGCAAATTCTTCCAGCGCCAGACAAGGTTCAGCACGCAATTCACGTACCGTTCTTTCGAGTACGACAGTGAAATGCTTGCGAATAAAACGGATGTCGGTATCAGCCAGATCCAGAACCGTTTTAATCCCCATGCTGTCCAGTTTTTTGCTGATACGGCGACCCACCCCCCAGACTTCATCGACAGGCAATGCAGCCATGAGTTTGCGCTGTCGCTCAAGATTCGATAAGTCCACAACACCGCCCGTCTGCCGCGGCCACTTTTTTGCCGCATGGTTAGCCAGCTTGGCCAACGTTTTGGTCTGGGCAATGCCGACCCCGACAGCGAGGTGAGTGCGCTGTTGTATTGTTGCGCAGATTTCCCTGCCGAAGTCGGTCAGATCACGACAATTCCTTACGCCCGTCAGATCGCAGAACGCCTCATCTATACTGTACATCTCCACGCGGGGGGACAACTCTTCCAGTGTGGCCATCACCCGGAGACTCATATCCGCGTAGAGTTCATAATTACTGCTAAAACACACTACTCCGCAGCGGCGAAACAAATCCTTTTGTTTGAAATATGGATCGCCCATTTTTACCCCAACGGCTTTTGCTTCAGGACTTCGGGCTATAACACAGCCATCGTTGTTTGACAGAACGACAACCGGCCTTCCCTTCAAATCTGGCCGGAATGCCGTCTCACACCTGGCATAAAACGCGTTCACATCAACCAGTGCAAACATGATTAGACAGTCGCTTTTACGATAAACGTCACCACACCAAAGACATCCAGCGTCTCCTCGCTACCCAGCAGAATGGGAGCGTAGGCGCTGTTCTCCGGTTTAAGCATAACTGTCGGGTGAAGTTGCAGACGTTTAACCGTGAATTCACCATCGATAGCAGCAATAACAATATCGCCATGAACTGCTTTTCTGGAACTGTCGACGACCAGCAAATCACCATTACTGATCCCTGCCCCAATCATGGAATCCCCGGAAGATTTTACAAAATACGTTGCGCTGGGGTGACGCACTAACAACTCATTCAGGTCAATACGCTTCTCAACATAGTCCTGAGCTGGCGAGGGGAATCCGCAGGGCACATGGTCACTGAATAGCGGGAAGCTTTTGATTTCGCGGAGTTCCGCAGGCTGGAAAAACAACATGATGATCTGCCTTCACAATAACTGTATTTATATACAGTAGTATTTTATGGAAAACAGATCAAGAAAGGGATGTCCATGCTGATTTTGCCTGCTGCAGGCTTAACGATATTGCGGTTCATCCTGTCGCATTTTTGCAATCAAGTTACCGAGTTTTTCCTGTTGATTACCATCATCATCGAAGTTATCTGCCGCTAACCATTTTTCGTAGGCGATGCGCAACGCAGGATACTCACCGTCAATGATTGAATACCAGGCGGTGTCACGGTTGCGCCCGCGGTACACAACGGCCTGGCGGAAAATGCCTTCAAATCGGAAGCCGAAGCGTTCTGCCGCCGCTCGGGACGGAGCATTGAGTGAGTCGCACTTCCATTCCAGCCGGCGATAACGGAGCTCCTCAAAAACATAGCGAAGCAGCAGCGCCATAACCTCCGTAGATATACGCGTACGCTTCATGCGCGGCGAATAGGTCACATAGCCGACCTCAATGACCCCGTTAGCGGGATCAATCCGCATAAGTGCAACCGTACCAGACGGCTTGCCGCTGGCCTTATCAATCACAGCGTAATGCAGCGGATCGCGCAACGTTTCGGCACTCTGCAGACTGGTGCGGTAGGATACTTCACTCTCGAAAGGTCCTGACGGCAGATAGGTCCAGTCGCGCTCATCCGGCGCTTCGCAGTATGCCTCATAAAGATCAGCTGCATGACGTTCAGCGCTGATGCGTTCAAGCCGACAATAGCGACCTTCCAGTGATTTTTCACCGGGAATTTTCGCGCCACTCCAGCCAGAGAGTTCGGCGCCGACAGGCTGGTTAAAGCGATTCATTATATTAGTCATGGTGACGATCAGCTCCTTTGAGACGGGATCATTAACAGAGTCAGAGGATGAAATAATTGTGGTATCCTGAAAAGAGCCACGGCTTTAGTTTTTGATAGGTCCACGACATATGTTTGATATCACCGCCCCTCTGACGCCGGGGGCAATCTCCCCAGGCGGTGAACCGCTATCTCTGCAAAAACAGCTTACAGAGCGTATTCAGCAGGCGATTCTGAGTGGCCACCTGCCAGCGGGCTCGAGCCTGATATCATCCCGAACGCTGGCAAAAGAGCTCGGTGTATCGCGGAATACCGTTGTGAACGTTTATGAACACCTGGCAGCAGAAGGGTATATTCTGGCCGATCGCCAGGGCACTCGTGTGGCATCCCTGTCAGGCGCCGACCGCAAAAACGTCTCCCCGGTATCGCCGGACACGCCCGCAGTCCGTCTGGCTGATCGCCTCAGACCGATTCTGGAAACCCCGTTACAACCGGTACACGATGCACTGTTATCTCCCGGCATGCCCGCAATCAGGGAATTTCCGCTGGCTGCCTGGCGACGCTCCCTTGACCGGGCGGTCAGACAGTTGCAATCCCACTCGCTGGGCTATAGCGAACCGGCAGGCGAACGCACTCTACGAGAAGCGATAGCAACGCATCTGTATGTTGCGCGCGGAGTGCGTTGCGATGTTTCCCAGATAATCGTGACCGAGGGAGCAAAACAGGCGCTGGAGCTTTGCGTAACGCTGCTGACAGATCCTGGCGATACGGTCTGGATGGAAGACCCCGGCTATCGTGGGGCAAAGGCAGCATTCTCTGCTGGTAATTTGCATACGGTATTGATGGCGGTGGACGAAGAAGGTATACGCGTACCAAAGGATGCATGGACGACCCATACACCAAGGCTAATTTATACCTCCCCTGCCCATCAATATCCCACCGGGGCGGTGATGTCCGTCGCCAGACGACTGGCGCTGATTTCAAAAGCCAGCCGCACCGGAGCATGGTTGATAGAAGACGACTACGATGGCGACTTCAGGCACTCTGGCGGACCGATAGCCAGCATGCAGGGACTCGTATCACATACGCCTGTACTCTACATCGGCTCGTTCAGTAAGACGATGTTTCCCTCCTTAAAGCTGGGATTCCTTGTACTTCCTGCGCGCGTAATGGCACAGGCAAAAACGGTATTGAATGAAATTCTCCGAAATGGCCAACAATTGCAGCAGATGGCTATGGCTGATTTCATGAAAAGTGGAGAGTTTGGCCGACATCTGGGGCGGATGCGACGACTCTACCGCGAGCGCCAGCGTATTTTACGCGAGGCGCTGATAGCCGACTTTTCACCAGATCAGATTCTCGGGGGTAAATCAGGAATGCACCTGACGCTGAAGCTGGCAGCGGGAGATGATGACAAAAGGATCGCTGAATTAGCCCACCAGCATGGTCTGGGCGTTCAGGCTTTGTCATCATTCTGTACGAGGCCCGGCGCGGTTTCTGGTCTTGTGATTGGCTACGGAAATACCTCCAGTAACGATATTCCGGCGGCGATCGGCATGCTTACAGACCTGATTAAACAAGGGCGGAACGTCAAAACATGCCGCAGTTAAGCGTGAGCGTACGTAACATCCAATTTAAACCTTATGATGCCTGAGTGTGACGCACAGGGAATGCGGGGAGTACCGCATTCTGTAGTACTCGTCCGGCATCAGAAGAGAAAGTTAGTGTCTCACCCACGATTTGTGTTTCAACAATTCTCCCGTCGTCCATCACCATCACCCGATGGCAAAAACGTTCGACAAGGCGTAAATCATGGGTAATAAACAGGCAGGCAGTGCCAAACTGCTGTTGCAGTTTTTTGAGCAAGCGAATTACGCCAGCTTGCAGCACCAGATCAAGGTTAGACACCGCTTCGTCCAGAATTAATAGCTTAGGCTCAACGCTCAACGCCCGTGCGAGACATACACGCTGTAGCTGACCACCGCTGAGCTGTGGCGGACGTTTGTCGAGTATGCTGTCGTCCAGATCAACCGCTTTAAGCATTTCGTTTGCACGCGCGAGTTGTTCTGTTTTACTAAGTGATAGCAGGTGGCGCATGGGTTCACGTAAAATATCACGTACGGTTTTACGTGGGTTAACGGCACTAATGGAGTCCTGAAATACCATCTGAATATCCCGGCGAAATGCTTTTTGCTTTGTCCGATTCAACCGGGTGAATGGCTCTCCCCGCCAACTGACGCAACCCTGAGTCGGAGATTCTAAACCAACAAGCAAACGTGCCAGTGTGCTTTTGCCACAACCACTGCGCCCCAGCAAAGCAACCGTTTCACCGCTTTTAAGTGTTAATGAAACATCCTTTAATACAGACTGATGCTGGTGTCTGCCGCTCAAATTCGCATGGGCATACTGATGTGAAATACCCGTGACCGTCAGTAGTGTCATAAGACTAACTCCATGCCGTACAAAGCAAGATGTGCAGAAACCAGATTACGCGTGACGGCGTGTTGAGGCGTCCGAAACAGAGTTTGAACGTCGCCGTACTCAACGATATTGCCATGATCCATTACCGCCACCTCGTCGGCCAGTCGCGCCACTACGCCCATATCATGGGTCACCAGCAGCATCCCTGGCGCACGGGTTTGCATAATGCTGTCCAGCAAATCGAGAATGCGCGCTTGCGCGACCACGTCCAGATCGGTTGTCGGTTCATCTGCCACAATAAACGGCGCGTCACACAGCACCGCCATTGCAATCATCATGCGTTGCAACATACCACCACTCATTTCAAAGGGATAAAGAGTGAGAACACGAGCGGCATCCTCTAACCCCACGGCCTCCAGAGTCGTGATAAGCGTGGCATCATCTGCAGGTTTCCCAAGCACGATGCAGGTTTCCCGCGCATGTGCAGCCATGGTTCGCAGCGGATTAAATGCGCTGCGTGGGTTCTGCATAATTGTCGCAACTTTTACACCACGCAGATCGCCAGGGGAAACCGGTTTACCATCTGCAAGAACGGCTCCCGCAGTTTGATGGACACCTGGCGGAAGAATGCCGAGCGCGGCGGCACAGGTTAGCGATTTTCCGCTTCCACTTCCCCCTACCAGTGCCAGTACACGTCCGCGTTTAAGCGACAGTGACACGCCGTTGACCAGCGGTTTCTCTGCATGCAGAACAAGATTTTGCAGCTCAATTTGTTGTGGCATCAGTGGGCATGCTCCGTGACGAGATGGGGATCCAGATGATCACGCAGTGCATCCCCCACCAGATTGAAGGCCATTACGCTGATAAACAGCGCCAACCCTGGCCAGAACATTTGTAGCGGCTGAGTCCAGATATACTGGCGAGCGTCGTTGATCATGACACCCCATTCGGCAGTTGGCGCGGTCACACCGAGGCCAAGAAATGACATTCCCGCCACGTGCAGCATCATATGACCAATATCCAGAGTTGCCAGGACGAGCAATGAGGGGATCACCGCTCCGGCCAGATGGTCGATAAATATTCTGACATTACCGGCGCCGGAAAGTCGGGAAGCGAGCACAAATTCACGTTGGCGTAAGGAGATAACCAGGCTACGTACCATTCGTGCATACCATGCCCAATGCGACAGAGCGATAGCTATAATGACATTGGTCAGTCCTGTACCCAGCACACCGACGAGGAAAAAAGAGAGGATTGAAGTCGGAAAAGTCATAAACATATCCGCGACACGCATTGTGGCCTGATCGACACGGCCGCCAATCAATCCTGCGCTTCCTCCGACGATCAGCCCCAATGTCAGTACCAGAATTAAACAGGCCATGACCGAACCGAGCGACACCCGGGTTGCTGCCAGCAAGCGGGAGAAGATATCGCGCCCCAGATGATCAGTCCCCAGCCAATGCTGGCTATCGGGGGCTAACAGACGCGATGGCAAATCAATTGACTGCGGATCATAGGGTAACCACCACTGGCTGGTAAGCGCAATCACAGCCAGCAAAACAATAACGATCAGTGCCAGACGTACCGACCAGCGCGAAGAGAGGTAAAAGTTCAAGAATGCGCTCCTTCATGACGGCGAATACGTGGATCTACTGCGGCATTCAGTAAATCAACCACCAGATTACAAACAACAAATACCACCACCATAATTAGCGTAAAGCATTGGATCACCGGATAATCACGGTTGAAAATTGCCGATACGGCATAACGTCCAACGCCTGGCCAGGCAAAGATATTCTCAATAATCATCGTTCCACCAATCAATTCGCCAATGTGCATTCCCACAGCGGTGATCATCGGTAACGAGGCATTACGCAGAATATGACGGCGTTCGATTTGCTTCTCGTTCAGGCCGCGCAGACGCGCCCAGGTAACATGACGCTGCCCGGCAACCTCTAGCATGCTTGCACGCAGCAAGCGGGCATTAATCGCCAGCGACATAAAAGCAATCGACACAGCAGGAAGAATGATGTACTGCCAGCCGCCGTAGCCCAGCGCGGGCAGCCACTTCAAATAAACCGAGAAGAACATGACCAGCAGAAAAGCGAGCCAGAAGTTGGGCATTGATACACCAAGAAAGGCGATTATCCGCACAACAAAATCTGGCAGGCGGTCGCGATGACGAGCAGCCCAAATTCCCAACGGTACAGAAGTTAGCAGGATCAGTACCAGTGCAGCGCCCGCCAGCTGTAAAGTGGCAGGCAGAAAGTGCATCACATCATCCAGCACCGGGCGCTGAGTAGCAAAAGAGATACCAAAATCCAGATGCACGGCCTTCCACAGCCAGCGACCGTACTGCACAATGAGTGGTTGATCCAACCCAAGCATGACTCGTGTGGAAGCCACCATATCAGGCGTTGGGGGCAGGTTAGATAAACGTAAGTAATCAAGTGCCGGGTCGCCGGTTCCCAAACGCAACATTAAAAAGATAACCACTGACGCGGCGAAAATCATCGGAATCAGCAGCAGAATTCGCCGTATAGCATAACGCAGCATCAGTGTTTCACCGGTTTTATCTGTTCAAACGGGATTTCCGAGGCAATCGGTGCGTAAGGGATCTCCCCCAGGCCAGGTTTAGCGACCACCATCATCGACATATAACTGATTGGTAAGTAAACCGCTTCATTATGCAAACGGGTCAGAATGTCACGATACAGCTCCTGACGCTGAGTTTTATCTGTGGAAATCAGCACGTCACCAATCTCTTTGTCGATTTGCGCTTTGTCGGGAAGACCAAGCTGGGCCTGGTAGTCAGCATGGGATGGTACACGCATTGAACTCATGAAAGCATGTGGATCATACGGCGCCCCCCAGGTGCGATTGAAAATCATACCAAAGCGACCATCGCGCTGACGGGCGTATATACTGCTCTCCTCTTCCCCGACCAGAGCAACATCCACACCAATCTGGCGCATATTTGCCTGCATAATCTCAGACATTGATTTGCTGAGCGCATCGGTGCCGACATAGGCCAGTTCGATATGTAACGGTTGACCGGCTTTTTCTCGAATTGTTTTTCCGGCGGGCAGAGTCCAGCCAGCTTGTTCCAGCAAAGATTTTGCGTGCTGTGGATCGTATTCGCGCGGCTTCAAACCGATGTTGGCGTAAGGGACGGATGGCGCAAACAGCGTATCTGCTACCTGCTGAGTACCGTACAACGCATTTTTTATCAGCGTTTTTTTATCAACTGCATAATTTAATGCTTCACGCACAGCCAGTTCATTAGTTGGTGCTTTTGCTGAGTTGAGCGCCAGCATCACGGTTTCAACAGGTGCTGAAAGCTGCGTTCTGTATTCAGGGTTCTGACTGAAGCGTGCGAAGGTATCAAGAGGCAGTAGCCCTTCATTTCCATATAACAGATCGATATTACCTGTTTCAAAAGCGACAGCCCGTGTGGTTGGATCCGGGATTACTTTGACAGTAACCTTTTGAATTTGAGGTTTTCCACCCCAGTAATGCTCATTGCGCACCAGCACATCATACTGGTTGAGTTTCGATTCTTTCAGCACCCAGGGCCCGGTGCCAACCGGCGCTTTAATTCCGTTCAGGGTTTCGTTATTTTTAAACTGAGAAGGTGCAATAAAACGGAAAGGTCGCGGCAGGGTCAACTCTTGCAGGAAAGGATAGTACGCATCCTTCAGTGTGATTTGCAGTTCATTTTTACTTAACGCTTTAACATCCGTGATTTGATTGGTTAACTCCAGCCAGGCATGCCGTTTACGGTTATCCAGTACTGCGCGGAAGTTTTCCACTGCGGCCTGAGCATCAAATTCTTCACCGTTAGAGAATTTAACATCATCACGTAAGTTGAAAGTCCAGGTTTTACCGTCTTCCGAGTGACTCCAGCTTTTTGCCAGCCACGGAATTACCGAACCATCCGCCTGATATTTCACCAACGGCTCATAAACCATGCTCTGAGCAAACATCTGGTTAGGTGTATAAAGATGTGGGTTTAACGGCCCCACATTCACCGGCCATGCAGTGGTGATTTCATCGGAGGCTGCTGCCTGTGCAAAAAAAGGCGCGCATGCCAGCAGCGCTATGAGTGTGCGGTTTAGTCTGGACAAGATGGTGCCCCCGAAGACGATAGATGTAAGTTAAAAAAGTATGATGATTTTAGTAATTCATCATACTTTTTAATTGTTCGGGATCAATGCCAGGATAAATAAGCTTTTCGTTATCAATAAATTTTGTTGGGAAGTAGCAGGAAATTCGCGACTGGCTACGACAGCGACATGTGGGAAAGAATAGAGAAAACTGGTCGGTAAAAGGCCTTCATATCGCCTGGCTATCATCAAGATCACAAATCAGAACCAAATCGTCGTATGGGTTAAGTGAGAAGTCCGCAATCAATAATGCCCCTGCGAGATACCACCATCACAACTGAGAATGATTATCGTTATTGATTTTCCTTTCGATCTTGTTAGCATGCTGCTTGCGGATGGAACGTTGTTAACTACAGGAGCGGAGCCTTATGGAATCAGGGATGACACTCAAATACTATCTTAAAAATAGTGTGTGGAGCGTAATAGTAATTGGTGTATTTTTCTATTCCTGGATGAACAACCCCGAGAGTGAGTTGACATATCAGTTATTCCTCGCTGTGTTGATTAACTCGTTTTTATTCCCTTTTTCAAAGTATATTATTGAAAAAACCGCCCTTTTGTTTTCAAAAAAAGAATTCTGGCAACGAGACTTCTTCACTAGCTCCACAGGTGGCAGTTTAGTCGTTATTTTTGAATTTTTCTGTTTTATCCTGACAATTCCAGTTTGCATATTATTTTTAGCAGTGAAATCTGTTAAAACCCTTTCAAAATTATGAGATTTTAATGCTTAAATGTCTCGGTCTCTTAATCAAATGGGGAGCCGGTCATAAAAGGCTCACCGGCTAAAGCGGTGAGCTCGTTTGGTTATTAACGTATCACACTAACATTTTCCAGTTTCACTGGATTTTCAGGTTTATCTCCCAATTGCTGAGTAACCGGCACGAAGACGTTGAGATCTTGCAGCCAGGCAAGTTTGTCACGACTTCCCGGTTGCCCTTCATTAGTTGCATGACACTCCACTAATAGATATTTCCCACTAAACTCAGGTGCAATGCTATGTGCATCTCCCTCTTCCGTTACGTCGCAACGTAGCGCTGATGCAGTGACTTTCTTATTGGAGTCAATACTGTCCCATTGAGCCTGATATTGTTGACCAGCCACTAACGGGAAACGCAGGTCCGTCTGCAATGTGTTAAGCAATGTAGTGCTACTACTAATAGACATGGTGAACTTCAGCTGTAGCTGATTACCCAGAGTTAAACGTTGCACCGTCCAGATACCATAATCTTCCAGCTTGCGTATATATCCATCCGGTTGTGCATCCAGTTGTACTTTGGTCTTGCCAAGCGCACTAACTTCGGTATAACGAATCTGTTTAAAGCGAGGAATCGCCCATGGTTTGATCAATGACTGAGTCTGGTGCTCAATAGCAGCAGACAGAGGGAATTTATTCAGCCACTGCGGATTATTATTACTCAGTTCGGGCATTGATGGCCCCATCAATGTTGAGGCTTGCTTGTTAGCGGCGGGTATAAAATGCCCTTCGGCTTTGAATGATTTCCCCGCGGGTAACTGGCAGAGTTGCTCAAAGCGTTGTGCCTTTTGCGTGTTAATTTTGAAGTCACTCTTACGACGGACAATATCAGCAGTGATAAGTGAGTCCGTAACGCGACCCTCACTGTCGAAGTTCATTAACGCTACAGCATCTCCTTGATGCGTTTTACAATTATATAAGTAATGCTCAATCTTTAATTCCAACGGTGCATCATAAGGCGGTTCCCAGATGATATCAGCAAAGTCATACCCCATACGTACCGACAAAATATCACCAATGCGCTGGATGTTATTAACATCGACAAGTTCGGTAATGCCGACTGTATCCGTGGGAGATAATCTTTCCCAGATTGCATCTTTTATCGGTAGCTGGCAAACCGCGCGTATATCCTCTTCTGTCATTTGCTTATCATCTTGAGCAGGAGCATAACGGAGGTAACTGTTGCCGTAATAGCGAGCTTTGGTAAATCCCTCCTCATTCAATAAATCCTTGTAGAGAAGCTGTGCCTTACCCTGTTTACAATCAACGGAACGCCATTGCTGAGCCGTTTTTCCGTTATTGAAGTTTAGCGACACCATATAATTCACACGATCGTGAATTCTGGTTACAGACAAGGGGTTAACACCACCACCTATCAATGCAGGTTTATCAGTAGCCTGAACGAGAGAAAACGGCAACAGCGCCAGAAAACAAAGTGGACGCACTAAAGGTCGAATACAATACATATATGTTCCTTCATATATTGATTAAGAAATAAAGGTATCGGCATCAAGGGATAAATTATTAGTCTGACGCATCCTATCACTAAACTCGCGTGAGGATAGTGACGGACGCTCCTGGCACTTATCAGCCCTGGTGAGGTAGCGCACCGTTATGGAGGTATCGGCAGTGGAGGTGCAAATCCTTTCATGCGGACAATAATCTCCTTTAAGAACCCACATCTACGAAACCGGAGAAACGCTTAAACAGAAAAACGCCCCACTTACCGCTAAAGATAATGACTTCCTGCAGACAAAGGATGTTGCTGGCCATCATCACAGGGCAGCGGTTGGCCGATCTTTGTAATATGAAATGTTCAGATGTCCGAGATAGTCACCTCTTCGTTGAACAAAGCAAACAGGTGCAAAAATCACGACACCTTTAAAGTGACACTGTAACAAGACCAACATTTCTCTTGAGGATGTGATCGCTCAGTGCCGGGACAGGATACTTAGCCCGTATTTACTCCACCACCAGAGCCCTTGTTCTTTCCATGAGCAACGTTCTTTGGCTGAAAGGATATCCAGTGAGCAAGGGATCGACATACAAATTTTGTTAGGTCATCGCAGTAAAGCAATACGTGAACATTACAACGATACACGTGGGAAAGAGTGGGTAAAACTGGCCGGTAAACGACCAGTTTTACAGAGGAGTTTTGCAGAAGAGATTAAAAACGATAACCCGCAGAGAACATAAACACCCACGGATCGAGGCGCACACTGTCATGCTGCTGAGCACCAGCCAGTTTATAGCTCGCGGTGGTATCGATATCCATGTACCACACAGACATGTTAATCAACCAGTCACGATCGATCAGATAATCCATACCCACCTGCCCCGCTGCGCCCCAGGAGTCTTTCAGGCTCAGGTCCGATAATCCGGTTTCTTTGCCGTTATTATTAAATCCTTCGTCGAAGAAAGTGGTGTAGTTAACACCGACACCAACATAAGGACGCAGTTTGCTGCTGGAGTCACCAAAGTACCACTGCGCCATTAACGTCGGTGGTAAGTGATGAACGGTCGCAATATCCCCCGTCGTTGCCGTTCCGATTTTATGACGGAACGGCGTCGCTGCCAGCAATTCAACACCAATATTGTCAGTTGCCATATAGGTGAATGTCAGTCCCAACTGAGTGTTATTGCTGACATCAAAGCCGCCTAAGCTTCCCAGCGTACCACCCGCGCCTTCCGTTGGTCTTACTGTTGCAGAACCTGCACGAATAAAGAACTCCCCGGCTTCATGCGCAAATGCGTTTCCAGAGAGAAGAGTTGTTAAAGCCAATGCTGCAACTGTTAATTTTTTCATGTCCGCTCCATCGTTATGGTTATAAAAGCGGAGTGAATATACCTACAATGGAGTAATAAATGATCTAACACAGATCACATTGAGGCCAGTAATTTAACATTTATTGATCCAGATTAAGTTAGAACTTACATTCAAAATCCAGGTTAAATTAATTCAGATCAATTTTGATATATTTTCGCCACGCAAGTATTTTCGCCCGTATGCTGTACAGAGAACACACAACGTTGTTGCAGGGTGCTGAAGTCATAGCCAAAAATTACCGGAGCTTTACAAAGATATGCTTTTCAATACATCTTGCGATGCTGCCACTGTAGAGTTATCCAGGGTACAATTGCCCGCAAATGAACACCTGCAAAACTCAAGGAGAGTGCATGTCTATCACGGCGAAATCCGTTTACCGTGACACGGGAAACTTTTTCCGTAATCAATTTATTACCATCTTGCTGGTATCGTTATTGTGCGCGTTTATCACAGTGGTGTTAGGGCATGCCTTTTCTCCCAGCGACGCACAGATTGCGCAACTCAGCGAAGGAGATCAGTTAACCAGCAGCGTGGGTCTGTTTGATCTGGTGCAAAACATGACGCCAGAACAACAGCAAATCCTGTTACGCGCGTCTGCAGCATCGACATTTTCTGGACTTATTGGTAATGCCATCCTCGCGGGCGGCGTCATTCTGATGATTCAGTTGATTTCAGCAGGCCATCGGGTCAGCGCATTACGCGCCATTGGTGCCAGTGCACCGGTATTGCCCAAGCTGTTTATTCTGATTTTTCTGACTACCTTGCTGGTGCAAGTCGGTATTATGCTGGTTGTCGTCCCCGGCATTCTGCTGGCTATTCTGCTTGCCCTCGCGCCAGTGATGATGGTTCAGGATAAAATGGGTGTCTTTGCGGCCATGCGCAACAGTATGCGTCTGGCATGGTCTAATATGCGACTGGTAGCGCCTGCAGTAATCGGTTGGCTGTTGGCAAAAACGCTGCTGTTGCTGTTTGCGCCAAGTTTTGCAGTACTAACGCCGAACGTTGGCGCGGTGCTGGCGAATATGCTGAGCAATATGATTTCTGCCGTGCTGCTGATCTATTTGTTCCGCCTGTATATGCTGATTCGCCAGTAAACCCTGAACGCATCCGGCCTTCCTGGCCGGTGCTTTTTTGATTACGGAATTGAAGAATGAAGCAGTTTCTTGATTTTTTACCGCTGGTTGTCTTTTTCGCTTTTTATAAGCTCTACGACATCTATGCGGCGACTACAGCGCTCATTGTCGCTACCGCAGTGGTTTTGATTTACAGTTGGGTCCGCTATCGCAAGGTCGAGAAGATGGCGTTAATCACTTTTGTTCTGGTTGCCGTATTTGGCGGCCTGACCATTTTCTTCCACAACGATGAATTCATTAAATGGAAGGTAACTGTGATTTATGGTCTGTTTGCTGGCGCGCTGTTATTTAGCCAGTGGGTGATGAAAAAACCGCTGATTCAGCGCATGTTAGGCAAAGAGTTGACGCTGCCACAGCCGGTATGGTCAAAGCTTAACTTAGCCTGGGCCGTCTTTTTCATCCTGTGCGGCCTTGCAAATATCTACATCGCATTTTGGCTACCACAAAACATTTGGGTCAATTTCAAAGTATTTGGTTTGACCGCGCTAACGCTGTTCTTCACGCTGCTGAGCGGAGTTTATATTTACCGCCACCTGCCGCAGGAAGACAAATCGTAATATCTTTCGCCAGATCTGCGGATCTGGCGAATTTTCATCCGGAAGCATTCCTCATTGCCATATCCCCTCTTTTCCACTGCTCTGCACACCGCATCAGCTCTGTTCTCAGCCCGCAAATCATAGTAGCATCGCGCCTGTAATCTTTCTCTACAGTCGGTTCTACAATGACAACAACGAATAACACCCCTCAGGGTGAACTGGTTTTACGCACTCTGGCCATGCCTGCTGATACAAATGCTAACGGCGATATTTTTGGCGGCTGGCTGATGTCACAGATGGATATTGGTGGCGCTATTCAGGCCAAAGAGATCGCACATGGCCGTGTGGTGACGGTGCGAGTTGAAGGAATGAGTTTTTTGCGCCCGGTTGCCGTGGGTGATGTAGTCTGCTGCTATGCACGTTGCGTGAAACGCGGCACTACTTCGATCAGCATTAATATTGAAGTCTGGGTAAAGAAAGTGGCGTCAGAGCCTATCGGTCAGCGCTATAAGGCTACTGAAGCCCTGTTTATCTACGTAGCGGTTGATAAAGACGGCAAGCCTCGTCCGATACCGGTTCAGGCGTAATACAAAAAAGCCTCCAATGGAGGCTTTTTTGTTTGTTTTTCTTACTCTATTTGCGTGGTGCCATTCATTCGGAAGACAATGTTCACCACCAAGCCAGATCCAGGTTTTCCTGCCTCATAGCGCCATCTGCGCATCGCATTCTTCACTTCACGCTCAAACATATTGGCAGGCTGTGCGGAAAGCACCTCCACATTCTCCACCCGACCATCTGATGTGACGTCAAATTTAACTTTTACGCGGCCTTCAATACGCAGGGCCTGCGCACGCGGCGGATACTGCGGTTGATTACGGCTCAACGCACGCGGACCAGCGGGTACGCTCACTGCAGGTTTACTGGTTGCCGGCGCGGTACTGGTAGTCGGACGAGCAGGCGCTGTATTTTCAAACAGCGAAGCCGTACGTGGTTCAGCCGGTTTAACGTCACGCTTCGGCTGTTCTTGTACCTTTTTCACCGGTTTTGGTTTCGGTTTTGGTTTAGGCTTCGGTTTCTCAATCACTACCGGCGCCTCTTTCGGTGGCTCCGGGATTGGCTCAGGTTCCGGTTCAGGCTCCACGACAGGTTCCGGCGGCGGCTGAACTACCTGAGGTGGTTCGAGATCGGCTGGCGCAACCATTGTGATGGAGATTGGCTGCGCAGGCGCAGGCAGTTCAATAACCTGATGTACCGAGGTATACAGCAGACCTGCCACTACAGCACCGTGAATGCCGACGGAAAGTAACGTCGGCCAGGGAAAGCGACGAGGTAAATCAAGGGTCATTGAAGTCATAATCGTTTCAGTTAAAAAACCAGGCCCTGATTTTAAATGCAAATAGCAATCATATTCAATAAGGCCAGTGAAGTAAGCGGCATTTAAAACGCAATTTCATGTAAATAAACCATCATTATAATGTGGTCTTAACAAATCGGTTATCTTTACGTTGCAGTTACCAGACCTTTCCAATAACGTAATTAACGACTTTTACCGATTAAGGAGCTCTTCCCGTGCTGTACGTTATTTATGCTCAAGATATCGCCGACTCTCTCGAAAAACGTCTTTCCGTGCGTCCAGCTCATCTGGCTCGTCTACAGCTTCTCCATGACGAAGGTCGTCTTCTGACCGCAGGCCCAATGCCGGCAGTTGACAGCAACGATCCGGGAGCTGCGGGATTTACGGGTTCAACAGTGATTGCCGAATTTGAATCTTTAGAAGCAGCACAAGCGTGGGCTGAAGCGGACCCGTACGTGGCAGCAGGGGTCTATGCACAGGTTTCAGTGAAGCCGTACAAAAAAGTATTTTGATTTAGAAAGAAAGCGATAGAAATACATTGGGCACCACTGGGGTGCCCTTTTTCGATCAGATTCCGTGGATCGCAAACAGTAACGAGTTACGTTGATGGTTGAGAATACACTTTCTGATGGTATGGATACGCATATTACGACGCGATTGTCCTTCAAGCCAACGCGCTTTACGGCGGCTGGCCTGACGCTGCATCCGCCAGCGCCCCACTTCCGTTCTACTACGCTTCATGTTAACTACTCTTCCAGTCACAGAGTGGGCATTATACCGCCAGACCGAACGCAGACCAGTGGTTTTCCCGTGTTTTTATTTGCCAGATGAATCTTGATGCGTAAACTCTTAACAATACGCTTTCAAAAGGATTTTTAAATTTATGACAACCTTCTACACGGTGGTGAGTTGGCTGGTCATTCTGGGATACTGGGTACTCATTGCTGGCGTAACATTACGCATTCTGATGAAGCGACGCGCAGTACCCTCAGCAATGGCCTGGCTTTTGATCATCTATATTCTGCCATTAGTAGGGATCATTGCTTATTTGTCCTTTGGTGAACTCCACCTCGGTAAGCGCCGCGCCGAACGGGCCAGGGCGATGTGGCCTTCAACGGCCAAGTGGCTGAACGATCTCAAAGCTTGTAAGCATATTTTTGCTCAGGAGAACAGCAGCGTCGCCGCATCTTTATTTAAGCTGTGCGAACGACGTCAGGGAATTGCAGGTGTTAAGGGGAATCAGCTTCAGCTTCTCACCAGTTCTGACGACGTTATGCAGGCGCTTATCCGCGACATACAACTGGCACGGCATAATATTGAGATGGTGTTTTACATCTGGCAACCTGGCGGTATGGCCGATCAGGTCGCTGAATCATTAATGGCGGCAGCACGTCGGGGGATCCACTGTCGTTTGATGCTGGATTCCGCAGGCAGCGTGGCCTTCTTCCGTAGCCCGTGGGCCGCCATGATGCGTAACGCCGGCATCGAAGTTGTCGAGGCGCTGAAAGTTAACCTGATGCGTGTCTTTTTGCGCCGCATGGACCTGCGCCAGCACCGTAAAATGGTCATGATCGATAATTACATCGCTTATACCGGCAGCATGAACATGGTGGATCCACGTTTCTTTAAACAGGATTCAGGTGTCGGCCAATGGGTTGATCTGATGGCGAGGATGGAAGGCCCGGTAGCGACAGCCATGGGGATCGTCTACTCCTGTGACTGGGAAATTGAGACCGGTAAGCGCATTTTACCACCGCCACCTGATGTCAATATTATGCCTTTTGAGCAGGCCAGCGGACACACGATTCACACCATTGCGTCAGGTCCGGGTTTTCCTGAAGATTTAATTCATCAGGCTTTATTGACCGCTGCGTATTCCGCACGCGAATATTTAATTATGACCACGCCCTACTTCGTCCCCAGCGACGATCTGTTGCACGCCATCTGTACGGCGGCACAGCGTGGAGTCGATGTCAGTATTATTCTTCCCCGCAAGAATGACTCAATGTTGGTGGGTTGGGCAAGCCGGGCATTTTTCACCGAACTGCTGGCTGCTGGCGTCAAAATTTACCAGTTTGAAGGCGGCCTGTTACACACCAAGAGCGTGCTGGTCGATGGCGAGTTGAGTCTGGTCGGTACTGTGAACCTGGATATGCGTAGTCTGTGGCTGAACTTTGAAATCACGTTAGTGATTGACGATGCCGGGTTTGGTGCCGATCTTGCAGCGGTACAGGACGATTACATCTCCCGTTCCCGCCTGCTTGATGCGCGTTTATGGGTAAAACGACCACTCTGGCAGCGGATCACCGAGCGACTGTTTTACTTCTTTAGCCCGTTGCTGTAAAACGTGCCCAAGAGACGGTAAACAGGTAGTCATTATGGATATGGATTTGAACAATCGCCTGACTGAAGATGAAACGCTTGAGCAGGCTTATGATATTTTTCTCGAACTGGCAGCAGACAACCTTGATCCTGCTGACATCATTCTGTTCAATTTGCAATTTGAAGAGCGTGGCGGCGCAGAATTATTTGACCCGGCGGAAGACTGGCAGGAGCACGTCGATTTTGACCTGAATCCTGACTTTTTTGCCGAAGTAGTGATCGGTCTGGCCGATACCGAAGATGGTGAGATTAACGATATTTTCGCGCGCGTTCTGTTATGCCGCGAAAAAGATCACAAACTCTGCCACATTCTCTGGCGCGAATAATCAAACAAAAAAGCTGCTCTCGCAGCTTTTTTTATTTAATCAGGCAGTTTACTTCCACAGCGATTACAAAATTGTGCGCTGTGTTCGTGCTGGCTCTGCTGGCACTGAGAGCATTTACGTTGATTCTGGCGATGTTGAAACGCACTGCTCATATGCGTCGTAATCAACCCCGTCGGTATCGCAATCACCGAATAACCAATCAAAATAAGCACCGACGCTACCATGCGACCTAATGGCGTATGTGGAGTGATGTCGCCATACCCCACCGTCGTTACCGTCACTATTGCCCAGTAGACCGACGCATTCAGCGTAGTAAAGCCATATTTTGGCCCTTCAATAAGGTACATCAACGCGCCGAAAATAATCATCAGAATGGCAATAAATGAATAGAACAGGATCAGCTGATGACGCGCACTTTTGATGGCACTCCAGAATACGCGCAATGATGGCATAAAGCGCAGGAGTTTGAGGATACGCAGCACACGAATGGCACGCATCGCTCGCCAGGCAAAAACATAATTAAGACTGATTTCAGGCCATAGCCACATCACATACAGCGGTAATATGGTGGCCAGATCAATAATTCCCCAAAAGCTAAACACGTATTTAGCCGGATTAGCCCAGCAGCACAATCGAAGCAGGTATTCGATTGTGAAAACCAAGGTAATAAATATCTCCAGCCAAACGAAAGAACGCCATTCATCAAAAGTTAAATGGTATTGCGTCCCAACGCCTGACTCAACGAAGATAACAATGACGCTGAGCAACGCAAACAGCGCACACATGCCTTCAAAACGACGGCCTGAACGCGTGTTTAAATCGAATAATTTACGATAGAGCGCACGCCGGACAGAAGACACTAAGCCAGACACATTCACCTCACCTGAAAGAAGGGCTGACTTTTGTCAGCCCTCTCGATTATAGCGGGTCTACTTTCAGGCAGGAAACCGCATGGCGGAAACTCCCCTCAAGAACCGGCCGCGTTTTCGCACATTCAGGTCCGGCAATCGGGCAGCGCGTGCGGAACACGCAACCTGACGGAGGATTAATCGGTGACGGCAGTTCGCCTTCCAGCAACTGGATAGTCTTGTTCCTTTCCAGATCAGGGTCGGGAATTGGCACCGCCGACATCAGGGCTTTGGTGTAAGGATGCAGCGGATTATGGTACACCTCATCATAAGTGCCTAATTCCACCGCATGCCCCAGATACATCACCAGCACGCGATCGGAAATGTGTTTAACCACTGCCAAATCGTGGGCAATAAAGATTAACGACAATCCCATTTCACGCTGTAGCTGTTGCAGCAGGTTTACCACCTGCGCCTGAATTGACACGTCCAACGCGGAAACCGGTTCATCGCAAATAATCAGCTTCGGCTCAAGGATAAGTGCGCGAGCAATACCGATACGCTGGCATTGTCCGCCCGAAAACTCATGCGGGTAACGGTTAATCAGGTTTGGCAGCAAACCGACCTTCATCATCATAGCCTTCACGCGATCGCGAACTTCCTGACCAGGCAGACCAGGATGATAAGTTCGTAGCGGTTCGGCAATAATTTCGCCAATGGTCATACGCGGATTTAATGATGCCAGCGGATCCTGGAAAATCATCTGAATGTCGCTGCGTACTTCCCGCCACTCATCAGGCTTCATACCCAGCAGATCTTTACCCAGCCAGGCAACCTTGCCATCGGTGGCTTTCACCAGGCCGATAATCGCCCGCGCAAACGTCGATTTACCACAACCGGACTCACCCACTACGCCTAACGTTTCACCTTCATACAGTCGCAGGGTTACGCCATCAACTGCCTTCAGGGTTTTCGATGGCTGCCAAAACCACTGTTTACCGTCTTTGATATCGAAATGGACTTTGAGGTCGGCTATTTCGAGGAGCACTTTACGTTGTTCAGTAACCGCTGTCATACCAGTTCCTCCACCGGTTTAAAGCAGGCGCGCAGACGGCCCGGACTAAACTCTTCCAGTGGCGGAGCACTGCTACAAATTTCCATAGCATGCGGACAACGTGGCTGGAACGGACACCCTTTTGGCAAACGCAACAGGTTTGGTGGATTGCCCGGGATAGTCAGCATCTCTTCGCCTTCAGCATCCAGGCGCGGCACCGCATTGAGCAAGCCGATAGAATACGGATGAACGGGCTTATAAAAGACATCGCGCGCGCTGCCATATTCCATGGTACGCCCGGCATACATCACCAGAACCTTGTCGCAGATACCCGCGACCACACCCAGGTCGTGGGTGATCATAATGATCGCGGTATTGAATTCACTTTTAAGCTCATTCAGTAGCGTCATTATTTGTGCCTGAACCGTCACATCCAGCGCAGTAGTCGGCTCATCAGCTATCAGTAGCTTTGGCCGACAGAGCAGCGCCATGGCAATCATCACACGCTGGCGCATCCCGCCGGAGAATTCATGCGGATACATTTTCATGCGCTTGCGTGCTTCCGGCATTTTTACCGCATCCAGCATTCTGACGGATTCTTCAAAGGCTTCCGCTTTACTCATGCCTTTGTGTAGCATCAGAACTTCCATTAACTGCTCCCCGACCCGCATATACGGATTCAGAGAGGTCATCGGGTCCTGAAAGATCATCGAAATTTGCTCGGCACGCAGTTTGTTCAGCTCGCGCTCGGGTAAATTCAGAATTTCACGCCCGTTAAATGTTGCAGAGCCACCAATGCGGCCATTCGCCGCCAGCAATCCCATCAGGGCAAACGCCGTTTGTGATTTCCCTGAACCAGACTCTCCCACAATGCCCAGCGTTTCACCGGCACGCAGCGTGAAGTTCAAATCGTTTACCGCAGTTACGTCACCATCAGGGGTTTCAAACGTCACGCGAAGGTCTTTAACGTCCAGCAGTGCGTTAGCCTTTTGTTGCGCGAGCGGCACGGTTGAGGTTTCAATTACGCTCATGGCAGCACTCCTTAACGGTCTTTCGGATCGAGGGCATCACGCAAGCCATCGCCAATAAAGTTGAAACAGAACAAAGTGACCACCAGGAAACCTGCCGGGAACAACAGCAGCCACGGAGAGACTTCCATCGAGTTAGCGCCATCGCTTAGTAGTGCGCCCCAACTGCTTAACGGTTCCTGAGTACCTAAGCCGAGAAAGCTCAGGAAGGATTCAAACAGGATCATGCTTGGTACCAGTAGCGAAGCGTAAACCACCACCACACCCAACACGTTCGGCACAATGTGACGGATAACGATACGCACGGTAGACACCCCACCCACCTGCGCCGCTTCGATAAACTCCTTGCGCTTCAGACTCAGGGTTTGGCCACGCACGATACGTGCCATATCCAACCAGGATACCATCCCAATCGCCACAAAAATCAGCAGGATATTCTGTCCAAAGAAGGTGACCAACAAAATCACGAAGAACATAAACGGGAAGGAGTTGAGAATTTCCAGCAGACGCATCATTACAGAGTCAATTTTGCCGCCCAGATAACCCGACAGCGACCCGTACAATGTGCCCACAATCACCGCCACCAGCGCCGCAGCAATCCCAACCATCAGCGAGATACGCCCGCCAATCGCCACACGCACCAGCAGATCGCGTCCTGAGGAGTCAGTACCGAAATAGTGTCCGGACTCTGTATCCGGCGCGCTGGACATCATTCCCCAGTCGGTATCGAAGTAGGTAAACTGCGACAACATAGGCGCCAGCGTTACAAAGAGCGCAATGATGACCAGCACTATCAGGCTTGCCACCGCCGCGCGGTTATGCATAAAGCGTCGACGAGCATCCTGCCAAAGGCTGCGACCTTCGACCTCCAGCTTTTCACTGAAATTCTCCAGTGTCTCGCTGTTTTTCTTACTTAACATCATAGCGAGCTCCAGTATCAGTAACGAATTTTCGGGTCGATAACGGCATACAGCACATCGACAATCGCATTAAACACGATGGTCAGCGCCCCCACCAGGATGGTCAGACTCAATACCAGCGAGTAATCGCGGTTCAGCGCGCCATTCACGAACAACTGTCCAATACCTGGTAAGCCATAAATAGTTTCAATAACCATTGAACCGGTAATAATACCGACGAATGCCGGGCCCATATAGGACAGTACGGGCAACAGCGCGGGTTTTAATGCGTGGCGGAAAATAATGCGTCGCATCGGCAGCCCTTTGGCTCGCGCAGTACGAATAAAGTTAGAGTGCAACACTTCAATCATCGAGCCGCGAGTAATACGGGCGATACTGGCGATATAAGCGAGTGATAACGCCACCATCGGCAGGATCATGAATTTCAGCGCCCCACCGTTCCAGCCTCCGCCGGGTAACCATTTCAGCGTTATCGCAAATATCATGACTAATAAGGGAGCAACAACGAAACTGGGGATCACCACCCCGGTCATCGCTACCCCCATTACCGTGTAATCCCAGCGGGTATTTTGCTTCAATGCGGCAATCACACCAGCACTCACCCCGATAACAACCGCGAGAATAAAGGCGGCAGCACCCAACTTCGCAGAAACCGGAAAGCTTGAAGCGACCAGGTCATTAACCGTGTAGTCTTTATATTTAAATGAGGGTCCAAAATCACCATGCGCCAGTTGCTTCAGGTAGCTGAAGTACTGTGTCGAGATCGGGTCATTAAGATGGTATTTAGCTTCAATATTCGCCAGAACTTCTGGCGGCAGCGCGCGCTCCCCGGTGAAAGGACTTCCCGGTGCAAGGCGCATCATAAAGAATGAAATCGTAATAAGAATAAACAGCGTCGGAATCGCTTCCAGACAGCGGCGTAATATAAATTTCAACATTGCCCGTACCTTCTGGCGTGTGCCTTTACACCTCTTTCACCCAAACGTCATGGCAAAGAGGTGTTTATAGTTCAATGAAAAAAGACACTGTGGGGCAAAAAAAGATTGCCCCACGTCTTGCCATTAATGCTTGATAATATACAAGTCTTTAACGTGGATATTATCCATCGGGTCTTTACCGGAGTATCCGCCTACCCATGGTTTCACCAGGCGGGCGTTAACATAGTAATAAACCGGTACAATCGCAGAGTCGGCATCAAGCTGCTGTTCTGCTTTCGAATACAGCTCACTACGCTGCGCTTCATCCGTAGCTTTCAGAGTATCTGCAATCAGCTTGTCAAATGCAGGGCTCTTATAGTGGACGGTGTTGTTGGAGCTGTCAGACAGCACCATATTCAGGAAAGAGGT
This sequence comes from Citrobacter sp. Cm046, assembly GCF_030333065.1. NCBI lineage: Bacteria > Pseudomonadati > Pseudomonadota > Gammaproteobacteria > Enterobacterales > Enterobacteriaceae > Citrobacter > Citrobacter sp. Cm046. The sequence continues at coordinate 279,054 of NZ_JAOWGP010000044.1, read as the reverse complement.
CGGCTCGTTGTAATCCGCACACCAGCCTGCACGCGAAACATCATAGTTGCCCTGATGACGCGTATCGAGGAAGGTCTTCCACTCCTGGTTTTCCAGCTTCACGTTTGCGCCCAGATTTTTCTTCCAGATAGATGCCGCAGCGATAGCCAGTTTCTTATGCAGATCAGAGGTGTTATACAGCAGATCGAAGGTCAGTGGTTTTTCAGCAGTGAAGCCTGCTTCAGCCAGCAGTTTTTTAGCTTCTTCGTTACGTTTTTCCTGTGACCATTTGAACCACTCTGGTTCAACCAGTTTCGCGCCATCGGTATATGGCGGTGTAAAGCTATAAGCCGGTAGATCGCCCTGGTTTTTCACTTTGTTGACGATAATGTCACGATCCAGCGCCAGCTTCAGTGCGGTACGAACACGAACATCATTGAACGGTGCTTTCTGGTTGTTAATTTCGTAATAGTAGGTACACAGATACGGATCAACGTGAACTTCGTTCGGGATCTCTTTTTTCAGCTTCTGGAATAACTCAATCGGCATGTTGTTATAGGTCATGTCGATTTCACCACTGCGATAGCGGTTAACGTCAGTGACTTCAGAGGAAATAGGCAGGTAGGTTACCTGGTTAATAACCGTTTTATCGTTGTCCCAGTAGTTGGTATTACGCTCAAGCACAATGCGTTCGTTAACTACCCAATCTTTCAGTTTGTATGAACCGTTAGAAACGATGTTAGCTGGCTGGGTCCATTTATCACCAAATTTTTCAACAACGGCTTTAGGGACTGGTGAAACGGAAGAGTGAACAAGCAGTTTATAAAAATAAGGAACTGGTTCACTAAGGGTCACTTCAAAGGTATGGTCATCAACCGCTTTTACACCGAGGTCTGTTACCGGCTTTTTACCGGCGATAATATCATCAATATTGACAATATGACCGTACTGCAAATAACTGGCATACGGTGATGCGGTATTCGGATTGGCCAGACGCTGCCAGCTATAGACGAAATCTTGTGCAGTAACAGGTGTTCCGTCAGACCATTTTGCGTCTTTACGCAGATGGAATGTCCAGACTTTAAAATCTTTATTTTCCCATTTCTCAGCCACGCCTGGTGATGGTTTGCCATCAACGTCACTGATTAATAAACCTTCGAATAAGTCACGGTTAATGTTGGATTCCGGTACACCTTCGATTTTATGTGGATCGAGTGACTGAACTTCCGAGCCATTATTACGCACCAGCGTCTGTTTTTCAGCAAGCTGAACACCAGCTGGCACAACTGCCGCCGTAGCAACATTCCCGGCTATTAGCGCAGTTAGGATCCCCGCAGCTACTAAACTTTTTTTTGTGATGTTAGACATTGTGTTTGTACTCCCTCATTATTATGGCTGGTTTTATAACCAGACTGTTAATCCTGTTAGGATTCCTGTACAGCACCGGAGATTTTCTGCCGTCAGGTGGTTTATTGTTTACTGCTCGCTATCACCGACTTTATTTATTCTGGCGATTCGTACGACCGCCTTGCGTCGATTATCTACGTACCTCCCCTGCCGGAAGCACGCTACTACTTTTGCTGTGAGAAACTAATTGAAAATTATTCTCATCAACGTGAAATCTTCTGCAAAATACCTGGCCGGAAAGTACCAAATGCGTTTCTTAACCGCCAATACATTTTACAGATTTGTTAACCAATTCTCTTTTATCGAAAATAAATCGCACTAAAAAGAGTCTCAACAAAAGAGAAGCTTTAGAATAAAAACAAAAAAATCAACCAGATACGACGAATTCACAGTAAACAACCCTGTCCGGTCTCTGCTTGACGTCAAAATGTACATAAAATTAACAATTGGTTATTAATTAGCACATTCATCTAAAATAGATGCTGAAATAACTAATAACATTTCGATAATCCTACAGCAAGCCCCAGAGTATGATGTTAATAAAATAACAATGACTCCGCAGCTCAACCGTAATGCCTTTAAAATAATTATCTTTAAAATCAATACATAATGTAAATATACGCAACCAGCCGCTTCAATCATTCCAGTGCTGGTTTTCAACTTTAGTGAGAGGTTTTACTAATAATGAAAAGAAACGGAGCTGGAATCAGCTCCGTTTGCGGTAAACAAACTCGTCAGGCAAGCAAGCCAGGGAAGATGGATTTGATCCCGGTGACAATGAATTCGATACCCAATGCCATAAGCAATAACCCCATAATTCGCGTAATGACGTTGATACCTGTTTGCCCCAGCAGGCGAACCAGCCAGGGTGCCATGCGGAAAAGTCCCCAACAACACAAGGCAAACAACGCAATTGCTACAAAGAAACCGAACAGGTTTATTGCACTGTGATAACGAGTTCCCCAGACGATGGTTGAACTTATCGCCCCCGGCCCCGCCATCAACGGCAATGCCAGCGGGACAACACCGATACTTTCACGTATGGCGGTCTCTGATTTTTCCTGTTTGTTTTGCTTATCTTCCCCGAGTTTTCCGCTGATCATCGACATCGCAATGGTGACAACCAGAATCCCACCGGCAATCCTGAACGAATCAATCGAAATACCGAAGAGTTGTAGAATACCGTCACCAAGGAACAAAGAGATCCACAGGATGATAGCAACTGACAGGTTCGCCGTGAGGTTTGTTTTATTACGCGCCGCAGCGGTTTGGTAGCTGGTCATGCTGATGAAAACAGGGATGATCCCTACGGGGTTGACCAACGCAAATAACCCAATGAAAAATTTAAAATAAACAGGAAAATCAAATAGCGTTTGGATCACGGTTAGCTCCGAAGCGTTAGCCGGATAAAAATGAGTCATAAAAATTGATTAAAACCGCGCTGAAGATACGCCTTTTAGCAGCATAGTTCACCTTCTATCTGTGTATATGTGTGTAAACACGCTACCATTACTCAGTGTTATTAATATGTATTAAATATGATAATGTTACACCCATCCATCACATCAATTTATTAACACTTACCGATAAACGCTAAAAGGGCCTGCTGAAAGGTGTCAGCTTTGCGTAATTTTGATCCAGATCACGCAATTACTACTCAGAAGTGAGTAACCTTGCTTACGCCACCTGGAGGTAACGCGTTAGAGTTAAATGACGCTAGCGTATAAGCTCTTTTAGTAAATCAATGTAAATGGACGTTAATTAACCGTTTGATTTTCAAAACGTTACACAAATTTTCGTCGATCTGTCTATACTCTCGTATCGAGCAGATGATTTACTAAAAAAGTTTAACATTATCAGGAGAGCATTATGGCTGTTACTAATGTCGCTGAACTTAACGCACTTGTAGAGCGCGTAAAAAAAGCCCAGCGTGAATATGCCAGTTTCACTCAAGAACAAGTCGACAAAATCTTCCGCGCCGCCGCTCTGGCTGCCGCAGATGCTCGAATCCCTCTCGCGAAGATGGCCGTTGCCGAATCCGGCATGGGTATCGTCGAAGATAAAGTGATTAAAAACCACTTTGCTTCCGAATACATCTATAACGCTTATAAAGATGAAAAAACCTGTGGTGTCTTAGCTGAAGACCACACCTTCGGTACTATCACTATTGCTGAACCTATCGGCATCATCTGCGGTATCGTACCAACTACTAACCCGACTTCTACCGCTATCTTCAAATCGCTGATCAGCCTGAAGACCCGTAACGCCATCATCTTTTCTCCGCACCCACGTGCTAAAGATGCAACCAACAAAGCAGCTGATATTGTTCTGCAGGCTGCTATCGCTGCTGGTGCACCGAAAGATCTGATCGGCTGGATCGATCAACCTTCCGTTGAACTGTCTAACGCCCTGATGCATCACCCGGACATCAACCTGATCCTTGCGACCGGTGGTCCAGGCATGGTTAAAGCAGCATACAGCTCTGGTAAACCGGCAATCGGCGTAGGCGCAGGTAACACTCCTGTTGTTATCGACGAAACGGCTGATATCAAACGTGCTGTTGCATCTGTACTGATGTCCAAAACCTTCGATAACGGCGTAATCTGTGCTTCCGAGCAGTCCGTTGTGGTTGTTGATTCTGTCTATGACGCTGTTCGCGAACGTTTCGCCAGCCACGGCGGCTACATGCTGCAGGGCAAAGAGCTGAAAGCTGTTCAGGATGTTATCCTGAAAAATGGCGCGCTGAATGCTGCTATCGTTGGTCAACCGGCATACAAAATTGCTGAGCTGGCAGGTTTCTCAGTACCGACTACCACCAAGATTCTGATTGGTGAAGTTAAAGTTGTTGATGAAAGCGAACCGTTTGCACACGAGAAACTGTCACCAACGCTGGCAATGTACCGTGCTAAAGACTTCGAAGACGCTGTTGAGAAAGCAGAAAAATTGGTTGCAATGGGCGGTATCGGTCACACCTCGTGCCTGTACACTGACCAGGACAACCAGCCAGAACGCGTTGCTCACTTCGGTCAGATGATGAAAACCGCGCGTATCCTGATTAACACCCCTGCTTCTCAGGGTGGTATCGGTGACCTGTACAACTTTAAACTCGCGCCTTCCCTGACTCTGGGTTGTGGTTCCTGGGGTGGTAACTCCATCTCTGAAAACGTTGGTCCTAAGCACCTGATCAACAAGAAAACCGTTGCTAAGCGAGCTGAAAACATGTTGTGGCACAAACTTCCGAAATCTATCTACTTCCGTCGTGGCTCACTGCCAATCGCACTGGATGAAGTGATTACCGATGGTCACAAACGTGCTCTGATCGTGACCGACCGCTTCCTGTTCAACAACGGTTACGCTGATCAGATCACCTCCGTTCTGAAAGCTGCTGGCGTTGAAACTGAAGTGTTCTTTGAAGTTGAAGCTGACCCGACTCTGACCGTTGTTCGCAAAGGCGCTGAGCTGGCTAACTCCTTCAAACCAGACGTTATCATTGCGCTGGGTGGTGGTTCCCCGATGGACGCCGCGAAGATCATGTGGGTAATGTACGAACATCCGGAAACCCACTTCGAAGAACTGGCGCTGCGCTTTATGGATATTCGTAAACGTATCTACAAGTTCCCGAAAATGGGTGTGAAAGCGAAAATGATCGCTGTCACTACCACTTCCGGTACGGGTTCTGAAGTAACGCCGTTTGCGGTTGTTACTGACGATGCAACCGGTCAGAAATATCCGCTGGCAGATTACGCTCTGACCCCGGATATGGCGATTGTCGACGCCAACCTGGTGATGGATATGCCGAAGTCTCTGTGTGCTTTCGGTGGTCTGGATGCTGTAACTCACGCTCTGGAAGCTTACGTTTCCGTGCTGGCTTCTGAATTCTCCGATGGCCAGGCTCTGCAAGCGCTGAAACTGCTGAAAGAAAACCTGCCAGCGTCCTACCATGAAGGTTCTAAGAACCCGGTAGCTCGTGAACGTGTACACAGTGCAGCGACTATTGCCGGTATCGCGTTTGCTAACGCCTTCCTGGGCGTATGTCACTCAATGGCGCACAAATTGGGTTCTCAGTTCCACATTCCTCACGGTCTGGCGAACGCCCTGTTGATCAGCAACGTTATCCGCTATAACGCGAACGACAACCCAACTAAGCAGACTGCATTCAGCCAGTACGACCGCCCTCAGGCACGTCGTCGCTACGCTGAAATCGCAGATCATCTGGGTCTGAGTGCTCCGGGCGACCGTACAGCAGCAAAAATCCAGAAACTGCTGGCATGGCTGGAAGAAATCAAAGCTGAGCTGGGTATTCCTAAGTCTATCCGTGAAGCTGGCGTTCAGGAAGCTGACTTCCTGGCACACGTTGACAAACTGTCTGAAGATGCGTTTGATGACCAGTGTACCGGTGCTAACCCGCGTTATCCGCTGATTTCTGAACTGAAACAGATCCTGATGGATACTTACTACGGTCGTGAATACAACGAAGGTGAAACTGTCGCTAAAACAGAAGTAACTGCTGCGCCAAAAGCTGAGAAAAAAGCGAAAAAATCCGCTTAATTCCCACGCATAAATTTTAGCATTACCATAAACGGTCCCGATGGGACCGTTTTTTTTCGTCTGAATCTTACAAATTCAAACGGTTCTGGCATCAGACATTGCAGGTCAATGGCACTAACAGAAAATCGTACATAGAAGGCGAGAACGGCGTCAGAAGAGAGAGTATGGTCAGGGTAGACCAATAGACCTACCCAGGGTGTATCAGCGCTTATGATCGCTTGAGGGATTAATTGTGGCTGTGTCGTTCCTGAATGGCCGTTAAAGAGCCTTCAGACTGCGCTTCTTTATAATGCTTGCGGCATACCGATACATAACGCTCATTCCCGCCTATTACGACCTGCTCGCCCTCATTAAAAGGTCGCCCAGCCTGATCAAGTCGTAATACCATGCTCGCCTTGCGGCCACAGAAGCAAATGGTCTTTAATTCAACCAGCTTATCTGACCATGCGAGCAGGTATTCGCTGCCACCAAATAATTCACCACGAAAATCGGTGCGTAAACCGTAACATAAAACAGGAATATCGAGCTGATCGACCACCTCTGATAATTCATAAACCTGTTGTCGTGTCAAAAACTGAGACTCGTCCACCAGCACACAATGTATTCTTTGCTGCGCATTCTCCGCACGAATCTCTTCGAACAATGATGAATTTTGGTTAAACAATTTTGCAGGTGACGACAGTCCTATACGTGAACTTACTTTTCCCGCACCAAAGCGATCATCAATTTCCGCTGTATATACAACAGCACGCATACCGCGTTCCTGATAATTGTACGAAGATTGCAGCAATGCAGTCGACTTACCTGCATTCATTGCAGAATAGTAAAAATATAGCTGTGCCATTGACCGTAAGCCCTCACCTGGGGAAATAAATATGCGCAGGATTGTAGCATAACTCGCAAACTTGTCGGTGTTCGTCGTCACCAGAAGGTATAAAAGAGCGGACACTCATCACCCTCCTCCCCCTAAATAATGTGGGTACAGTAAGTGTTCGCGGGAGCATTCTTAAGTGTGTAATGGTGTAAATGCGCACAACCAAAGTGCAAGTGACATGAAGTATGACGCGTATATACACACTCTTTCACAAATAGTGCTAACAAAATTCATCAATGCTACTTATCGTCACAGATCAATAAAGAACCCTTGCTCTTATTGTTATTGCCACTCGCTGTGACAACATCGTAATAGCGAATTTCCGTAAGCAAAACTAATACAAAAGGTTGAAATTGCTGCAAAGAGATACTATTACAACACGGTAAAAATGTGACCTGAATCCTGAATTTTTACTCTCCCCTGATGAGAAGCCCCCTCACCAATAAGCCTTTTTTATGCCGTTCATCAGGTAAAATTTAAGACTGGAGAATAAATAATGATACTAAATAAAGCGCAATTTTGAATTCCTTACATTCCTGGCTATTGCACAACTGAATTTATAGCTCTATTATTAGCTCAACAAACCACCCCAATATAAGTTTGAGATTACTAAAATGAGCGAAGCACTTAAAATTCTGAACAACATCCGTACTCTTCGTGCGCAGGCAAGAGAATGTACTCTGGAAACGCTTGAAGAAATGCTGGAAAAATTAGAAGTTGTCGTTAGCGAGCGTCGCGAAGAAGAAAGCGCTGCCGCTGCTGAAGTTGAAGAGCGTACTCGTAAACTGCAACAATATCGTGAAATGCTGATTGCTGACGGTATTGACCCTAACGAACTGCTGAATAGCATGGCTGCTGTTAAATCTGGCACCAAAGCTAAGCGCGCAGCACGTCCGGCTAAATATAGCTATGTAGACGAAAATGGTGAAACCAAAACCTGGACTGGTCAGGGTCGTACACCGGCTGTGATCAAGAAAGCAATGGAAGAACAAGGTAAACAACTGGACGATTTCCTGATCAAGGATTAATTCAGAATTAGTTTGCTTAAAATCCCGCCTGTGGCGGGATTTTTTTTATCTGTACTTCGTACAACACCCCACCCGGATTAGGTATAAAAAAACGGCGCTGGATTAACAGCGCCGTTTCGTCCTGATTAATACCGGACTGTTACTTCTTAATACCCATCTCGTCTTCGAGCCAGGCTTTAAATTCAGCGCCAAGCGTATTATGGCGAATACCATATTCAACGAACGCCTGCATATAACCTAGCTTATTACCACAGTCATGGCTTTTGCCCTTCATATGGTAGGCTTCAACTGTTTCTTTTTCAATCAGCATATCGATGGCATCGGTCAACTGAATTTCATCACCGGCTCCCGGAGGTGTTTTTGCCAGCAGAGGCCAGATATCTGCGCTGAGAACATAACGTCCGACAACAGCAAGATTAGAAGGTGCAACATCGGCTTTTGGTTTTTCAACTACACCAACCATCGGTACGCTTTCACCCGGTGTTAATTCAACGCCTTTACAATCAACAACACCGTAAGCCGTCACATCCGCTACAGGTTCCACCATAATCTGACTGCTGCCAGTTTCATCGAAACGGTGGATCATTTCAGCGAGGTTATCGCGGGATAAATCAGATTCGTATTCATCAAGAATAACGTCTGGCAGAATGACCGCAACGGGTTCATCGCCAACAACCGGATGCGCGCACAATACCGCGTGACCCAGACCTTTAGCCAGCCCTTGACGAACTTGCATAATAGTCACGTGTGGCGGGCAAATAGATTGAACCTCTTCGAGAAGCTGACGTTTTACACGTTTTTCCAGCATAGCTTCAAGTTCAAAGCTTGTATCGAAGTGGTTTTCAATTGAATTTTTAGACGAATGAGTCACCAGCACAATTTCAGTGATACCCGCAGCAATACATTCGTTTACGACGTACTGAATTAATGGCTTATCAACCAGTGGAAGCATCTCTTTCGGGATTGCTTTCGTAGCCGGTAGCATCCTGGTTCCTAATCCCGCTACCGGGATAACGGCCTTTTTGACTTTTGAATTTAGGGCAGCCATTTAAAACTCTCCTGGACTGTTCATGTATTGAACGTGTTCATTAATCTGTATCGCATCCGAGTATATCAGTACCGCGACAAGCATCAGGTCTGAAAAGGACGCGGGTCGGAATAATTAAGACAATTACCAATAAATCTGGCGCTGATAGTAGCACTCACGCAGACAAGGAGGTGAAGTAATTTTATTCTCCTCCTATTCGATTGTTCATTCCGCAGACAACATCAGACGCAGACGTCCTCCAGCCCCCCAAATTTGGCACTGCCAGGACTCACAGCGTTGACTTAGCTGGTTAAGATAAGTATTACCTAATGTCCCCAGGGGAACACCATTACTGATTTGTACGTGATGTGAGCCTGTATTTAATGTCGCATTCAGACCCGCGGATACCAGTATCAGATTTTTTAATCCACTATGATAATACCCCACCAGCAACGGAAACTGACCCGGTAAGTTGGCCTGTCGCAGCAGATGGTTAACCTGTTTCAATAATGTTCCCAGTTCCGGCAACCGTTGATTTTGATGTGCCAGTTGTTCCTGCAGCAGTCCATTAAACAATGCACGCAATAACAGTGCGGCCAAAACACCATTGTCCCCCGCTCGAGTCACATCCAGACAATAGAAAGCGAGGTCGTGGTCTGACAGCGGCGCGATATCAAGCACCAACCCCGGTTGGTCGGCGGCAACCAGTTGTCGATAATTAATTCGACATTGAGAGATAACTTGCTGAACCGGAGGCTGTAACTCCTGCAGCAGTTTTGCAGCAGCCGCAGGGTCATCTACCATTGCATCCCAGTCACGGAACAACCGCTCCTCTTCTTCTACACGCGAGTTAAACATGTTGGGATAGAGACACGCAAAGACCGTTTCACGCAGGCGGTTGAGGTCCTTTACTGGCTTTAGCAGTACATCATCCACTCCGAGTCGCAGCGCTTTGGCAATATCAGCCATATTTTCCGTTGCAGAGATAACCAGAATCGGCGTTTGATCGCCGCGATTACGCAAATATTCGACCAGTTTAAGACCGTTCATTCTCGGCATAGCAAGATCGCAGATCATCAAATCAGGTGTGAAGTGTCCAAGTAACTCCAGCGCATCAAGCCCATCGCCTGCTACAGCCGTTGTCGCTCCCAAAGAGGAAAACCATGAATCCAGAAGCGAGCGAAATACAGGCTCATCTTCAACAATAAGAATCTGTTTTCCGACCAATGGCTGCGTCATATTCTCCCCCCTGACTGGCTTTAATAAATAGTGGCATGCTATTGCTACTCACGCCTGTCAGAATTTACTTAAGTGTTGATAAAAAATGCGTTAAACGTTGGTCTTCACCAGGGGCAAAAGTTCATCCATTTTCTTCTCTACCGCTAACTGCCCGGCAGCAATCGCGGCGCTCGCGCGGTGAAAATCCAGCGTGGATATTTGCGGACAAAATGGCTGAATAAGGATATCTGGCGGATCACCGGCCATGCGGTTGCGTTTAAGACGGTTTTCCAGAACCTGAATTGAGGTCGTCATGATCTCCATCGCCGTCGGCGCGGTTACTGCACGTCGCGCAGTAATATTACTCAACCGCTCTTTCAGGCGAGCATGCCACGAAAGCTCATCATCACTCGACTCTGTGTCATTGCTGACGTTGAAGGAGAGCAGATCTTGTTGCATGAGATGCGCATCATGTTGCAGATCGACTGCAATGACGATATCAGCGCCCATCGCTCGCGTGAGAGAGACTGGCACGGGGTTAACTACTGCGCCATCAACCAACCAGTAGCCATTATGTGCAACCGGAGACATCAGGCCAGGAATACTGCAGGAGGCTCGGACTGCAAGGTGCAAGTCACCTTCCGTAAACCATAGCTCCCGGCCAGTACTCAAATTGGTCGCAACAGTTGCAAAACGGCGAGAGCATTGTTCGATGGCTTCCACCGGCATGACATTACGATACTGGTTAAATACCCGTTCACCGCGCAGTAATCCCCCCCTGCGCCACGAGAGATCCATCAGACGTAACACATCCCAGTAGCTAAATGAGCAGACCCACTGCTCAAGGGCGGGTAATTTGTTGCAAGCGTAGGCGGCCCCGACCAGCGAACCGATGGAACACCCTGCCACAATATCAATATCAATGCCCATGTGTTTAAGGGCCTTAATCACACCGATGTGCGACCAGCCTCGTGCTGCGCCGGAACCTAGCGCCAGCCCAATTTTAATTTTTCTCATTGTACCTACAGACTTCCCCTGGCTTGCAGACGTAGCAACATCGCCACGGCTCAGTTAACATAGTGCCACCGTGGCGTTTTTACGCCGTTTTTTTATTCCAGGGAGTAATTTGTGTCTCAGCTTTGTCCCTGTGGTAGCGCTGTCGAGTATAGCCTATGTTGCTACCGTTATGTGTCCGGCGCGCAAGTAGCACCTACGCCGTCACACCTCATGCGTTCTCGTTACTGTGCTTTTGTGATGAAAGACGCAGATTACCTGATTAAAACCTGGCACCCGGACTGTAATGCAGCCGCTTATCGGGATGATATTATCGCAGGGTTTGCCCATACCGAATGGCTCGGACTGACCATTTTTGAACAGGCGACGTCAGACACAGACAATGTCGGATATGTCAGCTTCGTTGCGCGTTTTTCTGAACAGGGGAAAACAGGCGCAATTATCGAGCGATCTCGTTTTTTAAAGGAAAACGGCCAGTGGTATTATATTGATGGTACGCGCCCTCAACCAGGCCGAAACGATCCCTGCCCTTGCGGGTCAGGTAAAAAATTTAAAAAGTGCTGCGGCTAGCCAATGCCCGACAGCGCATCAATGATGCAAACATTCTCAACAGGATTACCCCGGCAATGCATTCACAACAACGTAAAGTTCTTCGCACTATCTGTCCCGATCAGAAAGGTTTGATCGCACGGATCACCAATATTTGTTACAAGCATGAACTGAACATCGTGCAAAACAATGAATTTGTTGACCATCGCACCGGGCGCTTTTTTATGCGCACGGAACTGGAAGGTATTTTTAATGACGTCACGCTACTGACCGATCTGGACAGCGCCTTACCAGAAGGTTCAATTCGCGAACTAACGCCGGCAGGACGTCGCCGCATTGTTATATTGGTCACCAAGGAAGCACATTGTCTGGGTGACCTGTTAATGAAAGCCAATTATGGCGGACTCGATGTTGAAATTGCTGCGGTTATTGGCAACCACGATACGCTGCGTTCTCTGGTTGAGCGTTTTGATATTCCCTTTGAGCTGGTCAGCCACGAAGGATTAACACGCGAAGAACACGATCAGAAAATGGCCGATGCCATCGACGCACATCAGCCAGACTATGTTGTATTGGCGAAATATATGCGTGTTTTGACCCCAGAATTTGTTTCACGCTTTCCGAATAAGATCATTAATATTCACCACTCGTTCCTGCCAGCCTTTATTGGTGCACGTCCGTACCATCAGGCTTATGAGCGCGGTGTTAAAATTATCGGTGCAACGGCTCACTATGTGAATGATAACCTCGATGAAGGTCCAATTATTATGCAGGACGTGATTCATGTGGATCACACCTATACCGCAGAAGATATGATGCGTGCGGGCCGCGACGTAGAAAAAAATGTTTTAAGCCGGGCCTTGTATCAGGTTCTGGCCCAGCGAGTCTTTGTCTACGGTAACCGAACGATTATTCTGTAATCGATTGATAATTAAATTGGTTACCTTTACATCTTTACGCGTAAAAATCAGGCAACCAGTTCTTTTTTATCAACGGAATACTTTACAGCGGCGCGTCATTTGATATGATGCGCCCCGCTTCCCACCGGAAGCAGGCCAGTACAAGCATTACCCCGTGGTGGGGTTCCCGAGCGGCCAAAGGGAGCAGACTGTAAATCTGCCGTCATCGACTTCGAAGGTTCGAATCCTTCCCCCACCACCATTTCAAAGTATCGTCCTACAATTTGAATTACCCCTGGTGGGGTTCCCGAGCGGCCAAAGGGAGCAGACTGTAAATCTGCCGTCATCGACTTCGAAGGTTCGAATCCTTCCCCCACCACCATCACTTCCCTGAAGCACAATAACCAACTCAAAAACTGCTGCTTAATGTTCTGCCCTTGGGGAAGGACGAGAATCTTCGACTAAGGTTCGATTCGAGCGTAGCGAGAAAGCGTTGCCGCAGGCAACGACCCGAAGGGCGAAGCGCGCAGCGCTGAGTAATCCTTCCCCCACCACCATTTTCTTCTGAAAGCATCTTCCCCAAATAGAGCCACACTGCCTTACATTCTGCCCGTCCAGCATGACCTTATCATACCTATAACGTCCCTGTTCTGTAGGTCGAATAAGCGAACCGCTCTCCGACAATGCAGATGTCCCCCATAAAAAAACCCCGCCGAAGCAGGGTTTTGTCTTACGGAAATAACGGATTAGTGACGTGCGCGCACAATCTGGTATTTACGCGTCAGATACTCGACAGGAACACTCCAGATATGCACCAGACGCGAGAACGGGAACAACAGGAACAACGTCATACCGAGCACCAGGTGCATACGGAAGATGAACGCCACACCGTCCAGATATTGAGAAGCGCCGCCGTGGAAAGTCACCACGGACTGTGCCCAGTTCACCAGCTTCATCATCTCGCTGCCGTCCATATGCTGGGCAGAGAATGGGATAGTCAGCAGACCCAACGCACACTGGATAACCAGGACAGATAGCACCAGAATATCCGCGCCAGTAGTGGTTGCGCGTACGCGTGGGCTGAACAGACGGCGTTCAAGCAGTAATACGCCCCCCACCAGGCACATCACACCGGATGCACCGCCAGCAAACATTGCCATCTTTTGTTTTACTTCCAAAGGCAGCCACGCTTCGTACATCCAGTGCGGCGTCAGCATACCAAGGAAGTGACCAGCGAAAATACCCAGGATCCCGATGTGGAACAGGTTTGACGCCAGGTTCATTCCTTTACGATCCAGCATCTGGCTGGAAGCCGCGCGCCAGGTGTACTGACCGTAGTCATAACGCAGCCAACTACCAATCAGGAAGACAGAACCCGCGATGTACGGATAGATGTCAAAGAAGAACGTATTCAGGAAGTGCATTATTGCTGTCCTCCGGTGGTGATATTCAGGTACTGCGGCGCAACGGCCCCGGCAAAACGACGCTGGTGAGCGGAGATTTCAGATTCGCCGCACCCCTGGTCGGCAAAGAATTTCACCTGCTCTTCTTCCCAGACCGCATCCAGCGCCTGCGGAGTGTCGTCACGAACTTCATCCGCAATTTTTTCAGCCACTTTGTTGCTGTCGATAGCAGCGTTAGCCAGTTTCAACAACAGATCGAACAGCACGGCGTAGCGGCTCTCGCGCTGTTGCAGACGCGCACTGAGCAGCGCCAGAATCGGTGCGATATCCTGCAAGCCGCCCAACGCGTCTTCCTTCGGCAACTGAGCCAGATATTCCAGATATAACGGAAGATGATCTGGCAGCTCGCGGCTGTCGAGCTGCAAACCGTGTTGCTCGTACTGAGCCATCAGGTCTACCATCGCCTGGCCGCGATCGCGGGATTCTCCATGAACATGTTCAAACAACAGCAGAGAGGTTGCACGACCACGGTCGAACAGCTCGCTGTAGCTTGCCTGCACATCCAGCATATCCTGCGCGGTTAAATCACGCAGGAAGACGCCCAGGGTCTGAGCATCCTCTTTGTCCAGGTTCTCAGATGATGCGAGTGCATCGAAAAGTTCCTGCTGATGCTGCCACAGGGCAGCATCCGGGTATTCGAGCAGGCGCGAAACAATGACGAGTTCAATCATTGGTGCGGCTCCGTTTTACTGGTCACATCGACAGCATCGATGCGGCGGCTGTTGAACAGATTGAATTTTGTGTCAGAACCATGACAACCATCACCAAAGCTAAAGCCGCAACCCCCTTTCTCCGGGAACGCTTCGCGCGCCAGTTCACGATGGCTGCTCGGCACGACGAAACGATCTTCGTAGTTAGCAATCGCCAGGTAACGATACATCTCCTGTGCCTGAGCTTCAGTCAGTCCGACCTCTTCCAGCGCACGGGTGTCGACTTTACCGTCAACCGTTTCCGCACGTTTGTAGTGACGCATCGCCAGCATACGTTTCAGTGCCAACAGCACCGGCTGGGTATCGCCGGCAGTCAGCAGGTTTGCCAGGTACTGAACCGGAATACGCAGGCTGTCTACATCCGGCAGAATGCCATTGCTGCCCAGTTCGCCCGCGTCAGCCGCTGACTGAATCGGTGACAATGGCGGCACATACCAGACCATTGGCAATGTGCGATACTCCGGATGTAGCGGCAGTGCCAGTTTCCAGTCCATCGCCATTTTGTACACCGGAGACTGCTGTGCCGCGTCAATCACGCTCAGTGGGATGCCATCTTTCAGCGCCTGTTCAATGATCGCCGGATCGTTCGGATCGAGGAATACATCCAGTTGACGCTGGTACAGGTCTTTCTCGTTTTCCGTGCTTGCCGCGCTTTCAATCGCGTCCGCGTCATACAACAGCACGCCGAGGTAGCGAATACGACCTACGCAGGTTTCGGAACAAATGGTCGGCTGACCAGCTTCGATACGCGGGTAGCAGAAAATGCATTTCTCGGATTTGCCGCTCTTCCAGTTGAAGTAGATTTTTTTGTACGGACAACCTGTGATGCACATACGCCAGCCACGGCACTTATCCTGGTCAATCAGTACGATACCATCTTCTTCACGCTTGTAGATGGCGCCGCTTGGGCAGGTCGCCACGCACGCCGGGTTAAGGCAATGCTCACACAGACGCGGCAGATACATCATGAAGGTGTTCTCGAACTGACCGTACATCGCCTTCTGCATGTTCTCGAAGTTTTTGTCTTTCGACAGCTTCTCAAACTCACCACCCAGATCATCTTCCCAGTTCGGACCCTTGGTGATTTTATCCATACGCTTGCCGGTGATCAGCGAACGAGGACGAGCAATCGGCTGCGCCTTGCTGTCAGCTGGCGTGTTATGCAGCGTCTGGTAGTCGAAATCAAACGGTTCGTAGTAATCATCCAGGCCCGGCAGGTGCGGGTTGGCAAAGATTTTACCCAGAAGCATCGCGCGGTTACCCATACGCGGCTGCAGTTTGCCGTTGATCTTACGAACCCAACCGCCTTTCATTTTCTCCTGGTTTTCCCAGTCAGTTGGGAAACCGGTACCCGGCTTGGTTTCAACATTGTTGAACCACGCATACTCGGTCCCTTCACGGCTGGTCCAGACGTTTTTACAGGTGACTGAGCAGGTATGACAGCCGATGCACTTATCGAGATTCAGCACCATGCCGACTTGTGAACGAATTTTCATTTTACGCTCTCCTGTACCTGGTCATTGCCTTCGCCATCCAACCAGTTAATGTTCTTCATCTTACGTACAACCACGAACTCATCACGGTTTGAACCTACGGTACCGTAGTAGTTAAAGCCGTATGCCAGGTGCGCATAACCGCCAATCATATGGGTCGGTTTCGGCGTAATGCGGGTCACCGAGTTATGGATACCACCACGTTGACCGGTAATTTCAGAGCCAGGCAGGTTAACGATACGTTCCTGTGCGTGGTACATCATGGTCATCCCGGCAGGAACACGCTGGCTTACTACAGCACGAGCGGTCAGCGCACCATTGCTGTTGAAGACTTCAATCCAGTCGTTGTCTTCAATACCAATCTCTTTGGCATCCTCTTCACTCATCCATACAACCGGACCACCGCGGCCTAAAGTCAGCATCAGCAGGTTGTCACTGTAGGTGGAGTGGATACCCCACTTCTGGTGTGGCGTCAGGAAGTTGAGCGCTTTTTCCGGGTTGCCATTGGATTTCTCACCCATCACCTCTTTCACCGAACGGGTATCGATTGGCGGACGATAGACCAGCAGGCTTTCGCCGAAGTCGCGCATCCACTGATGATCCTGATACAGTTGCTGGCGACCCGTCAGCGTACGCCATGGGATCAGCTCGTGAACGTTGGTATAACCGGCATTGTAAGAAACGTGTTCATCTTCCAGGCCAGACCATGTCGGGCTGGAGATAATTTTGCGCGGCTGCGCCTGAATATCACGGAAGCGGATTTTCTCGTCTTCTTTATTGAGCGCCAGGTGCGTATGGTCCCGACCGGTAAACTCGCTCAGCGCCGCCCATGCTTTGACGGCTACCTGGCCGTTAGTTTCCGGGGCCAGTGTCAGAATCATCTCTGCCGCATCAATCGCCGTATTCAGCATAGGCTGGCCTTTAGCCGGACCTTCTGCCTTGGTGTAATTGAGCTTACGCAGCAGATCCATTTCACTCTGGGTGTTCCAGGCAATCCCTTTACCACCGTTACCGACTTTATCCATCAGCGGGCCAATAGAGGTGAAACGCTCGTAGGTGGCCGGATAATCACGCTCAACGGTCATGATGTGCGGTGCAGTTACGCCTGGTATCAGATCACATTCGCCTTTCTTCCAGTCTTTTACATCCAGCGGCTGCGCCAGTTCGGCGGCAGAATCGTGCTGGATAGGCAGTGTAACCACATCAGTTTCTTTACCGAGATGGCCAACACAAACTTCAGAGAATTTCTTCGCGATGGCTTTATAGATTTCCCAGTCGCTTTTCGATTCCCATGCCGGGTCAACGGCGGCAGACAACGGATGAATAAACGGATGCATATCCGAGGTATTCATGTCGTCTTTTTCGTACCAGGTCGCGGTTGGCAGCACGATGTCGGAATAGAGGCAGGTGCTTGACAGACGGAAGTCCAGCGTCACCACCAGATCCAGTTTGCCGTCGAGACCGTTATCCTGCCATTCCACTTCTTCCGGCTTCACACCGCCCTGTTTGCCCAGATCAAGCCCCTGAATACCGTGCTCGGTACCCAGCAGGTACTTCAGCATATATTCATGGCCTTTACCGGATGAGCCCAGCAGGTTTGAACGCCAGATAAACAGGTTACGTGGATGGTTTTTACCGTTTTCCGGCTGCTCGGCCGCAAAGCGAATAGTGCCCTCTTTCAACGCTTTGACGGTGTAGTCTACCGGTGTCATTCCGGCTTTTTCCGCTTCATCGGCGATACGCAGTGGGTTAGTGCCTAACTGCGGTGCAGACGGCAACCACCCCATACGTTCTGCGCGAACGTTGAAATCAAGCAGATGGCCGGTGTAACGGGATTTATCCGCCAGCGGTGACAGCAGTTCTTGCGCCGTAACCGACTCGTAGCGCCATTGGCTGGAGTGGTTATAGAAGTACGAGGTGCTGTTCATATGGCGCGCCGGACGTTGCCAGTCCAGACCAAACGCCAGTGGCTGCCAGCCAGTCTGCGGACGCAGTTTTTCCTGGCCGACGTAGTGTGCCCAACCGCCACCGCTCTGGCCGACACAGCCGCAGAACACCAGCATATTGATCAGACCACGATAGTTCATATCAAGGTGATACCAGTGGTTCAGACCCGCACCGACGATAATCATCGAACGACCGTGCGTTTTATCCGCGTTATCGGCAAATTCACGCGCGATACGGACGATCTGTGAGCGGGAAACACCGGTGATTTTTTCTGCCCACGCTGGGGTATACGCTTTGATGTCATCGTAACTGGTCGCGCAGTTTTCATCGTTCAGACCGCGTTCCAGACCGTAGTTAGCCATGGTCAGATCGTAAACGGTAGTCACCAGTGCAGTAGAACCATCTGCCAGATGCAGGCGTTTCACCGGCAGTTTATGCAGCAGAACATTTTCCAGTTCGACTTTATTGAAGTGTTCTGTACCTTCACCGCCGAAGTACGGGAAACCAACTTCAGCGATATCATCCTGACTACCCAGCAGGCTGAGCTGCAGTTCGGTTTCTTCACCAGACGTGCCGTCACGCTGCTCAAGATTCCATTTGCCTTTTTCGCCCCAACGGAAACCGATTGAGCCGTTTGGCGCGACCATATCGCCGTTGGTATTAATCGCGACAGTTTTCCATTCCGGGTTGTTTTCCTGACCCAGAGAATCAACAAGATCCGCAGCACGCAGCATACGGCCCGCAGCATAGTAGCCGTCACGCTCTTCAAGCATTACCAGCATCGGCATGTCGGTATAACGACGCACGTAGTCGGTAAAATACTGGCTCGGATTATCGAGGTGGAACTCACGCAACATAACGTGGCCCATCGCCAGTGCCATCGCGGCATCGGTACCCTGCTTCGGCGCCAGCCACAAGTCGCACAGCTTGGCGATTTCTGCATAGTCCGGCGTAATCGCAACGGTTTTGGTGCCTTTGTAACGAACTTCCGTGAAGAAGTGGGCGTCCGGAGTACGGGTCTGCGGAACGTTAGAACCCCAGGCGATGATATAGCTGGAGTTGTACCAGTCAGCAGATTCAGGTACGTCGGTCTGTTCACCCCAGGTCTGTGGAGACGCAGGCGGCAGGTCGCAGTACCAGTCGTAGAAGCTCAGGCAGGTACCGCCAATCAGGGACAGATAGCGTGCGCCGGAAGCGTAAGAAACCATCGACATTGCCGGGATCGGAGAGAAACCAGCGACACGGTCAGGACCGTAGGTTTTGACCGTGTAAACGTTGGAAGCCGCAATCAGCTCATTCACTTCCTGCCAGGAAGAACGGACAAACCCACCACGACCACGCGCTTGTTTGAAGCTTTTTGCTTTATCGGCGTCTTCAATGATGGATGCCCATGCGTCTACCGGATCGCTGTGCAGTCTTTTCGCTTCACGCCACATCTTCATCAGACGTTTGCGCATCAGCGGATATTTGAGACGGTTAGCGCTGTAGAGATACCAGGAATAGCTCGCACCGCGCGGGCAGCCGCGTGGTTCGTGGTTCGGCAGATCAGGACGGGTACGCGGGTAGTCAGTTTGCTGAGTTTCCCAGGTCACCAGACCATTCTTCACGTAGATTTTCCAGCTGCATGAACCGGTGCAGTTTACCCCATGGGTTGAGCGCACGACTTTGTCATGCTGCCAACGCTGGCGGTATCCATCCTCCCAGTCCCTGTTAGTATCGAGAAGCTGGCCGTGCCCATCGGCAAAGGTTTCGCCCTTCTGTTTGAAGTAGCGAAACCGGTCCAGGAATTTACTCATCGGTTGTCTCCTGTAGGAGCCTGACGGCTCTCTGATAAATCGACATTGCTTGATTGCCTGCGAAGTTAACGCTCTGAAAGCACGTAGGAATTGATAACGATCAAGGCAGACAGGGATGAAAAATGAAGGTTAATTTTCATATACCCCCTAAGTGGGATATTTTTATTGAATCTAACTTATTGATATTAAATAATATTATTAATAACACTCATCATACAAATGTTAATTTCTTTACAAGCGGGTATTAAGGGGTATGCCCCCTGCCTGGCATATTGCATGCACACTATCTCAGGCGGTCACCTTGAAATAATTCATTAGTATGTTGTAACTAAAACCAGACAAAAAAAAGCGCGGTCTAACACCGCGCAATGGATAATCAATTGTTACTTTTTTACTTTTTAGAATGCCGTCCGTATACCACCCAGGTGATTACCACGCAGGCGACATAGAAGATTAGAAAGACTTTCATCGCCCCCACAGGCGAACCGGTTAACGCCAGAGAAGTACCAAATGCTTTTGGAATAAAAAAGCCGCCAATTGCGCCAATGGCTGAGATAAAGCCCAACGCTGCCGCTGTATCAGTTGCCGCTTCACGCATCGCTTTCTCTTCAGAACCACCTTCCGCTTTAACCCTGTCCATCGTCAGCTTACGGAAGATGACAGAGATCATCTGGAAGGTAGAGCCACTGCCCAGACCGGCTGTCAGGAACAACGCCAGGAACACGACGAAGAAGGCCATAAAGTTGCCACCCTCACCGTTTACAGGCAAGGTCAGGAACAGCAAGGCGCTGAAAACTGCCATCAGTACAAAGTTCACCAGCGTAACGCGCGTCCCGCCCAGTCGGTCAGAGATTGCACCGCCCGCAGAACGAGCCAGGGCACCAATCAGCGGACCAAAGAAGGCGTAATGCAGGATCTGCACATCCGGAAACTGAGTTTTTGACAGCATCGCGAAACCGGCAGAGAAGCCGATGAAGGAGCCAAAGGTCGCCAGATACAGCAGGCTCATAATCCACAGATGCCCACGTTTCAGCACCGGAAGTTGCTCTTTCAGCGACGCTTTCGAGGTTGCCAGTTCGTTCATACCGAACCATGCCGCCAGTGTGAACACCGCCAGGAACGGTACCCAAACCCATGCAGCGTTTGCCAGATACAATTGCGTGCCATCCGGTTGTTCCACGCCATGACTGCCAAATACGGCGAAAATGGACAACGAAACCACCAGCGGCGCAACCAGTTGCATCACGCTGACGCCCATATTGCCCAAACCGCCATTCAGACCCAGCGCACCACCCTGTTTCTGTTTTGGAAAGAAGAAACTGATGTTTGCCATGCTGGAAGCAAAGTTTGCACCCGCAAAACCGCACAACAAGGAGATCACAATAAAGGTACTAAAAGGCGTGGTGGTATCCTGCACGGCAAAACCTAACCATACGCAAGGGATGATCAGGATACCGGTGCTGAATGCCGTCCAGCGGCGTCCACCAAATAGTGGAACCATAAAGGAGTACGGTACGCGCAACAGTGCGCCGGAAACCGATGGTAACGCCGTCAGCATAAACAGCTGTTCAGTTGTGAAGTCGAAACCGACCTTCGGCAGATTCACCGCAACAGCGCTGAATAACATCCACACACAAAACGCCAGCAGCAGACAAGGGACGGAAATCCACAGGTTACGGCTGGCAACTCGTTGACCACGCTGTTGCCAGAAGACGGGATCTTCCGGCCGCCATTCTGTAATTACAGCTCCAGATGCCCTTTCCGGGGCAGATGAGTGACTCATAGACACCTCTGATACTTGTTTCGATGCCTGCCACATTAGGGTTTACAGCCGGTGGTAAGTTGATATAAATCAAAGGAAAAGGTGTCATTATTGATGCTTAAAATTTATCATTACCCCAAATGAGTAGCTAACATCGGTAAAAAAGATGTGGTTTTTCACGCTTCTGTCGCACGCTACTCCCCTCTGTCAGGAATCGCTCCCACCAGTGGCAATTAAGGGGTAGCCCGTTTGAGGTATGGGTATACTCCAGTGTATAGCTGAGAATAACGCCACTGCCTGCAGCAGAATCGTCATTCAATAAGGTTTTCTGCTCAATGAAAACCCGAAGGAAGAAGTCACCATGTTTAAACGTTGTCTCTCACCGCTTACGCTGGTCAACCAGGTGGCGCTTATTGTTTTACTGTCCACTGCTATTGGCGTGGCGGGTATGGCTGTCTCCGGCTGGCTGGTTCAGGGGGTTCAGGGCAGCGCCCATGCGATCAACAAAGCGGGTTCACTGCGAATGCAAAGCTATCGCCTGCTGGCAGCGGTGCCACTGGATGCCGACGACCAACCGCTGCTGGAAGAGATGGAAAAAACCGCGTTTAGCCCGGAACTGACTCGCGCCGCGCTCCGTGACGGGCAACAGGAACAGTTGAAAGCATTGCAGAATTACTGGCACACCGAACTGGCGCCAGGGCTCGCGCATGCACAAAATGGCGCAGCGGTGGCCGGGGACGTTTCACGTTTCGTGACAGGGTTGGATCAACTGGTCACGGCCTTCGACCACACCACCGAACTGCGTATTGAACGCGTGGTCATGCTGCATCGCCTGATGGCGATATTTATGGCATTGCTGCTGGTCTTCACCATTATCTGGCTACGCGTGCGCCTGTTGCAGCCGTGGAAACAACTACTGGCGATGGCTCGTGCAGTCAGTCAGCGCGACTTCACCCAACGCGCACATATCAGTGGCCGTAATGAAATGGCCGCACTGGGATCGGCACTGAATAATATGTCAGAGGAACTGGCCGAAAGTTACGCGGTACTGGAACAGCGGGTCCAGGAGAAAACAGCAGGTCTGGAACATAAAAATCAGATCCTCTCTTTCCTGTGGCAAGCTAATCGTCGTCTGCACTCCCAGATACCACTTTGTGAACGCCTTTCCCCGGTACTCAACGGCCTGCAAAATTTAACATTACTGCATGATATTGAACTGCGGGTTTACGATCTGGAGGATGAAGATAACCATCAGGAGTTTACCTGTCAGTCTACTGTCAGCTGTGATGAAAAAGGGTGTCACCTGTGTCCACGCGGCATTCAACCCGCAATTGACGGGGGAATTACGCTGAAATGGCGGCTAACCGATGCACATACCCAGTACGGTATTCTGCTCGCCACCTTGCCATACGGACGCCATCTCAGCCACGACCAACAGCAACTGGTGGACACGCTGGTTGAACAACTGACCGCTACGCTGGCGCTGGACAGGCACCAGGAGCGCCAGCAGCAGTTGATTGTTATGGAGGAGCGTGCCACCATTGCTCGCGAACTGCATGATTCTATTGCACAATCTCTCTCTTGTATGAAAATGCAGGTCAGTTGCTTGCAGATGCAGGGTGACGCGCTACCAGAAAACAGCCGCGAGCTGTTGAGTCAAATACGTAACGAACTGAACGCCTCGTGGGCGCAGTTGCGTGAACTGTTAACCACCTTCCGTTTGCAGCTAACGGAACCTGGATTGCGGCCTGCGCTGGAAGCCAGCTGTCAGGAATACAGCGCCCGCTTTGGCTTTACGGTGAAGCTGGATTATCAATTGCCGCCACGTCTGGTGCCTTCCCATCAGGCGATCCACTTGCTGCAAATTGCCCGCGAAGCCCTGAGTAATGCCCTTAAACACTCCCAGGCCGATGACGTTATCGTGACGGTGGTGCAAAATGGCAAGCAGGTCAAGCTGACTGTACAAGATAACGGCTGCGGCGTACCGGAAAACGCCGAACGCAGTAACCACTACGGCATGATAATAATGCGTGACCGTGCGCAGAGCTTGCGCGGCGATTGCCGCGTTCGCCGTCGCGAGACAGGCGGTACTGAAGTTACTGTCACTTTTATTCCCGAAACAAACTTCACAGATGTCCAAGGAGATACCCATGAGTAATCAGGAACCGGCAACCATCCTGTTGATCGACGATCATCCGATGCTACGAACCGGTGTAAAACAGCTTGTCAGCATGGCGCCCGATATTACCGTGGTCGGTGAAGCCAGTAATGGCGAGCAGGGTATCGAGCTGGCTGAATCCCTTGATCCGGATCTGATTCTGCTGGATCTGAACATGCCCGGAATGAACGGTCTGGAAACACTCGATAAGTTGCGAGAAAAATCACTTTCCGGCCGCATCGTGGTTTTCAGCGTATCTAACCATGAAGAAGACGTTGTTACCGCACTGAAACGCGGCGCAGATGGCTATCTGCTAAAAGACATGGAACCGGAAGATCTGCTGAAAGCGTTGCAGCAGGCAGCAGCAGGTGAAATGGTACTAAGCGAAGCCCTGACACCTGTTCTGGCTGCCAGTCTGCGGGCGAACCGTGCGACTTCCGACCGGGACGTTACCCAGTTGACGCCACGCGAGCGCGACATTCTGAAGCTGATCGCCCAGGGCCTACCAAACAAGATGATTGCCCGTCGTCTGGACATCACCGAAAGCACGGTAAAAGTGCATGTTAAGCATATGCTGAAGAAGATGAAACTCAAATCACGCGTTGAAGCAGCGGTGTGGGTGCATCAGGAACGTATATTCTGATAATGAGTTCCTGAAGTATTTTAACGAGGATCATTTTCCGACACGGTGATGAACGGTTCGGCCAGCGATAGCGTGATCTCATTGGAAGAGACACGCTGGCCCTGCCCGTCTTCCACTACCACTGACAACCGCCAGCGGTTTGTTGCCCCTTCGCTACCGTCCCACTTCGGCATAATAATCGTCCAGCCTTCCGCACTGCGGGTATTTGTCCCGGCCGTTAAGCTCAGTGCCTGCGTATCCCCCTGCCACGCCAGATGGCGAATACCATGCAGACTACGGACCTCAAGCTTCAGTACCACCGTTTCACCCGGTTTGAGATCCCAGGGCGGCGTTGCCAAAAAGATGGAAAGAGATTTGCGTTGGCGATATTCCATCGTTGGCAGATTATCACGTTGCGGAAAGTCATAACGACTGCCACGCAGTGACTGGCTGCTCGCCACTTCACTGACCATCAGCTGTTTTTTCAGCGGGACGCCAAAACGATAATTGAGGTTTAATCCAAGGTTATTTTGACTCACTCCACTTTCCCCCTGCTTGTGCTGTGCGGTCAATGTTATCAGTGGGACCGGCGTATAGCTTAGCCCCAGTTTGACCGCTACAGGGTTGTGGTATCCGGCTCCGGAATGAAACAGATCCACCCGATCGCCGAAATATTGTTCAACGCTGACACTGGTATTGAGGTGCTCATAAAATGGCACCCGCATCAGCGCGGTAAGGTCATACCCACGCGCCATCCGCTGCTCTTGCGTCGCTGAACGCTCCTGCCAGGCAGAGAACGGTTGATAGTAATTCGCGGATAAGCGCAGATACTCTCCCCACGCTTCTGCCCCCAATCCGCCCCGGGACAGATTTTCATCCAACAGGTTATCGTAAAAGGTGTTGTAGCCCAGCAACCAACCGTCCCGCACCCAGCGTTGTCCGATACCCACATTACTGACTAATCCCTCATCCTGTTGAGTCAGCCCCAACTGGCTCCAGGTAAGGTAACGCTGATTATCCTGCCAGGGTATAAACCAGTTACCACGACTGCCGCTAAAACTGCCCTCATTATCAATCTGGAGCCCAACGCTGGCTCTTCCCCAGGGAGAAAGCCATGATTCAAGCTGCTGATTAACCTGTTCACTCACCGTGTCACGCACCTGGCCAAACGCGAACTGCTTCGCCTGCTCGCCCGTATCAAGCCCGTTGTCGGTCATACTGGCTTCGCCAAACGCTTTAACCATTTCAGCAAAATGCTTTTCTCCTGCCCTGGACTCCGGTGCCATGCCAAGGTCAGGCAGACCATCATTATTATTGTCGAAAGGGTTTTCAGCTTTCTGAAGAAAGGAAGGGTGTGCGCTGGCAATACCGCCTGCCGGCGGCAAGAGTAGGAGGAGATACAGCGGACTACAGACTATACGGCTCAAAACGTCAGTTGTTTCTTACATCAATAAATTACAGCGGCATACATATCCTAAACCATAGCGTTTTCACGCAATATTTGCAGCCCTGCTCTCTCTTTTCAGGATTATCCCTGGACGAAAAGTACTTGTGACCCGCCCCTTCACTCATGCTTCCTTTTCCATACAAACAACACGGAGTAACATAGATGCTGATGAGTAATCCTGTCCCCTGACAACCGGAGTCAAAATGCAAAAGATTGTGATCATCGCGAACGGTGCGGCCTATGGAAGCGAATCGTTATTCAATAGTCTGCGTCTGGCCATTGCGCTGCGTGAACAGGAGAGTAGCCTGGAGCTACGTCTGTTTTTGATGTCGGACGCAGTGACAGCTGGGTTACGAGGGCAAAAACCTGCGGAAGGCTACAATATTCAGCAAATGCTGGAGATTCTGACCGCGCAAAATGTGCCGGTAAAACTCTGCAAAACCTGTACCGATGGACGCGGGATCACCGCGTTGCCATTAATCGACGGAGTGGAAGTCGGTACGCTGGTAGAACTGGCACAGTGGACGCTGGCGGCAGATAAGGTTCTGACCTTCTGATTCGCTAAGTTTCAGGCAAGCGCACTACCAGGAGCAGCTATTCCCCGATTTAATCTTACATGGGCGTGGTTTCACTGAAAGTTAGCACGCCCTTTCAACGCTTCTGAGGGATTTTGTCATTTTTGTTTAATCGTTATGCCATTTTTTGATCAAAATCAGCATCCTGTTACTCCCCCTTTGGTGTTATGCAATGAGTGAAATGTGAACAACATCACGCAGCACTTTCGAAAGAGAGTACGTTGTTTTCAAGAACGGGGTGAAAAATGGCATTAGTGAAGGCAAGTTTAAAGTTATTTGGTGGAGATACGGTGGTTGTGCGCTGCTCTGAGCGCTGTTACATCCACCTGATGAGCGAGAAAAATCACGTCAAAGACATGCAGACTGACATTTTAAGCGTGCAGGATCGTGATAACGCGTGGCTGACCGTACCGTACACAGGCGTCTGGAATGTGCTGATCGACAGTCACAGCCAGTCGCTGGAGCACTCAATCAGTTATATTGCAGCCTGATTGTAAAAGGCCCGATAGCGCATACGCTTATCGGGCATCTTACAGGTAACCGGGGCCTCGCTTACGCATATCCTGGTCGCATAACTCCTTCCGGCAGATCCTCACCCAACAATCTTTTGACGGTTATCACCAGATCGTTAAGACAATCATCCTTCATTCCCAATCTGGAAAGCTCTTGTTCCAGCGAGAACAAATACTGTGCGTTAGTCCCTAATGGCCCACTGGCGGCAGCGATAAGCGGCGCGATGACCTGCGCTCGGGTATCGGACTCAAACAGTGGGTGACGCGGATCCATAATAAAGACCAGCGCATTGACCGTCCTGCCATCATCCAGCGCCAGCTGACACCAGGTTGGAAGATAACAGCCAGTAATCATTTCACGCTTCCACAGCAAGGAAAGCTCTTGTTCCAGGGTGGCATCCGGTAAGCGATATGCGACACCGGTCGTGCGCCCGCCCTCCTTCAGAGCCAGCATACGTCCTGGCTGACACGCCGTTCCTCGCCCCGCCGTCAGACGCAGACAAAAAGCCCGATGCCAGCCAACCAACGTCCCGGTACAGGACTCTTCAAACTCTAAAGCCGGGTTCCACATCAACGATCCATAACCAAAGATCCACACCGGTCCATCATCAGGTCGGCAAGAGAGCGTGGCTGCCAGTGAGGCTGCCCGTTGTTCCGCTGACCAGAGTAGTGATTCTTCAATTGTACCAAATGCCGTTTTACAGTCGGCATTCAACAAAAAATCACGCGTTAACACCTTACACCTCCGCCACTGCGACTTCCCTGCGACAACTTTTGACGCCTTCCGGGCTTTTTTACTGCTCATTTTGAAACCAATACCAGGACAATAGGCAATTCACCGACAGCTTGCAAGACAACAAAGGCTCAACGGCACTTTATATCCTGTTCCGATGACCCCGATTGTCCGAGTATTTGCATCATCACCATTGTCAATTTTTGTGCTCAATGGAAGCTAACACTTTGTTATTTAAAAACTCTATCAACAAGATAAACGATTTTACTCACTTTGAGGCAAAAACTGACTCATGCCGTAAAATTACGTAAAAACAGATCGGAAATACCGAGAGATCTGTTATTTTTTACATTCTTTAATACATTTATAATTATAAATACCTGCAGAGATGGAGAATTAATTAAATGACACATGCACATGAGGCGGTTAAAACCCGCCACAAGGAGACCTCGCTCGTCTTCCCGATTTTGGCGCTGGTAGTCCTGTTCTTATGGGGGAGCAGTCAGTCACTACCAGTGGTCATCGGCATTAATGCTCTTGCCCTTGTTGGTATATTAAGCAGCGCTTTTAGCGTTGTCCGTCATGCTGACGTATTAGCCCACCGTCTGGGCGAACCTTATGGCTCGTTAATCCTGAGCCTTTCGGTAGTTATTCTTGAAGTTAGTTTAATTTCCGCATTAATGGCAACTGGTGATGCCGCACCGACGCTAATGCGCGATACGCTCTACTCCATCATTATGATTGTTACCGGCGGTCTGGTCGGTTTTTCATTACTGCTGGGTGGACAAAAATTTGCCACTCAGTATATGAACCTGTTTGGAATTAAGCAGTATTTAATTGCTTTGTTCCCGCTGGCTATTATTGTGTTGGTCTTCCCGATGGCATTGCCGGAAGCAAACTTCACTACCGCGCAAGCGCTGCTGGTAGCGTTAATCTCTGCGGCAATGTATGGCGTATTTCTGCTGATTCAGACCAAAACACACCAGAGCTTGTTTATTTACGAGCATGAGGATGAAAGCGACGACGACGATCCGCATCACGGTAAACCATCAGCACACAGCAATATGTGGCATGCTGCCTGGCTCATCATCCATTTAATTGCGGTCATCGCCGTGACCAAAATGAATGCCAATCCTCTGGAGACTCTGTTAACTGAGCTGAATGCACCGGTCGCCTTTACCGGTTTCCTGGTTGCTCTGTTGATCCTCTCCCCGGAAGGGCTGGGAGCACTAAAAGCGGTGCTCAGCAATCAAGTACAGCGTGCGATGAATTTGTTCTTCGGCTCAGTATTAGCCACCATCTCACTGACGGTACCGGTGGTGACACTAATTGCATGGGCGACGGGGAACGATCTGGTATTTGGCTTAGGCGCGCCAGAGATGATAGTGATGGTTTCTTCGTTGGTGCTGTGCCATATTTCCTTCTCAACGGGGCGCACTAACGTGCTAAACGGTGCGGCACATCTGGCACTTTTCATCGCCTATCTGATGACGATATTTGCCTGACCGTGTAAAAAAGCCCGATAAGCGTTAACGCATATCGGGCTTACATGCCTGGTTTTGCAGACCGGATAAAACGCTCAGGCGTGTTATCCGGCAGACAAAAACCGCAGTTTAGTTTTCAGTATCCAGTTCGTCGAAACTTTTCACCAGATCATCAATCGCTTTAATCTGCGTCAGGAACTGTTCCAGCTTCGCCAGCGGCAGCGCGGACGGACCATCACATTTCGCATTCGCTGGATCCGGGTGTGCTTCAATAAACAGACCTGCCAGACCTACCGCCATACCAGCGCGCGCCAGTTCGGTAACCTGCGCACGACGACCGCCGGAAGCAGCGCCAAACGGATCGCGGCACTGCAGTGCGTGAGTGACGTCAAAAATAACCGGAGAGTTGCCGGAAACTTTTTTCATCACGCTAAAGCCCAGCATATCCACAACCAGGTTGTCGTAACCAAAATTGGCACCACGATCGCACAGAATAACTTTATCGTTACCGCCTTCATGGAATTTATCCACGATGTTACCCATTTGACCAGGGCTTACGAACTGCGGTTTTTTCACGTTGATAACGGCACCGGTCTTCGCCATGGCTTCCACCAGATCGGTCTGACGAGCAAGGAATGCCGGAAGCTGAATTACATCCACAACGTCAGCAACTGGCTGTGCCTGGCTGGCTTCATGAACGTCGGTGATCACTTTTACGCCAAAAGTTTGCTTCAGTTCCTGGAAGATTTTCATCCCTTCTTCAAGGCCTGGTCCACGGTATGAGTGGATGGAAGAACGGTTGGCTTTATCAAAGGAGGCTTTGAACACGTAAGGGATACCCAGTTTTTGAGTAACGGTTACGTAGTGCTCACAAATGCGCATCGCCAGATCGCGGGATTCCAGCACGTTCATTCCGCCAAACAGCACGAACGGCAGGTCATTTGCCACGTTGATGTCGCCAATGCTAACCACTTTTTGTTTCATAGGATCGCCTTAAACGGTAGGTAAAGTGTCATTAATCAATGCAATACAATTTGTTTGTGCGAAATAGTATTGATCTGCGCACGGATCATTTCGCTGATCGGGTCTTCCGGACACTGCTCAACGAAATAACTTAAATCATTTAATGCAACATGTTCACATTCCAGTTGCGCGTAAATCAATCCGCGATCGCGTATTTCATACGGGTCTTCAGGATTAAACTGCAATAACGCTTCGCTGGCGCGTAGTGCCAGCTCCATTTGACGCTCTTCCATTAGCGAAGATTTCAGCGTATCGAGCAGTTTGCGGATCACTTCCGCATTATCCGCTTCATCCAGATCTTCGTTAAATAACTCAGCAACCGGGCTGATATTCCCCTTCAGCCACACTTCCAGAGTGTGCTCATTTAACGTTTCGCCATTGAACGGATTGATCAGCCACATTTCGCCATCCAGCGATTCAATACGCAGAATTAACTGCGTCGGGAAAATCACCGGGACCAGCGGGAGATCAAGCCGATTGGCAATCCACAATAAGATTGCGCCAAGCGACACGGCGCTACCCTGGCGATTTTTCAGAACCTGGTCGAGCCATAGTGCATCAGAAAGACGATAGACGCCGCGGGTATCCGTAAACCCCCATTCGCCGTAAAAAAGTGCCAGCAGTTTTTCCAGTTGCTCATCCTGAGACAGGAGCTGGCTAATTTCTTCATGCGCCAGACTTGCCAGACGTTCCAGTTCGGCATAGACAGACTGTGTAGGGAAATCCAGGCGGATAGATTCCGATGCCAGGATCATTCCTTCGCACAATGGCGCTTTATTAAATTCGAAATCAGCTAACGACCTCATGACTTACCCCAGTAACGGTATTTTTGTGGTGGCGAGTTTAATGATGATGTACAGCACCACCAGCGCCAGCGGAAAAGCGATTAATCGCGCCTGCTGGCTGCGCGCCCGACGATAATCGAGCGCAATAAAACCCAAAACGATGTAAATGATAACCCCAAACAGCTTTTCAGTCAGCCATGTCCCCTGCCCGGTGAATGGCAGGATGTGCGTTTTAACGATCAACGCCACGCCGCTAAGTAATAAAACGGTATCAATGATCGGTGGCACAATACGCGACCAGCGCGCAGATGCAAGGCGTCCGTCGGTATAACGCCACCAGAAACGTAACGTTAACAGACCGACAGAAAGCGCGATGCTGATAAGATGAATGCTAAGTAGCACGCTGAATGTAGTCATAATGCGGTGTGTCCGAACGTAATTCGTTCGTTGCCGCCGTAGTCGCGACAGGTTTCAACAGCCTGGTAACCCGCGCGAAGAAAAGCATCGCGCACTGCCTGCCCCTGCTGCCAGCCATGTTCCAGTAACAGGTAACCACCGGGAATTAATACGCTGCGCGACTGGTCGATGATATGCACAATATCTGCAAGACCATGATCGCCCGCCACCAGTGCTGATAACGGCTCAAAGCGCACATCGCCTTGCGCCAGGTGCGGGTCCTGCTCATCGATATACGGCGGATTGCTGACAATCATGTCAAACTGTTCCCCCTGCAGGGCGCTAAACCAGTTGCTTTGCAATACGCGAACATTACTGACGGTCAGGTGCTGTGCGTTACGCGTCGCCAGATCAACAGCATCTGGCATGCGGTCAACTGCAGTTACCGCGCAATCCGGGCGCTCGGTAGCCAACGCCAGCGCAATTGCCCCCGTGCCGGTACCCAAATCAAGAAT
Source organism: Citrobacter sp. Cm046 (assembly GCF_030333065.1). Taxonomy (NCBI): domain Bacteria; kingdom Pseudomonadati; phylum Pseudomonadota; class Gammaproteobacteria; order Enterobacterales; family Enterobacteriaceae; genus Citrobacter; species Citrobacter sp. Cm046. Next base: position 247,090 of record NZ_JAOWGP010000044.1, on the reverse strand, counting down.
ACGACACGGCGAGGCCGGTAGACGCGCCAACGCCTGTTCAACCAGACATTCGGTATCCGGGCGCGGTATTAGCGTTGCCGGAGAAACAAACAGCGGCAGCGACCAGAACTCGCGAATACCGGTCAAGTGCGCCACAGGCTCTCCCCGCTGGCGGCGCGCCACCAGAGAGTCCAGCTGTTCACGCTGCGCCCCGGTTAATTCCGTTTCGCCAAATGCCAGAATAAAAGTCCGCCCCTTGCCAGTGACATGCTCGAGTATGATCTCGGCGTCACGGCGCGGGCTTTCGCTGTCCTGTAATTGGCTTATCGCCTCACGCAGCCAGTGCTGATAGTCCATTAATCCTGCTCGGACAATGCCGCCAGTTGGTCGGCTTGATATTCCTGGACAATTGGCTCAATGAGCATGTCCAGCTTACCTTCCATCGCTTCGTCCAGACGGTAAAGCGTCAGATTGATGCGATGGTCTGTCACGCGCCCCTGCGGGAAGTTATAGGTGCGGTTACGATCGCTGCGATCGCCGCTACCCAAGAGGTTACGACGCTCAGAAGCTTCTGCCTGCTGACGTCTTGCCACTTCGGCTGCACGAATACGCGCCCCCAGTACCGACATCGCTTTCGCTTTGTTTTTATGCTGCGAACGTTCGTCCTGGCACTCCACCACAATACCGGTCGGCAAGTGGGTAATACGGATTGCCGAGTCGGTGGTGTTAACGTGCTGACCACCCGCACCCGATGAACGGAAGGTGTCAATACGCAAATCGGCCGGGTTGATGTCCGGCAGTTCGGCCTCTGGCAGTTCTGGCATCACCGCTACCGTACAGGCGGAGGTATGAATACGCCCCTGCGATTCAGTGGCCGGTACGCGCTGTACACGGTGGCCACCAGACTCGAACTTCAGACGACCATACACACCGTCGCCGCTCACCTTGGCAATAATCTCTTTGTAACCGCCATGTTCACCTTCATTGGCGCTCATGATCTCGACGCGCCAACGGCGTGATTCAGCGTAACGGCTGTACATACGGAACAGATCGCCGGCAAACAGTGCGGCCTCATCGCCGCCGGTACCCGCGCGAACTTCCAGGAACGCGTTGCGTTCATCATCCGGATCTTTTGGCAGCAGCAGAACCTGCAGATGCTGTTCCAGCTGTTCACATTTTTCTTTTGCTTCGCGCAGTTCATCCTGCGCCATCTCACGCATTTCAGGATCGTCGAGCATCATCTGTGCCGTTTCGATATCATCCTGAACCTGTTGCCAGTCCGTAAAACAGCGAGATACATCGCTTAATTGGGCATATTCGCGCGACAATGCACGAAAGCGTTCCTGGTCTGCGATAGTTCCCGCATCGCCGAGCAGCGCCTGAACTTCTTCATGGCGTTCATGCAGGGCTTCCAGTTTGGCAACGATAGAAGGCTTCATAGGCGTAAATGCACCCTGTAAAAAATGAGATTGGTGTGCTGCTACTCCAGCCCGAGGCTGTCGCGCAGAATATTCAGGCGTTCACTATCCCCGTCACGGGCAGCCTGTTGAAGTGATTTGGTTGGTGCATGGATCAGGCGGTTAGTCAGTTTCCAGGCCAGATCCTGCATAATAGCTTGCGCATCACCGCCCTGTTCAAGAGCAGCCAACGCTTTGGCGGTCAGTTCATCACGAACCTGTTCTGACTGACTGCGGTATTCGCGGATGGTTTCACTTGCGCTCTGGGCGCGCAGCCAGGCCATAAACTCGCTGGTTTCCTGCTCAACGATCGTCTCAGCCTCCACTGCCGCCGCTTTGCGCTGCGCCAGGTTATGCGAAATGATACTTTGCAGGTCGTCAACGCTATACAGGTAGGCGTTAGACAGTTTGCCAACTTCTGGTTCAACATCGCGCGGTACAGCGATATCGACCAGCAGCATCGGCTGATTGCGGCGATTTTTAAGCGCGCGTTCCACCATTCCTTTACCGATAATCGGTAGTGGGCTGGCTGTGGAACTAATAATGATATCGGCGTCCTGCAAACGCTCGTCGATTTCACTCAGTGAGATCACCTCGGCACCGACCTCATCTGCCAGAACCTGTGCGCGTTCACGCGTGCGGTTGGCAATAATCATCTTCTTCACTTTGTGTTCACGCAGATGACGCGCCACCAGCTCGATGGTTTCACCTGCGCCGACCAACAGCACGGTCACCGTGGAAAGAGATTCAAATATCTGACGCGCCAGTGTACAGGCGGCAAAAGCAACGGATACCGCGCTGGCGCCGATATCGGTTTCAGTTCGAACGCGCTTGGCAACCGAGAAGGATTTCTGGAACATGCGTTCCAGCGCACTGGCATTCAAGTGACCTTTTTGCGAATCCGCAAACGCTTTTTTCACTTGACCCAGTATTTGTGGCTCACCGAGCACCAGCGAATCCAGGCCGCTGGCAACACGCATCAAATGGCTGACTGCGTCGTTGTCCTGGTGCCAGTAAAGGCTGCTGCGCAGATCGTCTTCATTCAGATTATGGTATTCACACAACCAACGAATCAGCGCCTCTTGCAGGTTATCCTGCTCCTCGACGCTGAGGTAAAGCTCCGTACGGTTACACGTCGACAGCACCACCCCGCCCTGCACCATTGGCTGCGCAAGCAGGCTGTCCAGCGCCTGATCGAGCGTGTCCGGCGAAAACGTTACGCGTTCTCGCAGCGATACAGGTGCCGTTTTATGGTTAATACCAAGCGCTAAAAGGGTCATGTGTGCGGGAATAGTACCAGCGTTGATAAGGTTAGACTGGGGGCATCATACAGGATGCGTGCGGTCAATAAAAGAGACAGCCCCTTTTGGAGTAATAGCTTACGGTTTAAATTAAGATAACGTGAACGTAGACGATATACCCGCTCGGCGCTAGCATTAAGGGTTATAACTGCAACCGATGGCAAGATTTTGCCGGATGGCTAAAAATTAGCCTTATCCGGCCTACGGGTTGAGTTTGTAGGCCTGATGAGTCGTAGCGCCATCAGGCAATTATTGCACCGTACTACAAGGATTTGTCATCATTATGACCCTGCCTGATTTTCGCTTGATCCGCCTGCTGCCGCTGGCAAGTCTGGTCCTCACCGCCTGTACGCTCAACGCGCCGAAAGGTCCTGGCAAAAGCCCCGACTCCCCAGAATGGCGTCAACACCAGCAGGAAGTGCGCGCACTACATCAGTATCAGACGCGCGGCGCGTTTGCCTACATTTCCGACCAGCAGAAAGTCTATGCCCGCTTTTTCTGGCAGCAAACCGGTCAGGATCGCTATCGTCTTTTGTTGACTAACCCACTGGGCAGCACCGAACTGGAGCTGAATGCCCAGCCAGGCAATGTAGAGCTTGTCGATAACAAAGGTAAGCATTACACCGCTGACGACGCCGAAGAGATGATCGGTAAATTGACCGGAATGCCAATTCCTTTAAACAGTCTGCGTCAGTGGATCCTCGGTCTGCCTGGCGAGGCTACTGATTACAAACTCGATGAGAAATACCGTCTGAGTGAAGTGAACTACAGTCAGGACGGTAAGAACTGGAAAGTGGTCTATAGCAGCTATGACAGTAAAACGCAGCCCGCTATGCCCGCTAATATGGAACTGTCGGACGGCGCTCAACGCATTAAGTTGAAAATGGATAACTGGATTGTGAAATGATGACCCACTGGCCCTCCCCGGCAAAGCTGAATCTGTTTTTGTACATTACTGGACAACGTGCAGATGGTTACCACACGCTACAGACGCTGTTCCAGTTTCTCGATTATGGTGACGACATCACTATTGATGTGCGTAGCGACGGTGAAATTCACCTGCTAACCGCAGTTGAAGGCGTGGAGCATGAAGATAACCTAATCGTTCGCGCAGCACGTTTACTGATGAAAACCGCCGCTGGGAGTGGGCGCCTGCCCACAGGAAGCGGCGCTGACATCAGTATTAAGAAACGTCTGCCGATGGGCGGCGGTCTTGGAGGTGGCTCATCGAATGCCGCTACCGTGCTGGTTGCGCTAAATCATCTTTGGGGTTGTGGGCTGTCACAAGATGAGCTGGCGGCGATTGGATTAATGTTAGGCGCCGACGTACCGGTATTCGTGCGCGGACAAGCCGCTTTCGCCGAAGGTGTAGGCGAAGTCCTTACACCGGTTAATCCCCCCGAAAAATGGTATCTGGTCGCCCATCCTGGCGTCAGCATTCCAACACCGGTTATTTTTAAAGATCCGCAACTGCCACGCAACACGCCAAAAAGGTCAATAGAAACGTTACTAAAATGTGAATTCAGCAATGATTGCGAGGTTATCGCAAGAAAACGTTTTCGCGAGGTTGATGCAGCGCTTTCCTGGCTGTTAGAATACGCGCCGTCGCGCCTGACTGGTACAGGGGCTTGTGTCTTTGCTGAATTTGACACAGAGTCCCGTGCTCGCCAGGTGCTTGAGCAAGCCCCGGAATGGCTCCAAGGCTTTGTGGCGAAAGGTGTCAACCTCTCCCCATTGCACAGAGCGTTACTTTAAATCATTCGGGTTTCAGGAAAATGGTAAGATGGCGAATCCCCGGAAGCATACAAAATGTGACGGTGTGAATCATTGATGCCAGGAGACATGAAACGTGAATGACGATGAGTAAGCCGGGCAAGCTGAGTTGCGGTGACAACGTCACCCTGTTCCAGACGTTGCATCGCGCTCTTTAATACACCGCCTGGAGAGGATACTGCCTGGCCCGCACAGTTTTCGGCAGATTCTTTCCACCAATGGACGCATGCCTGAGGTTCTTCTCGTGCCTGATATGAAGCTTTTTGCTGGTAACGCCACCCCGGAACTAGCACAACGTATTGCCAACCGCCTGTACACTTCACTCGGCGACGCCGCTGTAGGTCGCTTTAGCGACGGCGAAGTCAGCGTACAAATTAATGAAAATGTACGCGGTGGTGATATTTTCATCATCCAGTCCACTTGTGCCCCTACTAACGACAACCTGATGGAATTGGTCGTTATGGTCGATGCTCTGCGCCGTGCTTCCGCAGGCCGTATCACCGCCGTTATTCCTTACTTCGGCTATGCACGTCAGGATCGTCGCGTACGTTCCGCTCGTGTACCGATTACCGCAAAAGTCGTCGCGGACTTCCTGTCCAGCGTTGGCGTTGACCGCGTCCTCACCGTTGACCTGCATGCTGAACAGATCCAGGGCTTCTTTGATGTACCGGTTGATAACGTATTCGGTAGCCCAATTCTGTTAGAAGACATGCTGCAGCTGAATCTGGACAACCCAATTGTGGTTTCTCCGGACATCGGTGGCGTCGTGCGTGCCCGTGCTATCGCTAAGCTGCTGAACGATACCGATATGGCTATCATCGATAAACGTCGCCCACGTGCGAACGTTTCTCAGGTGATGCACATCATTGGTGACGTAGCAGGTCGTGACTGCGTGCTGGTTGATGATATGATCGATACCGGCGGTACGCTGTGCAAAGCAGCAGAAGCGCTGAAAGAACGTGGTGCAAAACGCGTATTCGCTTACGCTACCCACCCGATCTTCTCAGGCAATGCGGCAAACAACCTGCGCAACTCTGTGATTGATGAAGTCGTTGTCTGTGACACCATTCCACTGACTGATGAAATCAAAGCACTGCCGAACGTGCGTACGTTGACCCTGTCGGGTATGCTGGCCGAAGCGATTCGTCGTATCAGCAACGAAGAATCCATCTCTGCTATGTTCGAGCATTAATCGAGCCCGGCTCAAAAACCCGCTGCGGCGGGTTTTTTTATCTGCAACATTTATTTGTATGACTTATGCCTCCTTCACCTGCCATTTAGTTGACAGATGATGCGCTCATGGATGAAACATTATTGTGAACAGATTATTTTCCTCACATGTGATGCCTTTCCGCGCTCTCATCGACGCTTGCTGGAAAGAAAAATATACCGTCTCACGCTTTACCCGTGATTTGATCGCCGGGATAACCGTTGGGATCATTGCTATCCCGCTGGCGATGGCACTGGCAATTGGCAGCGGCGTTGCGCCACAGTACGGCTTGTATACCTCAGCCGTTGCTGGGATTGTTATTGCCCTCACCGGGGGGTCACGCTTTAGCGTTTCTGGTCCGACCGCCGCCTTCGTGGTGATCCTGTATCCGGTATCGCAGCAGTTCGGATTGGCAGGCCTGTTGGTTGCCACGCTCATGTCCGGGATATTTCTGATCCTTTTCGGCCTCGCCCGCTTTGGTCGCCTGATTGAATATATCCCCGTGTCTGTCACCTTAGGTTTTACGTCCGGTATTGGTATCACCATCGGTACCATGCAGATTAAAGACTTTCTTGGTCTGCAAATGGCTCATGTACCGGAGCACTACCTGCAAAAGGTAGGTGCACTGTTTATGGCATTACCGACCATCAACCTCGGCGATGCCGCTATTGGTGTGGTCACGCTTGGGATCCTGATTTTCTGGCCTCGTCTGGGGATCCGTCTGCCAGGCCATCTTCCTGCACTGCTGGCCGGTTGTGCGGTGATGGGCATTGTTAACCTGATGGGCGGCCATGTGGCGACCATCGGTTCTCAGTTCCACTATATTCTGGCTGACGGTTCCCAGGGTAACGGTATCCCACAACTGTTGCCGCAACTGGTATTGCCGTGGAACCTGCCAGATTCAGACTTCACGCTAAGCTGGAGTTCATTACAGGCACTGTTACCCGCGGCTTTCTCTATGGCGATGCTGGGGGCAATTGAATCCCTGTTGTGCGCCGTGGTGCTCGACGGTATGACCGGAACCAAACACAAAGCCAACAGTGAACTGATTGGTCAGGGTCTGGGGAATATTGTCGCACCGTTCTTTGGCGGCATAACGGCTACCGCTGCTATTGCCCGCTCTGCGGCTAACGTCCGTGCCGGGGCAACCTCACCAGTTTCCGCAGTCATCCACGCAATTCTTGTGATCCTCGCTCTGCTGGTGTTAGCGCCGTTGCTCTCCTGGTTACCCCTCTCGGCAATGGCTGCACTGCTGTTGATGGTGGCGTGGAACATGAGCGAAGCCCATAAAGTGGTGGATCTGCTGCGCCACGCACCGAAAGACGACATCATCGTCATGCTGATGTGTATGTCGCTGACAGTTCTGTTCGATATGGTGGTCGCCATCAGCGTCGGTATCGTTCTTGCCTCCCTGTTGTTTATGCGCCGTATTGCCCGCATGACACGTCTGGCACCAGTGAACGTAGTTGTACCGGATGATGTGCTGGTACTGCGCGTGATTGGCCCACTGTTCTTTGCCGCAGCTGAGGGACTATTTACCGATCTCGAGTCTCGTATTGAAGGCAAACGCATTGTGGTGCTGAAATGGGACGCTGTACCGGTACTGGATGCTGGTGGCCTTGACGCCTTCCAGCGTTTTGTAAAACGTCTTCCGGAAGGCTGTGAATTACGCATCAGCAATCTGGAATTCCAGCCGCTGCGCACGATGGCGCGCGCGGGCATCCAACCGATCCCGGGCCGTCTGGCATTCTTCCCGAACCGCGACGCAGCGTTGGCGGATATTTAATGTTCATCTGTTACCGGCATGCTCTTGCCTGCCGGTAACACTTCTCTTCTGTAAACACGTCTGAGTTGTTATCATCATCTCTCCTGCTCTCTGACGATACCTGTAGCCATGAAATCTGACTCTACATTTGTCTATCGCGAAATCACCGAGACTGATATTCCAGCCGTGCAATCGTTTATTATCCGGCATCTGAATCTCTATTTTAATGCCAACAGGCCACTCCCCGACTCAAGTCAGGATGTGTTAGCGTTACGTTCACAATACATTCACCAGCCACGAAATCTGTTGATCGGCGTATGGGATGAACAACAACAGCTTATCGCCACGCTGGCGGTATGCCAGTACGATGACAGAATATCGACATTACGTGGGCGTTATAATTTATCTACAACCGCTGAGATTTGTCGTTGTTACGTTGAACAAAATTATCGTCGCCAGGGAATAGGCGGTCAGTTAGTTTCATTGGCAGAACAATTTTGCCTGCGTCAACAATATAAAACACTCTACCTGCACACCCATCATTTTTTACCTGGCGGTTATCCGTTTTGGCTACGCCATCATTTCACCGAGTTTTTAGATGAAGGTGGAGAACAACAAATTGTGCATATGGAGAAATATGCTATCGGAATGTGACATTGTGCAAATAATTAAATAATTGTGCATCCGCACTATTAATTCCGGTCATTTTTATCGCAGCAAAATTAATTGATCAGAATCAAATAATTCTCATTTAATTTATCTGATATTCACCATCAACATAGAACACACTAAAAAATATTCTCATAACACTATGTTTTTAAAGGAATTAACAATAGCAAAACAAATACCCCTACTTATTCAAGCGGTTGACGCGATAATTGGATGCCGATACATTCGCCGATGACAGTATTTCAGAATGTACTTATTATTTTGAAACGGAATATGGTGCGGATTATTTCAATCTTATGCCATAGCTGCCCCCGCAACTGTAAGCGGATACAGAATATCTTCGTATGGTAATAAATCACCATAGGTCACTGTAAAGATTTATTTATGGGAAGGCCAATATTCTGATTGCCGCGAGCCAGGAGACCTACTGTCAAGGTTGTATACATTGAGTGGACGGGATGGTCCATGGGGTGATTTATTTGACGAACTAATGATCGTGATTCCTGACCTGGTAGACGAGAATATACTTTTTTTTCATATTATCTTGTCTGTACATCATGATTCGATGTCATCTATCGTCATGCGCCTGTCCCGAAATTATATACCAGACGATCAGATTCTGGCATGAAAGGGACAATTATAATGCACGTTGACATTACCTCTTCTTATTCCAAACTTTCACTTCTGGCCTTGACTGGCGCAGCACTTTTCCTGGCCAGTAATATGGCTTCTGCGGCCAAAACAGAATATCCACTGACTATCAAAAACTGTGGCCGGGATATTACTTTTAATAAAGCTCCCCAGCGAGTTACCACCGTAGGGCAAAATAGTACTGAAATACTCTATTCTCTGGGTCTGGCCGATCGCGTTGTCGGAACGTCACTCTGGTTCGGTCCCGTCCCGGAACAGTACAAGGCGGTGAATGATAAAATTGCGGTCATTGCACAGAACATCCCGAGCTTTGAAGGGATTATTGCTAAAAAGCCAGATTTAGTAGCCAGCCAGTTTGAATGGCAAATTGGCCCTGCCGGTACGGTCGCGTCCTACGAGCAATTCAGCGAATTGAAAGTTCCGGTTTATACCGCTCCCGCCGATTGTGCCAAAGATAACGAAGACGGTGGAGATGGTGTACGTAAGGGGATGTTTGATATTGCCATGGTTTACCAGGAAGTCGCAGATCTGGCAAAAATTTTCGATGTTCAGGACAAAGGTGATGAACTGATTGCCAGCCTCAAAGCACGTGAGGCTGCGGCAAAATCCAAAATTACCGGTATGGACAACAACGTTTCCGCCGTCTTTTGGTTCTCCAGCGCCGATCTGCAACTTGACCCGTATGTCGCAGGAAAATTTGGCCCCGCCGCGTGGATCGCCCAATCACTTGGGGTGAAAAACGTCATTGATTCCGCCGAAGAGTGGCCAACTGTAGGCTGGGAGACCATCGCCAAAGCGGATCCATCGGTTATCGTTCTGGGCGAAATGGGACGTCGCCGTTTCCCGGCTGATGACTGGAAAGTCAAAATGGAATACCTCAAGTCTGATCCTGTCACCAGCCTGATCCCGGCGGTTAAAGAAAACCACCTGCCAGTGATCGACGTGCAAACCATGAATGCCGGGATAAGAACTATCGATGGTCTTGAGAAACTCGCTGATGCGCTGGTGCAGTACGGCCTGGCACATCCAAAAGCCACTCATTAATCCTCGTCGAGCGTTATGCCTTTTGCAGGCATAACGCCCTTTTGTACTCAGGGCAGCCGTAAAATAATGAGTGAATTACGCAGGACGCGCCAGGCCATTCGTCAATTAACAAACCGGGCAGTGCTACACAGCCTGTGGGTCAGTGTGGTGATGTGTGGCGTTCTTCTGGCAGGGATCTCCATCGGTGAAACATTTATTCCGTGGCAGCACGTTATCCATACGCTGGCAAACCGACTGTTTGACACCCAGTATATGGTGGACGCGTTGGATGCCGGGATTATCTGGAACTACCGTCTGACTCGCGCGCTGGTTTCCGCCTGTTGCGGCGCATGTCTGGCGGTTTCCGGGGTAGTGTTACAGTCACTGCTACGTAATGCGCTGGCCGAACCCTATCTGCTGGGGATTTCCGCCGGAGCGTCAACCGGAGCCGTGCTCATTGCATTAACCGGACTGGGTGCAGGGATCGTCAGCATGTCTCTCGGCGCCTTTATCGGCGCCTTGACGGCGTTTTTGTTTGTCGCACTGCTGGCGATGGCTGCGCGGGGAAAACACGGTTCCGCCACCACGCAAATCATTCTCGCCGGGATTGCCAGCTCACAGTTGTTCAATGCCATCACTTCACTGATTATCACCCGCTCAGCCAATGCCGAGCAGGCTCGCGGCATTATGTTCTGGCTACTGGGCAACCTTAGCGGCGTTCGCTGGCCAGATGTGGTTCTGGCTATCCCAACTGCGCTGGTCGGCATAATTATCTGCTTTTGCTACGCCCGCCATCTTGATGCATTTTCCTTTGGCGCTGAATCGGCCGCATCGCTGGGTATTCCGGTTAAACGCACCCGCGTCGTACTGATTACCGCAGTGACGGGAATGACGGCCATTATGGTATCGATTGTAGGCGCTATTGGTTTTGTCGGGCTGGTCATTCCTCATGCCGCCCGTTTACTGGTGGGAAACCAGCATCACCGCTTATTGCCCGTAAGCGCCTTTATTGGCGCTATTTTTCTCATCGTGGCGGATGTCATCTCCCGAACCCTGCTTCCAGGGCAAGTGTTGCCAATCGGCGTGATCACCGCCCTGGTCGGCGCTCCCGCATTTTCACTCATATTGATACGAGGGAATCCGAGCAAATGACCGTTAACCCATGCTTTACATCACCTCTACGCAGAGCGAATGCGGCTAATCATGTGGTTTGCGCGCAAAATCTGCACTGGGAAGTGAAAGGCAAGGCAATTGTAAATGATGTCTCTTTTCAGGTTTCTCCCGGGGAGTTTGTTGGGATTATCGGCCCCAATGGTTCCGGGAAAACATCACTGATTTCGCTTCTGGCCGGTTTACTGAAACCCTCCGCAGGCAAGGTTTTGCTGAACAACAAAGACGTTCACCGCTATTCGCGGCGCCATTTGGCGCAAAAAGTGGCTCTTGTTGAACAACAGGCAGAAACCAGCGAGCGTCTTACCGCCATTCAGGCCGTTTCTCTTGGCCGCACACCATTTCTAAGCCTGTTGTCGCCATGGTCGCGTTCTGACGATGAGATTGTGCAAGCGATGCTGGAAAAAGTCTCCATGCAAAACGTACAGCATCGCTGCTGGCATACATTCTCCGGGGGCGAACGCCAGCGCCTGCATATAGCCAGGGCGTTGGCGCAACAACCGCAGGTACTGCTGATGGATGAGCCGACAAATCATCTCGATATCCAACATCAGATTGGCCTGCTCAACCTTGTCAAACGCGAGAAACTTACCGTTATTGCTGCCCTGCACGACCTGAATCATGCCGCAATGTTCTGCGATCGCATCATGGTGATGAAAGCCGGACAACTGGCGATGCAGGGCAATCCTTCTGCAGTGTTCACCCGAGAAAACCTTAACTGCTGGTTTGGCATCGATGCAATTGTCGAACGTCCACCTGATGGGGCGAGCTGCTTCATCCGCTACCAACGACCAGCGTAAATACCAAAGGAACTGATATGAAATGTATTAAGCAAAGTCTGCAAATCCTGTGCCTGTTAGCCTTCACCTCCACGGCTTTTGCACAAACGCATGAAGTGCTGATGAAAAACCGAGGTGCTGGTGGGCCAATGGTCTACGAGCCGGACTATCTGGCGATCCAACCGGGCGATAGCGTGAAGTTTATCCGCAAACATAAGAGCCACAATGCAGCCTCGATTGCCGAACTCTCACCCGCAGGCTATCCCGGTTTCATTGGCAAAATAGATGAAGAGATTGAAGTCAAATACGACAACGCAGGCTTCTACGGCATCAAATGCTCACCCCACTATGCCCAGGGCATGATCATGCTGATCAAAGTCGGTGACGCCGTATTGCCCGACAGCTACCGCGCGTTTAAAGCACCGGGCCTTGCGGATAAACGCTTTCAGGATATTTATACCCGCATCGATAAACAGTAACGCCACGATAAAGGGAGAATACTGGTGGTGGATAAAAAACCCGATAGTGAAACGATCCAGACCGAGCGACGTGACTGCCTGTGCAAACTGACAAAATTTGTCGGCGCGGCGGGTGTCACTGCCGCCGTCTGGCCGCTCATCTCAGCACTGGGCCCGGATGATAAAACCGAGGCAGAAAATGAGCCAATTGAGGTCTCTCTTGCAGGCGTAGCAGCAGGCCAGACAGTGAAGCGTATCTGGCAGGGAAAACTGATCCTCATTCACCACCGAACTCCGCAAGAGATTGCAGCGGCGCAACAGGCAGATAATCGATTACTGCTGGCTCCTCAGGCAGATAGCGAACGGGTTACAGCGGCACATCCACAGTGGCTGGTTATACAGGGCTATTGCCCTCACGCGGGGTGTGTTCCTAACGCCAACCCCAGTGGCCAGGGATGGATCTGTCCGTGTCATGGTTCAGAGTTTGATACCTCCGGACGTGTGACGCGCGGTCCGGCCACTGCGAATCTGGCAATCCCGGACTATACCTTGTCTGCCGATGGTCTGAGCGTACGTATTGGTGCAAAGGATGCCTGATATGAGCACTTCTGATATAACGACGTCATGGCGCAACTTTCAGTTGCGCCTTCCGCTTCCCCGCTCCGTTTCCGGGCTGTGGGTATTTGCTATCGGTTTGATATTGCTGGTGATGCTGGGTGTCCAAATCCTGTCGGGCATTGTACTGGCAATGTTCTACGTACCTACGGCGGAGTCCGCATTTGATTCCATTATTCATATTATGCGTTCAGTCAGGCACGGTGAACTGGTGCGCAACATGCATGCAACTGGCGCTTCACTCTTTTTCTTTGCCTGTTATTTGCATATTTTCCGCGCGATGTATTACAACGTTTACCGCAAACCCTATCTGAAGATGTGGACCATCAGCGTGACATTATATGTGCTACTGATGATCACTGCTTTTCTGGGCTATAGCCTTATTTGGGGGCAAAAAAGCTACTGGGCCGCCACGGTTATTACCAGTTTTGCCCGGGCAATTCCGTTTATCGGGGATTCGCTGTATACCTATTTAGTCGGTGGATATGCGCCCGGTACACCAACACTTGGGCGTTTTTATGTGCTTCACTTTATTATTCCATTCGCGATTGTCGCGGTGACGATATGGCATGTACGCACCGTTCAGTCGGCTTTTGCCCATGCGATGAAGAAAACATTTTCCGCACAAGAGTCTCAACGGCTGCTGTTTGATTTTCGCGTCACCGAGAGCGATGCCATTAAACTCACTCTCTTTTTAATGTTGTTTACCTGGTTTCTCTTCTTCGCGCCCCATTATCTCAGCAGCGCCGATAACTTTATTCCCGCCGACCCGACAGTCACGCCGACCATCGTCGCACCGGAATGGTACTTTCTGCCCTTCTTCTCTATTTTGCGCTGCTTTCCCAATGAGCTGGCGGGTATTACTGCGATGTGCGCCTCGGTACTGATTTTCTATTTTCTCCCCTGGCTGGATACGTCACGTGCGCGGTTTCGCAACTATAGCAAGCTGGTTAAAGTCAGCTTCTGGATTTGGGTAGGCAACGCCTTCTTTTTAGGCTGGCTGGGATCAAAAGCGCTGGTTGGTCCGGATTTAGTTGATGGGTTTAATCATGACGAGGGCTGGATCCGTGCAGCATCTCAGCTTTCAACGCTGGTCTATTTCGCATGGTTTCTGATTGTTCTGCCGTGTCGACGCTTACTGGAAAAACAGGACTGACATTATGGGCCGATTTTTAACGTACACCACCCTCAGTCTGGGTCTGTTCTTCAGCAACGTACTCAGTGCGCAGCAACCGCCACCGCAGACGTGGTCTTTTAGCGGTGCGAACGGCAAATACGACACAGAGCAGTTACGACGCGGTCTGCAGGTTTACGAAGAAAAATGTCGGGCCTGCCACAGCATGAAATATCTGACGTTCCGAACGCTGACCAAACCGGGAGGGCCGGAGCTGAGTCAGGCTGAAGCTAAAACAATGGCGAGCGGTTACGTCTTTGCAACCGTGGAGGACGACGGGCAACCCGGCGAACGGGATGGCAATCTGAATGATGTCTTTGCTTCCCCTTATCTCAATGAGCAGGAAGCCAAATACCTCAACAATGGCGCGCTGCCGGTAGATTTGAGCTATATCGTTCGGGCACGAACCTACGATCGCGGATTTCCACAATTTTTACTGGATGCGTTTATTCCTTATTCCGAACAAGGGGCTGATTATATTTATGCATTGCTGACGGGGTATGTTCCCGATGATCCTGAGATGAAGGCTAACCGGTATTTCCCGGGCGGGATTATCAATATGCCAAAACCACTGACAGACGGTGAGGTAATCTGGGCTACGCAAACACACATCCCCCAAACGGAAGAACAGTACGCACGCGATGTCACCGCATTTCTGGCGTGGGTAGCCGATCCGCAGCTGGAGTCGAGAAAGCATCAGGGAATGTATGCTATGGGATATCTGGCGGTTGTTTTGGCGCTAGTCGCGTTATTACAGCGTATCCGTTCCCGCTCGCGCAGAAACAAGGCGAACTAACAACCAGTCAGCATAAAGCTGACTGGTCTACAATAACGTCACCGCTTAGCTGTGGCGTTGGCTGTTATTCCGGCGACAGCGTTTGTCGTAATGACGAACCCACCAGTAGCGGTCGCTGATTTGTTCATGCCCACCGACGCGGGCCCCCGCCAGCCAGAGAACACCACCAACAAAAATACTGAGCACAGCACCATGTGCGAAAAACTGTGGCAGATTAAATTGCGGCAACTGATTTAAAATAGAATAGCCAACACCGACAACCATCACCACCAACCCTAAAGCCATGAGCACGTTACCGAGTAACGAAGCATTTTTGCGTTTCATGTGTCACCTCCGGAACTTTGGGTTGCTACAGGGAATACCCCTAATCCTTATGTGTAAAGTATAGACAACACTGCCGTTTGCATGTGCGGGAGCGATCACAATTACAAACACCAATGCAACAAAACTTTACAAATAAGCTACTGAACAACCTCATTTTCTAATAGTCCATTTAGGCAATTATTCAGATTTTGCAGTTACGCACGCAGTTTTTTGTCAAGCGCACCGACAGACAGTAAACTACACGCCGGTTATAGACACACTCAGGACAAAATACGTGACGATTAAATTGATTGTCGGCCTGGCGAACCCCGGCGCAGAGTATGCGGCAACGCGACATAATGCAGGCGCATGGTACGTCGATCTACTGGCAGAGAGATTACGAGCCCCCCTGCGCGATGAGCCGAAATTCTTCGGTTACACCTCCAGAGTGACGCTCGAAGGTGAAGATGTCCGTTTGCTGGTGCCGACCACATTTATGAATCTGAGCGGCAAGGCCGTCGGCGCGATGGCCAGTTTTTATCGCATTAACCCCGATGAAATTTTAGTCGCCCACGACGAATTGGATCTGCCCCCGGGCGTCGCAAAATTTAAGCTTGGCGGTGGTCATGGTGGGCACAATGGCCTGAAGGACATCATCAGCAAGTTAGGCAATAACCCGAACTTTCATCGTTTACGCGTCGGAATTGGCCATCCTGGCGATAAAAACAAAGTTGTCGGCTTTGTTTTAGGTAAACCGCCTGTTTCAGAACAGAAGTTAATTGATGAAGCTATTGACGAAGCGGCTCGTTGTACCGAGATTTTATTCAAAGATGGCCTGACGAAAGCAACGAGCCGCTTACATACCTTTAAAGCTCAATAAGCAGTGATGTGCGGCATTTTTCTCGCGTGCTGTGTATAATAGGCAGAGTTATTTACTTTTCTACAATCTGTTTTCTATAACAGGTTGAATATCAAAAGATTAAGGTGATTTAAACATGGGATTCAAATGCGGTATCGTCGGTTTGCCAAACGTAGGCAAATCCACCCTGTTCAACGCGCTCACAAAAGCGGGTATTGAAGCGGCAAACTTCCCGTTCTGTACTATCGAGCCGAACACCGGTGTTGTTCCGATGCCCGATCCGCGTCTGGATCAACTGGCCGAAATCGTAAAACCACAGCGTATCCTGCCAACCACAATGGAATTTGTGGATATCGCGGGCCTGGTAAAAGGCGCGTCCAAAGGTGAAGGTCTGGGCAACCAGTTCCTGACCAACATCCGTGAAACCGAAGCTATCGGTCACGTAGTTCGCTGCTTCGAAAACGACAACATTATCCATGTTAATAATAAAGTGGATCCGGCTGACGATATCGACGTTATCAACACCGAACTGGCTTTATCCGACCTTGATACCTGTGAGCGCGCTATCCACCGCGTGCAGAAGAAAGCCAAAGGTGGCGACAAAGACGCTAAAGCAGAACTGGCTGCACTGGAAAAATGTCTGCCACAGCTGGAAAACGCCGGTATGTTGCGTGCACTGAAAAACCTGACTGACGAAGACAAAGCGGCTATCAAATACCTGAGCTTCCTGACCCTGAAGCCAACTATGTATATTGCCAACGTCAACGAAGATGGTTTTGAGAACAACCCATATCTCGATAAAGTTCGTGAAATCGCCGCCGCTGAAGGTTCTGTGGTCGTTGCCGTTTGTGCTGCAGTTGAATCCGATATCGCAGAACTTGACGATGCCGATCGTGACGAATTTATGGCAGAGCTGGGTCTGGAAGAACCGGGCCTGAACCGCGTGATCCGTGCCGGTTACGAACTACTTAACTTGCAGACCTACTTCACCGCTGGTGTGAAAGAAGTCCGCGCATGGACAATCCCTGTTGGTGCCACCGCGCCACAGGCTGCCGGTAAAATCCATACCGACTTCGAGAAAGGCTTTATCCGCGCACAAACCATCGCGTTTGAAGATTTCATCACCTACAAGGGTGAGCAAGGCGCGAAAGAAGCCGGTAAAATGCGTGCAGAAGGTAAAGATTACATCGTTAAAGATGGCGACGTAATGAACTTCCTGTTCAACGTCTAAAATAAAATTTGTTGTCTCGTGAGGTTTCATCGAATCTCATGAAAATCACAAAACACTATAAAATCCACGCAATTGCGTGGATTTTTCATTTCATAATGTCTCAACTCATCTCGTAAAAACGCTGTCAAAAATGAGTACATTGATGAGTACAACATTCTTCCATCTTCATTTTAAGTGAGTACAATAGCGGTATAAGAAATAGACAAGGACTCGCTATGCTCACTGATACGCAATGCCGCACTGCTAAGCCGAAAGAAAAACTCTATCGACTCAATGACTTCAATGGTCTCTACCTCGAAGTGAAACCCAACGGCAAAAAGGCATGGCGCTATCGGTTTAAACTCAACGGCAAATCCAGCATGTTCGCGTTGGGTGAGTACCCAACGGTCAAACTTGCCGAAGCTCGCGAAAAATGTGAGCAAGCGCGTAAACAAGTCGCGAATGGAGTTAGCCCGACACAGGCTCGCCAGTTAGATAAGATCCGCAAGGTCAACGACGCATCCAACACCTTTGAGCTGATCGCTAAAGAGTGGTTGCAGATGAAAGACTGGGCCGAAATCACCAAAACGCGGCGACTGGATATGCTTGAACGTGTGGTTTTTCCCGCCATCGGTAAGCTCCCTGTCAGAGAGATCACTCCACACCATATACTTAAAATTCTTCAGGAAACCGCTAAACGAGGAGCACCAACAGTTGCCGCTGAAGCCCGACGTACCATTTCATCGGTTTTCGAGTTGGCAGTAGCAACGCTTAGAGCTGACAGCGATCCTGTCTGGCCTGTACGCAAGGCGCTTCCGGCGAATAAGACACAGCACAAACAGGCATTGAACCCACAGCAAATCGGGAAGCTATTAAGCTGTTTTGATAACAGTCGCGGCTCATATCAGGTTAACTATTGCATGTGGCTAATGTGGTGGACGCTGGCGCGGCCAGCCGAAGCCACCGAGGCTGAATGGGCAGAATTCGATCTCGATAATGCGCTATGGACCATTCCGGCGACGCGCATGAAAGCTCGTAGGGAACATGTTATTCCCCTCCCCTCTCAAGCCGTCAACATGCTCAAAACGCTACAGAGATTAACCGGGCATCGACAGCACCTTTTTCCGGGACGAGATAACCCACGTGGTCCGATGACATCACACTCGCTGCGTCAGCTACTTAAAAGCCTCGGCTGGAGCGGAACTTATAGTCCACATGCAACCAGAACTACAGGAAGTACCCGTTTAAACGAGATGGGCTATCGGCCTGATGCTATCGAGGCTCAGCTTGCGCACGCTGATACCAACAATGTTCGCCGCACTTACAACCATGCGACGTATCTTGATGAGCGTAAAGTGATGATGCAGGAATGGGCTGATAAGCTTGATGGATGGGTAAGCAGCACTGACATCAGTGTTGATGTTTCATAAACGCTGATGCATTGGTGTTTTATTATTGATTAATATAGATATTTATTGAAATTTAATTCAAATCTACAATTCAACCTATAGTATATGCAAACAGCGCATACCAGATGCCCATAGTTTTCGGGATCTTTATTCATGGCGCATCGCCAGATACTTACAAGCCCTATAAGAACCCCCTTCCCACTTAATGCCCTACAAAAAATCTTTCTGTGTACAGCATGTAAGCTCTACGAACGTCTGCTGGGTGCCAGGAACGGAAGTTGGAGTGCCAGAGACTCCCTAAAAGTTGATGGTTCGTTTTGCAGGGATACTTACAAATGGTCAGTTCCAGTATTCATATTTCGCCGTCATTACTGCGTTATGTTTGTCTACATACTGTTTACCTGTCCGATCAGTTGGGGTGATTGTGATATCTATATTGGCATGTGTGCATTCTCCATGTGAGTTCCACTCCTCGCAGGTGGTCAGATTTTTTTCGATGGTGAAATACGTCTGGGTCTTGCTCAGGGTCAACTCACGGCCCTCGTTATCATAGCCATACTCTTCTATGGTTGAGGGTGATTGGGTTTTGAACAGGCGATGATTGCCATCATAACTATATACAATCGTATTATTATCTATCGCCATACTTCCTTTGCTTGCCGCGCTTGCCAGTAATCCTGATGAATTGAAGGCGTAGTCGATTGTGCCCACTACGGTTTTGTCTTTATCTTCAGGTTTTGTGGCCGCGATAACCGAACGATTAACTGCACGGCTGATAATTCCTTTATCGTTAAGCAGGTACATTCCCTCAAGAGTCTGCCGATATGCCTGCGTGGTTTTCTGACTGTTTTTATCGGCTATGACGCCGTTTGAGTCCACCTGGATGCGCCAGCCAAATTCCGTTTTATTCAACTGAATTTCAGAGGTTGCCGTGAAAACTGTTTTCTGGCCTGTTGAGGTTTTGACCTCTTTCATACGGCCGCCAATTAATTCACCGCATTGACTGAAGTTGCTTTGAACCGATGTGCGGAGATACCCGTCAGGACTATCAATAGTGATTGATACAGATTTGGGAATTTCAGTTCTTGTCGGCTCGCTCAGAAGGATGAAGTTGTTCAGTTTGTTTTTAGCGAAGGTTTCCGCAGTGCATTGTGCTGCATAAGTCTGAAATGTGCAGAGGGATAAGAGAGTAATTAACAGTTTTTTATTATTGAATGACATTATTTGTTGTCCTCATGAACCGATCAGTTATCCAGATTTGGTTACGTTGGCGAAGTTTTGTTTCATCGGCTGCTTGTCTGGTTTGGCTCACTTGTCAATCAGTGGCTTCACTGTAATCTGGCTATATGCTTTGTACAATAAGGTCGCTCCTCGCTCACAGCGGACCTTCAACTCAGTTAGCTTGCCCGCTTCGTGCCAACAGCGGACGTAGCCTGCACGCTCTCTTTTTTATTAAAATCGACTTTAAATCGGCATAGGGATCGTACGATATATTGCTCTATTCAATTAGATAAACAATGCTTAAAGGCCGAGCGTACGTTTTCATATAGCACAGGTGTGAGCATTAAATTTTCCCAAATATTATTATGTCCAGCCTCGGGAATGATCAGAAGTTGCTTTTGACAACAGCATGATGCAGAAGACAGCAGTTTTTCTGGTATTTCTGAGGGGATGATTGCATCATTTTCGGCAGCAATAACCAGTAAATTCCCGTTAAACTCAGCAGCTATGTCCCATGCATCTGTATGTTCCCAGCTCCGGTGTTTGCGTATGATTGCAGAAAAATCAGGACCAAACTTAATCTTATATGCAGGTGTTGAGTAGACACCGGGAACCATGAGGATGAGAGATTGGAACTGAATCGCTTTACTAAGCTGAAGTGCATTGTAGGCTCCCATACTGACGCCCATACAACCTGTAAGCACCAGTCCCTGGGAAGCAATCACCGCCTCTGCTTGCATCGTGCGATTAAAAAGAGAAGATTCGTGAATGTCCCCCCCAGTCTCACCATGACCTAAAAAGTCAAATATCGTCGTTCCAAAGCCTAAGGTATCCAGAAGATTTCGGTATTTGTAGAAAACGGTCCGATCTTTACCGCCGCCATGAAGCATAAGGACATGTCCATTGCATCCAAATGTGCTTTCAGCGTGAATCATTTTGCCATGAAACGGGACCTGGAAATAGTGACTAGAAATCATCTGCGTATGTGTTTTTGGAGTAACGATTTATTCGTTGTATCAAACCCGATCTCACCATGCAATGTCAGATTGAATCGCCACTGCTTTGGTCGACCTCTTGCCCAATCGATGTGCATCGGTATCTTCCGCTTCTCGCTCAAAGCGGACATTCAACTTCGTTAACACGTCCGCTCCGTGCCGGAAGCGGGCGTTATTAACTGAACGTAGATTTAATTTTAGGCGTAGATCAATAGCCTCTTTTTCCACAAAACATAATGCTTAAACCATTTTTAAACGGGAGGTAAATCAAAGTAGAATGCTGGTAAACGCTCAGTTACGCGGTGCGTGACAAATCGGTTATACAACCTCAAAGTGAACGTACTACATTCTGACAGGAAGAATTATGGCTCATATCAGCGCCGTCGTAACCCTACGACCAATTCGATTCGCATTCCTCGTTAAACCTAATGACAGTAAACGGTTATTGGAAATCTTCCAAATAAACACATGCCTTTGGGGTGGTAAATTTAACCCTATCATTCCAATTTTTGGGCATGTGCCTAAATGGTGGGATAGGGATGACTACAAACCTGAGAGCGCTTTGCAGATCGTCAATGGCTATCTTGATGCTTTCGAACCTGATTTCCTTGTAGAAGCTGAAGCAGGGCTGGCTAAAGGGTTTGGCTATGACCCAGACCGAGTACTGCAACTTTCAGCCATGCTAAGGCGATCTGATGAACTACGGGATCAAGCTGGGCTTGATGTCTTCGATCTATATAAAGATCTGTATAAGAAACAATTTCAATTCGTGCGTCGACATGAGCACAATATCGTGGAACTACTACCTCGGACGAATGCATTGAAGTCGTTTTGTGCTTGCCTATCCGGCAGCTTCCCTGAGGATGAAGACCTTAAATATTTTGGCCAAGGGTTCTGTGATGCTTTTGATCCCAAACAGGTTGAATTATCCCCAGAAGTTCTAGTAGACCTGTACAAGGATGGATTTAATTCAGCACTACAAATCGGTCACTCGAATATTGAGGTTAATTATCATGACAATGCGGATCCAACGCTCTTTGTCATGGATGCACATGACTCGCGCGATCTTATTGACTTCTGGAACCTTCGCGCCATGCGGAAATATGTCCGACCAATTCCAGTCCAATGGATTGATGCGCTTTCCCCATACTGCAGAGAATACATTGAACATTGCCATCGTCCCGTTCGAGGGAATCAATTTGGCTTAATGAATCATGCTACTGTAATGTTCGCAAGATCTATCCCTACTGCGAATATCGAACAACTTTACGCCGACTATTTGCGGGTTAATCAAGATGAGGCAAATAGGCGTCAAGATTGGTATCCACCGATTTGGCGACCATCATCTGGTTTTACAGTTCGCACTACTCGACCTACTCTATCATGTGCAGAAAAAAAGTTTGACACACAAATCGAAGGTGACCGAACCGAAGTTCGATTTGATTATCTCCATCCAGAATTCACTGAAAGATATGGTGCTAATGATGCTCGCTGGGTGAACGTCGTGAAATTAAAAAATTGGGCAAATACCAGTCGGGCTGCAACCGTTTATCCATGTAATTACAGGTCACCCAAAATACCACGTTTCCAGTCAATACAAAGGAGCATCTTATCTACAACTGAAGGTTTTGTTGTATTTTGCCGTTTCCATAATATGTCTGATCTCTGGCGTTTGAGTGACGGCACAACTGCGATAAGTGAATGGCTAAAAAACAATGGAGTTGAAAGCCAAATCTCCGATGCAGGACAAGCTACACAGCAAATCATTAATACGCTCGGAGGTTTCAGGGGAATTAGTAGTTTTGCCCATGCAGAGATAGTGAAACTTCTCAATAAAATTTCTCGACGCCCTATTTCACCCTCAATTCAACACCAAGAATTTCAGAACAAAATTAATAATGTGGTGAAGGGGGATATATGGCGAAATAAAAATGCTGAAACTTTAGTTGAGCTTGGTGCTGTTGAGCTTGGCTTGGAGTTGAAGTGTGCAAAATGCTCTACTTGGGGATGGCACGCGCTACGCGAACTGGATCTTGTAGTAGCATGTGGCCTTTGTCTAAATAAGTTTAGCTTTCCAATGATCGATCCAAGTTCGAGTCAATTGTCCCGTTGGGCTTACAGGTTGATAGGCCCCTTTGCACTTCCCGATTATGCTCGTGGGGGATACGCCGCATCCCTAACGCTAAGATTTCTCGCCAACATATTTGGAAATCATGATACCACTATTACATGGTCAACCGGCCAAATACTGACATTGGCCCCAAAGCAACATATTGAAGCTGACCTAATACTCTGGCACCGACGCAAAATTTTCAATGAGCTGGATCACCACGCAGAACTCGTATTTGGAGAGGCAAAAAGCTTTAGGGGAGAGAATTCCGAAGAGAAAAAAGCGGTTGCTGATGCATTTGAAGTTGAAGATGTAGAAAGAATGAAACAACTTGCTATCCGCTTCCCTGGCGCGATTTTGGTTTTTGCAACCATGAAGCAGGCAGGAGATCTTTCCCCGGCTGAAATTCAGCGGATTAAAAAACTCGCGTCTTGGGGGCGTGAATACATCCGCGAGCGCCGACAAACAAGGGCTCCCGTAATACTCTTAACTGGTCTAGAGCTGTTCGCGCCATATTCGCTTTCTCAAGCCTGGGATGCTGCAGGTGGCCGCCATGCTGAAATGGGAAAAGGACACTTCGGCTATACAGATAATCTTCGCGTTCTGGCCGATATGACACAGCAGTTATACCTTAACATGCCGGCATATAGCGAATGGTTACGAGCAAAGTGGGAAAAAAGAAATCAGCGTCGTCAAGTGCGACAAGCTGCTGCGGTGCCAGCACGAGATGCTGGAGATCATTAATGTAATCCAAGAGTGCGGAAAACCGGATGCTAAATCCTCCGGTTTTCCACATGAGCACAATGTCTGCTCCTTGCTCACAGCAGACCTTCAGCTCAGTTATCTTGTCCGCTGTGTGCCACAAGAAGACATTGATTTTGTTAGGCTTGCTCAGAACTGTACTTTGTAAACAATAAAATTCATTCAAAATAAAATATGGGGCATATATCTTTGTAGGTTCGTTGGGATAAATTACCACCTTATATCGCCATGTTTTAAATCATAAAATATCATTGAAATCCAATTCATCTAGCCACTACATTTCTTTTTTATCTGTTGCCTCGTTGTTCTCGCCTGTTGATTATTGTTTTTCATAAAAATAATAATTATAATTAGCCATAATTTAAATATTATACAGGAGGGGTAAGATGTCATATCATCAGCTAAAAAAAACCAGAAAAAACATCCTTGCATCTGCAGATGTTTCTGGTTCCTATGATTTTTGGACAACGATAATATGCTTGGACTCTATATCCAGCCCAACAATAAAGAAAATTGAATCATTATGTGATAAATACCATTCTGAATTTAATGACTCTAAAAACATACCAATTGATGATTTCAAAAGTGTCATTGATGTCAAATCCTTAGCAAGGCATGAATTTACACATTATATTGACTGCACATCAACTCTATGGGGGTTTAAATATTTAAAGTTATTATCCTCAGCGTATGCATGCAATACTGATATCTATCAAAATACAGATGAAGAAAACTTCCACATTGCTAAAAGCCTTGAACACTTTTTAAGGTTTATTCGACTTCCGAAATATTTTACTGAATTAGGTTCAGCAGACGGAGGCAATTGTTTATGGAGGTATACAGAAACAATTGGACATAGATTTACTCCGACAGGGATGGTATCAGATCATCCTATTTTATTTATGAGATTCATGGACGAAAATCTTCAATTAATAGTCAGATCACCTATTTCTATATTGTCAATTCTTGAGTGTTCAGCAATGGCTCAGGAGGTTCTATTTAAAATGCACTCTCTCAAAAGTCGTTCTACTTTTGCTGAATATAAAGTTGAATTAGCACAATATGAAATAGAACTTAAGAAATATTTCTATGATAAGTCGCTCACTGAATATTCAGCTTGTGCACATCTCATTGCATCTAAACTTAAAATAAATTCAATTTTCGAAGTGTTTGAATTATGCTCGCTTCTGTGTCGTTTTGTACTCAATACATCAGATGAGATATATGATTTAATCCTCAAAAGGTGCAACTTTGCTGAGATTCTAAATATACCAGTCGGTCATGAATTTGAAAAAAGATTTAGAAAAGGCTTTGAATATCGAGAACCGGGATTTCTTTTGTATTTGTTATGCAAAACCTTTCAAAATGATTATGATTTTAGTATATCAGCCACATCAATATATAAAGGTTATTTAAAACTTGGCGTAACAAAGCTAGAATTTATGAATAGTGTCTCTGATGAAAAAATTAAACTCATGGAATATTTAACACTTTCTTCAGAATCATATATTTTAAAAATAGCGGTTAGAGGCCTTGAAAACTCTGAATTAATCAAAGATGAATCATTTATTCTTCCATTCGATTCAATGGAATTGCCTCCGGTATATTTAGGCGATGCAACTATCTATGATTTTTTCCAAACGAACATCACAAAGAATCCTGATTATGATCTGGAAGAATTATATTTAAGATTACACAAAGGACAGAGTTGGGTGGAACGTTTTATTGAAGCTTGCTAACTGCATCCTATAACCTAATTATAGGTTTATTATGTAAAAAACCATCTGTAAGCTAGGTGGTTTTTATTGATTCGTGGGATTGCAATCTAAAATTCCTAAAAATAAATCTCAATTTTTAAGCCAGATAAGTAGAATATTGCAAATCTGTTACTCACCATCTTTATATAATCCAGATTACGTTCAAAAATAAAGGATAAAGTAAATATGTAAATCCCACTCAACCGGGGCACTCATTTTTAGAAATCGTCCACTAGACTGATTATATCTTGGATTAGCCCCTATTTGAGTAATACGCTGTGTGTTCGTTAAGACCTTGCCGACTATAAGAACAATTATGAACTTCCGCTTCTCGCTCAGAGCAGACGTTCCTTGTATCTGGTTATGTTGACCCTTGGGCAAGAGGTCATCACACTGAGTTTATCAACCGGTGATGAGCCTTAGCTAACTGATTGGCCCTTTAATGTTTTTTCTCAATCAAAAGATATGGATGAGACCAGCCAGTAACCTCTTCATATGAAACAAACCCATCATGCTCCAGTGCGCATACCCCCGTGTGGCTGATGACGTAATCGTATACAGCCCGGCTTTCCAGGCCCTGTAGCATGTGCGACAACAACTTCCGGCGCATCACATCCGACTTCCAGCGTTTACGTGATGCCATATCTTTGTAGGTGATATTGAAGGGCTGGCCTACCGCGTTGGTAACGCATTTCCCGTAACGATTGGTTTTTGCTATGCCTTCGTAATGATCCAGCAGTAAAGCCAGATCTCGCCTCAGGGGTTTCAGAAGGTGCTTCCAGCGTTTCAATACTCGCTTTGCTTCTACCTTACCTAACTCACGGTTCAACAAGCGTCTTGTGCTGGATTTAAGCGATAGCGTAACGAACCCGGCGTTGAATACGCTGGAAAACCTGAATTGCTTTACCAGTTCTTCAGCAATACGCAATATTCGGCAGATATAGCCCGTTTCTAGCAACTCCAGCGACCTGGCCGAAATGCCAATACTCAACAACTCATGTCGTAGTATCTCAAGCTGGCATCCCTTGATGTCATAGTTCACACCACGTGCCAGACACGCCCACTTCATTTTAGACGGCAGACTTTGGAAGCCCGTACCAGCCTCAAAGGATCTTCCGCCAATGTACGCGGTTTTATATGATTGCCTGTTAGAAACCGTTAACGACGATTCCTTCACCAGCTCCACGCCTGTTTCAGCCAGTCGCGACAGGAAGTTGAAAATGAAAATTTTGTTCTTCTTCGTGGGATTCTCGTTATAGTAATCCAGCAATGCATCCAGATTGATTTCAAGCGGCTCAAGGTTGTTCCACACACTCACTACCCGTTCCCTGAAGGCAGCGTTAGGGATATCGCGTCTAGACTGTTTATGTTTAGCATGCTGCCCATGGTCGATTGCGACTCCAATCATTTCATCTAATGAGTAACTTTTACGCTTGGTGAAAATGTCAGTCAGATAATGGTAACGATCCTGGCGGCTAAGGTATGCCTCTCTGTCGTTGCCAAACAACTTACGCAGAAAACGTTGAGAAACAGCATATTCCCGGCATAAATGGTTAGTATTTGAATACCCGGTTAGCTTGATAATTCCCTCGCTTGCCAGCGCCTCCATTGCACGCTCATAGGCTGGCCCACTTTTCTTAAATACGCCGGGAAGTTTCTCTCTACCCAGCTCAAACGGTACTGGCACAGAATAAGACCATTTTTTATTCGCCTTGATCTTTGCTTTCTTCTTATTCTTACGACTACAGGTAGCCACACATATAACATGCTGAAGGAATACTGCTATATTGCGATAAAATGGACGCCGTAAACTTGGCACACCATTATAAGGGACGCTGAAAACTACCGTCTTGAAATAATCCAGCGTTGAATCTGTCACAAGGATATTGTTGTGTGTAATATATGGTTTCATAATTCACCTGTATATATAGGCAGAGCACCATGCCCTGACCCCATTTATTTACAACTGAATTACTCAAATCTTGTGTGAACCCAACAAGGTTCAGATGCTAGATAATGATCATAATATTGGAGGCTGGAGCCTCATGATAGCTGATACTGGATAATGGCTATAGTATGTAATGATATATATACAATAATATAGAGATAGAGTGTATACAGAGCATAATAGATACGTCTATATACCTTGTAGACGTAAATAGCGATTAAATATCAGCTTAGCCAGAATGGGATTAGCGGATACGTAAAACGTTACCGGTTATTAAGCGGTGCAACTCCCTCCCGGTGATATTCAATAGCGGTCATAGGCGCATGTACACATTCTGGAATTTGATCTTTTGAAACCTCAACTTTGCTCAAAACCGCCGATCCTTGCAATTGTCAGAGTCAAGGAAAACCATAGGCGGTTTCCTCCTACCATTGTACGAGGTGCGGATCTGACCCAAAAAGATACCGGTAGTTAGTCGGTCTACCACGCCAAAATCCGGCGACGTTGGGCGGTCTGGAAGAGTGTTTTTTTGCAGATCTCTCATTTCGGTTCTGCCTGCTAGCCAATCAATCAGCGAAGTAACTGGCCTGTGAATCTGCCGGACTGGTCACCATACAACAGACTGATGACGAAGCGGAATACAGCCCCCCTTGCTTATGGCCGAATTGCTGGTGAAGAACCGCAACCCGGCTCAGCGCTGAATGCAGAATTGCACAGTCAGAGACCAGGCTCGCCCACGAAGCCGCAATCACTCAATCACTTTTCCATAGCGCCAAATGTTTTCATCATGGTTAGCCTGCCAGTGCTGAGTAGTGTTGATCACCCATTTTCAGCAACTAGGCGAGTTAACGCATCTACATACCTTCCCGATATCCTCTTTGAACGATTTCAGCGAAAAGTTCATCAACAAACCTTGTTGCGATTATGGGTATTCAGCGACAGAATGGTCATCACAATCGATCCGCATTTCAACAGATTTCGATCACTTACAACGTAAGGTTAAGAGGCTTATGAATACCGATTTGATGCCCAATTTCTGGAAGCTGTCACATGGCTGGAAGGAGTTCTCATTCCTGGATATGGTCGAATGTATTGATGAAAAGCTCGTCTACATTCACCGCACGACCGCTGGTAAAGGGCAGTCTTCCATCAGCCAGGCAGAGGAGTTTTTAAACGCTCCGATTGGTGATTACTTCTACCTGACCCACGGTAATCAGGGTGTATACCTGCTTGGTCAGTTCACTGGCCCGGTTAACTACTTCACTAAACACAGTGATGGTTGGATGGACAGGCCATTCCGGCTGATTCACAAAGCCAATGCCAGAGAGGCGTATTATGGTGTCGAGAAATGGTGGACACCTAATCACAACTCTACCTTTGTTAAGGTTCCGCACCACGAATATGATTTATTTGAAGAACTGATATTGACGCCCTATTTCAATATTAACCTAAAAGATTTTTAGATAAATCTCAAGGATGATTCCCCAAGAAGAAAATCACTAAGCAATCAATGTAAAATAATAAGGGATAATGATGATTTATCAATGCTATTCATGTTCTAGAACAACCTTCGAAACAAGTTGTCCGTGGTGCTCTCCAGAGGTATCTGGAACATTTCGGCAAATGACACCATTAGATCCATCCTATTACCCTGATTTCCAGTACCAGTCTAAAGGCATCATAAAAGATTTATTTGGTAAGAAGAAAGAGCAGTCTCAACTCAATGCCCTACTTGAAAATGTTCTTTTGAAATATGCTACACTGAAAGACCCCTATTTTACTAATTTCATTCACACATCAAGATTTTCGTATAACAATCAGGATAGCAACAGTAACATAAATAGTGAACGCAATAGTGATTATTCAGAGATCAGATTATTCCAGGAAGTACTGATTAGAAAAGGGTTCAACGAACTGGAGCAGTTACCATCATTGTTAGATAAGCTATTGCTGACAACTTCATTCAACTCTACTTATTCAGGGTTTGCCCGTGAGGTTAAGCGCCATATCAAGCCAACCCTTACCGAGACATTAAAATCATGGATAGAAGAGGCCGGTACAACTTATCGTGCAGATCTTTCGTTATTCCTGTATTACCTTTGGAGTAATAAGATTCAGTACCCTGCTATAGCATATAACGAGCAGGCAGAAAGTACACCAGGCACATCATTATTATCATTTGACTCTATCGAAAAATTCCTTGCTATCTGTGAGAGTATATATTTTGATATTTTAGTGGACAGATTAGCTAGCCGCCTTGAACATTTTAATCCAAACAAATTTGTCACAATGTATCTTGTCGATGCAATGGATGGGTTCCAGTTTGAGGCCTTTCTGGTTGAAATATTCCAGACTATAGGATATGACGTTAAAGAAACAAAGAAAACACAGGATCAGGGGGCAGATTTATTCGTTACCCGCTTCGGGAAGAATATGGTTATACAGGCAAAAAATTATTCTGGCTCAGTTGGCAATTCTGCAGTGCAGCAGGCAATTTCAGCAAAAGCATTTTATGGGTGTGATGAAGCAATGGTTGTGACAAACTCTTACTTCACCCGATCCGCTAAGGAATTAGCTGATTCCGCAATGGTTCGTTTGATTGATAGAAAAGAACTTCAAAACTATCTGGATGATTACAATCAGAAAATAATTGAAGATTTCCAGTCAGAATCATGAGGTAAAAATGGAGTGGTTGTAAGCCACTCCATTCAACCCTTATCAGGCCGTAAAACTATTGTGTCATAAACTTATCAAGATTTTTGCAAATAAAACAATAGCGACGGCCAACCTGCTTACGTTTATAAATAATCTGAATGGTACTGTACTCCTTTTTCACATCGGATAATAAAACCCCTTGTTTTGTTAATAATGTCAGAATGCCCTTACGCTGAGATTTCAGCAAGCAGTTATGTACCAGATCCTTATCAACTGCATATACCGTACATCCTTTAACTTTGTGGATAATGACCGGTGCCTTTTTAATCGCCGTTTGGGTTATGCGATCATTTCCAATCAGATTTAAAAGATCATCCTTTTTGAAAAAATCAATAATTGCATCAAACGAACGACCTAATGGTGACTTCATTACCTCAGGTTCAGATAAAACCACCCCAAGGGAGTCCAGGTAGCAGGTTGAGATCCCCTTCATAACATCCTGCTTTGTAAAGGGTAAAACACCATATTTCACAGCCATGGAACCTGCTACATAAGCGATGGCAAAACGTTTGGCGAACGTACCTGAATGCCGGAGTTACGATCGACCTGATGCTTGTTGAGGAAGAACTCAATGCCTTTTTCGAGCTTCCGTTTCACACTCTCACGATCATCCTGAATATCCGCTACCAGGCGCTTGAGAAAGGCAGGTTTGGCACTGCCGTAATATCGGTGAGTTGCATCCTTGATCGCATGAACAAGTTCATTGCTAGA
The DNA here is from genome assembly GCF_030333065.1 of Citrobacter sp. Cm046. NCBI lineage: Bacteria > Pseudomonadati > Pseudomonadota > Gammaproteobacteria > Enterobacterales > Enterobacteriaceae > Citrobacter > Citrobacter sp. Cm046. Next base: position 216,270 of record NZ_JAOWGP010000044.1, on the reverse strand, counting down.
ATTAATACCATCTGGCAGTGATTCAAAGATCCCCATTTCAGCACCAGCATCTGCATTAACGTCGATTACACGCACATTTTCGCCTTCAAGGCGCTCAACGTTCCCGGAAGCAGCAAGTTGTTGAAGGCTGCACTCACCCGTACTGAAAATACTTACCTGCCATTCAGCAACTTTGTTCTCATACATTGCAGAGCGTGTTTTCCCTTTCCCTCCTGAAAGCGTATACACACGGTTTTGCATAATCTTAGCAGCTGCCAGTACGTCTTTATCTAACAACTTCGACTCATCAAGAACCAGGTAGCTGTCGTTATGGGCCACGGCAATCTCCTCAAGCCCCTTATCCGTATTGTTCCACAGTACGACAACATCTTTAGGTGATCCTGCTAATGATGCAAGCATGTAGGCACTGGACGTTTTTCCTATACTACTCATCCCCCACAAATGAAACCCGCCCCCTTCCATACCTGAAAGCTTAAGGAGAAAACCTGAAAATCCACAACACAGAGCCAACATAATACGCGAGCTATGTAGCGCATATGGAGCGACATTCATTTTCCATAATTTTAATGTCTCCTGTTTATCCTCGACTGGTAAATGATTTTTAGCACCAGGATGCAGTACAGGCTTATCCCCTTTAACTTTGCCAATAGCTATATCGTTAACACGCAAATAAACATCACCATAAAAACCTGGCTTATAGCACAGTGTGATTATTTTATCGGTTTCCTTAATTACTTCTTGATGAGCTTGAATCCAGTATTCTTTAGTCACATTGGGATTATGCCCACACTTTAATAACGTTTTCTTTAACTCTAATACACTGACAAGTGCCTTGGCTGGTACAAGCACACGGGTCGACTCCATCTCTTTGAAATCAGTGATTTTAATAAGTCGGTATGCAACTGGACATAATTCTGAAATTTTTGTACGAGCCAACAATGTAACAAGTAACTTTTCTTCTTTATTATTCAATATCTCTTTATATTCTTTCATTTATAGTTCCTTATCGTATTTAAAGATCACATCATAGCTGCAGTAATAAACATCAGAATTAAGGCGTGAGAGTTCCCCTGTATGATTTCTCACACACCTCTATTATTTTAATTAAAATTGCAGAAATAGTTTACAGCTGATACATATCGCTAATAGATCATGACATTATTTTAATATCAAATGGTCACCATACTTCCTTACTTTATACATAAAGGTTAATGTCTGTATTCCCTGCTTATCCATCATAACTAAAGAATGAGCATGCTGTTTTGGGCGTAATCTGCGTTTTATTGTCCGACGCTTAGGTTTAATACTTTTATTGTTGATAAATATAAGCTTGTTTTCTTTATACGATTCAACGCGCCACCATATAGCCTTGAACAAGTAACTTATTTGTTTCTCCGGGTTGTCTATTCCTGTATCAAACATTGGTCTGGAAATGACACTCTTTCTGGCCGACATATTGCGCTTGTTTTTCATTCTGTTCCGAAGTTTATTTAATGCCTCCTCTTCATTGAAAGTGATTAAGTGAAAATGAGGTAGCCACAATCCAGTGTCTGTGTGGTAATCCATTTCGAAACCACCAATCACCATATACCTGAATCCACATTCTTTTAACCACCGCCGGAGACGTGCAATCAGTGCATCTGGCGACCATATGCGTGCTTCTGCATCTGTGAATGCATCCTGGTAGAAAATCAATGTCACATTGCGCCACTTGTCTGTCTTGCTGCATAAGCGCAGAACTTCACGGGTCATCTGCAACCGGTATTCCCTGCGGCATTCCGGGCATGCTGCGCTGTTACAGGGGTATTTCGGGTTGCATTCCGTTAATTTTGCATAGAGCGCTTTGTAACGAGCTCCGGTATATGTGGATAAACTGGCTATCCTGAACTCCCTTTCCTTCCTTGCCTGCTCTGGTGTTTCAAAGCCCGGTATGGACAATGCCAGCATCTCGAGTTCCTGCGACAGTCATGCCAACGGGGTTCGCTTGTTCAATATCAACATCATTCCTCTTTTTTTGATGGCCTCTCATTAATCCATTTATAAATATCCTCCTCATACCATGCAACAGCGCGACCGCCTGTTACTGACACCTGATGCGGAAAATTATTGTTAGCGAGCATTCTGTATAATGTCGCACGGGACATTGCACATAATTTTGTCACTTCATCTATTTTAATTAAACGGCCTTTGTTCATAAGTCCTCCTGCGTTTCGTTGAGAATATAATAGCGGCCTGAACGATGCTTGCAATAGGCCATTCTAGCCCACAAATTAATGTGCTTCTCACCCTTTTATCAATTGATGAGTAAAGATTGCTTTAAACATGAAGATGGATTATTTATGTGAGAAGCATATGAATAATTTTTACGCACTTACAAAAATAAGATAATATTTTAATCTACCAAAAACATAAATCACGGAATTTAAAATGGAAAATGTTACGTCATATATTAATATTCAGGATATTGATGAAAAAATAGTTAAACATTCGGAAGATCCGACTGAAGGAACTCATACCAAGAAGACAAGAAAATCCCGAAATGCCCGTTACAAGAGTAAAACAGAGTCAATCCATGAGAAATCGGGGTTCACAACGCTAAAGCTGCGTGTCGGGCAGGATGTCATGCAAAAGCTGGAGGAAATCTACCGAGATCATCGGGGCTATGAACTGAATGAAACCCGTAAAGATCTGGATGCCCTCAGCAAAGTCGTCAGCTACTGCGTGAGTAAGTTCTATAAGGAAATGTATTTGCAGAAAAAAAAGGGCTCATTGCCTGACATTCTCCCAGCAAAGACGCCGCGCGCGCAGGAACTGTACGATCTGCATCAGGCTGTTGCCTACAGGGCCTTGTCAGGTTTGCCCCATCAGCTAATTGCCATCGAGATGCAAAACGACAGATACCAGTCTCCCGCGAATATCATTGCCAGTCGGCGGGGTTCACGCAAAATGCCATTACCTTGGGATGTTTCTCAGGTTGATGATCTGCTTAACATTCAGTGGGTTAATAGAGAAATCGAGGCATTAAATAAAAAGGGGATTTAACTTTCCCAATTATCTGGTGTTTCATCACGACTGATTTGAGCGTGTCAGGAAATTGGTTTTGTAAACAAGTGATTGGTATAGGGTTACCACAGAACGGGGCATGTTACTGCAACAGGGTTACCAAAACCGAAACCTCGGTAATACTTTGGTTTTCATGTCCTCATCACGATAGTCAACAACTGGTGGCGATAGCTATACTCAGTTTGGCAGTGCTATTTAGTATTTAGCCAGTGAGCATCAACCTTACGATGTCCCTGCTGTTATCCACGACTCGACTGGGTGCATAAATATCGCTGTACTACCAGTAGAGCGATTATCAACGTTGGGTGCTCCATAACCATCGACCATGTCTCTCTTATATACTAATCTAAATTGCAAAGCATATCTGTCTAATCCAGAAGAATTACGTGTAGTTCCATGCAAATGAGCTGCCGAAAATAAAAGATTGTCTCCTGCGGCAGCAGAAAATTTATACCTAGAACCAAGAATATTTTCCAATGGGACAGGATGGGAATTGGTGCATGTTTTAGGGTCGATTTCAACATTTAAGTTGAATGTGTCAGATGAGTTCACGATTGGTGAACCAAAGTAGTCGGGATAAAACTCGAACGACTTAGATTCATCAACATCATAAATTGGTATCCACACATTGATCTGGCACTGTGGCTCTCCATACCAAGTGTCTCGATGAGCACCATACATTAAAACAGGTAAAGGTTCGTCCATGGATAGATTCGGTACACAACGAATTCGAGGAGTATCTAATATAATACTATAGGGATCAATCCCAATTTCAGAAATTACAGCGACGCTGCATCTTCTAACAAAACAGCTTTGAAAAATTTTTTTTGAAAAATTATCTATACGTCTCATCACCTCATCCCCCCCTAGTGAAAAAGATGCGACTTCGGGCGAAGAGGACTCAGGGAAAAGTTCATAAAGGTTACTTTTTATTATGGAATTTAGTAACTTTGAAGATGTACCACCTTTAAAGATGGGTAGATCGCCTTTGTATATGTCATGCTTATTGAAAACATTCATTTGCTTCTCCAAATTCATCTGGATTAACAAAAAATTAGGCCTACGTATAGAAGTGATATCGCCATTTTTAATGATAGAGTACATTCTTGATTTTCACAAACAGCAAGCTAAGCTTATGTTGTAAGGTATTGGCCTCATGTCCCTATTAAATAAAAATGGAGAGAGTTATGATACCGAGTTATGTAGTTAAAGAATATGATACCGCTCAAGAACTTTACGCAAAACATGATTTTGCGGGAGCAGCAAAGATTTGCTTTAATCTATTAACAGGAAATAGTAATTCTGAGGATCTCAATTATTTCATGTCAGCAATAGCTAGACAGCGGGGAAATCTCCATGCCGCTTTACACTCTGCTTTCAAAGCCCACCTTATAAATAATAATAGTGTTAAAAACCTAATTGCTCTTTCTGAAATTTCATATGATATGGGAGATTATGAACAAGCGCTAATCTTCGTGGAGGCGGCTAAAAAAATAGATAGCGGACATTTAAGAGTTATAGCAATTCAGGTTAGAATTAATTTAAAACTGAAACTCATAGATGTGGCCGAAACTTACCTCGCCGAGTATGAGAAGAGGGACGTAGCACAGAGTGAAAAAGACCACCTACGACTAGAATTTGAATTGCAAAAAACATGGCTGCTTACAGCCTGTAAAGAGCAGCAGTTATTGAACAAGACTGATGAGATGTTTAAAATTGTTAGCGATTGTCTTTCCACTAACGAAAAGAATTATCTTATTGTAAAAGCCCAGTCGAGTAAACTACTTCGAGGCACAATAATCGGCCATGACCAGTTAGCCTCTATTAGTACAGAAACTAGAAGAGCAAACATCCTATCCTTAAATATTACGCCTGAATCAAAAAAGATCTACGAGAGTGTTTATACCGCGGTCCTAAAGACAAGCACCGACTTGGGGGTAAAGCTCTCAGGCCCGGCTGGGCCACTTCAACTTACAGAGTACCTATCAACAGAGTTGGGATTCTACGATTGGCACATAGATACTGGGATTGGCGCATATAAAAAAAGAGCAATTTCAATTTCAATTCTGCTCAGCAATAGTAATGACTTTACCGGAGGGGAATTAATATTGTTAATTGATGGAAAATTGAAACCTATGCAGTTATCAGCAGGAGATGCAGTTATTTTTAAATCAAACACTCAACATTGCGTGAGTGAAGTAAGAAATGGTATTCGGTACTCGTTAGTAGGTTGGTTTGATGTTGCTTAAAATAATTATTCGACATATTGTTCAATCAGCCTCGTCCTAATATTATTTTGGTTAAATCACAAATAAGGTCATCCAAAGGCTCCAGAAAGTAAGAACCAGGTCGAATCCTTTCCTGAAAGGCCGAAATAGCGCTTTTTTGGAAATAATCATCACAGATCATTGTCGAACCAGAATACAGAGAGCATTCATCGACTTTAGCGTGAAACATTGGCACATCACCGACATAAATGCTATTCATTTCGGCGGAGATAACATCGCAGTTATTCTCATGAAGCATAAAACTAGAATCTTCAAGATTAGATGGAAAAATGTTTTTTTGAATTAAACCATTTCTAATCAGAATATATTCTTTTGTTGGTCTTAAAAACACACGCGATTCAAATGTGTTATCAATCATATCAATCAATGATGCTCCACTTGTTTTAGATAACCAACGACGAAGGAAGGAATGAGACTCCATAAAACCATTTAGAAAGTACTCAATATATTTTAACCCATTTACTACCACACCTACTTCATCATATAAAGCGTTTCCCCTGATGTTATTACGATGGGTGATTCTGCTCAATATTCTCATTCCAGATAAATTATTTCTGCATATCACTTTCTCAGTGTATTTAGTAATAATAGTTCTCATGTGAAAACCGGATATATCATCTGAAATGACATTATTATTATCGTATGTATAGAGACCTACCAGACCGGTCCTTAGTATTTCCCATATTCTCGATTGATTTTGCGATGTGTTCGGTTGAAGTATACCCTCAGCATCAATAACGATAGGCCCGCCGTGATCAGAAAATATATTTTCATGATGAAGATCTGTCATTCCAAACAACCAAGAAAGGCATAACAGTGATCCAGCATAATAATGATACTGCTCTGCATCAATCTTTGATGCTTGCCTACTCCGAACCAAACCTACAGACCAAGTATAATCCGGGCGGCTTATAACCTCTAACGTATTTAAATTAGCAGGAAAACCCTCCGAGATAACAAGTCCAATAAATTCGCTTAAGAGTTTTTCCGCTTGACCATTTCTAGGCTTATAATACAAAACAGTATTTTCAATCACTATTTTTGCGACTGTCTTCCCCTCACCATGCGAATCAGATAGCCCACTAGCAATCTCATTTATCACCATGCAAGGAGTGTTTTTGTTAGTTTTTTTTATAAATTTTTCAATTACATAGCGATCAACAAAAATATGTTCGAGAATCAAACGTAATGAATCAACCCAGTATTTAGCCCGCTTCAATAAATGTGTAGTTAGTCGATCGTAATCAAGCTGAGATATCTGGATTTGCAATGGTTCTATACTTTCCATTGATCCTAGGGAAAATTTATTTAGAAGAATATCTTGACGATCAATCTTAGAACTCAACGCCAGAATGCATATATCTTCAAGCTCAAAACAAAGATTTAGTACACTATTATAGATTGCATCATCAAAGATTACAAAACACTTTTTTGCTTTAGTAAATGAAGTGCTGAAAAGTAATTCGCTTACTGCTTCTTTGACGATGTGTTCGTACACAAAAGAGAACGCATGACTCTGAAAATCAAAAGACTGCAATCTATTGTTCATCCCCTTCCCCTTTCTACTGCCTTTAAGACAAAAATAGATAATCTGCACCTTAAAAAACTGAGACAAGCTATAATTAAAGATGACACATCCATGCATTACATGGGAGTTTAAAAATGACCATATCAAAAAGTGATGTTTTTTTTCCCGTAGTGTTGGAAAATTTCCTTAGTGAACATCATTGCAAATTATTAACTCGTTGGATGCTACGTGAAGCTATTCATACAAGAAGACCAAAGGGAGATTCCCAAGTTTCAAAATGTATTTCGTTTCCCCAGCCAATCTTTCAAGAGGGACTATTACACCAGTATGGCTCTAAGCTGTCGTCAACTCTAAACTTGCAACTGAGCCCATCTTATGTGTATGCGAGACTTTACCTCTATGGGGCCTTTTTACCAAAGCATACTGATAGAAAAGAATGTGAGTTGACCGTATCTATTTGCCTTGATAGTTCGACCAAACGCAGTTGGCCATTATATATAGAAATTTGCCCTGGCAAAATTTTAGAGGTTTTACTCGCGACTAATTCAGCCGTTGTTTTTGACGGCAGAAGATTTTCGCACTGGAGAAACCAACTAGAGCAGGATTGGAACTCTCAACTTTTCCTGCACTACTACATCAAATAGTGAAGGTGCTGATACCGCTCGTTGCACCAGCACTCTGACAAAAATGAAATTTAATCACCTGGCGTGCTGGGATTACAAGGTGCGCTAGGTCCACGAATGGTTGATCCCGGAGTACTAGGATAGCAAGGTTGATTGGGCCCGCGCGTAATGTCTCCGGGAGTACTAGGATTACATACTGGCGTACCTGGAGTAGCCTCAGGACTAGTATTGTGAGAAATGACGCTCATCTGTTGAATGTCCACTTCACTTATCCAAACACCATCATCTAAATCAGACCATATAGAAGCACACACATATGCTTCGTCAAAAGATAATTTCAAGTTTTTTTCAACTGCCATTTCTTGTATTAATTGAGCAATTATTTCTCGGGCCCTAGATAAAAATTGCTCTTTAAACAATAAATCAGATTTAAGTAGCTGGGAGATTTTTTCGGCATCTTGTAAAGACATAGATTTCTCCACAAAAATTTTGATTGTAAAAATGTTAGCGAAAGGCAGCCTTGTTACCATTCAACTTTAGCTCAACCTAACGTTCTTGCAAATTTTAGACTTTGTAACGTCCCGTTTCACTCGTAGCGTTTAACGAACATTCAACTTTGTCTTCCTTAGACATTTCTACCGAGCCACTAATTAAACAATCCCAGTGAGCTTTGATAGCCTCATTCCCCGCCAGTTCGTCCGGTGGAACGTCATCGCATTCTATCGATTGCTGAATCAACATTTAGCGGTAAGGCTGAACAACGCGCTTAGGGAGGTTTGCTACAATTTCCATCACTTGCTTAATGTCCTGCTTGGTGTATACCGTTACATCAGTTTCCCCCACAAAACAGTTAGCAACACTTCCATTTATCGCCCATTTGCCATTGAGATCAATTTCGTCCAGTTATCACCAGCATCGCAACCTCTGTGATGCTTTAGCTTTCATGTCATCATCACGATAGTCATAGCGCGTCGTCGTGGATATGTTGCTGTGACCTGCCAACTGGCGGACGGTGTTGATATCCACGCCCTGCTCCAGTAAACGGGTGATGAAGGTGCGCCGCATATCATGCGGGGTAAAACGTGCTATGCCTGCCGTTTGCTGTAACTCAGCCAGGATACCCGTTAACCCGGTTGTTGTCAGAGGTTTGGTGGCGGTCTTCCCGTTGCGCTGAATACGGCTGAACAGTGCGTTTTCAGCTTCGTTTGCGCTGACTTTAACCCATGCGCGGATGGCCTTATCCACTGCATCCGCCACATGAATTTCACGGTATTTACGCCCCTTCCCCTGCCTCACCGTCAGGATGCCATTGTCATAGTCCCGGCGCTCAAGTTTGACCAGTTCCCCGGCCCGCAGGCCTGTTCCGCAAAGTGTCAGCACAATGGCGGTATCACGACAGCGCCGTACCGTCTGCGGATGCTGTTTTGCAGCCTAAATAAAATTGGTTGTCTCATGAGGTTTCGCTGAATCTCATAAAAATCGCAAAAAACCATAAAATCCACGCAATTGCGTGGATTTTTCTTTTCATAACGTCTCAATTCATCTCGTAGCAACGCAGTCAAAAATGAGTGCGCGGATGAGTACAACATTCTTCCATCTTCATCCTTGAAATTCTTCAGGAAACAGCTAAACGGGGAGCCCCGACAGTTGCTGAGGAAGCTCGCCGCACCGTTTCATCAATTTTCGAGTTGGCAGTCGCGACGCCTGGAGCTGATAGCGATCCCGTCTGGCCTGCGCGCAAGCCCCTTCCTGCTAATAAAACACAAACAGGCATTAAACCCACAGCAAATCGGGAGATTATTGAGCTGTTTTGACAATAGTCATGGCTCGTACCAGGTTAACTATTGCATGTGGTTAATGTGGTGGACACTTGCGCGTCCCGCTGAAGCTACCGAAGCAGAATGGGCAGAATCGATCTTGATAGCGCCCTGTGGACCATTCCGGCAGCGCGAATGAAAGTTTGTAGAGAACACGGTATTCCCCTGCCCTCCCAAGATGTCAAAAAGCTCAGAACACTACAGGGATTAACCGGGCATCGGCAGCACCTTTTTCCGGGCAGGGATAATCTGCTAAGCCCAATGACATCGCACTCTCTGTGTCGGCTACTTAAAAGCCTCGGCTGGAGTGGTACCTATATACCAGAACTACAGGAAGAACACGTTTAAACGAGATGGGCTATCAACCCGACGCTATAGAGGTCCAACTTGCGTTCGCTGATACCAACAATGTTCGTCGCACATACAACCATGTAACTTATCTCGATGAGTGAAAGGTTATGATGCAGGAATGGGCTGATAAGCTGGGCAAAGGGGTAGCAGGATTCGAGTAGAACTTATTGCACTTAGTAAACCTCGAGGATTGAACTCCTTCCTCAATGTCCGCTTTGTGCCAGATATAGTCATTCGAACCCTGAGGGTTACACTTTTAAGTAATTCTGACCTGCTCCCCATTGATTAATACAGCTTTATACTCGTGATGAGGCTAATGGCGTTGGTGATGAGTGTAACTGTCCGTTCCTCGCTGATTGCAACCATTCACTGTACTTGATGAAGATGAAACCGTGCTCAGCCTGATTCAGGGTAAATCCGGTAAAGACCCCAGCATCGGTCCTATACCTAGCAACTATCTCGCGGTTGATCCCGCCACTTCGCAAAAGACTTTGTCGCTGACCTCCCGGCCGCACAGGCTAATTACATGGCCATTTCTCAGGTCCCCATGGTAGCCAGCATCGGTACAACAAAAATTACCGCTCCCGCATGGAAGAAAGAACAGGTTTACGGCATGGTGGCAACTAAGAATCGCATGATTAATCAGGACTCAGAACGCGCTCACGCAAAAGTCACTGAGATCCGCGGCAACCATGCCGTCTATGTCTAACCATCGGCAGCCGTTGCAAAAGCAATAGACCAAGCAGCTCAGGGTTACTGAGACAGTCCAACAGTGACCTTTACCCTCCAGGGCAACCGTCGCACCGAAAAGCATTTCCTGGCGACCAGCGTTACAGGAGACTGCCACTCGAATAAAGGGAGAATCCGAGAAGGCTTAAGTAAATATCGGCTGACTGTGCGGCATCCTGGTAAGCAGATGGTGAGATTTGAGCAATCATATCGGCCCCGTCTTTCGCTACAGCCTGTAGCGGATAATCACGCCCTGAGTACGGTCTGCGCAATGCACCCTGGAGCTGCTGAGGTCAGCCTGCACGTCAGGATGAGGATGATGTTTCGAACCTGATGCACAATGTACAAATTGCGTAGGGGCCAGTAGCACTGCGTTACCAGGCTCCCACGAATGCTGAGAACCGTGATGAGGGACCTGCATCAAACCAATTCGGTTCCATCGTTGCGCCCCCAGATGGTGCTGAATATCTGAAATCACTGCCGCAGTAAGATGAATATCGCCGGTGCACAGCGTGGCGGGCCGGAGAGTTCTTCTCCACCTGAAACGACAAAAGTGGCGATCACTGCCTATGCAGCAAATACTGAATTGTTGGCTTACGGGGGCGGCATACATACACAATGAGATGTTATTTTTTGCTTTGCCGGAATGACCAAAATGGTACTCATACCGATCCTTGAGTGTTTTTCTCCAGTTCGCTGGCATACCTGACAACGGCTGATGCAGGTTAGTACTCATAATGGTGTTCTGAATATCCTTTTTTACATCCGACAAGAGCCAGCCTGAGTGTTTCGCATACCACTGCCCGCATCGGTGTTCAATCAGTCCCAATTCGGAAAAGTCTTTTTCCGCATTATAAAAGACAAACTCAAAGTCACCATTTACAGCCGGGATGGAGTGGTTATGGGGGAGGATTCGTATGCTTGTATTACCGGACAAAGAAGACCCAAAAGAAAAGTAATTTTCACTGAATTGCCCTGGTTCATCCTCCTGAAACTCCCTTGAGTTCGGCTCAGGCTCCTCATTGCCTGAGGGGACTGGTGTTGCATCCGGTCCCCTCCGAATGAGTACAACTTCCTCAACACGAACATCAAAATTTCTTGATGCCAGCCATTGTACTGGATTGAGTTGTAACATGGCTGTGGATGGTGATGAGCCCTTCTTGCCTAGGACAGAAATTTCCCGAACGGACTGAGCCCATTCTGAGTATGGCAGAACCAAGGTCTTGACAGAGCAGTGCCGAAGAAGTGTTTCAACGCCATTAACATGATCATTATCGAAGTGTGAGAGCACCAGCATGTCAAGAGACACGAGCTTCCGGGGTAATGCGCTCAATACGCGGTTAAGGGTTGTCTTGCTTGTTGCGCCACAATCATAAACCCATTGGAAAGACTCTCCTGTACCTAGGTGACGAAGAGAGCCCGTCTTAAAGGTACCCGTTCCGACAGGGTGGAACTTCTGAATAACCATCATTGATGTCATTTTCTTCCCTTAAATTGAGATGCCTTCCTGTGAAACGCACCTGTTCCATTAGTGATATTGGAAGATTATCGGCAGTTAACCGTCATAATTGAATGCTGTTTGAAGAACTAGCGTCAGCAAGAGTGAAAATTCTCCTGCAGTAGCTTAGCCAACATACCCCAGTTGCATGACATGTTCCCAATTGTTTGACTCACGGCATTGCTAGCAAGAACCATGGATACTCAATGACAAACGTCTGCTGTTCGCTCTGAGCAGACATGTCTGCCCCCTGATCGACTCTTTCGTGCCATGAGCAGACATTGCAGGCATCACAATATGTTAATCAACGGGTAGCTGGTCAGTGCTACATTATGAGGCGTTAATGGCTTGAATTGATGCACTGATAGCACGTGTCGCAGAACTAGTGTCAAGAAATCCGAGGGGGCCAGAAATAGTGCAATCATTATATTTAATGGTATTACTAAACATATATATGTGTGCGGTGCTAAGTTAGTAAAGGAAATAACTGACCATTCATTTTCAAGCAGTATGCTTTATAGAGGCTTGACGATTTCTTGATGCAAAAAGTTAACTACTTTCGTGATCTCTGATATAATGAGACAGACACGCACACTGACGAACAAACTGTTCTCTTTATTGACAAATTCAAATGGTGAAACTTTGATTAAGAGCAAAAATGAAATTATCGAAGGGTTGGGATTGGATACGTTAAATATCAATGAGCATGAAGGCAACAATTTCGAAGTATACAAGTATTTCGAAGGTGAATTTGAGAAACTTATCAGTACAAATGCTTAACTCTATGGGATAGAACCTGTCATTTTTTATATAGATAACTCTACGACATGTAACGCTTTTGCTACAAAACGTAATGGTTATAATATTATGGGAATCACTAAAGGTTATCCTATTCTTATTGGAAATAAATTCAAGAAAGACTTTTTTGATAGTTTAATATTTGCTGCATTTTTAAATAATGAAAGTGTTTCAGATGGCTTTGCATCGTTATATAAAAACGAAAACTTCTCATTTAGTAAGTTCATGCTTGATTGCTCAATTCACTTTACGTTCCATCATGAATTTCGTCATTTACTCCAGTTTAATGCAATCAAAGATAAAACAGACAATCATCTTACAGAGAATTGTTTTGAACGACCTTTCGATCTTAAAAAACATATTCTAGAATACGATGCTGATAAAAGTGCCGCTAACAAAGTTGTGCTATATGCTGCAAGTATTCTTAGAAAGTTTGGCTTTCGAACTGATGGTGAGTTTTTAGCATTAATATATTGTGCATTAGGTAGTTTATTTATTACTAGAGTGTTGTTCAATTATGGCTTAGTTGGGCAATGGCAAGAACCTCTTAAACCTAACCCGATGGAATTTTATACCAAAAAGAACTGGCATCCTCATCCCACGATTAGAGCACTCAACTTGCTGGATAGCTTCAATGTGTTTATTTCAGATGGGTATCCTCATCTGAAAATTGAAACTCAAAAATTGATAACAAATAGTATGGGGATTACGAAGTTGTACCTAGATAAATTATTACCAAATGTGGATACAGCAGGCTTGATCTTTGGGGATATGTTCTCAGAAATAGAGAAATCTAATGAATACAATAACTACTTACATAATGAAGCTTTGAGTGACCCGATAATACAACAACTGATTGATAAGTCACTATGAATTGCAACTGTTTCTGTAGTCACTTTCGTGAGAGCAGACCATAAAAGTGACTACTTCCGCTCTTCGCTCAAACCGATCTGTTATTCCTGCTTAAGAAACATGCTTAACATAGGATATTTTCCATTTTCCAAGCTGACCCCATCTTTACCAATATTTAGGGATTGGATGTAGTGATGCTGAGATGAATTTCAGTGGCCGCATAAAATCCTGTCATTAAATTTCCAAATAATAAGCAGTTGATTGCCACAAAAGGGGAATATAAAATCGCGCATTTACTGACTACCTAATGCTAGAACCAGTTCTTTGCAGCGGGGATCGCGCTGAAATCTCATGATCGTGTCATCAAGGTTTAACCCCGCCAGGAAATAAAGATCTTCCAGTATCTCAACCGCATCGCTATAGGTTAACCGCTTGGTGAAAGGCAGGGCATGTTGCGTACGTAGGATGTTTTTACTCAACCCTTTTTTAAAAGTGGGGAATAACTCCGTTGTGGTGCTGCGATTGTCTTCGCAGACAGTCAGCGCCACTTGCATTATTTCCGTCAGTTTCTGTAACGGGTCGACCTGATGGTTGACATGGTGCAGGTTAAACTCCCTGAACAGGCGTAATAGCATTTGCTCGTTGTCATCCAGCCGGGAAAAAAATGTGAATCCTTTTTCACTCTTTAACGACAGGAAGAATATCTCATCAGGAAGCGTCATTATCAACTGCGAGACATCATTATCAAATTGATTATGCTGCATTTTTCTTTCTATCGCCCAATACAGGACAATTTTATGTAATAGGTTGTAGGCGCGGAAACGCCCCGTATGCACCTGTTCAGCAATCTGTTCAAACTTCTGGCTGAAGTGAAATGCCGTTTCTAAATCACCATGTTCAATATAATGATGCATTAACCAGTAATGCATAAATCCATGACCCAGCAGGGACAAATCGGAGGCGAAAATCTCGATTTCAAACAGGAAGTCATCGAGTGCTTCGATTTCCGGCCACTCTGCATCGACGCCAAACTCTGCGGCGACATCCAAAATACCCGGATAAAGCGATTGCAGGTTAGGAACAATATGCTCATCCAGCGCTAATAACAGCTCATGCCCCGTCCACTGGAAGAAACTCGTGCTGTGATCCTGCAGTAAAACAGCCGCGATACGGTTATGCAGGACCATTAAATCACTGGCTGGGTTCTGGCTACATGCCTGCAACAGCTCACTAATCTGCAAAAGATATTCACTTTTCCCTTCCTCTTCGAGACGCCTGATGATCATCACCGCGTTATAACGGGCAGAGACCGCCGCCAGAATTTGTTCGTGTTGTGGATGTGATAAAGCCTGCAGCTCCAAGTCAAGGATCGCCAGATTGTTGTTAATCACCCTCCGGCTTTGAATGTTATCGCCACGAATATTGTTTACCGCCTGCGTGAACTGCGGCACCTTCACTTCATATTGGGATTTTATGGCCTCTTTTGCCCAACGAGCACGTTCCGCGGGCGCTTCCTGCACGTCCCAACTCAGCAATAACGTGCCGATATGATGGATGGCATAAGGCTGATTGTGTTCGTTGCGAAAATGGTAGAGCAGCGCGGCAAGCATCGGTCCGAAAACACACTGCCAGTAAACCTCCAACGCCCTAGCCGGTTCCAGATCGGTTTCATAGGCGGCTTCATTCAGCGTGCAGAAAAAACGCTGCACGTTGCCAAGATAATTTTTTAAGCCCGCATGTTCCTCATGCACAAGGTAAGAAAGCAGACGTGGCGTCATTGTAGCGTAGGACAACTGATGCCTGGGCAGCGTACGGTGATCTTTGTATGCCAGCTTTTCATGACGCGGCAGCTTCTGTGCCACATCCAGAGAGTCATATAGCGCGGCAATAATTTCTAGCATGCTAGGTGGTTTGAACATCGCTTACCCCAATTTCGCGGCAGACGCATCGGCCCAGATGGATAAAACTACCACTATAAAGCGAGGCGCCAATAAAGGCATTTTCTTTCAGTCAATAAGGAGTGAACATGAATAATAAAATTGACAGCATTGTGGTCAGTGGCCAGATGGTTCGCGATGAATTTCATACTGCAGTAGGGGCGATTCGCGTCTATCGCCGCGATGACCGCGCGGGCAAGCAAGCGCGCTGGGGCGGTCATACCAACTGGGGCTATTCGGGTTACTACCTTGCCAGCATCTACGACGGTGAACGCTGGCGTAAGCTGCAGTTCAATAAGCTGGTGCCTTACGAAGACCGTTCGTATGAACGTTCGGTGGAGTGCCCGCGCCTGGAAGCGTATCTGAGTGACGTTATTGCGCGTTGGCGTGGGTTGGTAGCACGCTACGATGCGACCAGCAAAAGTTTCCGCATTCTGCCCATTGAACTGAATATTGATTAACGTGAGCAGGGAGGATTTAGTTAACCGCCCTGGTTTTCCGCGAGAGTATGTATTGTTCCCCGCTGCGGCGGGGATTTGTTCTTGAGGCTTCTGCCTGTCGCATCTTTTTCATAACCACCATACCCTTTCCCCTGTTTAAGCTATGGAGTTGAAAGCATTGTCGTGCTTGTTTTGCATGTGACCTGCTCCCAGTTGATCAAGACGGTGCGATATAAGTAATGCCTTGCGAACTTCCGTTCCTCGCTCACTACAGACCTTGCTGAGCATGAATTTGTTCTGTGTCTAGGTGCGGAAATGGCTTACAACAATCTGTGTAGTTCAACGGGGAACGGGCCATTCCATTGACCTGAACACTTAGTACTGTAGGATTGCTAATTATCTTTCTGATTCACCATTAACAAGGAAAAGGTATGTTCGGATTCTTTAGAAAGAAAAGACCTGAAACTGAGCCCGGACAGGGTTCCTCAATCACGGCAAAACAGTTTATTGCGCTGACGCTGAGTGATGAAAAGCTGTCTATGCCTGTCTATCTCCCGGGGATCCGTAACGAAGATGATTGTGAGGATATTGGGCTAGGTCCTCTCATTTATATCTGGAATGTGGATCGTGTTGCTGGCACGTTCAGCCTCTCTGTTAACGGTAAAGCGATTGGCCACCTCCTTGAGCCATTTGTGCCCCGAGATAACCCTGCGTATGTTGAAATCCGTGATGAGGCAATGAAGGTTATCGCTGAAGTATCTACTCAGTCCGTGCTGACAACCATAGAGAAAACTGGTCTCATGCCTGATCTTTTATTTGCTTACCATGCTGAGGACGCATAGCAGGAACCAAGCTGACAGTCAGGCAGAGCTTGAGATTACGCTAGGGACTAAGTTAATCAGTCCTTTCATCGCAACGCTAAATTAGCGTCAAGAAACGCTTTAGGTTGCCGAAATGTACATTTAGCGTAATTCCTGAAAATAAACAAAATGGATTGATCCGTATGAAGAAACTCTTACTTCTTTTTCCGCTGGTGTTTACTGCACCGGTACAGGCTTCTGAAGTCACGGTAGGTCAGGTTTGCAAGGCTGCTTCTGCTGCGATGTTTGGACGTGACCATAAGATCATGCAACTGGATAAAGTCGAATCAGGTATTGCCTACGTACATTATATCCGACAGAACGATAGCACCCGTTGGGCAATTAAGTGCAAACTTATAGGTGATCAAGTTATGTGGGCATCTGACAATCCTGACAGTACCGGTCGCTGGCGTGATGATCCTGCAGACAGTACAGTCAAATATGCTATTGATGGTAAAAAAATAATTATTACCGAGCTCTACAGTGACGGTTCCAGTACCACGAACTCTTATCCCTTGAAGCAGCTAAAGTGACTATGACCTGCTCTCCGTTGATTACGACACCTCAAGGTAAGTCATGTAGTTGTGGGAGTTGCGAACTTCCGCTCCTCGCTCACATCGGACTGTCAATCATACAATCGAACTGCAATAGCCGGGATATCTGCGTATAGAGGTTATAAGGAAACGATGAGCTGTAATCTGGGATAACGTTCCAACCATTGCTTTGTAGTGACCCGTTGTTTGAAAGAGTCCAACTTTTCACGTTCAAATGCAGGAGTCGGTCGTAAACGCAGTTCAAATAAGTCAGAAAGTCCATAAGGCGCAGTGATATCGAGACCTTCCTTCCCCAATCTGACAGCCACGGCCGTAGCTGTTTCAGGCCAGTGCAGTAAAGCATTTCCTGTTGAGGTATAGGGATGATCACCATTACGTTGAGCATTCTGGCTTGATTCTTCACTGACCAGTATAACGAAGGTAATTGTTGCCTAAGCCTGTCTTCAAGGAAGCGATCATGGTCTGGGCTACAGTGCTCACAGTCAAACCAGACGACATCTACATCACCAGAAATTGGACTTAGCCCATATCCATGTAAGTGATCCCAAACAGCGTCTCGTACAAATCCCGCTCCGATCCAACCATCATTGAGTTCCAGTGCTCGAACTGCATATAGGATCTTCATTCTTACAGGGTCATCTGACAATATTTTCTGCAATGACGTTTGGTATTCCATTCGTATCCCCCTGTTGGAAACAATAACCCACTGGTGGAAATATTATCAGCATCCTCCTGTCCATGTCCGCTCCTCGCTGTGAGTTCAACGGGTCGATGCAACGCTATCCTTAATCAAGGGGGACGTTGCCATGAAACGAAGAACTCGGATTAACTACACGTCAGAGCAGAAAGCGATTATCTGGGACAGACATAAACAAGCCTGCATTACTACGGACTGACGCTATTAGATCTTCTATTTTTCCTCCATATGGTGCCGGGATTAAGACCGGTATGGCATTTCATTGCACGGGGGAATGTCTGTTGAGATTCGTAACCCTATTGAACAGCAATATCAATGACAGATGCTCCTTTCTTAATCAGATCAATTTCAGCATGGTCCAGACGGACAATTTTGATATATCAGTGAAGAGTCATAGCTGTGTACTGTTTGAATAACCACTGAAGATAGATGCCAGAGCAAAAGCCAGCCCTTCTTGCAGCGATTTCAATATCCCTATTTTTGGCTGAGCTGCGATTTATCCAGCAAATAAGTTCAGTGGTAACCTCCCGTTGGTATCCGTTGTCGTATGGCATGCTGTTTGCCAGAACTCAAGCAAAGTACCGTTGCACTCGCATACTTTGAAATCCCTCTGGAAACCGCACGCTACGGGCAACGAAAAGCGAAGGGTTTGGGCAATACAACGTTTCTCAACCCGGCGCCGACTCGCAATTTACGCGGCATCGCCCTGAGTGCCTTTGATAATCTGACGACATAGCTACCGACGATCAGGCTGTTACAGACGCAACCTACCCGTTCTAACTCTCCTGGCAGGGGAAGTAATACCACTGAAACGCATTCCGTCATGGAACCATTTGGCATGCCATGCAGTTTTTTTCGACTTAAACCACTTAGGGTGATTCTTTTTATTACGAATAATGTTATGTTATAACATAACTTAAAAAATAGAAGAAGATTTATGAAATTCACACCCTCCCTTATCGCACTTAGCGTTTTTGCCAGTCTTTCATCCTTCGCTCATGCCGCTGAAGAAACACTGGTGGTTACGGCCACCAGCAATGGCAGCAGTTTTTCCGAGCAGACGGATTCCAAACTGCTTGCCGTAGGCTCCGGCTCCCGTCTGGGTTTAACCGACAAACAGACGCCACGCCATACGGAAACCATCAGCCAAGAAACCCTGAAGAAGAAAGGCAAACGCACCCTGACTGAAGTGGTGGAAACAGCGCCAGGTCTGTCGGGCACCAGTTCCCCTACTCTGTCTAACTCGGTATCCCTGCGCGGTTTCTCCGGTGTGTCCTGGCTGCTGAATGGCGTAGCCGTTCCAGGCAGTACCATCCAGATTGCCGATCCGGCGCACTATGAAAACGTCGATATCCTCTACGGCACGAGTTCTGTGCTGAACGGGCTTAGTAATGCAGGCGGCAGCGTAAACCTGATTTCCCGCAAGGCCTCCTTCATACCGCAGCCTGTTGAAGTGGATTATGGCTATTCCAGCCATAACAGCCATCGCGCCCATGTAGGCGCAGGCGGTACTCTGGTAGACGGTCTGGCCGCTGGCCGTGTGGATGTGAGCGCATCCAATACCGGAACTCAGGTCGAAAAAGAACGCAGCCGTCCAGAACGCGTGACGGCCAACCTGCTGCTGACTCCGACCGACACCACCGAGGTTACGCTTGATCTTGACCGCAGCCTGACCGACCAGCACAACCCGTATTTTGGTACGCCGGTAATTGATGGCAAAATCGATAAAGGCTTGCGTCATGTGAACTACAACAACATTCAGGACGCATTCATCCGCAGCCAGGCCACCTCTATCCAGTCCACCCAGACCTGGCGCGCCACGGAATACCTAACCTTTGATAACCAGTTTTACTATTACAAAGGCTTCCGCGAGTGGCAGAACGCCGAGCGCTATTTCCAGTCGAAGACGCAGGCAGCAGGCACCACCACCCGCGATTCCTACGGCGCAATCGCGCACGATGACAAGCTGGCGGGCAACCGCACCATGGTGACCTGGGATCACTCCATCGCCTCCATGGATAACCGTGTGACCGCAGGCGTGGACTTCAGCAAGCGTGAATTCCAGTATTACTCGAACGGCTTCCCTGGTGGTGAAGATGTATCCCTGACTAACCCGGCCTCTAACACCTTCCGCGCTGGCGCGGGTGGCAAGATGCGCGCCCCAGTTCGTCACATTATCCAGAACCAGTACGCCCTGTTGCTGGAAGACAACCTTAACGTAACGGATTCCGTCGCCCTGCTTACCCAGTTCCGCTACACCAATATGGATATGCACTGGAACTACCAGCAGGCGGGGAAAGTCATCGACCGTGGTTATAATTTCATGAGTGTGGGCGTGGGCCCGAGCTGGGCTATCAACGATGACTGGACGGTGTACGCAAACTACTCCACCGGGAAAGAACCTGGCAGCGATATCTTCTTTATCAGCCCGGAACAGACATCCCTGCCGCTCACCGATGTTCGCCAGTATGAAGCAGGCGTGAAGGGTGCTTTCTGGGATAAACGCGGCGAAATGAAACTGTCCGTTTACGATCTCCAGAAAACCAACCTCTACCAGCAATCTGCTACGCAAGCAGGCGTATGGAACGCGGTCGGCAAACAGACCTCACGCGGTGTTGAGTTAAGCGGCGCAATGAAGCCAGTTGATAGCGTCACGCTTGCCGGTAATGTGGCGTACACCCACGCCCGCTTTGATGAGTTCAAGCAAGGCACTAAAGACCTGTCTGGCAACCAGCCGCGCTACGTACCAGAATGGACGGCCAACCTGTTTGGGCGCTACATGCCGACCGAGAAACTGGGCTTAGACGCGCAACTCCACTACGTGGGGAGCAGCTACAACGATGATGCGAACACCAACAAGATGAGTGATTACACCACCGTTGATCTGGGCGCTGATTACGAGCTGGTGAAAGATGTTGTGGTGGGCACCCGCGTGCGCAACCTGACCGATCGCTTCTACACCTGGCAGCGCACCTACGCAGGCCAGGAAATGATCGCACCAGGCCGTACCTATGAAGCCTACGTGAACATGAATTTCTGATGCGTCGTCTCGCCATTCTTCCGCTTCTGGTTGCTTGCAACAGCTTTGCCCATCCGGTAACGCTTGAAAACTGCGGCAAGCGCTGGACGTTCGCACACCCACCGAAACGGGCTATCGCCTACATGCCGACCGCGATAGAAAACATGCTCGCTCTGCATCTGGGGGATTCCATCATCAGCGCGGTGGGGTATCGGCCAGATGAAGATACCGCGCCGTCGCCCTGGGCTGCTCCACTAAAAGCCCAGCTCTATGACGCGGCCTGGTCTGGCGAGGCGCTGTTAGCCTCCCGGCCGGACTTTATCTACTCAGGGAGCTATTACTGGTTTAACAGCCCTGAAACCGCTAACCGCGAACGCCTGGAGGAATGGCGAATCGGGAGCTGGCTTATCGAAAGCATGTGCAACGGGCTGCAAGGTGCAACCCCTGCCCCCGTCACCTTCGAGGGGATTTACGATGAGCTGCGCAATCTCGCCCGTATCTATGACGTTGCCCCCCGCGCTGACGCTCTGATAACCAGGCTGAAAGCGCAGGTAGCTGCCGATACTCGCGTGAAGCTCCCGCCCAAAACACTGATGTGGTGGTACTCCAATACCGCCACGCCTTATGTGGCAGGCGGTTACGGTGCATCCGAACTGCTTACGCAGACCATTGGCAGTAAAAACATCTTTGATGGTTATCGTGAGCTGTGGCCCGCGATGAACTGGGAAGTAATAGCGGTTCTCGATCCTGATTTTCTGGTGCTGGGCGACTTAAACCGTGGCGGCCCAGGTGACAGCGCCAAAAGCAAAATTGAGTTTCTGGAGCACAACCCGCTTACGGCCAGCATGAAAGCCGTCAAAGCAAGGCACTACATCATCTTGCCAGGCTACGACATGGACGCTTCTGCGCGTTCTGTACTGGCCTTGCATCGACTTGTCACGCAAATGCAGTCTTTTACCAAGGAACCACAATGACTTTTCCAGCCCGCGATTTACTGAATAACTGGGATCAGCAACAAAACGCCTACATCGCGCACCGCGAAGAACGTTTCACCGCCGCTCTCGATGTACTGGCAATGACCTTTGGTGATGATTTTCACGTTGTCGATGTGGCCTGTGGCCCAGGCTCCTTTAGCCTGCGCCTGTTAAACCGCTTCCCGAACGCTCGGGTGACGGCCATCGATCTTGATCCACTGCTGCTGACCCTGGCAAAAGAAGCCATGATCGAGCACAAAGACCGCATCCAGTTCATTCACGCTGATATCGCGCTACCGACCTGTTTTGATTCCGTTGAAGGAAAACCGCAGGCCATGGTATCCAGTACGGCCATTCACTGGCTGTTACCGGAACAGCAGACTGTGCTTTACCGCAATATCTATCACACTCTGGATCAGGGCGGCCTGTTCATGAATGCCGACCACCAGCGTTTTGATAACCGCAACCCACGCCAGAAACTGATGGCGCAAATGCACGATGAGCTGACGCAGGAACAAGGCTGGGCGGCGGGCGCGCAGGACTGGGATACCTGGTTTGAAACAGCAACCCGCCACCCTGAACTTGCCGAAAAAATGGATGAACGTACCGCTATCTTTGCTGGCCGTCCGATGCCGCTGCCGACGCCGATAGAATTCCAGCTCGCCATGCTGCGTCAGGCAGGCTTTGACGAGACTGGTACCGTCTGGCAGTTCCTGGATGATTACGTTATCGCTGGCTGGAAATAACCATGCTACGTTCCTCCGTCATCCGTGTTTTGATTCTGGTGCCAGCGTTACTGCTAGTGCTGTGTGTTGCCATTAAATTCGGCCCTGTCACCTTCTCACTTGATGAGGTGGTGAACGCCGTGATGGCGGGCTACTGGCATAGCGATACGGAAGGAACACTGCACCAGCGGATTGTATGGTCACTGCGATTGCCCCGCGCCCTGCTGGCCACGCTGGCAGGCGCATCCCTGGCGCTGGCTGGAACCGTGCTTCAGTCGCTGACGCGCAACCCACTGGCTGATCCATGGGTGCTGGGTATTTCCTCCGGCGCTGGCGCTGGGGCGGTGCTTGTTATCGCGCTCGGTCTCAGTGTGGGCTGGGCGGCTGTCCCGGCAGGGGCATTTTGTGGTGCGGTGCTGGCCTTTGTGCTGGTGCTGTCGATGGCGGGAAAATCCCTTTCCGGTTCCTCCAGCCGCTTCATCCTGACAGGCGTGGCCGTCACGCAACTGCTGTCGGCGCTCACCTCGCTTATCACGCTCTGGAAGACCGACGCGGATACCACCCGTGGGGTAATGTTCTGGCTGCTGGGCAGTTTCGCTCAGGCAAGCTGGATGCAGGTGCTGTTATGTGCGCTGGTGCTGCTGCCTGTCGGTCTTTTCTGCTGGTGGCGCGCCGTGGAGCTGGATGTTATGACCTTCGGGAGCATTACCGCGCAATCCCTGGGTGTGGAAGTCGGCCAGATCAAACTGGTAATGTTCTGCCTGCTTACGCTGCTGACGGGGGTTGTCGTCGCCTGCTGTGGCGCTATCGGGTTCATCGGCCTGACCGTCCCGCATATCGCACGGATGCTTATCGGCCATCGGCATCGGACGCTGCTGCCTGCAGCCATACTGTCGGGGGCTATCTTCGCCGTACTGGCCGATACACTGGCACGCACGATACTTGCCCCACGTGAATTACCCGTGGGGATCTTAACCGCGCTTTTAGGCGTCCCTGTCTTCTTGTTCCTGATATCCAGAACGACCAAATAGCAATGTGGTGATCCTGTACTCGCTGACGCTATTCCAGCCGCAAGATCGGTGGCGTATCTAACACCTTCGAGTTTATAGTCAGAGAGTGGGCGCAGATGAAAAACGATAAAGAGTCATTTTCCCCAGCATCGGCATAAGGGATTAAATCTCTAAGGAAATCATTTAAACTTTGGTTAGCTAACTACAGCAACTCAAACAACTGCAATTATCCGTGATGGAAATCTCCGTATTGAAACGGCTAATAAAATTCACGAATACATATCAACGCAAACCATAACAGGTAGTACAAGTCCCTGGATAAGCCTCACCTGCCCCTTGATCTGAAAGACAGAGAAGAAGTTTGTACCTCCAAGTACCATTTCATTTAACATAACCTCAGGCGCTAAATCCTCTGGAGTTTTAGTCATTTTCACATCCGTTATATTAAAAATATTTGAACCAACGACCTTATCTACACTAACCTGATAATCTCTATTAATCAGATAACTTTCCCCCTTCTGAGTCATTATTCCTTTATGAATGATAGTAACAGCGCCAGAACTATTAAAGATAAAAAAAGATGTCACACGGATCTCTGCATCTTCACCAGATGAATCAGCTTTACGTACAACGACATCTGATTGACACCGAAAATCATCAAGATGATGTTCATCCCGGATAAAGTAATAAAAAATCACACAACCAGTGGCAATCAACATAATTATGACAAATATTATCTTTAACAACTTATCAGTCATCATCTAAGTTCCTGTCATGTTCCTGTAAGATATACAATTTTTATAATCGTCGGCCTCTTTATTCCAATAGCATACACCTAAAAAAACAATTTCAATCTGGTGTTGTCCAAAGTTTGAATAGTAGACATCAGCACCGGGTAATTGACAATTGACATGCTCATCAACAATCATATTTCGTATCCTGTCCAGATAATGATTTACTGGCTCAACTTTGTTTTTTCCAACAAAATAAACTGCACACTCACTAATTTTACCGAGAAAATGTTGATGAATACCTTCTGAATACGGGTGCGGGTAATCGTCTTTTCGAATTAGTAGCAAAAATGTAGTTATCCCTATAAAAATACTGATAAAAAACACCCTCAACTTCCATACATGCTGTCGTGAAAATTGAGAACAAAAATGCCAACGGGTATTCATGAGGAAAATTTTATTGCGGGGTGTTTTTTCTGCCACCTGTTTTTGACTATCAGAAACTCTCAGTGTGTGATGATCAATATTCGCCTCAAGACAGAAACCCTTGCCTCGGATGGTCCTTATCAGCATGGGGTCACATCCGAGATAACGAAACGCTTTTCTTATTTCACTTACAGCTACATTCAGACTCACTGAAGAACCTGTGAATCCATGATCTTCCCACACTTTCTTTATCAAATCTTCACGTTCTACTACGTGTCCATTATTAATGATTAATACGTATAATAATCTTGCACCTTGGTTAGATAAATGAATCGATGATTCTTCCTCACCATTAATCATAATAATTCCGCTATCGACTTCGTAAAGCATTGTAAGATCAATGAGGTACTTCATAAGTATCCTTACGAGCTAGTACATAAGAGAAATAATACCCACAAAATATTATGCGTCAAGTAAAGCCAACTAATTAACCGCAATGAAGTTATATATCCTGGGTAATTAAGAATTATTAAATGATTATTATGCATAGATATATCAGGCGTAGTAGATAGTAAAAATAATTCAGCCCAGCAAAGAAGATTATAATGTCGTTTATCGCCATTAATCAGTATAATGTTTTGATATGTGTCTTTTTGTTGCATGATACTCACGTTGAAGCAGAGTCGTTTCATCGACATACATATACCTCTGATGTTTCTGATTAGAAAACTTTAGTCACGTATTTAATTCAATGGTAAATCTGTGCGAAAGAATCAACTCCCCCGCTACATACCCATATTATTTGATATCAATCAAACGGAGTTTATTATGATTAAAAAGGTCATGATCGTATCTGCATTTGCAGCAGTTACCACTTCAGCAAGTACGATTGCTGCCGACGATACTGCTGGTGGCGTTATCAACTTTAGTGGTGCTATTACAGATACAACTTGTACAATTAATGGAGGTAAAAGTGCTGACTTTACTGTAGCGCTCTCTCCTATTACAATTACGGAAGCAGGAAATACTGTAGGCCTTATCAACAAAAATAAAAAGTCATTTTCAATGACATTCTCTGATTGTACACCAGCAGTTAGTACCTCAGGCATCCATTTTTTGAAAATTCATTTCTTTTCTGCTGATAATATTTCAACTGATGGGAAATATTTATTAAATAACTCCGTCAACGAAAACGACCCAAGCGTTGCACGTAATGTTGGCTTCTCACTTGTAGAGCCGGGTGCTACCGCACCAATTATTCTAAACCAACCATATACAACCTCGATTACAGAAGCCGCAAAATTATCTGACGAAGAGACACTCACTCTGGATGTTTACTACTATAAGACAAATACCACTGCCGCCACTGTGGGGGCATTAAGTTCGAACGTTACTTATACCATTTCATACCTGTAAGTCTCACCCATTCAGACTCTGCAAAAGCAGAGTCTGAATTAAAGGTTATAATCATGCTTAAAGCAACTTTACTGACTGTGTTTTTTCTAAGCATTAGCAATACACATGCTAATATAGTGATCAATGGCACGCGAATTCTTTATCCTGAAAAGAGTAAAGAAGTTATCGTTCAATTAATTAATAATGGCGATGCTCCTTCTTTAGTTCAATCATGGATTGATGATGGGAACATAAAATCAACCCCAGAAACTGCAAATGTTCCCTTTCTGCTTTCCCCCCCAGTAATAAAGGTTAACCCTAATAATGGTCAACATCTTCGCATCAAAAAGATACCGGCGAATCTGCCGACAGATCGTGAATCCGTTTTCTTTCTCAATGTACTGGATATTCCACCGACCCCTGAAAACTTACATGGTCAGAATACAATACAACTTGCTATCAAGACTCGTATCAAACTATTTTATCGCCCTGCCGCTTTAAATGGTTCTGTGGATAGTGCATTGTCCAGGCTAAAATTTATCGCAGAACATAAGCAGCTACGTATCATTAATGAAAGTCCTTTTAATATTACTATCGCTAATATTGAAAATATTCAAAAAGATAAATTACTGAATGAGCCGTTGATGATTTCGCCATTTGCACATGAAATCACCTTAACAACAAAAACTATCAACCCGGGTCAAAAATACTGGATTATGTATGTTGATGACCTGGGGGCATATAAACGCCACACTATCACCAGTCAGTGATAGGAATGTTTCATCATGCAAATTACACAAAACAAGTTTTATCTATTGGTTATATGTCCGCTTCTATTTTCGTACAGATCGAGCGCCCTGACTTTCGATACTTCTATACTTGCTGGAGCATCTGGCAAGTCTGATCTTTCTCGCTTTTATGAAAATAATGAAATGCCAGTTGGTAAACATCCATTAAATATCTACGTAAATGGTAACTGGAAAGGCTGCTATGATGTCATATACGGAAAAGAACGAGATGATATCCGTCTCGACTGGAAAGATTCACAACTACTAGGAATTAATACTCAAAATATCCCTACACCTGCAACTGAATCCGCTCAGGTGCAATTGCATGATTTGGTACAGGGAGGACGTATTGAAACGGATCCAGGTTCGTTAAGTGTAAAACTTACTGTTCCTCAGGCCGCGATAATTCGTACAGAAGAAGGCTATGTTGCCCCACAATTTTGGGATGAAGGTATCTCTGCAATAACACTTTCATACAACATGACCTACTACAACACGCAAACTAAAACACCCCCAAAAGCCAACAATGATGATTTCTACGCTGGTCTTAATTCCGGGGTTAATCTGCTCGGTTGGCAATTTCGTGATAACAGCACATGGAGTAAGCGCACCAGTAACGAAGGCCAGTGGGAAAATAATACCCGTTACTTTCGCAAACCCATTGCCGGACTGAAATCAAATCTGACTTTCGGTGATTTCTATACACCCGGTGATCTCTTTGACTCCCTTAGGATCCGAGGGTTTTCAATTAATTCTGAGATGAAAATGCGGCCTAATTCTCAACAAGGTTTTTCTCCAGTGATACATGGTATCGCGCAGACTAACGCTCTCGTTAAAGTAATCCAAAGCGGCAATATCATTTACCAGGAGAATGTACCACCGGGCCAATTTTCCCTGGACAGTATTCAGCCAACAGGTTCCGCAGGAGATCTCCTGGTGGTCATTCGTGAAGCCGATGGGACAGAGCAATCTTTCACAGTGCCTTTTTCATCTGTGCCTGGCATGCTAAAAGCAGGGGTAACTCAATACGGTATTATCGCAGGGAAAGTTAACCAGACCACTATTGATACCACTCCCTCTTTTGTTCAGGGGACTTTCAGTTATGGCATCAATAACCTAATTACGGGTTACACCGGGGCGATCATTAGTGATAACTACCAGGCAAGTTTGTTCGGTTCTGGCTGGAACCTTCCTTTCGGCGCAGTTTCAATAGATGTTACCCACGCAAACACTAAGCTAGAGAATGCTACAAATAGTGGGCAAAGCTACAGGATATCCTACAGCAAATTTATCGATTCCACTGCCACAAACTTTACTGTGGCGGCTTATCATTATTCAACTAAAGGATATTATAGTTTCAACGATGCACTTTATTCACATGAGAGTTATCATCTTCTGAAAATAAGCCATGAAGACTATGCAGATAATGTTTATAATGCAACAGATATGCCTTTTAATACTAAAGAGGCAACATACACTACACGTCCTAAAAATACATTTACGCTCAACTTAAACCAGCGTTTGACTGACTCATGGGGGACTATATTTTTATCGGGTACACAGAGCGATTACTGGGATTCAGGACAAAAAAAACTCGAATATCAAATGGGATATTCAAATTCGTTAGGAAAAAGCAGCTATTCCATCTCTTCCAGCCGCGTAAGGGATATCCAAGGGAAAGAAGAAACACGTATGTATGCTTCATTAAGTTTGCCATTTTCATTATTTGAAGAAACAGCCTGGATAAGTTCCAGTGTTTCTGCCAGTGATACACATTATGAACAAAGCAACATTAGTATAAGCGGGACCGCAATGGCTTCTAACCGGTTAACTTATTCCCTGTCCGAAAGCCACTCAAATAATGGTGATAATATGGCGAGTCTTAATGCCACATACAGGTCCAACTATTCTACCCTGGGGACATCATACAGCAAATCAGCAAATTTTCGGCAGTCAGGTATGAGCAGTCGAGGAAGCATTGTAGCGTTCCCATGGAGTATTCTCACCTCGAATGAAATAAGCAATACGATGACTATCGTAGAAGCACCTGCAGCCTCTGGGTTAATGATAAATGGTGATGAAAGCATCATTACAAACAATAATGGCCTGGCACTTGTACCTTATGCTACGCCTTATCGCAAAAATTCAATTACGTTAGCAGAAACAGACACCCATTCAGGAGCAGAAATAATAGGAAATATGGCAAATAGCGCACCATACGATGGTGCAATTAACTATCTATATTTTGAAACAGATAAGCGTCAAACATGGGAACTTCACGCAACACGGTCTGATGCTTCTCCCCTACCTTTCGGTACTGAAGTCTTTAATGAAGAGAATATCTCTGTTGGTTATGTCGGCCAGGCAAGCATGCTTTATTTGCGTGCAGAACATCCACCAAAACGCCTGAGAGTCAGGATGCGTGATAGTTACTGTGACATAACATATCCCGTATTCAGTTTGAATTCACCTACTGCTATTTGTAAATAAAAACAGGATCGATAATAATGAAGTGGCTCCTTCTCATGTTGTTCGCTTTTGTCAGCAGCACTAGCTACGCTACCTGCTCCGGTAATGGTATAAGCTATGCCGCCCCCATAAATGTCGATTTATCAGACAAACTAAGCACAGCTACGCCAGAATGGACGGGGACGTTCACTACTCAGTATGCTGGCACTTTTAACTGTACAACATATAATAGTGATTTTGCGTATACTCCGATACTCTCAAATAACATAAAATACGCAACCATTCTTGGATTCAACAATAATAAACACATGATACTTGCAGAAATAACGAGTACTCATTCAACAGTTACTTTGAAATCGAATGGATTGCACTCTGCTTCAGAGTTGAATACCCGTTTCAACGTACGATTTTCGCTGGTAAACCAGGGAGGAATGGCTATCACAGGAGAAACAGTGAAACTTTATGATGTTTTGTTTGTGAGTGATCTTAGTGGATTGTCCTTTTCAGAAATCATATTATGGCCATTAAATCAGGTACAAAAAATATTCACATGGCTATTCAACGGTTTCAGGTGGCCATATGATACGCGCGACATGTTTGGTCAACCCATGATAATTAAATACTCACCGAAACAAACTACTTGTTCATTTATTAATGCTGGGTTGACGGTCAGTCTCCCTACCCTGGGAGTAAACCAGATTAACTCTTCAAACCAGCCCGGATTAACACCTTTTATATTGAATATGCGATGTCAGGATATAAGCATAGCTGGCACTTCAGACCGGGCAATCGAAATGTTTTTGTCAAGCAATACGTTACACTCCTCTGATAATTCAGTACTCGTGGACAACAGCGCATCTGGAATAAAAGGCATTGGATTGCGTTTGACTCTACAGAGTAAACCGCAAACACCAGTTATGATTTCCACCTCAAACACCAGCAGGGGTATGGCAACGCTGCTTTATAATGTTTCGGCTGGACACTCTATAAGCGATAATTTTTCAATTCCAATGACAGTATACTATTACGCATGGGATAAAGAAAACATCACCCAGGGTAAAATAAATACATCCGCCACATTAAATATTATCTATCCATAAAATGAACATTCTAAATTTTATGATAATATTTTTTTAAACTTACTAAAAATAATAACGAAAACATCTCATCACTGAGCGATAACAGGTGGTATCAGTAATATTTTCCTGAAAACTGCATATCAGGTAAAAAGGAGAAGCGCATCCACACATAGAAAAAGTGGAGCGCTACATTGGACCTTGTGTACAAACGTCGTATTACAGTTTTAAAAATCCACGCACTTGCGTGGATTTCTTTGAGACTTGCCAGCCCATCTCCGCTATTACCACTTATCGCTTTTGCCCCGATGGATCCGGTTATGTTTTCTACGGTTAGCTTGTTTGCACCACTTTCATGACCGCAAAGTAGAAAACAGGCACGAATATATCGCAATAAGATATAACCACACCCATTACATTGTTTCTTACCGCTGATCGGATACTCTTTTTTCACATTATCTCTGGCGGCGTTTGCCAGTACAGGATGGAGTGCAATCGCGCTGCACATGTGGTGTGCAATGCGATAATTTTCCTTGTCAGTAGAACGTCGGCGGGTTCGCAAATGCACCGTATGCCACTGGTGGAGTGCGGTGCAGAAAGGAGAAGAAACGCGCGTTATGAATATGAATAACGAGGAGACTTTTTATCAAGCCATGCGTCGTAAGGGAGTAAGCCGACGCAGTTTTCTCAAATATTGTAGCCTTGCAGCCACATCGCTGGGTCTCGGTGCCGGAATGACGCCGAAAATAGCCTGGGCACTGGAGAATAAACCCAGAATTCCGGTTGTCTGGATCCATGGCCTGGAATGTACCTGCTGCACCGAATCGTTTATCCGCTCCTCTCACCCTCTCGCCAAAGATGTCATCCTCTCACTGATTTCCCTCGATTATGACGACACCCTGATGGCCGCCGCCGGTACGCAGGCCGAAGAGGTATTTGATGACATCCTCAACCGCTACCACGGCAGATATATATTGGCAGTAGAAGGTAACCCTCCTCTGGGTGAGCAAGGCATGTTCTGCATCAGCGGCGGACGCCCATTTATCGAGAAATTAAAGAGAGCCGCGGCGGGAGCCAGCGCGATTATCGCCTGGGGAACCTGCGCTTCCTGGGGCTGCGTTCAGGCGGCCCGGCCTAATCCAACCCAGGCGACACCTATCGATAAAGTGATCACCGACAAACCGATCGTCAAGGTCCCCGGTTGCCCCCCCATCCCGGATGTCATGAGCGCCATCATTACTTATATGGTGACCTTTGATCGTCTGCCTGACCTGGATCGTCTGGGACGCCCACTCATGTTTTATGGCCAGCGCATTCACGACAAATGTTACCGCCGCGCGCA
Organism: Citrobacter sp. Cm046; assembly: GCF_030333065.1. Classification (NCBI taxonomy): domain Bacteria; kingdom Pseudomonadati; phylum Pseudomonadota; class Gammaproteobacteria; order Enterobacterales; family Enterobacteriaceae; genus Citrobacter; species Citrobacter sp. Cm046. Next base: position 184,280 of record NZ_JAOWGP010000044.1, on the reverse strand, counting down.
TTTTGATGCCGGTGAGTTCGTCGAGAGTTGGGATGATGACGCCGCCCGTAAAGGATACTGCCTGTACAAAATGGGCTGTAAAGGGCCAACCACCTATAACGCCTGTTCTACCACCCGCTGGAATGGTGGTGTCTCCTTCCCGATCCAGTCTGGTCACGGTTGTCTGGGATGTTCAGAGAACGGTTTCTGGGATCGCGGTTCGTTCTATAGCCGTGTGGTCGATATTCCACAGATGGGTACTCACTCTACCGCCGATACCGTGGGTCTCACCGCCCTCGGTGTCGTAGCCGCAAGTGTGGGCGTGCATGCTGTCGCCAGCGCCGTGAATCAACACAACCGACATAAACAGCAATTAGCAGAAGCCGGACAACAGCAGTCAGACAAAGAGGACAAACAGGCATGAGTAACCAGTATCAAACCCAGGGATATACAGTAAATAATGCCGGTCGTCGTCTGGTTGTAGACCCAATTACCCGTATCGAAGGACACATGCGATGCGAGGTAAACATTGATGAGCAAAACATCATTACTAATGCAGTTTCCTGCGGCACCATGTTTCGGGGCCTGGAGATTATTCTTCAGGGACGAGACCCGCGTGACGCCTGGGCGTTTGTCGAACGTATTTGCGGAGTATGTACCGGCGTACATGCGCTTGCATCGGTCTATGCCATTGAAGATGCCATTGGCATCAAAGTGCCCGATAACGCCAACATCATTCGTAACATCATGCTGGCCACACTGTGGTGCCATGACCACCTGGTGCACTTTTATCAGTTAGCCGGAATGGACTGGATTGACGTCCTGAACGCCCTGAAAGCCGATCCGCGCGCAACATCACAACTGGCACAGAGTCTCTCTTCGTGGCCGATGTCATCACCCGGCTACTTCTTTGACGTACAAAACCGTCTGAAGAAATTTGTCGAAGGTGGTCAGTTGGGGATCTTCCGTAACGGTTATTGGGGACACCCTCAGTACAAACTGTCGCCGGAGGCCAACCTGATGGGTTTTGCCCACTATCTGGAAGCCCTCGATTTTCAACGAGAGATTATCAAAATCCATACCGTGTTTGGCGGTAAGAATCCCCATCCTAACTGGATTGTCGGCGGCATGCCGTGCGCTATCAACATCGATCAGAGCGGCGCGGTAGGCGCTGTCGATATGGAACGTCTCAACCTGGTTCAGTCGATCATCACCCGCACGGCCGACTTCATCAACAATGTGATGGTCCCTGACGCACTGGCCATCGGCCAGTTCAATAAGGCGTGGAGTCAAATTGGTACCGGACTGTCTGATAAATGCGTATTGAGCTACGGCGCTTTCCCGGACATCGCTAACGACTTCAGCCAGAAGAGTCTGCTGATGCCTGGTGGCGCTGTCATTAATGGCGATTTTAAAAACGTGATGCCAGTAGATCTGGCCGATCAGCAACAGATTCAGGAATTCGTAGATCACGCCTGGTATCGTTACCCTGACGATCAACAAGGCCGCCATCCGTTCGAAGGTATCACAGAGCCCTGGTATAACCCGGGCGACGTCAAAGGCAGTGATATTCATATCCAGCAACTCAACGAGCAAGAACGCTATTCCTGGATCAAAGCGCCTCGCTGGCGTGGCCACGCCATGGAAGTTGGACCGTTAGCGCGCACGCTGATTGCCTACCACAAAGGAGATGCCGCCACGATTGAATCAGTAGATCGAATGATGTCCGCGCTCAACCTGCCATTATCGGGTATTCAGTCAACGCTGGGTCGCATCCTGTGTCGCGCACATGAAGCACAGTGGGCCGTGAGTAAACTGCAATACTTCTTCGACAAACTGATGACCAACCTGAAAAACGGCAATCTGGCTACTGCCAATACCGATAAGTGGGAACCTGCAAGCTGGCCGCAACACTGTCGCGGTATCGGTTTTACCGAAGCGCCTCGCGGTGCATTAGGGCACTGGGCGTCGATTCGCGATCATAAGATCGATCTGTATCAGTGTGTGGTTCCGACAACCTGGAATGCCAGTCCGCGCGACCCCAAAGGACAAATTGGTGCCTACGAAGCGGCATTGATGGGAACCCGGATGGCAATCCCGGATCAACCACTGGAGATCCTGCGAACTTTGCACAGTTTCGATCCCTGTCTGGCTTGTTCAACCCACGTACTCGGCGACGACGGCAGCGAACTCATCTCAGTCCAGGTACGCTAAGCGTTAAGGAAAGGAACGATGACTGGAACGACACCCAAAGCGTCGGGGAGGCGCGTGACACCGCCGTCAGCCACTATGTGTTCGAAGCACCTGTGCGCTTGTGGCACTGGCTTACGGTGGGCTGCATGTTGGTTTTGATGGTGACGGGATACTTTATTGGCCGCCCTTTACCGTCCGTCAGTGGTGAGGCCACCTATCTGTTCTATATGGGAGACATCCGGCTGGTGCATTTCGCTGCCGCGATGCTGTTCACGGTGATACTGCTGGGGCGCATCTACTGGGCCTTCGTTGGTAACCGTTATTCACGAGAACTGTTTGTGGTACCGGTCTGGCGCCGCAGTTGGTGGCTGGGGGCATTTTCGGTGGTGCGCTGGTATCTGTTTCTGGAAAAAAAACCGGGGGATGATATCGGACATAACCCTGTCGCACAGGCAGCGATGTTCGGTTACTTCCTGTTATCGGTTTTTATGATCCTCACCGGTTTTGCCCTATACAGCGAGCATAGCCAGTACGCCATCTTTACCCCCTTCAACTATGTGACGGCATTTTTCTACTGGGCTGGTGGTAACTCTATCGACATTCACAGCTGGCACCGGTTAGGAATGTGGCTCATTGCTGCCTTCATCACCGGACATGTGTATATGGCAATCCGCGAGGACATCATGTCTGACGATACCGTCATCTCAACCATGATCAACGGCTACCGTAGCCACAAATTTCCCCGACGTCAGCACGACAAGGAGGCGTCATGAGTGAGCCAAACGTCATTGTGATGGGCCTGGGCAACTTGTTGTGGGCAGACGAAGGATTTGGCATTCGTGTCGCTGAACGCCTGTACGCCCATTACCACTGGCCGGAATACGTGGAGATCGTTGACGGTGGCACTCAGGGATTGAACCTTCTGGGTTACGTTGAGAGTGCCAGCCATTTGTTGCTGCTTGACGCCATCGACTACGGACTCGCACCAGGCACCCTGCAAACCTACGCCGGTCAAAAAGTTCCCAGTTACCTCAGCGCAAAAAAGATGAGCCTGCACCAGAACAGCTTTTCCGAGGTGCTTGCCCTGGCTGATATTCGCGGTCATCTGCCCTCGCACATTGCTTTGGTCGGGCTGCAACCGGCACAACTGGACGAATATGGTGGGAGTCTGACCGACATCGCGCGCGCTCAGCTACTGGCTGCGGAGCAAGCCTCACTTAGGCAACTGGCTGCATGGGGCATTGTGCCAGAAGCAAACGAAGAAGCGCGTTGCCTTAACTATGAATGCCTGTCGATGGAAAACTATGAAGGTATACGCATCCGCCAGTACCGGATGACGCTGGAGGAACAAGAGAAGTGTTGAATGACAACCCGTTTTCTGCGCTATGGCAACGGATGCTGGCCCGTGGCTGGCAGCCGCTGAACGCGTCTGAACTGGACACCTGGATAGAACGTGTTAGTGATGGCGTCGTACTGCTCAGTAGCGATCCCCGCCGCACACCGGAAGTCAGCGATAACCCGGTGATGATGGCCGAATTACTCCGTGAGTTTCCCCTGTTTGACTGGCACATAGCCATGGCTGACCTGGAACAAAGTGAAGCAATTGGCGATCGTTTCGGCGTATTTCGTTTCCCTGCCACCCTGGTGTTTACCCGCAGGGAACTACGCGGCATCCTCAGCGGCATCCACCCATGGGCCGATCTGCTTTCCCTGATGCGCCCACTGGTTGAAGAACACGTTCCAGCGGAGTCAGAAAAATGAGCGATTCCTTTTTCCATCTGCTGGGGCCGGGGACACAACCAGACGATGACAGTTTTACTATGAATCCATTGCCTCTCACCTGCCAGGTAAACAGCGCCCCCAGCATGGCGGCGCTGGAAAGCTGCCAGCATAGCCCGACGGTGATGGCATTGTTAGCCGAACTGCGCAAACAACTCACCCGGCGCATCCCTGCCAAAGAGGAAGTCCTCGGGTGGGATTTATCCGCACTAAATGCAGACGATCTCACGTTTCTCAATACATTGCTGGGTGAAGGAGAAGTTTCAGCACGTATTCAGCATGCAGACGGCAGCGAGAGCGAGATCCAGGAGTCAATTTTCTGTGGTATCTGGCGGATACGTCGCCAGTCCAGCAATCAGCAATGGGAAGAGCGACTGGAAGCGGGTAGCGCCCCTCTGGTGCTGTGGCAGGCGGCAACACTGAATACATTGCCGGACGATACCCTGCTGCCACCGCCAGTCGACGGGTTGATGAACGGCCTGACGCTGGCCCAGGAATTACTGGCACACGTTCGCAACCCGGCAACGCAACCCCACAGTATCAATCTCACCCAACTCCCGATTAGCGACGCTGACCGTCTGTTCCTCACACGCTTATGCGGCCAGGGCCACATCCAGATCCGCACTGTTGGTTACGGTGAAAGCCAAATCGATGCCACGGCATTACGCCATGTCTGGCATGTCCGCTGTCTGGATACTCTCAAGGGGACCCTGCTCGATAGTTACGAAATCTGTCCGTTGCCTGAACTGGTGCAGGCCGCGCCGGAAGATCTGCTCGACTCACTCCAGCGCCTGAACGAAGTCTGCGGCTGGCTGGAAGGACCTCCACATTTTTAAGGTCCGTTACCTGGGCCAGTTGCATTTTCTGTTGCTGGTCTGACGCAGTTTGTCTTTCCCATTATTTCCATTCATCTGATTATTGCCTACAGGAGTTCGCATGTGGGATGTCATTGACTTATCGCGCTGGCAATTTGCTCTGACCGCGCTTTATCATTTCCTGTTTGTCCCCCTGACACTGGGGTTGATCTTTTTACTGGCCATCATGGAAACCCTCTACGTGGTGACGGGCAAAACAATCTACCGCGATATGACGCGTTTCTGGGGTAAGTTATTCGGCATTAACTTTGCTTTGGGAGTGGCGACCGGCCTGACCATGGAGTTTCAGTTCGGCACTAACTGGTCACTCTATTCCAACTATGTGGGCGATATTTTCGGTGCCCCGCTGGCGATGGAGGCCCTGCTGGCCTTCTTTCTTGAATCCACTTTCGTGGGATTGTTCTTTTTCGGCTGGCATCGCTTAACCAAATATCAGCACCTGCTGGTGACCTGGCTGGTCGCGTTTGGCTCCAATATCTCGGCGCTGTGGATCCTCAATGCCAACGGCTGGATGCAATACCCGACAGGCGCGCACTTCAATATAGATACACTCCGCATGGAGATGAGCAGCTTTAGCGATCTAGTCTTCAACCCCGTCAGCCAGGTGAAATTTGTGCATACCGTGATGTCCGGTTATGTAACTGGCGCTATGTTTGTTATGTCTATCAGCGCCTGGTATCTGTTGCGTGGTCGCAATCGCGAGTTTGCCCTTCGCTCCTTCGCGGTTAGCTCAGTATTCGGCACACTGGCTATCCTCGGCGCTCTGCAACTGGGTGACAGCTCTGCCTATGAGGTTGCCCGGCTCCAGCCGGTAAAACTGGCAGCAATGGAAGGCGAGTGGCAAACCGAACCTGCGCCTGCCCCATTTCATGTGATCGCCTGGCCACAACAGGAACAAGAGCGTAATGCCTTTGCCGTGAAGATACCGGCACTGCTTGGCATTCTGGCTACCCACTCGTTAGATACGCCGGTTCCAGGGTTGAAGAATCTGATGGCGGAGACGTTACCCCGATTGCAACGTGGCCGGGTTGCGTGGCTGCTGATGCAGAAAATTGCCAATGGGGACCGCACACCTCAGGTGCTCAGCGCTTTCCACCGAGTAGAAAATGATTTGGGTTATGGCATCCTGCTGGCGAATTATGCCCCCAACATGAACAATGTCACACCAGATCAATATCAGGCAGCGCAACGCGGCGCAATACCGCAGGTAGCACCTGTATTCTGGAGTTTTCGCATCATGGTGGGATGCGGCTCCGCTCTGCTGCTGGTAATGGCGATTGCACTGATACAGACCTTACGCATGCGCATCGACCAACATCGCTGGGTGCTGCGTATGACGCTCTGGAGCCTGCCGTTACCGTGGATCGCCATTGAAGCAGGCTGGTTTATGACCGAGTTTGGCCGACAACCGTGGGCGATTCAGGACATTCTACCGACCTGGTACGCTCATTCAGCCCTGACCGCAGGTCAACTGGCCTTCTCTATGGGACTGATCCTTACGCTTTACACCCTGTTTTTAATTGCTGAAGTCTATCTGATGCAGAAGTACGCACGTCTTGGGCCGAGTGCGATGCAGAATCAACAACCGATGCAACAACAGGGATAAAGGAGACAATCATGTTGGATTATGAAACGTTACGGCTCATTTGGTGGCTGCTGATAGGCATCATTCTGGTAGCATTTATGGTCACTGACGGATTTGATATGGGAGTGGGATGCCTGTTACCACTGATCGCACGTAACGATGACGAACGTCGGGTGTTGATCAATAGCGTCGGTGCGCACTGGGAAGGTAACCAGGTGTGGCTCATTCTGGCAGGCGGTGCATTATTCGCCGCCTGGCCACGTGTCTATGCCGCCGCGTTTTCGGGGTTTTACGTAGCGATGATTCTGGTGCTGTGTGCTCTCTTCTTTCGTCCGTTGGCCTTTGACTATCGCGGTAAGATTGTTAATAGTCGCTGGCGCGCCTTGTGGGACACCGGATTGGTTATAGGGAGTCTGGTGCCCCTGTTATCTTCGGCGTTGCGTTTGGCAATCTGTTCCTCGGGGTTCCATTTGCCTTTACGTCGCAGCTTCATGTGGAATACTTTGGCTCCTTCTGGCAGTTACTCTCGCCCTTTGCTCTGCTGTGCGGCGCATTAAGTCTGATGCTGGTGATCCTGCAAGGGAGCGTGTGGTTGCAGCTGAAGACCGATGGCATTATTCGCCAACGGGCGCTGCCTGCCACCAGCCGCAGCGCAATGCTGGTAGTGCTCTGTTTCCTGTTAGCCGGATACTGGCTATGGGCGGGTATTAATGGCTTTGTACTGCTCAGCCAAAATGCTAATGGCCCTTCCAACCCGCTGCTAAAGGCCGTGACGATATTACCTGGTGCCTGGATGAATAACTTCATGCATACGCCGCTTCTGCTGATTATTCCGCTGCTTGGCATGCTTTTTCCGATGCTCACACTCTATGCCTGCACCCACCGTCGGATTGTCTGGGGATTCCTGTTTTCTTCACTGACCCAGGCCTGTGTGATCTTCACTGCCGGAATAACTCTGTTTCCGTTTGTGATGCCATCAAGCACGCACCCACTTTCCAGTCTGACGGTGTGGGATAGCACCTCCAGTCAAATGACGCTCAGTATTATGCTGATTATTGTGTTGATTTTTCTGCCGATCGTCCTGCTCTACACCTTGTGGAGTTATTACAAGATGTTGGGGCGAATTAATTCAGAAACTCTCCGCCGCCATCATGAACTTTACTAGGAGGTCAGTATCATGTGGTATTTATTTTGGTTCGTCAGCATTGTGCTGATGTGCTCGTTGTCTACGCTGGCCCTGGTATGGCTTGAATCTCGTCAGAAATAGATTTTAACCGGAGGGAGTGATACGCAACCTCCGGTTTATTTTATTGGTAATTGCAAAATATCCATTGTTAAGTCATGTGTAACATCAGAAGTGAAGAGTTTGCGCTCCTCACTACCAGCCAACATGTTACTTACTGATTTTACGGAGTTCTGTCACGGGCACGCCGCCAATACCCCAGTTATCTGTGTCAACCTCATCAATAACGACAATAGTTGTACTTGGATTTTTATTGAGCACATCGACCAACAATTGGGTAACCCCTTCCATCAACATTTTCTTTTGTTTATCTGTAGCACCTTCTTTCGTGATCTTTATATTTACGTAAGGCATGTTAACTCCTGTGAATTATATAAGTAACTATAACCAATTTCGGCTACATTATTTAATAGCGAACACCAACATGGCAATGCTATTTATTAGCAAACACTCTGTTTCATTTTTTACTAAAACTATCTAAGTATTTAACTTTTTCGTGCTGGAAATAGCTAATTCCTGCTGCGGCAAATAATGAACCTGCGCCCAAAAGAATCGATAGCGTCATCCCATTTTTGCTGGCCTGAAGCGCACTCACCATTAACGGTCCGGCGACTTGCCCGATGCCGTAGGTAAGCGTCACCAGCCCCAGCATGTTTATCTTACCTGGTGCTTTAATCTTTTTCGCCAGTGGCATGACCAGGGAACTTGTTCCCATAAATGTTGCACCAAAGCCAATACAACTTAAGGTCAATAGCCAGGGAGAATTTATGAATGATGCCAATACGACACAACTCGCCTGCATAATTAAGTTAACAGTCAGGCAAGGCAAGATATTCCACTGACGGGCAGCCCATAACCAACCGTAACACCCGGGGATAACCGCAAGACCAACAATCGACCATATATGATTTGCCAGAAAGTCATTTCCCATCCCTTGCGCCATTAACGGTAAATATGTAGCCACAATGATGTAACCAAAACCGGCCAGTCCATACAATAGTGCCAAATTCCACCATTGAATATCAGGCACTGACGTAGCGATCATTTTTTCGGGTGCGATAATATTTTTATTTTTTGGTAGCAAAATAATCAATACTACGAATAACATTGCAGATATAAACGCAGCACCTGACCATAAAAATTTTGAGTTTGCCGCGTAAGCAACACCGGCAATAACATATTCGTTACCAATAAAAATGCCTGCTCCGACACCGGCAAACAAGGAGGCGATGACAAAGGGATTGTGGGTATGCTGCAGGATAAGCATTGATCCAAATATCATCATGCCCGCACTCGCCACTCCAGCCATAAATCTGATGCATAAAACGATCTCAGGCGACGTCACAATGGCCATGAAATAAATAAGTATTCCGGTGGCGAGCGCAGCTGCCAGTAACATTCCCCTGAGATGATTCGCCCCGTTAAATATACCGAACGAGAAAAGAAGGCTTCCGACCAGGTATCCCGCATAGTTTGCGCTGGCAATCAGTGACAACTGCGAAAATGTGAAAATACCCTCATGCAGCATGACCGGAAGCATAGGTGTATATAAAAAACGCCCTATTCCCATTCCTAATGTTAGTACGATCATGCCGAATACAGCTGTACTCACTTGACGATGACCAGCAACGCTGTGCTCAAGATCCATTTTTTGGACTCAATATGCTAACCAAACTTAATTGTTATCTTACGTGATAAAATGATAATAAAAAGTTAATATAAATGACAAATGCGTTCACTTTGAGTGACAGTCCCTATGAACAGTACCTCCCTTAACTTGTTTAAAACCGTCGCAGAAACAGGCTCGATATCAGCAGCAGCCCGCAATCTCCACTGCGTTTCCTCCAATGTTACAACCCGTCTTAAGCAGCTGGAGTCAAGCCTTGATGTCTCGTTGTTTATACGTGAGAAAAACCGTCTCCATATCACACCTGAGGGTGAGCTTCTTCTGCGATATGCCAACAAAATTCTGGCACTTTTAGATGAAGCGGAGCTGTCCATGCAGGGGACAAAAGCGGCAGGTCCTTTACGCATAGGCGCAATGGAAACCACAGCAGCCGTACGTCTCCCATCCTTACTGGCAAATTTTCACCGGGAAATGCCTTCCGTTGAGCTGAATTTAAAGACGTCTTCAACAGAAGTGCTGGTACAACAGATCCTCAATAGCGAGCTGGATATTGCTTTCGTTGCTGACCACCATGGCTTACATGCTGAGAATTCGAGGCTGCAATCGCAGGTTTTATGTCAGGAAACGCTTGTACTGGTGACCGCAGCAGAGCACCAGGACGTTACTACAGGATCTGACCTTAAGGTGACAAGACCACTGGTCTTTGTGAAGGGGTGTAATTATCGCGCCAGATTAGGGCAATGGCTGCGACTGCAGAATGTAGATTATGCTGACCCTCTGGAGTTTGGCTCATTTCAGGCTATTCTCGGCTGCGTTAGCGCTGGGATGGGAATTGCACTTTTGCCGGAGAGCATCGTCAGGCAGTATGAAGGCAATTTCCCAATACGTTGGCACAGCATTACGCCAGAGATTGGTAATGTAAACACTGTGATGATCTGGTTGAAAAACCGGGAAGTCAGCCGCGTACTTAATTGCTTCGTATCATTTGTTGCAACGGCTTAATTTATAGATAAAAACCAGGGAATCCGTGAATATAAACACCTCAGACAATGCCTTGTCTGAGGTCCACGGTAGTATATAAAGAGCTTCAATATACTCACGCATTGGTATTATTTTTTTGTCGACCTCATCACCTTTTTCCTAAGTAAAATTCATTAGCTGAACTGGCACAAGACTAATACTTATCCTAGGGTTTAATCATGGCTTCCTGTATCACATTATTGCTTTTTTAAAGCAAAAAATGTGGTTATTTGAAAAAGGTAAAGAATATGGCTCCAGTCATAAGCGCACGCTTAATTCTTTTTTGCACCGCCTTTTCCATTCCTTCAGCAGCAAATGCCGCGACCGCGAATGGCACATTTCAAGTGCTTATGACTATTCAAAAAGCCTGTACCGTCACTACCGGTTCATCTTCAAATATTACTCTTGGGCCAGTTAATACCACTGCGACAAATACCAGCGCCAGTAACACAATTTCCATTAACTGCTCCAAAACTACCCCTTATTTTATTGGTCTGTCACCTTCAGCAGGCAATGGCGGTAATACAACAGGTGCAGGTGCTATGTCCTCTGTTGCTAACGCAGCGACGAACTCAGATAAAGTGCCTTATCAGTTGAATCAAACATCAGCAACTGGACCGGTCTGGGGGAATACTGCAACCACAACGTCTGTGGGAAATGGTGTTGCCTCAATCGGAACCGGACAGGGGCAAAACTTCACCGTTTATGCCACAGCACCAAGCGCCAACTTCACTCCTGACGACTATGCCGACACCGTAACGGTTAACGTTAACTATTAACCTCAGGAAGACAAATGATATTTAAACTGCCTGTTCAGCAGTGCGCCTGCACGTGCCTGCTAGGGTTAGCTATGAGCATAAACACCGCCACGGCAAGCGGACTTCAGATAGCACCTGTTACGTTAACGCTGCAGGCAACGCAAAACGCCGATGGGATCTGGTTAAGCAACGCGGGTGATAGCGTGCTCAATGCCCAGGTCCGGGTTTTTCGCTGGAGTCAGAGCGCTTACGGCGACAGGTTATCCCCCTCCCAGGGACTTGTTATAAGTCCACCGATGCTGGCATTAGCACCGGGTGAACGTCAGTTGATTCGCGTTATTCGCACCGCTCCGCCATCAACCCAGGCAGAAGATGCTTACCGGTTATCCATCGATGAATTACCGCCCACAAAATTACAAAAAAATAAGCTGCAATTTGTCCTGCATTATTCCGTGCCCGTTTTTATTCAGCCAGCCACACAGGCTGAAACCGAAGCAAAACTTCAATGGAAGTTACAACTACTGGATGGCAAAAAATTCCTTGAAGTCAGTAATCAGGGAAACGGACATGCACAATTATCTGCTGCAACTTTTATTAATCATAACGGTACCAAAAAAGTCATTACGTCGGGACTGCTAGGTTATGTTCTTCCAGGCTCAACTATGCGGTGGATATTATCCCCGTCCGCCAGTGATACCCATAATGGCGGTAAAGTTGAAGTAACAGTAAATGGCCAAAAAACAGTACAAGATCTCTGACTGGTCATGCTTTCTGCTGAAATTTTGCTTACTCAACGGAGCATTAATATCTGCCATGGTTTCCGCACAAGCGCTTAATAATAACCAGACAAAAAATGGCGTTATTAGTGACGCAACTCCACTTGTGGGTGCCGATTTATATCTTGATGTAACGTTAAATGGTAACCCCGTTGGGCTGGTTCACCTTGGCTATGATAATGGAAAACTCTACGCTGGCGCACAGACCTTGCGCCAGCTAGGTTTTCGCATACCACAGGAAACCTCCGGGCCTGTTAACCTGAACGACATCGACCAGTTAAATATTGACTACAACGTTCAGCAGCAAACCCTGGCGCTTACAGCACCATTGAGCGTACTTGATCTTGCCACCACTCAGCTTAACCCCCCTGCAGAGAACGCACCGATGGCATCATCATCGCGTGGGGCGTTACTCAATTATGATGTCTATGCGCAACAGGGGGATGAAAGCGGTTTTAACACCTTTAGCGAACTGCGCGCTTTCAACAGCTTAGGGGTATTAAGTACAACCCAGCTTACGCAATATTCTACTGTTGCAAATGCGAATAACACTTTTAACCGGCTGGATACCAGCTGGCGTTCCTCGTTTCCGCAGGACATGCTGGCGATCACCGTTGGCGATACCCTGACAAGCTCACTCGCCTGGTCCCGACCTACCCACATCGGCGGTATTCAGATTGGGACCGATTTTGGTCTGCAACCCTATATGCCAACCACCCCACTCCCCGCCTACCTCGGCTCCGCAACCGTCCCCTCGAACGTTGAGCTGTACGTCAACGGAGTCAGGTACTACAACGGAGAAGTTCCGGCCGGGAGTTTTCAGATAAACACCATGCCAAACATCAGTGGCGCGGGTACCGGCCAGGTGATGATGACAGACGCGCTGGGCAGAACAACGGTACAAAACTTCTCTTTTTATAACGATCAACAACTCCTGCGGGCAGGGCTAACATCCTGGTCAGCTGAGCTGGGCGCAGTCCGGGAGAATTACGGTTACTCCTCATTTGATTATGCCAGCGTCCCTGTACTCAGCGGTACCTGGCGTCGGGGGATCAGCAATACGTTCACCGCTGGCGTCCATGCAGAAACAAGTGATGGGCTTATTAATGCGGGTTTCAGTAATGACTGGATCCCCGGTAGCCGCAGCGGAACGCTGTCCACCGCTCTGGCAGCCAGCGCCGACTCAGGGAAAAATGGTTTTTTGTACAGCGTGGGTTATCGCTGGTCTGCGGATAAATTTAATTTCAGCACCACTACCACCGCTACCTCCGGCGATTATCGGGACGTTGCCACCCATTATGGCGAGCCGCCGCCGACGCTGACCAGCAACACGGTTATTGGTTATTCAATGGCGTCTGCCGGGAATGTCAGCCTCAGCTACCTGCAGTTTCGCTATCCGCACGAAACGGCAGTGCGTTACGCCAACGCCAGTTGGTACAAATCTGTCACCGATAATGTCTCCCTCAATGCAGGCTTCAATCAGAACATTGATGATGACCGCGATCGCAGCATCTATCTGATGGTGACAGTCACCACCGGCAATAACCTGAGTGCCAGTAGCACCATACAACACACCAATAATGAAACCGGCTATCAGCTAAATGCCAGTCAGACACCGCCTGCCGACGGTGGATGGGGATGGAATATTGCCGCCAACCAACAGGCATCCCGCCAAAGCGGCCAGGGTGAGGTGGGATACCTGGGACGTTATGGGAAAGCATATACCGGCTTTAGTCGTTTACCGGACAACCACTATGGATATGCGGGGGTGACCGGTTCTCTGGTCACGATGGGCGGCGGCCTGTTTGCTGCCCGTGAAATCAATAATGGTTTTGCTGTGGTATCAACAGACGGCGTTCCTGACGTCCCTGTCAAACTGCAAAATAATCTTGTCGGGCACAGCGATGATCAGGGTTTGTTGTTAGTTACATCGTTGAACAGCTACCAAAGTAATCAGATCAGTATCGACCCGATGGATCTTCCCGCCAATATGCGGATCTCACGCGTTGAGGCTAACGCAACACCAGCGGATCGTTCCGGAACACTTGTCAGTTTTGGCATAACTCCCGTTCGCGCCGCACAAGTCATCCTGGTGGATGTTCAGGGTAAGGCGATTCCTGAGGGCAGCATGGCGAACGCTACCACCGGTTCGGGTCAGTCGTCTGTCGTCGGATTTGACGGTATGACCTGGTTCGACACGCTGGAACAACATAATCGTCTGCGCGTCGATACTGAAACCGGCAGTTGCAACGTGCAGTTTGACTACCCTCCTTCAGCAAAAGGCATTGTGCAGATAGGACCACTGGTATGCCGGTAAAAAGAACAGGAGAATTTTCTTGAGGTTAAGACATTGGCTACTCATGGTCGTTTTACCCGGATTTCCCGGAATAAGCTATGCAGTTACCTGTTCGGTAAGCAATGTTCAGCCAGTCAATTTTGGCTCCGTAAACCCGTTGTCGACGAATGGCGCGACATCAATAATGACGTTTGCCTATAGCTGCGCAAAGGAACTTGGCGACGTGCTTGCAGGGATCAATCTCTGCTTTAATATTGGCGCGTCAAACGTCAGCGGGCAGGTTACCCCGCGCACTATGTCATTAAGCGGTACACCGGCCAGAACGCTAAACTATCAACTCTACCAGGACACCGGATACAGCAAAATCTGGGGGAGCCAGTATCAGTCGGGAACCACCTTCCCGATGGTGCAGCTTAATCTGCTGAACCTGACGCCGGTAACAGGCACGTTAACGGTATTCGCGAAGATTGCCACCCCACAAACCGCCGCAGTCCCCGGCAACTATCAGGATAGCTATACGTCAGCAACCGCCCTGGTCACCCTCAATCCAGGACTACTTTTCCCGCCTACCACCTGCGGCGATACCGTTGCCGCCAGGTTGCCTTTCAACGTATCGGCCGTAGTCACGAAACAATGCAATATCAGCTATGCCAACAACATTGCCTTTGATCCGGTTAAGGCGAGCCAGCGTAATGCCACCGCGACAGGCTCCCTCGGCGTGGCATGCTCCACGAGTACCCCTTATACCATTGGGTTAACGCCCTCCAACGGCAATACAACAGGCAGTGGCATTATGGCCGGTACGGGTGCGAACAACGATAAGGTACCCTATCTGCTTAGCTCGACACCGGGGCCATCCGGTACAGTGTGGGGCAATACATCCCTCAATAACGTGGCAGGAACCGGCACGGGTTCAACCACCGCTTATCCGGTTTACGCCACTGTTCCCAGCGCGAACTATACCCCTGACAACTATGCCGACACCGTCACCATCTCTGTCACCTACTGACGCGCTGAACTGTCACCAAAAAACAACAAAAGAAAGCACAAATCATTATCATATTATTTACTTTTAGAGGTGCGTCATAAATCTGACAAATAGCACGCCTTAGGCATCATGCAGATTATGTGCATCAATTATCTATAAAAGCGCAAATTACGCCTTTAATATAAATAATTATTCACTAAGACTTTGCGTCAGCACCGAATTTTTGGCGGAAATTTCGTTTCTGGATGAGCCGATTCTTTGAAAAAATGTTAAATTTAAGTTTATATGGTGAGATTCACTGTATACCACGGCTAAATTAAGAACATATTACTTTTATAACTAAGGTTTATCATGGATAAGTTATCTTACGCTTCAGATAGCAGCACATCTGCCTGGAATACCTACCTGCAACAAATCGAGCGTGTGGCCCCTTACCTGGGCGAACTTTCCCATTGGGTGGATACCCTGCGTCACCCAAAACGCGCTTTGATTGTCGATATCCCGGTACAGATGGATGACGGTACCATCCGCCATTTCGAAGGATACCGCGTGCAGCACAACCTCTCACGAGGTCCAGGTAAAGGTGGTGTGCGTTATCATCCTGATGTTGATCTTAATGAAGTGATGGCCCTTTCTGCGTGGATGACCATCAAATGCGCAGCGCTGAACCTGCCCTACGGCGGCGCAAAAGGCGGCGTTCGCGTCGATCCGTTTAGCCTGTCCGAAGGCGAACTGGAGCGTTTGACCCGTCGCTATACCAGCGAAATCGGCATTATCATCGGGCCGCAGAAAGATATTCCTGCGCCGGATGTTGGTACTAACGGCAAAGTCATGGCCTGGATGATGGATACCTATTCCATGAACCACGGCACCACAGTGACCAGCGTGGTCACCGGTAAACCTATCCACCTCGGTGGCTCTCTGGGTCGTGATAAAGCAACCGGCCGCGGCGTTTTTGTTAGTGGTCTGGAAGTGGCACGCCGTGCAAACATCATGGTTGAAGGCGCTCGCGTGGCAGTGCAAGGTTTTGGTAACGTCGGCAGTGAAGCCGCCCGTCTGTTCGCAGCCGCGGGCGCTCGCGTCGTGGCGATTCAGGACCATACCGCTACGCTGTTTAACGCCACCGGGATCGATATGACCGCCCTCACCGCCTGGCAACTGGAGCACAAACAGATTGCCGGTTTCCCGGGTGCAGAAACGATTGCCAGCGAAACCTTCTGGAGCCTGGAGATGGATATTCTGATCCCAGCAGCACTCGAAGGTCAGATTACCCGCCACCGCGCGGAGACGCTGACCTGTAAGCTGGTGCTCGAAGGCGCAAACGGCCCAACTTATCCGGATGCCGATGACGTTCTGGCAAGCCGCGGTATTGTCGTCGTACCTGACGTTGTTTGTAACGCGGGCGGCGTAACCGTCAGCTATTTCGAATGGGTTCAGGACATGGCAAGTTTCTTCTGGAGTGAGGAAGAGATCAACGCACGTATGGATAAAATCATGACCGATGCGATGGTGCACGTCTGGGAGAAAGCGGCTGAGAAATCCTGCTCCCTGCGTACCGCTGCCTACATTGTGGCGTGTGAGCGAATTCTGTTGGCCCGTAAAGATCGTGGTATTTACCCGGGCTAATGCCAGGCCAATCCTAAAAGACCACCTGCTCAGCAGGTGGTTTTATCTCTACAATACCCATCACGTTCACTTTCTGCGATAAACGCTGCCTAACCTCTCATTTCTGCTGATTTATGCACCAATACGTTCCAATACGGAACATTGCAAGCCATGAATGTTCCGTATTGAAACATACATGCCTTCAATTTTCTTTTGACTACCCTCGTGCACAATAACCTTATCGGCAGCGAGCGGTCGCCGTGCGTTGTACACAACCGATACCCTACATCAGATGTCTGCCCGATTTATGCAGCCATCTCAGGACTGTCTGCGGAGCATAAAAAATGAAAAAATTGATTAACCGTGTTGAAGACGTACTGAATGAACAACTCGCGGGACTGGCAAAAGCCTACCCTTCACTGTCACTGCATCAGGACCCTGTGTACGTTACTCGCGCAGACGCGCCGGTGATGGGTAAAGTGGCGCTGCTCTCTGGTGGCGGCAGCGGACACGAGCCGATGCATTGTGGTTATATTGGTCAGGGCATGCTTTCCGGTGCCTGTCCGGGTGAGATCTTCACCTCACCAACGCCTGACAAAATGTTCGAATGCGCAATGCAAATTGACGGTGGCGAAGGCGTCCTGCTCATCATCAAAAATTACACCGGTGACATTCTTAACTTCGAAACCGCTACCGAGCTGTTGCATGAAAGCGGCGTAAAAGTCACCACGATGGTGGTGGATGATGATGTTGCGGTAAAAGATAGCCTGTATACCGCGGGTCGCCGTGGTGTCGCCAATACGGTACTGATCGAAAAACTGGTTGGTGCTGCCGCTGAACGTGGAGATTCACTGGAAGCCTGCGCGGCGCTGGGTCGCAAACTGAATAATCTGGGTCATTCCATTGGTATCGCTATCAGCGCGTGTACCGTTCCTGCCGCCGGACAACCCTCTTTCACCCTACAGGACAATGAGATGGAGTTCGGCGTCGGTATTCATGGGGAACCCGGGATTGACCGTCGCCCCTTCTCTTCCCTTGACCAGACCGTGGATGAAATGTTCGATACCCTGCTGGAAAACGGTAGCTACAGCCGCTCATTACGTCACTGGGATAACGTCCAGGGTGCCTGGCAGGAAGGCAAAGAAACCAAGCAACCGCTACAGGATGGCGATCGCGTCATTGCGCTGGTCAATAACCTTGGTGCAACGCCGTTGTCCGAACTTTTTGGCGTGTATAACCGTCTTGAAAGCCGCTGTCAGGATGCAGGCATCATTATCGAACGCAACCTGATCGGTTCTTACTGCACCTCTCTGGATATGACCGGCTTCTCAATCACCCTGTTAAAAGTGGATGACGACACGCTGAACTTATGGGATGCACCGGTTCACACCCCTGCTCTTAACTGGGGTAAATAAGGAGATTCATGATGTCCCTCAACAGAACACAAATTGTTAACTGGCTCTATCGTTGCGGTGAAATATTCACCACAGAAAGTGATTTCCTGACCGGACTTGATCGGGAGATTGGTGATGCAGACCACGGCCTGAATATGCACCGTGGCTTCAGTAAAGTGGTCGAAAAATTACCGTCAATTGCGGACAAAGACATCGGCTTTATTTTGAAAAACACCGGAATGGTGCTGCTTTCAAGCGTCGGAGGTGCCAGTGGCCCGCTGTTCGGCACCTTTTTCATCCGCGCGGCGCAGGTGACTCAGGCACACCAGAGTCTGACGCTTGAGGAACTTTATCAAATGATACGCGATGGCGCTGAAGGTGTGATCAGCCGGGGTAAAGCAGAGCCTGGTGACAAAACGATGTGCGATGTTTGGGTGCCGGTGGTTGAGTCGTTGCGCCAGTCCTGTGAACAGAAGCTAACGGTACAGGCAGCGCTGGAAGCAGCAAGCCAGCAAGCGGAAGCGGCGGCGCAAAGCACTATTACGATGCAGGCACGCAAAGGCCGCGCCAGCTATCTGGGTGAGCGCAGCATTGGGCATCAGGACCCTGGGGCAACGTCCGTTATGTTTATGGTGCAGATGCTGGCTCAGGCATCCAGAGAGTAAGGATAAAGCGATGGTAAACCTGGTTATTGTGTCTCATAGCGCTCAGTTGGGCGAAGGCGTCGGTGCGTTAGCCCGGCAGATGTTAATGGGTGACGGCTGTAAACTGGCGATTGCCGCGGGCATTGACGATCCTGAGAACCCCATCGGCACCGATCCGATTAAGGTAATGGAAGCCATTGAGTCAGTGGCGGATACCGATCATGTTCTGGTAATGATGGATATTGGTAGCGCATTACTGAGTGCGGAAACGGCGCTGGAGTTACTCGATCCGGCGATTGCCGCAAAGGTACGTTTATGCGCCGCCCCTCTGGTTGAAGGCACGCTGGCAGCGACGGTCAGTGCTGCTGCGGGGGCCGATATCGAGCGGGTCATCAAGGATGCCATGAACGCCCTCGACGCTAAATATGAGCAACTGGGTTTACCTTCGTCATCTCCGGATAAAACCGCACCGGCTGCACTGTCAGCCGACGCGGATGCACGTTCGGTTGCCGTAGTAGTGAAGAATCCCAACGGCATACACGTCCGCCCGGCGTCAAAGCTGGTCTCCACCCTGTCTGTTTTCAACGCTGACATGTTGCTGGAGAAAAACGGTAAGTGCGTAGTCCCTGACAGCCTTAACCAAATCGCCCTGCTTCAGGTACGTTGTAACGATACGCTGCGACTCATTGCCAAAGGTGAACAGGCGGACGATGCGCTGGCAGCATTCCAGCAGCTTGCAGCAGAGAATTTTGGCGAAACCATAGAAAAACCACATGCTGACAAATTGGCACATTCAACGCCCTCGCAGGTAACCGGTATGGCCTTCTGTTACACACCGTTCTCGCCGGAAATCCCCTGTCATGCAGCAGCAAATATGCAGGAAGAACAGCAGCAGTTACAGGTAGCTATACGCAAGACACTGGACGACCTGAGCTTTCTGACAGCTCTCGCGGAAGAAAAATATTCCGCCGATATCGCCGCAATTTTTTCTGGTCACCACACTCTGTTGGATGATCCTGAGCTGTATGATATGGCCTGCGATCTGATGCGTGAGAAACAGTGTAGCGCCGGGTATGCCTGGCAAAACGTTCTGAACGATCTGCGCCAGCAGTATCTCCAGCTCGACGATCCGTATCTACAGGCACGATATATTGATATTGAAGATTTGCTGTCCCGTTCGCTGAGGCATCTGACTGGGGAACATACGCAAATCCCCACATTTGTTCGCCCAACAATCCTGGTCGCGGATGCCATTTACCCCTCTACCGTGTTGCAGCTCGATCCGCTGACTGTTAAAGGCATCTGCCTGCGAGACGGGAGCGAGACTTCTCATTCGGCGATTATTGCACGTGAAATGGGCATCTGCTGTATTTGCCAGCAAGGCGAAGCACTCGACGCGATTCAAACGGGTAACACCCTGACCCTTGACTGCGTGGCGAATAGACTGGTCTTTGTGAACTGATACTCACCGCACACCCTTACCGTCTGGGGTGTGCGGCTTCCCCTGAGTACATCAGGAAATGTCTGTTTGTTCGCAAAATAGGGCCTCTATCACGCGCAACGGCCAATCCTGAACTAAGGTTTTCTCATGGTAAATGCCGCTACTTCGGCACGCCGCTAAGGAGATTAACCGATGATAACGCCAGCAATTCGCCATCCTGGCATGCTCTCTGTCGCAATAAAACTGACACTCGCAAGTACCCTTTTCGCCTTTAGCTCGTTTGCCGTTAATGCCGCGGAACAGCCAACCGACGCACCTCAGCCTCCTGATATCCTGCTCGGCCCCCTGTTTAATGATGTGCAAACAGCGAAACTATTCCCCGATCAGAAGACCTTTGCCGACGCCGTACCCAACAGCGATCCGTTAATGATCCTCGCTGATTACCGGATGCAGAAAAATCAATCCGGTTTCGATTTACGCCATTTTGTGAATGTAAACTTTACACTGCCCAAAGAGGGTGAAAAATACGTGCCGCCTGCAGGACAGTCACTCCGTGAGCATATCGATGGGCTGTGGCCGGTGTTAACGCGTTCAACAACAGATGCCGAGAAATGGGATTCGTTGCTACCACTGCCCGAACCTTATGTCGTACCCGGCGGTCGTTTTCGCGAAATTTATTACTGGGACAGCTATTTCACCATGCTGGGGCTTGCTGAAAGCAATCACTGGGACAAGGTTTCCGACATGGTGGCGAACTTTGCTTACGAAATCGACACATGGGGACACATACCTAACGGTAACCGTACCTACTATCTAAGTCGTTCTCAGCCTCCGTTCTTCGCCTTTATGGTCGAACTGCTGGCACAACATGACGGTGATGATGCTCTGAAAAAATATCTGCCGCAGATGCTCAAAGAGTACACGTACTGGATGGAAGGCGTCGAAACTCTCCAGCCTGGCCAGCAGAACAAGCGTGTCGTCAAACTGGCTGACGGAACCATTTTGAACCGCTACTGGGATGACCGCGATACACCAAGACCGGAGTCCTGGGTTGAGGACATCGCGACCGCCAAAAGCAACCCGAACCGCCCCGCCACAGAAATTTATCGCGACCTGCGATCTGCCGCGGCTTCGGGCTGGGATTTCAGTTCACGCTGGATGGATAATCCCAGCCAGTTGAGCTCCATTCGCACCACCAGCATCGTCCCGGTAGACCTCAATGCGTTGCTTTATAAAATGGAAAAAATGATCGCCCTCGCCAGTAAAGCCGCAGGCGACGACGCGAAGGCTGCGCAATACGAAGGCTTCGCCAACGCCCGGCAAAAAGGGATCGAAACCTGGTTATGGAATGATAAAGAAGGCTGGTACGCCGACTACGATCTGCAAAGTAAGAAAGTACGTAATCAGCTGACTGCCGCCACGCTGTTCCCGCTGTATGTCAATGCGGCAGCAAAGGATCGAGCCAGTAAAGTCGCTACTGCAACCCAGAAGCACCTGCTGCAACCCGGCGGTGTGGCTACCACGTCGGTGAAAAGTGGCCAGCAGTGGGATGCCCCTAATGGCTGGGCTCCCCTGCAGTGGGTTGCCGCCTCCGGGCTACAAAACTATGGTCAGGATAACGTCGCCATGGACGTGACCTGGCGGTTCCTCACTAACGTTCAGCACACCTACGACCGTGAGAAAAAGCTGGTTGAAAAATATGACGTGAGCACCACTGGCACCGGCGGTGGTGGTGGCGAGTATCCGTTGCAGGACGGCTTTGGCTGGACCAACGGCGTGACATTAAAAATGCTCGATCTGATTTGTGCCAAAGAAAAACCCTGTGACAACGTTCCATCAACGCGCCCGACGCCTGCCAGCGTTACACAGACCGAAACCCAAAAGCAGACTCAAACAACCCCATAACGTGCATGTATTGCCCGAAAATCCGCGCGTCGCCGCGGATTTTTTATTTCAGTCTCCCTCTCTTTTCACTGTCCCCATTGCACATAACTCTTACGGGTTACCCGGGATTTTCATCAGTGTGAAATTGATTCTGAACATGTTTTTATTCGCTATATATGTAAATATATAGCGAATTTATCACCGTTCAGGATGAATATAATGCCACTGACAAGACGGATGTTTGCCCAGCTCGTGGCCTCTGCGCTGCTTTTACGCCACTTTCCGGCCAGCGCCCGTACGCCGCTCACCGTTGCTATCGGTTCCTCTCCCGGGACTAACGCTATTCAACGCGTGGTGAGCGCCGGAGCTCCCGCTGATGTACTGCTGTTAGCCGTCGCACCGGAAAAGCTGGTGGGATTTTCATCCTTTGATCTCTCCCACCAGGCTGCCATTCCTTTGTCAGATAACATCCGGACATTACCCAAACTGGGCAGGCTGGCGGGTCGTGCCAGCACATTGTCTCTTGAAGCATTGCTGGCGCTGAAGCCCGATCTGGTCGTTGATTGCGGTAATGCGGACGAGACCTGGCTTTCACAGGCAAAGCAGGTCTACGCGCAAACGCAGATACCGTGGCTGCTGATTAACGGCGAACTTCGACAAACTCCGCAACAACTGCACGCCGCGGGTAAAGCACTGGGCACGGAAACGCGGACAGCAGCACAGGCAGCACTTGCCCAGAAATTCATTGATGAAGCCGATATTTTTTCGCGCTCTCCAGCCGCCAAACTGCGTTTTTATGCCGCTCGCGGCGCCAGAGGACTTGAAACGGGGTTACAAGGCTCACTGCACACCGAAGCCGCAGAGCTACTGGGATTACACAATGTAGCGCAAATCCCAGGACGGCACGGATTGGCGCAGGTGTCGATGGAAAACCTGCTCAGCTGGCAGCCCGATATCATCCTGGTGCAGGATGCGATTACAGCACAGTACCTGCGAGAAGATCCGGTCTGGCAAGGGGTAAAGGCCGTCGCCGATAAACGTATTCTTTTTCTCAGCGGTCTGCCGTTTGGTTGGCTCGATGCGCCTCCCGGCATCAACCGTTTACTGGGTTTACGCCGCCTGCACGCCTGGCTTGACCCACTGGTAAATGCAAGCTTTCAGGATGACATGCAGCGCTATTCACAGCTGTTCTGGCATACCTCTTTAAGCGACTCGCAGTATCAACAACTGGTGGCGGTCTGATGAGAACAACGACACTCAGTCTCCTGATGATTGTGACCATTGCGCTTTGTGTGGTTGTCGCTGTGCTTTCCGGAGCCTATCGGCTGGATATTCAGCATGTGATGGCGCTCATTGTCAGCCAGGAGGGTGTGACGGCGCAGGATAAAATCGTCTTCTGGCAAATTCGTCTGCCGCGTATTGTGGCCGCGCTGCTACTGGGGGCGGCACTGGCCGGAGCAGGCACAACCTATCAGGGAATGTTCCGTAATCCGCTGGTCTCACCGGATATTCTTGGCGTCGCGGCTGGTGCCGGTTTAGGTGCCTGCTCGGCCATCCTGCTGGGTTTGCCGATACTGTTTATTCAGCTTTACGCATTCGTCGGAGGTTTGCTGGTAGTCGCGGGCGTCTGGCTCATTACCTGCCGTGTTTCCCGCCACGATCCGGTATTAACGCTGGTACTGGTTGGGATTGCGCTGGGAACAGTATGTGGCGCGGGAATTTCGCTTATCAAGACGCTGGCTGACCCATATACCCAGCTCCCTTTGATTACCTTCTGGCTACTCGGCGGTTTATCCACCATTACGCTACATGACCTTTGGTTTTCAGCGCCGCTGATCGTGGCAGGTTCGATTCCGCTTTTGCTGCTGCGATGGCGCATGAACCTGCTTACGCTCTCGGATGATGAAGCACGCTCACTGGGAATTAACGTTTCTCGGCTGCGGCTGGGGTTGATCGTCTGCGCCACGCTCATTACCGCCAGTACCGTCGCCATTGCGGGCATTATCGGCTGGATTGGGCTGGTTGTGCCGCATATTGGCAGACTCCTCACCGGTAACAATCACCAGCAGTTACTGCCTGTTTCAATGGGAATTGGTGCCATTTTACTGCTGTTGACCGACACCCTCGCGCGCACGCTTAGCAGCACGGAAATCCCACTCGGGATCCTGACGGCCTTTATTGGTGCCCCCTTCTTTTTGTTACTGCTCCTGCGGGGTGGCCGCCCATGACGCTGCTAACCGTGTGCAACGCTTCGCTGGGATATTCTGCCCAACACCCGGTGTTGCGCAATGTCTCGTTCAACGTCTGCGAGGGGGCAATTTGCTGTCTGCTTGGCGCAAACGGTAGCGGAAAAACCACGCTGATGCGCACGCTCCTTGGCGTTATCCGGCCACTCCACGGCGATATTTTACTGGATGGCGTAGCGGTGAATCTTCTCAGCGAACGTGAGCGCGCGGGTGCCATCGCCTGGGTCCCGCAAGCCCACGACGGCGCTTTTGCCTTCACCGTTCTGGATATGGTGATGATGGGACTGACCCCGCAGATGGCCGCCTTTGCAGTCCCTGGCGTAAAAGAGCGCGAAATTGCATATCAGCAACTGGAGCTGTTGGGGATCCCCCATCTGTCAGACAGACGCTGGAACACGCTGAGTGGCGGTGAACGCCAGTTAGTGCTGATTGCCCGCGCGCTGGCGCAGCACCCACGTTTACTGTTGCTGGATGAACCGGCCTCCAGCCTCGATTTTGGTCATCAGATCCGCCTGCTCGACACGCTGGTTACACTGAAGAAGAGCGGAATGGCCCTGTTGATGTCCACTCACCACCCATTGCATGCGCGAGCAATAGCCGACAGCGTAGTGCGCATCGAACCAGACGGGCTGGTATCGCAAGGACTTCCCGAACAACAACTCGCCACAGATCGGCTGGCAACGCTGTACCGCGTCGCCCCTTCTCAAATCCACCACCACCTCTTTGGCACCCAACAATAAGGAATCACGATGCTCATTGACGACATTGATTTTGCTGACCTTTACCGTAAACAGTTACTTCTGGCGAACCGAACCGAGAAAAAGCCGGAGCACTGGGATAAACGTGCGGAAAAAATGGCAGAGAATTGCGCCTCATTAACCGACAGCTATCTGCAACAGCTGCTGGGAAAAATTAATCTTGAAGGTGTTGGATCACTGTTCGATATGGGCTGCGGTCCTGGTACGGTCTCACTGGCATTGGCAAAAAAGATCCCGACAATATACGGCGTGGATTATAGCCAGGGAATGCTGAGCGTGGCCGCCCGTCGCGCCGGGCAGATGGGAGGCAGCCATGTCCACTGGGTGCAACGTTCCTGGGAGGAACACTGGGACGATTTGCCCCCATGCGATATCGCCGTAGCGTCCCGCTCCACGCTGGTCGCCGATATGCGCCAGGCGATGACAAAACTGAACAATCAGGCGCGGCTGCGGGTTTACACCACCCATCTCGTGAGTTCTTCGTTTGTTTCTCCCACCATTCAGCGCGCACTGGGCCGCGAGGTGATTGAGCTTCCTAACTATATCTACGCGTTAAACGTTTTATACCAGATGGGCATCCACGCCCACGTTGATTTTATCCGGGGGCCGAACTGTCAGCAGGACAACAGCACCTGGTCCCGCTTTCTGGAAAATGTGCGCTGGAGTATGGGCGATCTCAGTGAAGATGAGGTTGATCGTCTGGATACCTGGTATCAGCAACAGGATCCCCGCGCCATTGCTCCCGCCAGTCGCGACTGGGCGCTGATCTGGTGGGACAGCGTCGCCCCGGAGGCGCTGCGATGATTTACTTTTCTCAGGCGCAGACCGACGCCTTGTTACTGGAAGATATTCAGGGGGGCGACCTGACTACCCGGGCACTGGGTATCGGTGCGCAACCGGGAGTCATGGAATTCTGTCATCGCCAGGGCGGGTGCGTCAGCGGCATTACCATCGCCAGACAAATGCTTCATTCACTGGGACTGACCGTCACTGAACAACTGGCGGAGGGTGAACGGGCGACCGCCGGTCAGTTAGTTATTCGCGCACACGGGAATGCGGCCGCGCTACATCAGGGCTGGAAAGCCGTACAAAATGTTCTGGAATGGAGTTGCGGCGTTTCAGACTATCTCGACAATATGTTGACCATTGTTCGTAGCCGCTACCCTGACGCCCAGATAGCCTGTACCCGAAAAGCGATTCCTGGCACCCGAATGCTGGCCACACAAGCGATTCTCGCGGCGGGAGGGATTATCCACCGAGGCGGATGTTCCGAATCCGTACTGCTTTTTGCTAATCATCGCCGTTTTCTTGCTAACGAAAACAACTGGGCTGACGCTATCGCACAGTTGCGACGTCATGCGCCGGAAAAAAAGATTGTGGTCGAAGCGGACAATCCCACAGAGGCGCTGGACGCGCTACGCGCCGCGCCCGATGTTCTGCAGCTCGACAAGTTTAGCCCTGAACAGGCCGCTGAGATTGCACGCATAGCCCCTTCTCTGGCCCCCCATTGCACGCTGGCGCTGACTGGCGGCATTACTCTCGCCACCCTGGCGAGTTACCTCGATTGCGGCATCAGACTCTTTATCACTTCCGCACCTTACTACGCGCCACCAGCGGATATCAAAGTCACCCTGAGTCCGGAAGCTCGCGGTATTTAACATTCATAAATGGACTAAAAATAATGAATTTCAACAAGAGTTTTCTTTACACAGCGCTGTCGTTTGTTTTTGCACAGAGTGCTTTCGCCGGGCCAGAAAGCGAAACGATGACTGTCTGGTCAAGTCCAGCCTCTGCGGCCAGCACGACGGTACTTGGACAGGAAACAATGCAGGATCTGGACAAGCAAAACGTTGCCCAGGCGTTGAGTGTTATCCCCGGTGTAGTGCTACAAAAATCAGGCAACCGTAACGAACAGCAGGTGAAAGTACGCGGCTTTGATAGCCGTCAGGTGCCGGTATTTTTCGACGGTGTTCCTGTTTATATCCCCTATGATGGCAACCTGGATTTAGGACGTTTTCTCACCTCTGATATCGCCACGGTTGAAGTCTCTAAAGGTTACTCATCCTTGCTTCAGGGACCAAACCAGATGGGTGGCGCTATCAACATCACCACTAAAAAACCGACGAAACCCGTTGAGGGCAGTATCGGATATCGTCAGGGCTGGAGTCGCAGTAAAGACAATGCCCACGATATGCACGCCTCATTTGGTGCCAGTAACGACTTGGGATATATCCAGCTTAGCGGGAGCCAGCTGAAGCAAGATTTTCTCGGCCTGCCGCATGGTACGGATAACCCGGTGGCGGGTCGCAATGGTAAAATGATTAACTCATCCGCTGATGATAAACGCGGGATCGTTAAACTGGGTTTCACCCCGCGTGACAATGATGAATATGTCCTCACCTACATCAATCAGGACGGCGAAAAAGATAACCCTCCCTACGCCGGTACCAGCAGCCAGAAATCACGCTACTGGCAGTGGCCACAATATGATAAAGAGAGTTATTACTACCAGGGCACGACACATCTGGGCGATCGCTTTACCCTGAAAAGTCGACTTTATCGCGACACCTTTGAAAATACGCTGATGATGTACAACTCTGTTGCTGATTTAAAAAATAAGAAAGGCAGCTACAGCCACTATTCTGACTATAGCGACG
The DNA here is from genome assembly GCF_030333065.1 of Citrobacter sp. Cm046. NCBI lineage: Bacteria > Pseudomonadati > Pseudomonadota > Gammaproteobacteria > Enterobacterales > Enterobacteriaceae > Citrobacter > Citrobacter sp. Cm046. The sequence goes on along the minus strand of NZ_JAOWGP010000044.1, from coordinate 156,532 downwards.
GGGCTGGCCTGCAGCTCGCCGCCGATATGCGTGAAAACGATCTGCTCTCTTTTGCTGTTAACTGGAAAGACGATGTTCACCGCGAAAAAGGCGCGCCGAACGCTGCTTACGATCGTTACGAAGACCGTACCTGGTCTGTCGCCAGTGAATACCAGTGGGCAGCAGCGGACAGTGTCGATGTCGTCGCGGGTATAAGCTACGACTGGCGCGACAGTCTGGAGGGGATGAAGCATGAGAAAAACGGTAGCGTCACCCATTATGATGACAACAATCAGTCGGCATTTAACTGGCAGGTGATGACCAAATATCACTTTGAAAATTCTGACACCCTGGCGCTTTCTTACTCTGACAGAACGCGCTTTCCGACGCTCAAAGAACGTTACACCACGTCGAAACCCGCTTATAACCAGGTGGCACTTGTTAATCCACAGCTAAAACCTGAACGTGCCCGCAGCGTCGACCTGACCTGGAATGGTTCGCTCACACAGGACTGGGGATTTGAAGTCAGCGTGTATTACAACCGCATTACCGATGCGATTCTTTCGCACAATATTGATGCAGACACTATCCAGAATCAGAACAGCGGTCGCGTGGATTACACTGGTCTGGATGCGGGTGTCAAAGGTAACGTCTTTGATATGCTGGACGTCGGGTTAAGCTATGGACTCATCCATGCAGACGCCAAACGCAGTGATATCGGCAAGATTACCGACCTGCCTACGCAAACGCTCACAGCCTGGATGACGCTAAAACCCTGGGATCCGCTCAGCATCACGCTGTCCGAAGAGGCACGTTCCTCGAGCTACAGTAATACGGATGGCTCACAAAAAGCAGCAGGTTTTGCCATCACCCATTTACGTGCCGACTACGCCATCGGTCACGGTTTTAGCGTTAACGCATCGGTCAATAACCTGTTTGATACGCAATATGTCTATAGCGAAGGGTTTATCGAAGAAGGTCGCAATTACTGGGCAGGCGTTGAGTATAAATTCTAGCTATTATTGTTTCAGAAAAACGGCCCCGAGGGGCCGTTCAATTAATTTCTGCGCACAAGGCGGAAAACACCCAGCACGACAATCGCACCAACGACAGCCACCAGGAAACTGTGGAGGTTAAATCCACTGATATCACCACCGAGACCAAACATTGTTGCCAGCCATCCACCAACCACGGCCCCGACGATACCGAGAATACAGGTCAGGATATACCCACCACCATCACGACCCGGCATGATCAGTTTGGCGATCACCCCCGCAATCAGACCAAAAATAATCCAGGCAATAATTCCCATTTTCAGGCCCTCTTTCCAGTGAATGCACGCGCAAGACATTCCTGCGCCACTAGGTTAAGTATAGGCAGTGCGTTTTCATTCAGACGTAATTCCGTGGATTTGATAAAAAATTTCATCCATTTGTATTAAGTTCCGTCACGTGATGCCGATAATCCAACGACAAACCAGGCATCCAGGAGTCATTAGGTGTGAGCAACTACAATGAGCAGTTCCTGAAGCAAAATCCATTAGCGGTGTTAGGCGTGCTCCGGGACTTAAATATCAACCAGGTTCCACTGCGTATCTCCTGGTCAGGAGGTCAGTTCATCAGCAAGATCCTCGCTGTTAACCCTGACGAACTGATCATGGATTTTGGCAGTCAGGAATATGAAAACCACGCCGTACAACGCGCGAATCAAATTTCGATAATCGCCGAAACGCAGGGGGCCAAAGTTGAATTCACCCTGCCAGAGCTCAAAAAAGGCGAGTATCAGCGGCTGCCGGCATTTATCTCATCACTGCCGCCTGCGCTATGGTTCATCCAGCGTCGGGAGTATTTTCGCATCTGTGCTCCACTGCATCCTCCCTATCACTGCACGGCAAAAATGCCGGACAACAGTATTCTGCGTTTCCGCTTATTCGATCTGTCTCTCGGCGGGATGGGCGCATTGTTAGAAGAGGCAAAACCCGAGGGGTTGACGGAAGGGATGCGCTTCTCGCAAGTTGAACTGAATATGGAACGATGGGGGGTATATCATGTTGACGCCCAGCTCATCTCCATTAGCGAACGCAAAGTTATTGACGGGAAAAATGAGACCATCACCACTCCCCGCCTGAGCTTCCGTTTTCTCAACGTTGGCCCGGCGGTGGAGCGGGAATTACAGCGGATTATTTTTTCACTTGAGCGCGAAGCCCGGGAAAAATCTAATAAGGTGCGCGAATAGCATCACGCTAACTACATGGCATCCAGCGCTTGCTGAAGCTTCCAGATATAGCGTGGAGCCTGCGGCGCAGGATGGTTATCGGCAACGTGTTCGATAAACTCATCAGCACTAAGATCGTTGATTTTGCTGATAGCCTTTTTCCTGTCGGAGGAGAATGTCCGCAGAAGCGCGCCGGCACCGTTGGCATATGACACCACCAGGGCATATTGCATTACCTGTGGATCTTCGATCCCAGCCAATGGCCCGTTTTCCAGAATACTCAGGTATGCTGCACCCATAGAGATATTTCGCTCAGGGTTTTTCAGCTCACTGGTAGACGGCTCTCCACTCCATCCCATGCGACGATATACATCCCGTCCCGAAGTGGAGGCTTTTAATTGCATCAGTCCAATTGCATTGGATTTGCTGACGGCATTTGGGTTACCACCCGATTCAATCGCGATGATAGCCGTAATCAATTGTGGGCTAACCCCCCAGGCCGCGCCGGCTTTTTCACTAATAGGCATCCATTGCATTGCGCGTTTTACCGGAACTTCAGCATTCCATGGCGGATTTTTGTAATCCTGTTTTGAACTACAGCCCGCAAGTAATACAACCAAAAAAGCAAACCATCTCAATTTCACGTCATCTATCCTTATAGCCGGAACCTGTCGCTGAGGTGACAACGACATACCTACGCGGCATGATATACATTTGGTTTTAGTTGTAGCAAGGAAATGCCATGTCCCGGTTTCACTTAATTGCCCCTTCGGGCTACTGTCTCAACCAGCAAGCGGCGTTACGCGGGCTTCAGCGTCTTACTGAAGCTGGTCATCAGGTCGAAAACTCTGCAGTTATTGCCCGTCGCTACCAGCGTTTTGCCGGTACCGAAGCAGAACGACTGGCGGATGTAAATTCACTCGTTGACCTGAAAACGCCCAATACCATTGTGATGCCGGTACGCGGCGGCTACGGCGCCAGTCGTTTGCTGGAGGATATTGACTGGCAGGCGCTGGCCGCCAGACAGCAACACGATCCGTTGCTTATCTGCGGGCACAGCGACTTTACGGCAATCCAGTGTGGTCTGCTGGCGCAGGGCAATGTCATCACCTTCAGCGGTCCGATGCTGGCAGCAAACTTCGGTGCCGAGGAGATGGATCCGTTTACTGAACAGCATTTCTGGCTGGCGCTGCGCAATGCGCAATTTACTGTCGACTGGCAGGGTAATGGCCCTGAATGCGCGACTGAAGGAACGTTGTGGGGGGGAAATCTGGCGATGCTCATGTCGCTGATAGGTACGCCGTGGATGCCAGCTATCGATAACGGTATTTTGGTGCTGGAAGACATTAACGAGCACCCATTCCGCGTAGAACGTATGCTCCTGCAGTTGTATAACGCGGGTATTTTAGCTCGCCAGAACGCCATCATTCTGGGCAGTTTTAGCGGCAGTACGCCGAATGATTACGACGCCGGTTACGATCTGGATGCAGCCTGTACGTTTCTACGTTCCAGACTGTCTGTGCCATTGATTAGCGGCCTCGATTTTGGCCATGAGCAACGTACCGTCACGCTACCGCTGGGCGCTAATGCAGTGCTGAAAAATGATAAAAACGGCAGTCAGCTCACACTGACCGGACATCCGGTGCTTAAATCGTAAAAAAAGCTTCATCCAGGGCTAAGTAAAACGCTGTTTCTGTCGTTATTATGTTAGGGTGTTATTAATACGAAACAGCGTAATTCAGGAGTAAACGAACGTTGGATGCCGCAGCAATTATCAGCCTTTTTATTTTAGGTTCCGTCCTCGTCACTTGTAGTATTTTACTCAGTTCATTCTCATCACGCCTTGGTATCCCTATTCTGGTGATATTTCTCGCTATCGGTATGTTGGCGGGCGTGGACGGTATTGGCGGTATTCCTTTCGATAACTACCCTTTCGCCTACATGGTGAGTAACCTGGCGCTGGCGATAATCCTGCTCGATGGCGGGATGCGAACCCAGGCCAGCTCCTTTCGCGTTGCGCTAGGTCCGGCGTTATCGCTGGCAACCATCGGGGTGTTGGTTACCTCCGGGTTAACCGGCATGATGGCCGCATGGCTGTTTCATTTGGATCTTATCGAAGGGCTGTTGATTGGTGCGATTGTCGGGTCAACTGATGCCGCGGCAGTCTTCTCTCTGCTCGGTGGTAAGGGACTTAACGAACGTGTCGGTTCCACGCTGGAAATAGAATCAGGTAGCAACGATCCGATGGCGGTATTTCTGACCATCACACTTATCGAAATGATCCAAAACCATGAGACCGGCTTAAGCTGGATGTTCGCGGTGCATATTATCCAGCAATTTGGTCTGGGTATCGCACTCGGTCTCGGCGGTGGTTATCTGCTGTTGCAAATGATTAACCGAATTTCGCTGCCTGCCGGACTCTATCCGCTGCTGGCGTTGAGCGGTGGGATCCTCGTTTTTGCCGTCACTACCGCACTCGAAGGAAGTGGAATTCTGGCGGTCTATCTGTGCGGATTTTTGCTTGGTAATCGCCCTATTCGCAACCGGTTTGGTATTCTGCAAAACTTTGACGGCCTGGCCTGGCTGGCGCAAATCGCGATGTTTCTGGTGTTGGGACTGCTGGTTACGCCGTCCGACCTGCTGCCAATTGCAGTGCCGGCGCTGATTTTATCTGCCTGGATGATTTTCTTTGCCCGCCCGTTGTCAGTGTTCGCCGGGCTGTTGCCGTTTCGGGGCTTCAATCTGCGCGAGAGAATTTTTATCAGTTGGGTTGGCTTACGCGGCGCGGTACCGATTATTCTGGCCGTATTCCCCATGATGGCCGGGCTGGAAAATGCGCGGCTGTTCTTTAACGTCGCGTTCTTCGTGGTGTTGATCTCGCTACTGTTTCAGGGCACGTCACTTTCCTGGGCCGCGAAAAAAGCCAAAGTGGTGGTCCCCCCGGTCGGCTGGCCTGTATCCCGTATTGGCCTGGATATTCATCCTGATAACCCCTGGGAACAGTTCGTTTATCAGCTTAGCGCAGACAAATGGTGCGTTGGTGCAGCATTGCGTGACCTGCATATGCCAGAGGAAACACGAATTGCGGCACTGTTTCGCGACAACGTGCTGTTTCACCCGTCAGGCAGTACCCGTCTGCGTGAGGGCGATGTTTTGTGCGTGATTGGCCGCGAACGCGACCTCCCGGCATTAGGCAAGCTGTTCAGCCAGTCACCTCCGGTGGCATTAGACCAACGGTTTTTTGGTGATTTTATTCTCGAAGCCAGTGCCAAATATGCTGACGTCGCGCTGATTTATGGGCTGGAAGATGGCACCGAGTACCGCGAAAAACAACAAACGTTGGGTGAAATTGTCCAGCAACTGTTAGGTGCAGCACCGGTTGTGGGCGACCAGGTGGAGTTTGCCGGCATGATCTGGACCGTTGCTGAAAAAGAGGATAATGCGGTATTGAAGGTCGGTGTGAGGGTGGCCGAAGAAGAGAGTGAATAACTGAACTGACCGTAACTTTCGTGGGCCGGATTAGCATAAATACCATCCGGCCATGTGTAAAGTTACACTGTCACAACAGGCACACGCAGCGCCAGCGAACACATTAACTCATAGCCCACCGTACCTGCCGCTGCTGCCACATCATCGATTTTGATCTCTTTCCCCCACAGCTCTACAGGCGTACCTATTCCTGCCTGTGGACACGGTGTTAGATCAACGGCCAGCATATCCATGGATACCGTTCCTACCGTACTGGTTCGCACACCGTCCACCAGCACTGGCGTACCGCTTGCTGCATGACGCGGATAACCGTCGGCGTAGCCGGTAGCCACAATTCCTATTCGCTGCTCACCGCTGGCAGTGTAACGCCCGCCGTAACCGACCCGGTCCCCCGCTTTCAGCGTCTGCACACCAATGATTTCGCTGCTCAACGTCATGACGGGTTTAAGACCTGTGTTGGCAATATCACGCCATTGCCCGGACGGAGATGCGCCGTACAAAATTATACCCGGACGAACCCAGTCAAAATGCGCTTCCGGGTGCCACAGCGTCGCTGCCGAGTTAGACAGCGAACGTTTGCACTCCAGTCCTTCCGTCGCCAGCCCGATCCGCGTCATCGCCTCCTGAATGCCATCCGGGTGTTCAGCATCAGCAAAATGTGACATCAGCGTCATTTGACCGACGTTAGGCATCGCCCGCAGCTGTTGCCAGACGGTCGATATCCGTTCCGGTAAAAAACCCAGTCGGTTCATGCCGCTGTTAACCTTCAGATAAACATCCAGCGGCGCGTTAAGGCGGGCATTCTGCAACGCTTTAAGCTGCCAGTTACTGTGTACACAGGTGGTCAGACGATACGTGTCATACACCGTCAGGTCTTCCGCATGGAAAAAGCCCTCCAGCATGAGGATCGGGCCTTTCCATCCACGCTCGCGCAAGGTTATCGCCTCTTCAAGATTGAGCATGGCGAAACCGTCGGTCGTTCCCAGCGCATTCCAGACACGTTCTATGCCGTGTCCGTACGCATTAGCTTTTACCACTGACCAGACGCGAGCGTCCGGCGCAGCCTGGCGCGCAATTGCCAGATTTTGTTTCAACGCCTGCAGGTCAATGCTGGCCAGTATCGGGCGGGTCATCTCGCGTCCTTATCAGTTATGTGCGCCGTGTAAATGCCGAGGACGTGACGGAGTAAATCCAGGGCTGTAACGTGCCACGCTCAGGTCGTCGTACGGTATCGCGGGAGTGCGCCCGGACAGAATATCGCTCAGGAGCTGGCCTGAGCCACAGGCCATTGTCCACCCCAGTGTGCCGTGACCGGTATTGAGCAACAGATTCTTAAAGCGGGTACGCCCCACGACTGGCGTACCGTCCGGCGTCATCGGGCGCAGTCCGGTCCAGAAGGTCGCCTGCTCCACATGACCACCGCGCGGGAAGAGATCGCGCACCACCATCTCCAGCGTTTCACGACGCGGCTGTAATAACTCCGTATTGAAGCCCACAATCTCTGCCATACCACCAACGCGAATACGGTTATCAAAACGGGTAATGGCGATTTTGTAGGTTTCATCAAGAATAGTGGAAACCGGTGCACCATTTTCCTCGGCAATTGGGATAGTCAACGAATAGCCCTTAAGCGGATACACAGGGATATCAACAATCCCTTTCAGCATTGCCGTGGAGTAAGAGCCAAACGCCATCACATAGGCATCGGCTTTGATGATTTCATCTCCGCACTGCACGCCGTATATCTGCTCGCCTTCGCTCAGCAGCTTATCAACCGGCGTGTTGTAGCGAAACTTAACGCCCGCCAGCTCCGCCATTTGCGCCAGCCGCTGGGTAAACAACTGGCAGTCTCCGGTTTCGTCATTAGGTAAGCGCAATCCGCCGGTCAGCTTATCCGCGACTTCAGCCAGCGCCGGTTCGACTTCCGCCAGGCGGTTAGCTTCCAGCAACTGATAAGGTACTCCAGCATCTTCCAGGACGGCGATGTCACGCGTGGCGTTCTCATACTGTTGCGCGGTGCGGAAAAGTTGTAACGTCCCACCCTGACGACCTTCATACTCAATGCCCGTCGTCGCGCGCAGTGCCTTCAGGCAATCGCGGCTGTACTCCGCGAGGCGTACCATACGACCCTTGTTTTCCATGTAATGGCTGGTGTCACAGTTACGCAGCATTTGCCACATCCATTTCAGCTGGAACTGCGTACCGTCAAGGCGAACGGCTAACGGAGCATGGCGCTGAAACATCCACTTAATTGCTTTTAGCGGTACACCCGGCGCCGCCCAGGGGGCTGCATAACCTGGAGAGATTTGCCCCGCATTCGCCGCGCTGGTTTCCAGTGCCGGGCCGGGCTCACGATCAATGACGGTGACATCGTGTCCAGCCTGACTTAAATACCAGGCGCTGGTCACGCCAACGACACCACTTCCCAGTATGACAACTCGCATAGCCACTCCGTTAACAGTAAAAGAACAATCTTCTAATTACATCTTGATAACTCAGTTGAAAATATTATTCAACATATGGCTTTTTTATGGTGACCTATCTCACACATAGCGGTGATTGCAGGGAACTCTCTGGTTTGGGATCTCCTGCTACGCGTTATTTTTATCCAGCATAAAATTTTGTGATTATTGCGTTTTTCGACTCCACGCTGATGGGATATCGCAAAGAAAAATTTTCTGCTTGAGCACGCTTTTTAACACCGTGTTCTATGCTTGAAATGAGGTACTCCAGACAGAGAGTGCCGCCAACAATGAGGGTGCGCGAATGGCTACGATTGATTCCATGAACAAGGACACCACACGGTTGAGCGATGGACCCGACTGGACGTTTGATCTGCTGGATGTCTATCTGGCGGAAATAGACCGCGTGGCGAAACTCTATAAGCTGGATACCTACCCGCACCAAATCGAGGTGATCACCTCCGAGCAGATGATGGACGCCTACTCCAGCGTCGGGATGCCGATCAACTATCCTCACTGGTCGTTTGGTAAAAAGTTTATTGAAACCGAACGTTTGTATAAGCATGGGCAGCAAGGACTGGCCTATGAGATTGTCATTAACTCTAACCCATGTATCGCTTATTTGATGGAGGAGAACACCATTACCATGCAGGCGCTGGTGATGGCGCATGCCTGCTACGGGCACAACTCCTTTTTCAAAAATAACTACCTTTTCCGCAGCTGGACCGACGCCAGCTCGATTGTCGATTATCTGATTTTCGCGCGGAACTACATTACCCAGTGCGAAGAGCGCTACGGGGTTGATGAAGTTGAAAAACTGCTCGACTCCTGTCACGCGCTGATGAATTACGGCGTTGATCGCTATAAACGCCCACAAAAAATATCATTACAGGAAGAGAAAGCCCGGCAAAAAAGCCGTGAAGAATATCTGCAAAGTCAGGTGAATATGCTGTGGCGTACCTTGCCGAAAAAAGAGGAAGAGAAAACCGTGTTTGAAGCGCGGCGTTATCCCTCTGAGCCACAGGAGAACCTGCTGTACTTCATGGAGAAAAACGCCCCGCTGCTGGAGTCCTGGCAGCGAGAAGTCCTGCGCATCGTGCGTAAGGTGAGTCAGTATTTTTATCCGCAGAAACAGACCCAAGTGATGAACGAAGGCTGGGCGACATTCTGGCATTACACCATCCTTAACCACCTTTATGATGAAGGTAAAGTCACCGAGCGGTTTATGCTGGAGTTTCTTCACAGCCATACCAATGTGGTATTCCAGCCACCGTACAACAGCCCATGGTATAGCGGAATCAACCCCTATGCCCTCGGTTTTGCGATGTTCCAGGATATCAAGCGTATATGTCAGTCGCCTACCGAGGAGGATAAATACTGGTTCCCGGATATTGCCGGTTCCGACTGGCTGGAAACTCTGCATTTCGCGATGCGCGATTTTAAAGACGAGAGCTTTATCAGTCAGTTCCTGTCACCGAAAGTGATGCGTGATTTCCGTCTGTTCACCGTGCTGGATGATGACAGGCATAACTATCTGGAGATTTCAGCAATTCACAACGAAGAGGGTTATCGTGAAATCCGCAACAGATTGTCGTCGCAATATAACCTGAGCAACCTGGAGCCAAATATTCAAATCTGGAATGTTGATCTGCGCGGCGATCGTTCCCTCACCTTACGCTATATCCCGCATAACCGCGCGCCGTTGGATAAAGGACGTAAAGAGGTGCTGAAACATGTACATCGTCTGTGGGGATTTGATGTGACGCTGGAACAACAGAATGAGGATGGGAGCGTTGAACTACTGGAGCGTTGCCCGCCAAGAATGAACGGTCTGTAAAATCTAATGCCGGATGACGCTGTCATCCGGCATTTAGCGATTAGCGGCCCTGAATAGCTAAATCACCCGGCAGATTCTTCTGCATACGATGCCAAATTTCACCACTATCGTGACCATAGCGGCGCACCGTTTCATATACCTGGTCATGAGAACCCTGCTCACACAGCTCTGACAGTTTACGGTAGAAATTCAGCGCCAGACCACGGGCTTCCGGGTTGGCAAAGTAATGACGGCCAATACGCGTATACAGCCCTTTCATTCCGTTCAGGATCAGACCATAAATCGGGTTACCTGACGCAAATGCCAGGCCGCGGAAAATGTTGTAGTCCAGATCGGCGAATGCGTCAGCATGATCGGCAACCTGATTCGCCGTCGCCAGAACGTCCTGCGCTTTGTCCGGATGCTGGCGGAACGCAGTACGAATAAAGATCGTCGAAATATTGGTTCGCACCGACAGCAAATTATCAATCAACTGCGGGACGCTCTCATGATCGAGGCGCGCCAGCGTTTCCAGGATGTTCAGCCCGGACGTTTCCCAGAAATTATTCACTTTCGTCGGTTTACCGTGTTGAATGGTCAACCAGCCGTCCCGCGCCAGGCGTTGCAATACTTCACGCAACGTGGTTCGTGTGACTCCGATGAGTTCAGAGAGTTCACGTTCTGCGGGCAAAATAGTGCCAGGGGGGAAGCGGTTATTCCAGATACTTTCAATGATGTACTCTTCCGCGAACCCCGCCGGGCTTTGCGCCTTAATGACCATAGTAATAATTCCATTACACAGCAAAACATAGTTACAGTTATCATACCAGACGGGTTACATAGCTGATAGCTGACACCATGAAGAAAAAGTGGATCAAGGCTTCATTTTCCGGATAACGCTGAAGTACATCTGCCGCGAGGCGTCACGTGAAGAGCTTGCCTGCAATCCTTCGTCCCGCTAAGCTTTGCGGTCAAACATAAAAACATGATTTCATTTTTATAGGTAAGGGAAACTGCCATGGAGCTCTCCTGGAGTCGCGCGTTGTGGCGCAACTTTTTGGGCCAGTCACCAGACTGGTACAAACTCGCATTACTTGTCTTCTTAATCGTTAATCCGATCATATTTTTCATTAACCCGTTTGTCGCAGGCTGGTTACTGGTTGCCGAATTCATTTTTACGCTGGCAATGGCGCTAAAATGCTATCCGCTGCTACCGGGTGGGCTGTTGGCCATTGAAGCCGTGATCATCGGCATGACCAGCGCCGCACATGTTCGCGAAGAGGTTGCCGCCAATCTGGAAGTGATATTGCTGCTGATGTTTATGGTGGCAGGCATCTACTTTATGAAGCAGTTGCTGCTGTTTATTTTTACCCGACTGCTGCTCAGCATCCGTTCCAAAATGATGCTGTCGCTGGCTTTTTGTGTTGCCGCAGCCTTCCTTTCCGCGTTCCTTGATGCATTGACTGTGGTTGCAGTGGTAATAAGCGTGGCGGTAGGTTTTTATGGCATCTACCATCGCATCGCCTCTTCCCGTGGTGAAGATAATAATATGCTCGATGACAGCCATATCGATCAGCATAATAAAGCCGTGCTTGAGCAGTTCCGCGGTTTTCTGCGCAGCCTGATGATGCACGCGGGGGTCGGTACAGCGCTGGGTGGCGTGATGACCATGGTGGGAGAACCGCAAAACCTGATTATCGCTAAAGCAGCGGGTTGGCATTTCGGTGACTTCTTCCTGCGCATGTCGCCAGTAACCGTCCCGGTATTGATTTGTGGACTGTTAACCTGCGTACTGGTCGAGAAATTACGCTGGTTCGGCTACGGTGAAACGCTGCCAGAGACGGTACGTGAAGTCCTGCAGCAGTTTGACGATCAAAGCCGCCTGCAGCGCACCCGCCAGGATAAAATTAAACTGATCATTCAGGCGATTATCGGCGTCTGGTTGGTGGTCGCCCTGGCTCTGCATCTGGCAGAAGTCGGGTTGATTGGCCTGTCTGTTATCATCCTGGCAACCTCTTTAACCGGTGTAACCGACGAGCATGCCATTGGGAAAGCATTCACCGAATCGCTGCCGTTCACCGCACTGCTCACCGTATTTTTCTCTATTGTTGCCGTGATTATCGATCAGCAACTCTTCGCGCCGATTATTCAGTTTGTTTTACAGTCATCAGAGCACGCACAGCTCACCCTGTTCTATCTCTTCAACGGCCTGCTCTCTTCTATCTCCGATAACGTTTTTGTTGGGACAATTTATATCAACGAAGCGAAAGCGGCGATGGAACACGGAACAATCAGCCTTAATCAGTTTGAGCTGTTAGCCGTAGCGATCAATACCGGCACCAACCTGCCTTCCGTCGCCACGCCTAATGGTCAGGCGGCTTTTCTGTTCCTGCTGACCTCCGCACTGGCACCGTTGATTCGACTTTCCTATGGCCGCATGGTATGGATGGCTCTGCCTTATACTCTCGTCCTGACACTAGTTGGGCTTCTCTGCGTGGAGTTTACGCTCGTCCCGGTGACCGAGTGGATGACACAAACAGGCTGGTTAGCCACACTTTCATAGCAATTCACCGGGCAAATCACTGCCCGGTTTGACTTTTTGCATGATAATTATCCAATTACACAATATTTCAATTGCCGCTAGTGGCGCTTAAATTGAATTGGTTTAAACTGCGGTCTCTACGCATGTTGCAGGGAAATTATTATGTTGCGATTTTTAAACCAGTGTTCCCGTGGTCGTGGGGCATGGTTATTGTTGGCGCTCACCGCTTTGGCTCTGGAACTGGTCGCGCTGTGGTTCCAGCACGTTATGCTGCTTAAACCTTGCGTGTTGTGTATTTATGAACGTAGTGCATTATTCGGCGTGATGGGTGCTGGAGTGGTGGGGGCAATCGCGCCGAAAACACCGCTGCGCTACGTAGCAATCATTATCTGGATTTACAGTGCATGGCGCGGCCTGCAGTTGGCGTATGAACATACGATGATTCAGCTTCACCCGTCACCCTTTATGACCTGTGATTTTGCCGCGCGTTTCCCGAGCTGGTTACCACTGGATAAATGGCTGCCGCAGGTATTCCTCGCATCCGGTGATTGTGCTGAACGTCAATGGTCCTTTTTAACCCTGGAAATGCCGCAGTGGCTATTGGGGATTTTTGCTGCTTATCTCATTGTCGCCGTGCTGGTGTTGATTGCTCAGCCGTTTAAACCGAAAAAACGCGACCTCTTCGGCCGCTAACAGAACGCTCCTCCGGGAGCGTTTTTTTTACCATAATGTCGTTGCCTGGTGGCATTTATAAGATGTATATTAAATACATCTTATAAATGCCACACCAAGGAGATGTCTTATGTCCCACTTACGCATCCCGGCAAACTGGAAAGTTAAACGCTCTACCCCCTTCTTTACTAAAGACAATGTCCCTGCAGCATTGCTTTCTCACCACAACACGGCAGCAGGTGTCTTTGGACAACTCTGCGTGATGGAAGGAACGGTAACCTATTACGGTTTCGCCAATGAAGAAGCGACAGAACCTGAGGTGAAGGTAGTTATCAATGCCGGTCAGTTCGCAACCAGCCCACCGCAGTACTGGCATCGTGTTGAATTAAGTGACGATGCACAATTCAATATTAATTTCTGGGTTGAAGATGACAACCACGGAGATGAGATGTATCAGGCGAAAAAGTCTTAATCTTCAACGCCTGCTGATCAATGGGCGGTTCATTCCGCCCATGAAGGTTTGTTCAAAATATGGTCCTGCCAGTCATACACTTCCGATTCTTTCACTGCAATATGCCGTACCGAAATGCGTTCACCATGCATTGCCGCTTTAGAACCGGTCAGCAACGGGTGCCAGTCTGGCAACCCTTTACCTTCCGCTAACAGACGATAGGCACAGGTCATCGGTAGCCATTCAAAAGTCGGGAGATTATCACGCGTTAACTTAATACAATCAGGCTCATATTCGAATCGGCGTTCATAATTACGGCACTGGCAGGTTTTAATGTTGAGCTGACGACAGGCGACGTTGGTAAAGTAAATTTCGTCGGTGTCCTCATCCATCAGCTTATGCAGACAGCATTGACCACACCCATCACATAATGACTCCCACTCGGCATCGGTCATTTCATCCAGGGTTTTGCTTTGCCAGAAAGGTTTGTCGCTCATCAGGGTATCCGCTATTGCAATAAAGCTGCACCTTATAACCAGTCTGGCACGCTGATGCAAGTTTTGCCGCCCGAAAAGGCGGCAAGAAGAGATTACAGCACTCGGGTCGTGAGAGTCTGACCATGGAAACTAATAGCCAGCTCATCACCACTATGCAATGGCCCAACACCTTCCGGCGTCCCCGTCAGCACAACATCACCCGCTTTAAGCGTGAAGAAACGGCTCATATAGGCAATCAACGGGACAATTTGATGGATCATATCCGCTGTGGAACCGTGTTGACGTTTTTCACCGTTTACTGTCAGACCGAGCTGCGTATTTTGCGGATCGCCGTTAAATTCCGAAACAGGAATAAAGCCAGACAACGGACAGGAGTTATCAAATCCCTTCGCTTTCTCCCACGGCTGACCCGCCTTCTTCATTTTGCCCTGAATATCACGCAGGGTCAGATCCAGAGCCACACCATAGCCAGCGATGGCTTTGCGCACGTGCTCTTCCGTCGCCTGGCGCAGAGTCGAACCAATCAGCACCGCCAGCTCAACTTCGTGGTGAACAGATCCCATATCCGCCGGGATCACCAGCGGCTGACGCAGATCGCACAGTGCGGTTTCAGGTTTTATGAACAGGACCGGTTCATCGGGCGTTGCACTACCCATCTCTTTAATATGGTTTGCATAATTGCTGCCTACACAAACCACTTTACTTACCGGGTAATCCAGCAGAGCACCATGCCAGTTGTGATGTTGATACATTACTTTCCCCTAACGTAGTCATTGATTTCATAAACTGCATCGATGGGACACGCTACTGCCGGATACAGTTTAAGGTTTAACGTCTGGTGTATTTTGTTTAACCACAGACAGATGCTGTTTGAGTAAATCTTCTGGCGGTGGCGGTAATTGTAAATAATAGCCCTGCTCAGTTAACGCCTGTTTTACTTTTTCAAGATCGGCGTTGACGAGTTTTTTACGGCCATCAAGCGGTAAAATCATTGCCAGCTTCGGTTGACCAAATCCTTTCATCAGTTCTTCAGGAACGCGTGAGAAATCGTCTTTTTTTTCGACATATAAATAGGTCTGGTCACGTTTGCTGCTTCGGTAGATCACACAAAACATATCTTTTACTCTGAATTCAGGGAATGGTGGCTTGCCTCAATATAATACTGACTATAACATGCCTTATAGTCTTCGGAATATCACCCCGCGCTGGGGATGATAAATAGCAAATTGAGTAAGGCCAGGATGTCAAACACGCCAATCGAGCTTAAAGGCAGTAGCTTCACCTTATCAGTGGTTCACTTGCACGAAGCAGAACCCGAGGTTATTCGTCAGGCGTTGGAAGACAAAATCGCGCAGGCACCTGCTTTTTTAAAACATGCTCCCGTGGTGATCAACGTCAGTGGCCTTGAAAGCCCGGTAAACTGGCCGGCGCTGCAAAAAGTGGTCGCATCTACCG
Source organism: Citrobacter sp. Cm046 (assembly GCF_030333065.1). Lineage (NCBI taxonomy): Bacteria > Pseudomonadati > Pseudomonadota > Gammaproteobacteria > Enterobacterales > Enterobacteriaceae > Citrobacter > Citrobacter sp. Cm046. The sequence goes on along the minus strand of NZ_JAOWGP010000044.1, from coordinate 140,955 downwards.
GCCTGCGTATTATTGGCGTCAGCGGCTGTAAAGACGCCAAACTTAAGGCTGAAATAGACGAATTGGGTCTTCCTTTACTCACTGAAGGTAAAGAAAAAACCATCCGTTCCGCGCCAGTTAATACCCCGGCCCCTGCCGCGCCACCACAAAACGTTACTCCCATCACAAAAACGCGATTAATAAATGTACCGGTTCGTTCCGGTCAGCGTATTTATGCACCACAATGTGATCTGATTGTTACAAGCCACGTCAGCGCAGGCGCTGAGCTTATCGCTGATGGTAACATTCACGTGTATGGTGTGATGAGAGGCCGTGCACTGGCGGGCGCCAGCGGTGACCGGGAAGCACAAATTTTTTGTACCCATCTGACGGCAGAACTGGTGTCTATCGCAGGTGTATATTGGCTGAGTGATAATATCCCAGCAGAATTTTATGGCAAAGCGGCTCGTCTGCAATTAGCAGAGAACGCTTTGACAGTTCAACCGTTGAATTGATCCCTTTTTAACAAGGAATTTCTATGGCACGCATTATTGTTGTTACTTCGGGTAAAGGGGGCGTTGGCAAAACAACCTCCAGCGCGGCCATCGCTACAGGTTTGGCCCAGAAGGGAAAGAAAACTGTCGTTATTGATTTTGATATCGGCCTGCGTAATCTTGATTTGATTATGGGTTGTGAACGCCGCGTCGTTTACGACTTCGTCAACGTGATCCAGGGCGATGCGTCGTTAAATCAGGCGTTAATCAAAGATAAGCGTACCGAAAATCTCTTTATTCTTCCGGCCTCACAGACTCGCGATAAAGACGCGCTGACGCGCGAAGGCGTCGCAAAAGTTCTGGATGATCTGAAAACGATGGGCTTCGATTTCATCGTCTGCGACTCCCCGGCAGGTATTGAAACCGGCGCGTTGATGGCCCTGTATTTTGCTGATGAAGCTATCATCACCACCAACCCGGAAGTTTCATCCGTACGTGACTCTGACCGTATTCTGGGTATTCTGGCGTCGAAATCTCGTCGCGCTGAAAATGGTGAAGATCCGATTAAAGAGCACCTGTTACTTACGCGCTACAATCCGGGCCGCGTAAACAAAGGCGACATGCTCAGCATGGAAGATGTACTGGAGATTCTGCGAATCAAGCTGGTCGGCGTGATTCCTGAAGATCAGTCAGTCCTGCGCGCGTCTAACCAGGGTGAGCCGGTTATTCTCGACATCAATGCTGATGCCGGCAAAGCCTACGCAGATACCGTAGACCGTCTGTTGGGAGAAGAACGTCCTTTCCGCTTCATTGAAGAAGAGAAGAAAGGTTTCCTCAAACGCCTGTTCGGAGGATAAGTTATGGCATTACTGGATTTTTTTCTCTCGCGGAAAAAGAGCACAGCAAACATCGCTAAAGAGCGACTGCAGATTATTGTTGCGGAACGTCGTCGCAGTGACGCCGAGCCGCATTATTTACCGCAGTTGAGGAAAGATATTCTCGACGTTATCTGTAAGTATGTACAAATTGACCCCGAAATGGTCACCGTACAACTTGAACAAAAAGACGGCGATATTTCTATCCTCGAACTTAACGTGACATTACCTGAAGCAGAAGAGTCTAAATAACGTCTTTTGTAAAAGAGTATGGTCAGCAGCAAAAAGGCAGATTATTCTGCCTTTTTTATTTTTCCCCCAGCCAACTCGCATTTATTCCAGAGAAAACCTGGGGTAATTCTCCTCAAAATAGCGGCGCAAAAACTCAACCGTAATACGAATTTTGGCCGATGTCGCCAGGCGAGAAACATATACAGCCCAGATATTAGCTGGCTGATAATACTCTGGTAATATCTGAACCAGATGTCCGCTAGTAATGTTGTCGCATACATCCCACCACGAACGCAGCGCAATACCCTGCCCATCCAGACACCACTGATGAACAACCTCACCGTGATTAGATGATAATGGACCCGTCACTTTAATCGAGTGCTCACCTTCTTTATTACGCAATTGCCAGATGCCAAACGGATGATCACGTTCTTTAATTACCAGGCAGGGAAAGCTTGCCAGTTCATTCAGTTGCTTAGGCGCACCGTATTGCGTCACAAATTCTGGTGAAGCGCACAGGATGCGATAATTAGTCGCCAGCTTTCGTGCTATCAAATTAGGAGCAATATCATCACCAATACGAATATCAAGATCGACACCTTCATTAACCAGATCCACCAACCGATCCTCAACATCGAATCTTAGCTCAAGCTGCGGATACTGTTTCGCCAGTGCAGACAGTGCAGGCGCCACCACCTGGCGACCAAAGCCAAAGCTACTGATAATGCGCAACATACCCTGAGGGATCTGCCGGACATCAGACAACTCATCCATCATCTGATCCACATCCTGCAGGATCCGCTGCGCCCATTCGTAGATCCGCTCTCCCTCTTCCGTGATGGTCACTCGCCGCGTGGTGCGGTGTAACAACACGACATTCAGCGTCTGTTCAAGCAGCGCAACGCGCTTGCTGATAAACGCGGGAGAAACGCCCAACTCCTCAGCAACAGCGGCAAATCCTGCACGACGGGCAACCAGCATAAAGACGCGTAAATCATTTAGCAGCGGCAGATTATTCATGATCTGTGTTTTATGTTTCACCAGTTAGGGGGATTAACTCTTAATCAGTCAATTATAGGATAAGGGGAAAGTCAATTTTGATGGCGTACAAGTGAGAGCTGCTATGAAGAAAACCTGTCGTATTGCCGCTATTCCCGGAGATGGTATTGGTAAAGAAGTCCTGCCTGAAGGCATTAATGTGTTACAGGCGGCTGCGGAGCGTTGGGATTTGTCGCTCAGCTTTGAGCAAATGGAATGGGCCAGCTGCGAATACTATACGCATCACGGAAAAATGATGCCGGATGACTGGCATGAGCAGCTAAAATCATTCGATGCTATCTATTTTGGAGCTGTCGGTTGGCCAGATACCGTGCCGGATCACATCTCATTATGGGGATCATTACTCAAGTTTCGGCGCGAATTCGATCAGTACGTCAACCTGCGTCCGGTTCGCCTGTTCCCCGGCGTTCCCTGTCCACTGGCAGGAAAAAAACCAGGCGACATTGATTTTTATGTCGTGCGCGAGAATACCGAGGGGGAATACTCTTCACTGGGCGGGCGAGTAAACGCAGGAACCGAGCATGAAGTGGTCATTCAGGAATCCGTCTTCACCCGTCGTGGAGTCGACCGCATTTTGCGTTACGCGTTCGAACTGGCCCAGAGCCGTCCACGCAAAACGTTAACCTCTGCAACCAAATCAAACGGTCTTGCCATCAGTATGCCCTACTGGGATGAACGCGTTGAAGCCATGGCAGCTCAATATCCTGAGATTCGCTGGGATAAGCAACATATCGATATTCTGTGCGCCCGTTTTGTTATGCAGCCTGAACGCTTTGACGTGGTGGTCGCCTCGAACCTGTTTGGCGATATCCTTTCCGATTTAGGCCCTGCTTGCACAGGGACAATTGGTATTGCCCCTTCTGCAAACTTAAACCCGGAACGCACCTTTCCATCGTTGTTCGAACCGGTACACGGTTCGGCACCAGATATCTACGGCAAGAATATCGCCAACCCGATTGCCACAATCTGGGCGGGAGCCATGATGCTGGATTTCCTCGGCAACGGTGATGCAAATTATCAGGCTGCTCACGATGGGATCGTGGCGGCGATTGAACAGGTCATTGCCAGTGGTCCTAAAACACCGGATATGAAAGGGACCGCCACCACATCACAGGTTGGCCAGGCCATCTGTCAGGCCCTTCGTTAAAGGTCAAACCACTTAATTTGAGCCGCGTCACTGACGCGGCTTTTTTATGCGTTCAATTGCTGAAATAACCTGCGCGAATTCACCTTTTATTATTTCCGTTCCGTGTTTTATTGCTTCACGCATCGGGCAATTGTTTAATTCATGTAAAGAACAAATAATTAAAATGTTAAATAACGAAGCGACACATTGTACCCCTACAGCATGATAACAACGACAGGCTAATGCCAAACGCGGGCAACTTATGCCCAGGAGATCACCCATGTTGAGCAACGTAAAGAAAAAAGATGTGCCACTCATAGCCATCAGCCTGGTGGCCATTCTTTTTATCGCAGCCACACTGAGTTTCTTCCCTCAGCAATCCGCACAAGCGGCAAACACCATTTTTAATGGTGTCACCCGCATGCTGGGTTCAGCAGTCCAGATACTGGTCCTCATGGCTATGGGACTGGTCATCTATCTTGCCACCAGCAAGTACGGCAACATTCGTCTGGGAGAAGGCAAAGCGGAATACAGCACTCTTTCCTGGCTGTTTATGTTTATCTGCGCCGGGTTAGGTTCTTCCACGCTCTACTGGGGCGTTGCAGAATGGGCCTATTATTACCAGACACCGGGCCTGAATATCGCCCCCCACTCGCAAAAAGCACTGGAATTCAGCCTGCCCTACTCTTTTTTCCATTGGGGGATCAGCGCGTGGGCAACCTATACGCTGGCCTCATTAACCATGGCTTATCACTTCCATGTGCGTAAAAACAAAGGGTTGAGCCTGTCCGGTATTATTGCTGCAATTACTGGCGTTCATCCGCAAGGCGTCTGGGGGCGCTTAGTCGACCTGATGTTCCTGATTGCCACCGTCGGCGCGTTAACCATCTCCCTGGTCGTCACCGCAGCCACCTTTACTCGTGGCTTATCGGCTCTCACTGGTCTGCCGGATAACTTTACGGTGCAGGCATTTGTGATCCTGTTTTCGGGGGGCATCTTCTGTCTCAGCTCCTGGATTGGCATCAATAACGGCTTACAACGTCTGAGCAAAATGGTTGGCTGGGGCGCATTTTTGCTGCCGCTGCTGGTATTGATCGTCGGCCCAACCGAGTTCATCACTAACAACATCATCAATGCCATCGGCCTGACAACACAAAACTTTTTGCAAATGAGCCTGTTTACCGACCCTCTCGGTAATGGTGAGTTTACCCGCAACTGGACGGTATTTTACTGGCTGTGGTGGATCTCCTATACCCCTGGCGTAGCGATGTTTGTTACCCGCGTTTCCCGTGGACGCAAAATTAAGGAAGTGATCTGGGCATTGATCCTTGGTAGTACCGTCGGTTGTTGGTTCTTCTTCGGGGTGATGGAAAGTTACTCTATCCATCAGTTTGTTAACGGTGTAATTGATGTTCCGCAAATAATGGCAACGCTTGGCGGCGAAACGGCCGTCCAGCAGGTACTGATGTCACTACCCGCCGGGAAACTGTTCCTGGTGGCCTATCTGGCTATCATGATTATTTTCCTCGCCTCACATATGGATACTGTGGCCTATACCATGGCGGCCACCAGCACGCGCAATCTTCAGGAAGGTGAAGATCCCGAGCGCGGCTTACGCCTGTTCTGGTGCGTGGTCATTACCTTGATTCCATTATCGATTCTGTTTACCGGTGCTTCACTGGAAACCATGAAGACTACCGTGGTACTGACCGCACTTCCCTTCCTCGCCATTTTGCTGGTGAAGGTCGGCGGTTTTCTTCGCTGGGTTAAACAGGACTATGCCCATATTCCTGCTCACCAAATTGAAAGTCATCTTCCCGACGCACAGGGCGGCGAGCCTGTCACGCCACCCGCCGGGGCATTACTCAAAGGCGACAGTTGAGCGCCAGTACAAAAACATCCTCTTACTCACAAATTAAAGGTAATCCAATGAGCAATCTGAGCCCTGAGTTTATTCTGCCGCAAAATTTTTGTGCCAACCCGCAGGACGCATGGACCATCCCGGCACGGTTTTATACCGATCAACAGGCGTTTGAGCACGAGCAAGAGAACGTGTTTGCCAAAAGTTGGATTTGCGTAGCCCACAGCAGCGAACTGGCAAAACCAAATGACTATGTCACTCGTGAAGTGATTGGCGAAAATATCGTGCTGGTACGGGGTCGCGATAACGTGCTGCGCGCTTTCTACAACGTCTGCCCACATCGGGGTCATCAGTTGCTAAGCGGCGAAGGGAAAGCGAAGAATGTCATTACCTGTCCCTATCACGCCTGGGCTTTTAAGCTCGATGGCAACCTGGCACACGCCCGTAACTGTGAAAACGTGGCCAATTTCAATAGTGAGAAAGCCCATCTCACTCCGGTACGGCTTGAAGAATATGCCGGATTCGTATTTATCAATATGGATCCGAATGCCGGCAGCGTTGAAGATCAACTCCCGGGACTGGCAGCGAAAGTTGTCGAAGCCTGCCCTGATGTACACGATCTGAAACTGGCTGCGCGCTTTACGACTCGCACACCTGCCAACTGGAAAAATATCGTTGATAACTATCTGGAGTGCTACCACTGCGGTCCGGCACACCCTGGTTTTTCCGACTCGGTACAGGTTGACCGCTACTGGCACACCATGCATGGCAACTGGACTCTGCAATACGGTTTTGCCAAACCATCAGAGCAGTCATTTAAGTTCGAAGAAGGCGTTGATGCCGCCTTCCACGGTTTCTGGTTGTGGCCATGCACCATGCTCAACGTCACGCCAATTAAAGGCATGATGACCGTTATCTATGAGTTCCCGGTGGATGCAGAAACCACACTGCAAAACTACGACATCTACTTCACCAATGAAGAACTCACCGAAGAGCAGAAAGAGCTGATTGAATGGTATCGCAATGTCTTCCGCCCTGAAGATTTACGTCTGGTCGAAAGCGTACAAAAAGGGCTGAAATCACGCGGCTATCGCGGTCAGGGACGCATTATGGCAGATACCAGCGGCAGCGGGATTTCTGAACACGGTATTGCCCATTTCCATAACCTGGTAGCCCAGGTGTTTCAGGATTAATCCTTGAAGGAGTTCGTCATGACCGTCTTTCAGACTTCACTTTTCCGCCAGCAGGCGTTTATCGCCGGGAACTGGTGCGACGCCGATGACAACAATACGTTATCGGTCAGCAATCCGGCGACAGGCGCTATTCTGGGGAAAATACCCAATATGGGAATGTCAGAGACTCAGCGGGCTATTGATGCCGCCTCTCAGGCGTTACCCAACTGGCGTGCAATGACCGCAGCCCAGCGTTCCACTCTGCTCAAAGCCTGGCATCACTTAATTCTCGACAACAAAACGGCGCTGGCGCAAATCATGACTGCCGAACAGGGAAAACCGCAGACAGAAGCGGAGGGCGAAATTGTCTATGCCGCTTCGTTTATTGAGTGGTTTGCCGAACAGGCAAAACGCACCAACGGTGAAATCATTCCCTCTCCTACAACGGACAAGCGGTTGATGGTGATCCGCCAGGGCGTCGGCGTCTGCGCCGCGATTACGCCGTGGAACTTCCCCGCCGCCATGATCACCCGCAAAGCCGGTCCGGCACTGGCTGCAGGCTGTACGATAGTGATAAAACCGGCCAACGAGACGCCGTTCACAGCACTGGCACTTGCCGAGCTCGCACGTCAGGCCGGCATTCCCTCAGGCGTCATCAACGTCGTAACAGGAAAATCACGCGAAATTGGCGCTCAGTTCACCGCTGATGATCGTATACGTAAGCTCTCGTTCACGGGTTCAACAGAAGTCGGACGCGTCCTGATGCGCCAGTGTTCTGACTCCATCAAAAAGGTGTCACTGGAGCTGGGGGGTAATGCGCCGTTTATTGTGTTTGATGACGCAGATATTGATAAAGCCGTCGAAGGGGCGTTGGTTGCCAAGTTTCGCAACGCCGGACAGACCTGTGTCTGTGTGAATCGTTTTTATATTCATCAGGCCATTTACGACACGTTTTGCGAGAAGTTTGTCGCCCGTGTCGCCGCGCTGAAGGTAGGCAATGGTGAGCAACCAGGCGTACAGACCGGACCACTGATCAACAGCGCCGCCGTAGACAAAGTACAATCACTTCTTGATGACGCCCTGACGCGTGGTGCCACGCTGTTAACCGGCGGCCAACGCCATGCGCTGGGCGGAAACTATTTTACCCCTACCGTCATCGGCAACGTGCAGCCAGGCACGCAACTGTTACAGGAAGAAATCTTCGGACCGGTCGCCGCGCTGGTGAAATTTGACGATGAACAGGACGTGATCCACCAGGCAAACGATACGATCTACGGTCTGGCATCTTACTTCTATAGTAATGACGCTGCGCGTATCTGGCGAGTTTCTGAGCAGCTTGAATACGGCATGGTGGGGATCAATACCGGGCTTATCTCTAATGAAGTTGCCCCGTTTGGCGGCGTCAAACAGTCCGGCCTTGGGCGTGAAGGCTCTGAACACGGTATCGAAGATTACCTGGAGATGAAATATCTCTGCCAGGGGCTGTGACACAGATTCCGGCGCGCAGGGTTAACCCGCGCCGGACAGATTTTTAAGGGAGTGCCGCGATGTCTGAATATCAAATGCATGAAGTGCGGGTCAGCCGGATTGAGACCATTACTCCACATGTAAAACGTTTCACCTTAGTTGCCTCTGCAGGCGGCTCGTTACCCGCGTTCAGTGGAGGCAGCCATATAATCGTGCAGATGCGCGATGGCGAAAATCTCTACAGCAATGCCTATTCGCTGATGAGTTCACCGCTTGATACCACCGCTTATCAAATAGCTGTACGACTGGAGGAGGAGTCCAAAGGCGGCTCACGTTTCTTACACCAGAACGTGAACGCTGGCGACACGCTGACGATATCCACACCAAATAATCTCTTTGCCCTCGAACCTCAGGCACGAAAACATATACTGATTGCAGGAGGCATTGGCATAACGCCCTTTTTATCGCAGATCCCGGAGCTGGAACAATCACACGCTGAGTGGCAACTGCATTACTGCTCCCACAGCCCGGAAAGCTGCGCATTTCATCATGAACTCACTCAGCACATCAACGCCGAGCGCATTCATCTGCACCTTTCTACCGAAGGCACCCGCCTTGACCTGGCGCGTCTGCTGGCCGATGTAGAACCCGGCACGCATATTTACACCTGCGGCCCTGCTGTACTTAACGATGCCGTAAGACGCGAAGCCGCCCGCCACGCTCTGGACAACGATACGCTACATTTCGAACAATTTGCCGTGGAAGATAAGAGCGGTGATGCGTTCACCCTTGTGCTGGCACGTTCTGGACGTGAATTTGTCGTTCCGGAAGAGATGACTATTTTACAGGTTATCGAAAATAACAAAGCGGCCAGGGTGGAATGTCTATGTCGCGAAGGCGTATGCGGTACCTGTGAAACGACAATTATTGAAGGGGAAGCGGATCATCGCGATCAGTATTTCAGCGACGATGAGAAGGCCAGCCAGCAAAGTATGCTCATCTGTTGCTCGCGCGCCAAAGGCAAACGTCTGGTCCTTGATTTGTAATCACGTCAGGCCGGGTGAGCGATAGCGCTACCCGGCTTAGTCTGATCAACTTACTGCGGATATTCCAGCAACAGTGCGTTAAGACGCTCGGCCATCAGTTCACCACGCCAACCGGAAATCAGTTCCGGCAGGGAAGCCTGCGGCTTTAGTTTCCAGTGCCAGTTGAGAAGCTGATTTATCTGACGGCGCGAAGCCAGTAACTCAACGCTGAGATTATGTTCCGCACTCACCTCTGCAACCAGTGCCTTAATGGCCTTGAATGCCTTGCGATATCCCGGCATATCCATCAGGTTCAGCAACGGTTCCGGCAATGATTCTTCCGGCAGAGCCTGAGCCTTCTCCACCAGCGAAATCAGCGTCTTGCCGTGAAAACGAATCTCGCTACCGGAAAGACCCAGACTGTCCAGTTCACCCAGACTACCTGGCATATAGCGAGCGACAGACCACAGGTGTTCTTCACGTACCACAAAGTTCACCGCCAGATCGCGCTCACGCGCCTTACGTAATCGCCAGTCAGCCAGCAGTTGCAGGCAGGCAAGCTGGCGGGTTCGTAGTTGCCAGGCATTGGTTATCTCACGCCACGCATCTTCAGGCGCCAGAATTTCCTGACGACGCTGCTGCATTAAACGGCACTCATCCAGCGCGGCGGGCAGCCAGCCAGAGGCATCAGTCTCTGTCATCAGCTTTTGGGTGATCGGTAATAAATACCAGACATCCGCTGCCGCATACTCACACTGACGCTCAGTTAACGGACGCGCCAGCCAGTCAGTGCGGGATTCGCTTTTATCCAGCGCCACTCCCGTATACTCTTCCACCATCGCGGCAAATCCCCACGATAATGGACGTCCGCAGAACGCAGCCAGAATTTGTGTATCAATCAGCGGCTGTGGAAGTTCGCCAAAGGCGTTGAGAAACACTTCCAGGTCTTCACTTCCTGCATGCAGGAATTTGGTAATGGCAGTGTCCTGCAAAATGGTCTTCAGCGGTGACCAGTCGGTGATCCCAAGCGGATCAATCAGAGCAACGTGTTTGCCATCAAACAACTGGATCAGACCCAGTTGCGGGTAATAGGTACGTGTGCGAACAAATTCAGTATCCAGGGCAATAGCCGGAAACTCACGAACGGCTTCGCACAGCGTGGCCAACGCGTCGTTCGTGGTGATCATTTGGTAATTCAAATCGTGCTCTCTCAGGTTTGCACCAAAAAAAACGCCGGTTTAACCGGCGCTTTCTGATGGCTGTCTTAACGCTTAGCTTTTATTGTCCACTTTGCCACGTGCTTCGTCACGTAATTCTCGTCGCAAAATTTTGCCAACGTTTGATTTTGGCAGCTCATCACGGAATTCCACCAGCTTCGGCACTTTATAGCCCGTCAGCTGACGTCGACAAAAGGTAATCAAGGCCTCATCGGTTAACGAGGCGTCTTTCTTCACCACAAAAATTTTCACAGCCTCACCGCTGCTGCCCGACGGCACACCAACTGCGGCCACTTCCTGGACACCTGGGTGTTGCATCACCACATCTTCAATCTCGTTCGGATAGACGTTGAAACCTGAAACCAGGATCATATCTTTTTTGCGATCGACAATCCGCAGGAAACCTTCATCATCCATCACCGCAATATCACCGGTGTGCAACCAACCGTCTTTGACAATTTCATCTGTTGCATCTGGTCGCTGCCAGTACCCCAGCATTACCTGCGGACCTTTAACGCACAGCTCGCCAGGTTCCCCTGGTGGCACTTCGTTATCGTCGTCATCCACCAGTTTAACGTCAGTGGAAGGAACCGGCAGGCCGATACTGCCACTGTGATAATCGATATCGTGAGGGTTGACACTCACCAACGGCGCACACTCGGTCAGGCCGTAACCTTCCAGCAGATACTGTCCGGTCAGCTTCACCCAGCGTTCTGCTACCGCCTGCTGTACCGGCATACCGCCACCCGCGGAGAGATGCAGTGATGAAAAGTCCAGTTGCTGAAATTCTTTGTTATTCAACAAAGCGTTAAACAGCGTATTGACGCCGGTCATCGCGGTAAACGGGTATTTTGCCAGCTCTTTCACCAGACCCGGAATATCTCGCGGGTTAGTGATCAACAGGTTTTGACCACCCAGTTCGATAAACAACAGGCAGTTCATGGTCAACGCGAAGATGTGATACAACGGCAGCGCAGTCACCACCAGCTCTTTACCCGGATGCAGCAATGGACCGTAGGTAGCATTGACCTGTTCCAGGTTAGCCAGCATATTGCGGTGCGTTAGCATTGCGCCTTTCGCCACGCCAGTGGTGCCACCGGTATACTGCAGGAAAGCCAGATCTTCAGAAACCACTTCAGGCTTCACATACTGCATGCGATAGCCGTTTTGTAACGCGCTGCGAAACGAGATGGCATCAGGCAGGTGATATTTCGGCACCAGACGCTTGATGTACTTGACGACAAAGTTAACCAGCGTCCCTTTAGCGGTAGAAAGCTGATCGCCCATACGTGTCAGGATCACATGTTGAACCGACGTTTTATCGACCACTTTCTCCAGCGTATGAGCAAAGTTGGAGACAATCACGATCGCCGCCGCACCGCTGTCATTAAGCTGATGCTCCAGTTCCCGCGGCGTATACAACGGGTTAACGTTCACGACGATCATTCCGGCACGCAGGATGCCGAACAATGCCACAGGATACTGCAGCAGGTTAGGCATCATTAGCGCGACACGATCGCCCTTTTTCAGCCCAAGCCCCTGTTGCAAGTAGGCTGCAAATGCCCGACTACGCTCCTCCAGTTTGCGGAAGGTCATCACCTCCCCCATATTTACAAACGCGGGCTGGTCAGCATAGCGCCTTACTGAGTGTTCAAAGAGCTCCACCAGGGATTGATAACGGTCAGGATTGATCTCCGCGGGAACGCCCTCGGGATAACGGTTAAGCCAAACCTTTTTCAATACATCACCTCTAAAATGCGTATTCGTCGTCATCACAACCCCAGACAATAAACAAACTATTAACATAATATTAACTCAGCGTACCAGTTTGTTTATTACACAACGACAAGGTTGCGAAGCGCGTCACTATTTATTTTTTTTATATCCACGTTAATGCAGAAACAGCGGACGAGCCGCTGTTTCTTTTACCAATAAAACAAAGAGTTACTCTGTTACTATCGTCTGAACCTGTGCGGGACCGGGATTGTACCATCCCCAACCGCCATAGCCGTATGGCCAGCCACGCGCACCATAGAACCAGGGGTCAATCGGTTGCGGTGGCATCACGATCTGCTGAGTAATATGCCAGCGTTTATAACCTGTTACCTGCATCAGCATAAACTTATACGGCGTACTACCGATTTTACCGTCTACCGTGCCGCTAATCGGTCCCACGACGGTAACCAGTTGTCCACGAAAATCAACCGGATCGAGGAAGCCGTTTACATCAGCATAAATCCTTCCGCGTGAGGCTTCTCCCAGTATTGGTCGCGCGCCACTGTCGAGCGGAACGGTAGCAATCTCCAGACGGGATTTCCCCTGCTGATTCTGAATGTCCACCACTTTACCGCCGAAACGCGCTTCCTGTCCGACGTACAACTGCGGTGCATTCATCACCCGCACCAGATCCTGCTGCGGTGTAGGGCTTGAACCTTTAATCGCATCCGGAATGGTGACGCAACCGCTTAGCATTAATGCTAATACACCAGCCAGTACACCTTTCATTACCTGTTTTTGAACCGCCATGTGCGACTCCCTTTTCTCAGCGCCTGCCCTGTCTCTGTCAAACTGCCGCGTATGAACTGCAATTCAAATTAATCAGGGTATTTACTACTAAGATTCATTCTTTCCCAGGAAGTTTCTTCCACGCTACGGTGTTACGTAAATAAACCGGTTCAGCATGTTCCACCGCAACCGTCTTTCCTGCTGCCAGCATTTGAGTGGCGACAGGCAACATGTCTTCAGCAGCCGGAAGCAAAACGCCGCCATCAATCAGCATCAGACCACTGTCTTTGCCGAGTTCAGGCCATGCCGACCAGCCTGTGCCAACCGTCGCCCAATCGCCGGAAAGTTGCAGCAAACGCTCATGAACTTGTTCTGGTGTTAATACCGCTTCCGTCTCTTCGCCGTTCCAGACGCCGTCTTCATCACGCTGGTATTCGGCCCAGTAAACTTCACCCATACGTGCGTCAATCGCCGCCAGCACGCGCATTGCCCCAGTTTTACGCCAGGCTCCCTGCGCCATTGTTGCCAGAGTTGAAACGCCGATCATGGGTAATTCCGCACCTAATGCCAGCCCCTGAGCAATACCGATACCAATACGTACACCGGTAAAACTTCCGGGACCGCGACCAAACGCCAGCGCGTCGATCTCCGTTAAGGTAGTACCGTCATCAGTCAGGATGTCCTGAACCATCGGCAGGATTCGTTGGGTATGTTCTCGTGGGCAAAGCTCGAAATGAGCCTTGATATTACCGTCATTCCACAGGGCAACAGAGCACGCTTCTGTGGCGGTATCGATAGCCAGAATTCGCATGGGTCTTCGTGATCAGATCAATAAATTTGGCGCGCATCTTACCATACTCCGTAACAAATTACTCAGCCGTTGGTATAGCAAGAAATCGAACAGCGCGGGCAATGTCACGCGTACGCGGTGCCGGCGGCAGACTCGCCAGGAAGGTGGCGCCATAGGGTCGCATCACCAGCCGGTTGTCACAAATCACCAGCACACCGCGATCGTCAGCATCACGTATCAAACGCCCCACCCCCTGTTTCAGGGTGATAACCGCATCCGGGAGCTGGACTTCGTCAAAAGGATCGCCGCCGCGCAGGCGGCAATCTTCCATTCGCGCTTTCAACAATGGATCGTCCGGTGAGGTAAACGGCAGCTTGTCTATAATAACCAGCGAAAGCGTATCACCACGCACGTCCACCCCTTCCCAGAAACTACTGGTAGCCACCAGTAAAGCATTCCCCGCGCTAACAAACTGTTGCAGCAGTTGCCCTTTGCTGGTCTCTCCCTGCAACAACACGGGAAGCGTCATGGTGGCGCGAAACTGTTCCGCCAGGTCGCGCATCATCGCGTGCGAGGTACACAGCATAAAACAACGACCGTTGTTCGCCTCGATGATTGGCCGCAACATAGATGCCAACTGGCGCGCCGCCCCTGGCTGATTGGTTTGCGGTAGATTACGTGGTACGCACAGCAGCGCCTGACGCGTGTAATCAAAGGGGCTAGGCAGCAGCATCGACTCCGCCTGTTCAATACCCAGCCGCGCCGTAAAGTGGTGGAGATCATCGTTTACCGACAACGTCGCTGAGGTGAAAATCCAGCAGCCCGGTTTTTGTTCCATCACTTCTTTGAATTTATCCGCCACCGTGAGTGGCGTCAGCGCCAGGGTGAAATGGCGCGAGGTGCATTCATACCAGTAGCTGAACCCTGGCTGGTTAATCTCTTTTAGCCGTTTCAAACGGGTGCGATACAACGTGGCTCGCTCAAACGCCGCATCCAGCAGTGCCGAACGTCCCAGAGAGAGTTTTGCCACGTCGTAACACAGCTCCAGGGTATCATCGAGCAGTAAAAATGCTCGCTGCACGCGCTGATCCGCCAGCAGCTCCCGCAGGTTGCCGCGATAGCCCGGCTCACCCAGTTGCAGGCGGAAATCCTGTGCGCTTTGAGCAAGACGGTCAGCACACTTTTGTAGCTGTTGAGTATCTTTCAGCTCGGTGCGATACGCGATGGTAATGTCCTTTGCCAGGTCGAGAAGTTGGCGGCTGGAGAGTGACTGACCAAAATACTGGCTGGCGATATCCGGTAGCTGATGGGCTTCATCGAAGATCATCACGTCAGCCTCAGGGATCAGTTCACCGAACCCACTCTCTTTCACTACCATATCGGCAAGAAACAGATGGTGGTTTACCACTATAACGTCTGCGTCCATCGCTTTTTTACGCGCTTTGACAACAAAACACTCTTTATACAGCGGGCAGTCGCTGCCCAAACAGTTGTCGTTGGTGCTGGTCACCAGCGGCCAGGCCTGTGAATCTTCGGCCACACTGACACAGGTGCTGATGTCTCCATCGAGGGTTTGATTTGACCACGATCGCAACAGAATAACGTCGCTTAATATCTGGACCGGCAGGTCACCGCCCGCCAGTGCCTGTTGTTCGAGTCGCTCCAGGCAAAGGTAGTTGGAGCGCCCTTTCAATAGCGCCAGTTTGCCGGTGAATTTCAACGCTTTTGCCACAGTAGGCAGATCGCGGCTGTAAAGCTGATCCTGCAGTGCTTTCGATCCGGTAGAGATGATGACTTTCTTTCCAGCGCGCAGCGCGGGGGCAAGATAGGCGTAGGTTTTCCCTGTTCCGGTCCCGGCCTCTACGACAAGCGGCTGTGATTTTTCAATGGCATGCGCGACGGCCAGGGCCATCTGTCGTTGTGGTTCACGTGGTTTAAAACCCGGTATCGCTTTAGCCAACTGACCGTCTGCTGCAAAATCGTCCGTCACACTACCCCCTGTTCATTTGAACAGGGATTATGTCAGGCCATCGGGTCTTTCGCCAGTTGAAGAGGTGACGTCAGACTGACATTATGGCAGTCTTGCGGCGTAAAAATGGAAATTTAACGAGGAAAAATGTATGACTATCGTGCGTATTGATGCCGAGGATCGTTGGTCTGACGTGGTGATTCACAACAACACGTTGTATTACACCGGTGTGCCGGAAAATCTGGATGCAGACGCATTCGAACAAACGGCAAACACGCTGGCGCAAATTGATGCTGTGCTGGAAAAACAGGGCAGCAACAAGTCACGTATTCTTGATGCTACCCTGTTTCTGGCTGACAAGAACGATTTTGCCGCTATGAATAAGGCCTGGGATGCCTGGGTTGTTGCCGGTCACGCCCCGGTACGCTGCACCGTACAAGCCGGGTTAATGAACCCAAAATACAAAGTTGAGATAAAGATTATCGCTGCGGTGTAACCGACGTTACTCGTCTTCGTCTTCATCTTCAAAACGCGCCACGATCCGTTCGCCGGTATGGCTGGCGCGTAATTCAGCAGCCACTTTCGTAATCGCCTCGCCACTGCTCATCCCCTGGGATATCAGTTCATGAATGCGTTCAACCGCCTGTTGCTGCTGATCGTGCGTGAGTGAAGGTAAACCTGCAATCATGGTGAACTCCTGCTAAATTATTAGCGCTAATTATTTCATGCTACCCGGCACATAGCCAGTGAAGTAGCAACGAGTCAGGACTGATGAAGACGTTATCTCCCGCTGTAATCACACTACCCTGGCGTCTGGACGCCGCTGAGCACTATTTTGCCACATTAAGCCACCAGCCCTGGGCAATGCTTTTGCATTCAGGCCATGCCGACCATCCGCATAGTCGCTTTGATATTCTGGTCGCCGACCCCATCACAACGCTGGTCACACGTGCTGAAGAGACCGTTGTGCATGACCGGCACGGTACTATGCAAACGGTTGATGATCCGATGACGGTCTTACACTCGGCGCTGACATCGCTGGCTATTCAGCCCGATTATAATCCCGATCTTCCGTTCCAGGGAGGCGCGCTGGGTCTGTTTGGCTATGATTTAGGCCGCCGTTTTGAATCTCTGCCAACGGAAGCCGAACAGGATATCACGCTACCGGACATGGCGGTTGGCATTTACGATTGGGCGCTGATTGTCGATCATCAGTTGCAAAAGGTGTCACTACTTAGCCACTCCGATGTGCAGGCACGACGCCGTTGGCTGGAAAATCAACAGATATCCGTGCGCGAACCGTTTTCGTTAACATCCTCGTGGCGGTCCAACATGACCCGTGCGCAGTACGGTGAAAAATTCCGTCAGGTGCAGCGTTATCTGCACAGCGGCGATTGCTATCAGGTCAATCTTGCCCAGCGCTTTCAGGCGCATTATCAGGGCGATGAGTGGCTGGCGTTTGTACGTCTAAACCATGCGAACCGCGCCCCGTTCAGTGCATTTTTACGTTTTGAGGAAGGGGCGATTCTAAGCCTTTCGCCTGAACGTTTTATTCAGTTAGAAAACCAGCACATCCAGACGCGTCCCATTAAAGGCACATTACCCAGACTGGACTCCCCTGATGCCGATCGTCTGCAGGCTCAAACACTGGCGAACTCTCCAAAGGATCGGGCGGAAAACCTGATGATCGTCGACTTGATGCGCAACGATATAGGCCGCGTTGCCGTGCCAGGCTCGGTAAACGTACCAGAGCTCTTTGTGGTTGAGCCGTTCCCAGCCGTGCATCATCTGGTCAGTACCATCACCGCGCATTTGCCAGAGACGTTGCATGCAGCAGATTTGCTACGCGCAGCCTTCCCAGGAGGGTCAATTACCGGCGCGCCGAAAGTTCGGGCAATGGAAATTATTGATGAACTGGAGCCACAAAGACGTAACGCCTGGTGCGGCAGTATTGGTTATCTGAGTTTTTGCGGCAATATGGATACCAGTATCACCATCCGTACTCTGACAGCTGTAGACGGACAGATCTACTGCTCTGCGGGCGGCGGCATTGTTGCAGACAGTCAGGAAGACGCGGAATATCAGGAAACGTTTGATAAAGTGAATCGTATTTTGCACCAACTGGAGAACTAAACAGTGGAATACAGCAACCTGACGCTTGATGATTTTTTATCGCGCTTCCAGCTTTTGCGTCCGCAAATAAACCGGGAAGCGTTAAACCAGCGCCAGGCAGCTGTACTTATTCCTGTAGTCCGGCGCGCGCAACCAGGACTCCTGTTGACCCAACGTTCCGTTCATCTACGCAAGCACGCCGGACAGGTCGCTTTTCCCGGCGGTGCCGTGGACAGCAGCGACGCTTCACTGATTGCCGCCGCGTTGCGCGAAGCACAGGAAGAAGTCGCGATTCCGCCCGAATCAGTGGAAGTGATCGGCGTTTTGCCTCCGGTCGACAGCGTAACGGGCTTCCAGGTCACTCCTGTAGTGGGGATAATTCCACCTAATTTGCCCTATCGGGCCAGCGAAGATGAAGTTTCCGCCGTTTTTGAAATGCCGTTGGCACAGGCCCTGCATTTGGGACGCTACCATCCACTGGATGTTTATCGTCGTGGCGATTCTCATCGGGTCTGGCTCTCCTGGTATGAGCATTATTTCGTCTGGGGAATGACCGCTGGGATAATTCGTGAGCTGGCGCTGCAAATTGGCGTGAAACCCTGACTATACTTATCTTTACGCGCAGAAGACACAACCTGAAACTCCCGTCACAACATTAGTAAAATCGCGGTTATCTATTAGTTTAATTCATGTGAATAGTTAAGCCGATCGCCGCGTTCCCTCTTACACTATGCGCAGTTATAACATCGTTACTGGAAAGCCCAGTCGCCCTGTAGGAGTATTATCGTGATTAGTCTATTCGACATGTTTAAGGTGGGGATTGGTCCCTCATCTTCCCATACCGTAGGGCCTATGAAGGCAGGTAAACAGTTCGTCGATGACCTGGTCGAAAAAGGATTACTGGACAGCATTACTCGTGTTGCCGTCGACGTGTATGGTTCACTGTCGCTCACGGGTAAAGGTCACCACACCGATATCGCCATTATTATGGGTCTGGCAGGTAATGAACCTGCGACCGTAGACATTGACAGCATTCCCGGATTTATCCGCGACGTAGAAGCGCGTGGTCGCCTGCTGCTTGCGCAAGGCCAGCACGAAGTTGATTTCCCGCAGAATGACGGAATGCGTTTTCACAACGGTAACCTGCCGTTGCATGAAAACGGTATGCAGATCCATGCGTACAACGGCGAAACCGTCGTTTACAGCAAAACATACTATTCGATCGGCGGTGGATTCATCGTTGATGAAGAACATTTTGGCCAGGATGCAGCGAATGAGGTCAGCGTGCCTTATCCGTTCAAGTCCGCAACCGAAATGCTGGAGTACTGTAACAGCACTGGCTTGTCGCTCTCTGGCATGGTGATGCAGAACGAACTTGCGCTGCACAGCAAGAAAGAGATTGAAGAGTACTTTGGCAACGTCTGGCAAACCATGCAGGCCTGTATTGACCGTGGGATGAATACCGAAGGGATTCTGCCGGGTCCGTTGCGCGTTCCTCGCCGAGCTTCTGCCCTGCGCCGTATGCTGGTCTCCAGCGATAAACTCTCCAGCGATCCGATGAATGTGATCGACTGGGTGAACATGTTTGCGCTGGCCGTTAACGAAGAGAACGCCGCCGGTGGCCGCGTGGTGACTGCACCAACCAACGGTGCCTGCGGCATCGTGCCTGCGGTACTGGCTTATTATGACCATTTCATTGAGTCCGTCAGCCCGGATATTTATACCCGCTATTTCCTGGCGGCCGGTGCAATTGGCGCATTATACAAAATGAACGCCTCTATCTCTGGCGCGGAAGTGGGCTGTCAGGGCGAGGTTGGCGTGGCATGCTCGATGGCTGCGGCAGGTCTGGCGGAACTGCTGGGTGCAAGTCCTGAGCAGGTTTGTGTTGCTGCCGAAATCGGTATGGAGCACAACCTGGGGCTGACCTGTGATCCGGTTGCCGGACAGGTTCAGGTGCCTTGTATTGAACGTAACGCGATTGCCTCCGTTAAGGCTATCAACGCTGCACGAATGGCAATGCGTCGTACCAGCGCCCCGCGCGTCTCGCTGGATAAAGTCATTGAAACAATGTACGAAACCGGCAAGGACATGAACGCCAAATACCGTGAAACATCACGCGGTGGCCTGGCGATTAAAGTCCAGTGTGACTAATACTTATTTTTCGCCCATCTGCGACGGATGGGCGAATTTACTTCCTCATCCTCGTCTAGCGTAATTTTCCCCACTACACTTGCTCTGTTGCTGTTGGCTAATGTGACCAACGGCTTATCGGGCGGCCCGCATGCAAACAGCACAACGGATCATCAAAACTTATCGTCGTAACCGCTTAATCGTCTGCACAATTTGTGCACTGCTGACGCTCATACTCACATTGTCTGCCCGATTTATTTCGGAGCGTAATTTAAATCACCATTACACTGTCACTTTTGCCAATCATGCCGTAGAAGCGCTGGATAACGTGCTCCTTCCCCTACAGGCCGGACGCGATGTGCTACTGCCGTTGATAGGTTTGCCCTGTTCCGTGGCGCGTTTACCCCTGAGCAAACATGCCGCCAGACTACAGACAGTGCGCTCTATAAGCCTGATCCAGCGCGGCATTCTCTATTGCTCAAGCATTTTTGGTTATCGCAATACCCCAATTCGCCAGCTACAACCTGAGTTGCCCAGCAGGGAGCCGCAGCTTTTGTTGTCTACCGACCATTCGCTTATCAAAGGCAGCCCTATTCTTACGCAATGGTATCCGTCGTCTGTTGATGGTGAAGATGGCGTTCTGGAGATCGTCAATATTGATTTGTTATCAACGATGCTGCTTGAGCCTCAGCCGCCGCAGATAACCAAAGCAAGTCTGACTGTCGGCAACCGTCACCTGCTTTACGGTCAAGGTGTTGTAGATACGCTGCCTGCACTTGATGATGAAAAAAGCTACCAGTTGTCATCACAACATTTTCCTTTCGCAATCAGCGTTACAGGCCCTGGGGCCAGCGAGCTGGCGTTAAAAAATCTGCCTACTCAATTACCCTTAGCGGTGATGCTCAGCCTGTTAGTGGGCTACCTTGCATGGCTGGCTACGGCCAACAGAATGAGTTTTTCCTGGGAAATCAATCTGGCCCTCGCTGCACGCGAGTTTGAGTTATTTTGCCAGCCTCTGCTAAATGCCAGCACCCAACAGTGCACCGGTGTTGAAATCCTCTTGCGCTGGAATAACCCCCGTCAGGGCTGGATTTCGCCTGAAGTTTTCATTCCTATTGCTGAAGAGCACAACCTGATCGTACCGCTGACCCGCCATGTCATTGCAGAAACCATTCAGCAACGACACGTTTTCCCGATGAGCAGCCAGTTTCATATCGGTATCAACGTTGCCGCCAGCCATTTTCGCCATGGAACGCTGTTAAAAGATCTCAACCAATACTGGTTCAGCCAGCACCCTATTCAGCAGTTAGTCATTGAGTTGACTGAGCGTGATGCCTTGCTTGATGTGGATTATCGGGTAGTGCGCGAATTACATCGTATGGGGATTAAACTGGCCATTGACGATTTTGGTACCGGAAACAGCTCACTCTCCTGGCTGGAAAAGTTACGTCCGGATATTCTGAAGATTGATAAATCATTCACCTCCGCGATCGGCACTGACGCCGTGAACTCGACGGTTACCGACATCATCATCGCGCTGGGGAAAAAACTAAATATTGAACTGGTGGCTGAAGGGGTAGAAACGCAGGCGCAGGCACAACATTTGCGGCGTCATGGCGTGCATGTATTGCAGGGATTTCTCTATGCCCAGCCGATGCCGCTGCGTGATTTTCCTAAATGGTTGGCGGGCAGTACGCCACCACCCGCCCGGCATAAGGGCCATATCATGCCCCTTATGCCGTTTCGCTGAACCGAATTATACGTCTTCGTCGTGAGCCGATTGTTCTTTAACAATGCGAACTAAATCCACACGGTAATCGTTGGCTTCGACAATCGTAATGCTCAGCGGAGCGACCTCAATAACATCTCCGACACGCGGAATGTGGCCGTTAACCGCAATCACCAATCCAGCCACCGTGGCGATATCCTGGTCTTCATCCACCAGCGTATCAACGTCCAGCGCCTGCTGCAGAGCATGCAGATCGGTTCCACCTTTCACCAGCCAGCTACCCGCTTCGGCAACTATCTCGGGCGTTTCATCGGCATCCGGGAACTCACCGGCGATGGCTTCTAATACATCCAGCGGTGTCACCAGCCCCTGGACAACACCGAACTCGTTAGTGACGATAACAAAGCTACCGCGGGCACGACGCAATACACCTAACAAATTAATCGGATCCAGCGTTTCCGGTACAACGATAGCCGGAGAGGCTGAAGCAATCGCAGCCACATCTACGCCATCCTCAAGCGCCACCAACAGCTCTTTTGCCCGAACGATACCGATAATTTCGTCAAGCTCACCACGACACACCGGGAACAGGCTGTGCGGAGAAGAGAGCAGCTGTTCTCGGATTTCCGCCACGCTCAGGTCAGCATCAACCCAACTGATTTCACCACGCGGCGTCATAATGCCACGTAATGAACGCGATGCCAGGGACAGAACGCCGTTGATCATGTAACGCTCTTCTTCAACGAACTCCCCTTCTGGTACAGGTACCGGCACCGGATTGTCAGATTCAAGCTGCGCACCGGTCTGACGCTTACCGCCCATCAGACGCAGAATGGCATCGGCCGTACGTGCACGCAGCGGCAATGTCGACTGGTGGCGAATAAAGTTACGGCGGGCAATCTGGTTAAACAGTTCGATTATGATCGAGAAGCCAATGGCCGCGTACAGATAACCTTTCGGAATGTGGAAGCCAAACCCTTCGGCGACCAGACTCAAACCGATCATCAGCAGGAAGCTCAGACACAGCACCACGACCGTTGGATGTTGATTCACAAATCGTGTCAGCGGCTTTGATGCCAGCAGCATTACCGCCATCGCTATCACGACAGCAGCCATCATAACCGGCAGATGGTTCACCATACCCACCGCGGTAATTACTGCGTCCAGGGAGAAGACCGCATCCAGGATAACAATCTGCGTCACTACGACCCAGAAGCTCGCATAGCCTTTTGACTGGCCGGTATCGTGTTCTCGGTTTTCCAGCCGTTCATGTAGCTCGGTAGTGGCCTTGAACAAGAGGAAGATACCCCCCAGCAGCATAATCAGGTCTCGCCCGGAGAACGCGTACTCCATCACCGTGAAAAGCGGTTTTGTCAGCGTCACCATCCAGGAAATAACGGACAGCAAGCCTAAACGCATAACCAGTGCCAGTGACAACCCGATCAGACGTGCTTTATCCCGCTGTTTAGGCGGCAGTTTATCAGCCAGAATCGCAATAAAGACCAGGTTATCAATACCCAGAACAATTTCGAGAACAACAAGCGTGAGCAAACCCACCCAAATCGAGGGGTCCATTAAGAATTCCATGACAAGCTCCTGCTTAAAGAATGACCAAACTGCGCCCTGAACATCTCAGGCGTTAAAGCAATATGCAGAAAAATTTTGTGGCAAAAAGTGCCAAACTGACAGGCGTGATACGGCCTAAAGGTGAAATGACGTCGGTGACGATCCATACGGTGGGCTACTACCCTATACTCCTGAGTTATTAAACATATGCTAAACATAACAGAGACAACCGTTTTTTAGCAAAGATTTACCTTCCTTTGCAATAAGTTGTTTCGGAGATATTTTACTCTTCGAAATTTCTTTTCATCGGAAGTTAATTTACGGATCTTCATCACACAAAATAATTTTTTCGATATCTAAAATAATTCACGAAATCATATGTTTTTCTTTGTAACCCTTATCTGAATCGATTCGATTGCGGACGACGATTCAAAATACATCTTCATGTTGATGTGTTAACGATAATAAAGGAGGTAGCAAGTGACCATTGCTATTGTAATAGGCACACATGGTTGGGCTGCAGAGCAGTTACTTAAAACAGCAGAAATGCTGTTAGGCGAGCAGGAAAATGTCGGCTGGATCGATTTCGTTCCAGGCGAAAATGCCGAAACGCTGATTGAAAAGTACAACGCTCAGTTGGCAAAACTCGACACCAGTAAAGGCGTGCTGTTTCTCGTTGACACATGGGGAGGCAGTCCGTTCAACGCTGCGAGCCGCATTGTCGTCGATAAAGAGCATTACGAAGTGATCGCCGGCGTGAACATTCCGATGTTGGTAGAAACGTTCATGGCGCGCGATGACAACCCAAGCTTCGACGAATTAGTCGCTCTGGCGGTTGAAACCGGTAGCGAAGGCGTGAAAGCGCTGAAAGCAAAACCGGTTGAAAAAGCCACGCCAGCCCCGGTTGTAGCACCAAAAGCTGCAACGCCCGCAAAACCAATGGGACCGAACGATTATATGCACATCGGCCTGGCGCGTATTGATGACCGTTTAATCCACGGTCAGGTGGCAACTCGCTGGACCAAAGAAACTAACGTAACCCGTATTATCGTCGTCAGTGATGAAGTCGCAGCAGATACCGTACGTAAAACGCTGCTAACTCAGGTTGCTCCCCCAGGTGTTACGGCGCACGTGGTTGATGTCGCAAAAATGATTCGCGTCTACAACAACCCAAAATACGCTGGCGAACGTGTGATGCTGCTGTTCACTAATCCGACCGACGTAGAACGTATCGTCGAAGGTGGCGTGAAAATTACCTCCGTGAACATTGGCGGCATGGCTTTCCGTCAGGGTAAAACTCAGGTAAATAACGCAATTTCCGTTGATGAAAAAGACATCGAAGCCTTCAAGAAACTCAACGCGCGCGGTATTGAGCTCGAAGCCCGTAAAGTTTCTACCGATCAGAAATTGAAAATGATGGATTTGATTGCCAAAGCGGCGAAATAACCACCTGGCATTTACTTAGTTTTCACACTTAAGTCTGTATAGCAATAGGAGAAGTACAATGGAGATTACCACTCTTCAGATTGTGCTGGTGTTCATCGTCGCATGTATCGCGGGTATGGAGTCGGTGCTCGATGAATTTCAGTTCCACCGTCCGCTGGTGGCCTGTACGCTGATTGGCGCCGTTCTCGGGGATATGAAAACCGGTATTATCATCGGTGGTACCCTGGAAATGATCGCCCTCGGCTGGATGAACATCGGTGCAGCTGTTGCGCCGGATGCCGCACTGGCCTCAATTATTTCTACTGTTCTGGTTATCGCGGGCCATCAAAGCATTGGTGCCGGTATCGCGCTGGCTATCCCACTGGCAGCAGCAGGCCAGGTTCTGACCATCATTGTTCGTACCATCACCGTTGCATTCCAGCACGCCGCGGATAAGGCAGCCGAAAGTGGCAACCTGACGGCGCTATCCTGGCTGCATGTGTCCTCTCTGTTCCTGCAGGCAATGCGTATCGCTATCCCGGCGGTTATCGTGGCGATTTCTGTTGGGACCAGTGAAGTCCAGAGCATGCTGAATGCCATTCCTGAAGTGGTTACCGGTGGCCTGAACATTGCTGGTGGTATGATCGTCGTAGTCGGTTATGCAATGGTCATCAACATGATGCGTGCAGGCTATCTGATGCCATTCTTCTACCTCGGCTTCGTCACTGCGGCGTTTACTAACTTCAACCTGGTTGCTCTGGGTGTGATTGGCGCAGTTATGGCCATCCTCTACATTCAGCTGAGCCCGAAATATAACCGCGTAGCCGGTGCGCCAGCGCAGGCTGCTGGTAATAACGATCTTGATAACGAACTGGACTAGCAGGTGAGCGAAATGGTTGATATGACTAAAACTACCACCGAGAAAAAACTCACTCCGAGTGACATTCGTGGCGTGTTCATTCGTTCTAACCTGTTTCAGGGGTCATGGAACTTCGAACGTATGCAGGCGCTGGGTTTTTGCTTCTCCATGGTACCGGCTATCCGCCGTCTGTATCCGGAGAACAACGACGCACGTAAACAGGCTATTAAGCGTCACCTGGAATTCTTCAACACCCACCCGTACGTAGCGGCACCAGTACTCGGCGTAACGCTGGCGATGGAAGAGCAGCGTGCTAACGGCGCAGATATCGACGATGGTGCTATTAACGGTATCAAAGTTGGTCTGATGGGACCGCTGGCAGGCGTGGGCGACCCTATTTTCTGGGGAACCGTTCGTCCAGTATTTGCCGCACTCGGCGCCGGTATCGCAATGAGTGGCAGCTTGCTGGGTCCGTTGCTGTTCTTTATCCTGTTTAACCTGGTTCGTCTGGCTACGCGTTACTACGGCGTGGCTTACGGTTACCGCAAAGGTGTCGATATCGTTAAAGATATGGGCGGCGGCTTCCTGCAGAAACTGACTGAGGGGGCGTCAATCCTCGGCCTGTTTGTCATGGGAGCATTGGTTAACAAGTGGACGCATGTAAACATTCCGCTGGTGGTTTCCACTATCACCGGTCAGGATGGTCAGACTCGCGTTACCACCGTGCAGACTATCCTTGACCAGCTGATGCCGGGCCTGGTGCCTCTGCTGCTGACCTTCGCCTGTATGTGGCTGCTACGTAAGAAAGTTAACGCCCTGTGGATCATCGTTGGCTTCTTCGTCATCGGTATCGCGGGTTACTCTGTCGGCCTGCTCGGCCTGTAAGAGTGCTGTACATCACCGGGGGCATGCCCCCGGTTTTTCTATTTAGAGGGTTGAGGATTCATGACTATCACGGACCTGGTGCTGGTTCTTTTTATCTTATCGCTACTGGCGTTTGCTATTTACGATCAGTTCATCATGCCCCGCCGTAATGGCCCTACTCTGCTCGCAGTTCCCCTGCTTCCTCGTAGCCGTGTTGATAGCGTCATCTTCATTGGGCTGATCGTTATTCTTATCTACAACAACATCACCAGCCACGGGGCGCAATTCACCACATGGTTATTATGTGCACTGGTACTAATGGGGATATATCTGTTCTGGATCCGCACCCCAAAAATCATCTTTAAACAAAAAGGATTCTTCTTCGCCAATGTCTGGATTGAATATAACCGGATAAAAGAAATGAATTTATCTGAAGATGGCGTACTGGTAATGCAATTAGAACAGAGACGATTGCTCATTCGCGTACGAAATATAGACGATCTCGAAAAAATATATAAACTTTTAATTTCAAATCAATAAGTTAAAAAGATAGCCTAAACTATGTTTTTTTGTATTTCACCGAAAACACAACATAGCTAAGGCTATATTCTGGCGCTATGAATGTTATTTATTTTAACGTTTTATCCACACTTAAATCTAAATGAAAATCGTTTTCAATTAGAAGTCAAATAATATTTCCCCCTTTCTTGTTTTATATTCTCAAAATATGTTAAGGTTGCGCCCGTCGTTGGGGAGTAGCCGATTTCCAGAATCCGGAAATGTACGTGTCAACATACTCGTCGCAAGACGTGGCACGTACGGACTAATCATAATTAGTCAGGCGAGACCATAGACACATCAACTGCAATGCATGCTTTATGAACCGCGTGTTCTGACATGTATGGTTACTGGGGGCAGTGATGTGTTATATGGATACCCCGGTCAGGACGCTGTTATGAATATCACCGCTACTGTTCTTCTCGCTTTCGGCATGTCGATGGATGCCTTCGCAGCATCGATTGGCAAAGGTGCCACCCTACATAAACCCAAATTCTCAGAAGCCCTGCGTACTGGCCTTATTTTTGGCGCAGTTGAAACACTCACGCCGCTGATCGGCTGGGGTATGGGCATGCTGGCAAGTAAATTTGTACTCGAATGGAACCACTGGATTGCGTTCATCCTGCTGATTTTTCTGGGCGGACGAATGATCATTGAAGGCTTCCGCGACAACGATGATGAAGATGAAGAGCCGCAGCGTCGACATGGTTTCTGGCTGCTGGTCACTACCGCGATTGCCACCAGTCTGGATGCGATGGCTGTCGGTGTGGGTTTGGCTTTCCTGCAGGTAAACATCATCGCAACTGCCCTGGCCATAGGCTGTGCCACGCTAATAATGTCTACACTGGGAATGATGATTGGTCGCTTTATCGGCCCGATGTTGGGCAAACGGGCTGAAATTCTGGGTGGGCTGGTACTGATTGGCATCGGTGCCCAGATCCTCTGGGCACATTTCCACGGTTAATTTTCACGCTGCCAGATATGAATGCTAAAGTCTGTCTGGCAGTCAAATGTCGTTTTCCCCGCCAGCGTCTCCCAGACCTCCGGTTTTGCCCGCCAGGCGAACGGTGTCATTTGCAGTAATGCCACTGCCTCACTGCCGCTCAGTTGCATCTGATATCCCAGCGCAATGCTCTGTTGCAGGTCAAAGCCTTCCAGTTGCTCGGTATGGGGCGCATGCAGACGCACGTCGTCATAGATCAGCCCTTTCAGCTCCATTAAATGAAGCGGTCCCGGCGTGGCCGTAATCACCCATCCGCCAGGTTTAACAACCCTGGCAAGCTCTTGCGCCTTGCAGGGGGCATAAATCCTGACAATGGCGTCCATTGATGCATCAGCAAATGGCAAACGATGACTTGATGCTACGCAAAATGTCACCTGCGGATACCGCCTGGCTGCGGCCTTAATCGCCACTTTTGAAACATCCAGACCGAATGTTGAGTTGCCCGTTATCGCGTCGGCAAAAGCATGCGTGTAATACCCTTCCCCACAGCCGATATCAAGAATCGCCGCCTGCTCTGACACGAGTCTTTCTTTCAGTACATTCACAATCGCATCGCGCAGCGGCTGATAATGTCCGGCATCGAGAAATGCCCGGCGTGCTTGCATCATTTCTGCGCTGTCACCGGGATCTCGCGACCGCTTATGCTGAACAGGAAGTAAGTTGACATACCCTTCTTTAGCCACGTCAAACTGATGTCGTTGAGGGCATATAAAGCTGTTTTTATCTTGAGTAAGATATTGATGGCAAAGGGGACAGGAAAACGACATGACGACTCCGGCTGATGACTTCGGGGCGCAAGTGTAACGCGAATTACGCCCCGGGAAAATAACTTACAACGATGGTGCAGAGAGCTTATCGTCGTGCATAACCAGCAAATGGCTCGAGTCGGCGGGCATTCCATCCGGTTTAACGTTCTCCAGACGCAGAACGTCCCCCATTATCTGGCTAAATACAGGAGCCGATACTGCGCCACCATAGTAAGCCCCATTTTGTGGGTTGTTGATAACGACCACCAGTGCAAATTTAGGGTCGCTTGCCGGAGCGACACCTGCGGTATAGGCCACGTATTTATCGACATATTTACCGTCATCGCCAATTTTTTTCGCCGTACCGGTTTTAACCGCAACCCGATAATCTCTCACCGCAGCCTTTGTTCCCCCGCCACCAGGTAAAGCGACACTTTCCATCATATGTTCAACTTGATGAACTAACGCTTCCGGCATGACGCGTCTGCCAATGACCGGAGGGTCGATACGGGTGATGGAAAGCGGTCGGTAAATGCCAAAGCTGCCAATCGTGGCATAAACATGCGCCAGCTGTAGCGGCGTCACCATCAAACCGTAACCAAACGCGAAAGTTGCACGGTCCAGATCGCTCCAGTAACGCCTCTGGGGCATTAGACCGTTGCTTTCACCGGTTAATCCCAACCCGGTAAGATCGCCAAAACCAAAGCTTTTGTAGGTATCAAGCAAGCGCTGTACGGGCATTGCAAGTGAGAGATGGGAGACACCAGTATCGCTCGACTTTTGCAAAATACCGGTCAAAGATAGTTCAGGATAAAATCCTACGTCACGAATGCGATGCCCATCGACATAAAAAGGATGAGTATCAATCACGCTGTCTGGCTGCACAATTCCCTGTTGAAGAGCCGTCATAATTACCAGCGGCTTGACGGTAGAACCAGGCTCAAAAGTATCGCTAATCGCACGATTGCGAAAATCATCCAGCACCGCACCGTCGCGGTTGTTGGGGTTGAAGTCAGGGAAACTTGCCATAGAGAGAATTTCACCCGTGGCAATACTGACCAGCACTGCAGCACCGGACTCTGCCCTGTTCCACGAAACAGCATTGTCCAGCGCGTCCTCGGTTACTGTCTGCAAACGTTCATCAATACTAAGCTGCAATTCATGTGCAGGTACCGGCATTACTTCGGTGATATTTTCTATTACATGCCCAAATTTGTCTTTACGTACCAGCCGGGAACCCGGTTTACCCATCAACTGGGCATTGAAGCTTTTCTCAATCCCTTCGATACCCTGACCATCAATGTTAGTAAAGCCAATCAGGTTGGCAGCGACATGCCCTGCGGGATAGAAGCGACGGGTCTCTTCGCGCAGATTGATACCCGGAAGATTGAGCTTATCGATCCATTCAGCTTGCTGAGGTGAAATCTGTCGAGCCAGGTAGATAAAACGTCCGGCAGGATTGCTGTTAACCCGTGCAGCCAGTGTACTAAGCGACAGATGCAGCGTCTTTGCCAGCGCTTGCCAGCGTTCGCTATATCCAACTCCCCCCTTGCTAATAATGATCTTAGGATCGGCCCAGACAGCATTAACCGGTACGCTTACTGCCAGCGGACGCCCTTCTCTGTCAGTAATCATTCCGCGTGGCGAGGCCGTTGTCACCTCACGTAAAGAACGCATATCTTCCTGTTTTACCAGACTCGTTGGCGTAACAATTTGCAGCCATGCCACCCGACCAAGTAACAACCCCAGACTCAACAATATTGCCACGCAGAGCAGGGCAAAACGTACGGGAGTAAAATTGCGTGTATCGCCGTCGTTTCTCTTTTTCACCCGACCTCCAGCAAGATAGTTTTTC
The DNA here is from genome assembly GCF_030333065.1 of Citrobacter sp. Cm046. Taxonomy (NCBI): domain Bacteria; kingdom Pseudomonadati; phylum Pseudomonadota; class Gammaproteobacteria; order Enterobacterales; family Enterobacteriaceae; genus Citrobacter; species Citrobacter sp. Cm046. Next base: position 110,338 of record NZ_JAOWGP010000044.1, on the reverse strand, counting down.
AGGTGACTGATTTAACGGGAATTGACGAGAGAAAGCGGGAAAAACAATGCTACGAACTTCGTGCCTTTGCAACAAAGCGCTAATGGGAGGGCATTCAGAAATGTTTTGACGTAATTTGAATTAAAAAGCCCCGCATATGCGAGGCTTTATATCTGAGGTTGATGCGCCTGGGCGCTTCAAATCAGTGGTATCGATCAGATAGCTGTTACGTTAACAGCAGCCGGACCTTTCTGGCCGTCCTGAATTTCGAACTCAACGTTCTGGCCTTCAGCCAGAGTTTTGAAGCCGTTACCCTGGATTGCAGAGAAGTGTACGAACACGTCTTTGCTGCCGTCAGCAGGAGTAATGAAACCAAAACCTTTAGACTCGTTGAACCACTTAACTTGACCTTTAATCTTTGCCATTTGCAAAATTCCTTAGAGTATTTTCTTCGCCCGCAGGCATAACATAGATAAAACTGAGACATTACTGCTTGAGGCACTAATATAAGGTTCGGCAGAGAAGCGGTATTCAACGTCAACGTGTTTACTCAGGACTTCTTTACTGAAAATGCCACACATAAACAGAACTGTACCTCGTTTAACCCAAAACGTGTTATCACATACAACGATAATAATGGCAAGCCATTTTTAAACGTGTCTCGATCGGTCGCACAAATCCAGAAGTTCATCAAACAGCGACTGCACAGTTATGCGCCAAATCGAGTAAGGATATATCCATACCGCCCTCGCCCTGCCCCAACTGGCTTGCGCCATTGCCGGGACATTTCTACCATAGCTCAATAGGTTCGGTTGTTCCAGATTCTCTGATGCGTCGTGTGCTGAATATCATTTTTTATGCTTAGTAATGCATAAATTATCACAACGGTAAAAATGGGATCCGCATTCTGATTTTGCAGAAAAATAATGAAAGAATGATGACAATGCACAAAAAAGTTAGAGAAACGTTTCGCTGATAATAAAAACGATCGCTATCACAAAAATGCAATAATCATATTATTAACGTATGGATAATTATATTTAAGCCATTTCAGGAATAAGGAATTAATTGGTCAGGAGGTCTGGAGAAGTGACGTTGTGTGCATGATCACACGTGTATTGCACAACCGAAACAGCGGAAAATGATCTTGATATTGTTGTCGACAGGATGAAGCATCTGAGAACAATGTCAGCAGACTCTCACCCTGTCTTTCTGGTTACTACCGTTCTGCTACCAGGCGGATGATGTCGTCATCTTCATCCTGTTTTTGCACCGCAGGCTCTGCTGCCTTCTCGGGCTCGTTAGCTTCACAAAGACGACGAAGTAAAGCGTTCTGTCGTTTTTGCTGCTCCAACAATGCTTCGAGCAACTCAATCTGCTCATTAGTACGTGAACTTGCACGATTGATGAAAAACCACAGCACAAGCCCGATTACCAGAACCACCACCGATACAACTAAAGACGCAAAATTCAACACGCCAGAGTTCAAAACTTCGTTCATTTCACCACCTCAATGTAGACAGCGTAGTTTACCACTGCCGCACAAGAAGGTAATCAACTGTTGCAAAAATGCGCTTACCAGGGAATAAATTTATTGATGGCGCAAATGCCGCTGAAAAATTGTACGTCCTGATCGCACATGATGTTGAACACCTGCGCCCACATCAGTATGCCCACCAGCACGACAACAATCAGAACCACCCATCGAATTTTTTTCACTCCAACTCCACTCTCCGAATCCAGATTTTATGCTGCTAAATTATCACGCGTTACCTAAACCCAGCGTTAACTGTAGCGGCATTAAATATTTTTAGGAATGATTCACTTGTTTCATCCAGTGTACAAGCTAATCTTATAATAACGAGAAAAGATAAGAGGTTGTAATGCGTCTGATTATTCGCGCTATTGTATTGTTGGCTCTGGTTTGGATTGGTTTATTACTCAGTGGCTACGGAGTTTTGATAGGAAGCAAGGAGAACGCGGCAGGTCTCGGTCTGCAATGCCAGTATCTGACCGCACGTGGCACCAGTACCGCACAGTACGTTCACAGCAACAGCGGTATCATCGGTCTGTCTGATTGCCCCGTGTTACGCAAAAGCACAGTGGTTGTCGATAACGGTTAATATAAGAGCAATATAGCCGGTAAGTTATTTATTACATCTTCAACTTATATTGACTATTAAAAAAGCCCCGGAAAAATATCTGGGGCTTTTTAACATGTCGAAAACTAGCCAGATCAGAATGGGTAGTCGTTATAACCCATTTGTTCTGAAATTTTACGCGCTGCTGTGTGCAACATCGCGACATACTCATGTAAGCGCTCTTCGGAGAAACGCAAGGTCGGGAATGAAATACTCAGTCCCGCAATCACGACACCGAAACGGTCAAACACTGGTACACCGATGCAACGCAAACCTTCTTCCTGCTCTTCGTTATCTTCGCCGTAGCCCTGCTCACGCACTTTATCTAACAGCAATAGCAGCTCATCAGTATTGGTTATTGTGCGCTCAGTGCTGCGTTTGTACTCAATACCATCGAGGATCTGCTTCACTTCCTCACGGTCACGCCAGGCCAGCAGTACTTTACCAATAGCCGTACTGTACAATGGGTTACGACGACCTACGCGAGAATACATGCGTAAATTGTACATCGAGTCGATTTTATGAATGTAGACAATGCTGTCTTCGTCCAGAGCCCCCAGATGCACAGTCTCTTTTGTCAGACGCGAAAGTTCGCGCATCTGAATGTCAGCGCTTCTAATCAAGTCAACGTTTTGCAACGCGCGAGCGCCCAACTCAAACAATTTCAGGGTCAGCGAATATTTCTCAGACTCCCCTTCTTGTGCCACATACCCCAGCGTTTTCATGGTCTGCAAAAAGCGATAAACGGTGCTTTTCGACATCATGACGCGTTGCGACAGTTCGGTAATACCAATTTCGCGCTCTTCACCCAGCGCCTGCAGGATGCCAAAAACCTTCAGCACGGAAGATACAGAATCGGGTTGTTTATCCAGATCTGCGATAGCCATTTATCACCTCATTACGAGTGTTTTATAAAAATCAGAACCGGTTTTTATTATAATTTCACGCAATGGCCCTCGCAATCCATCTTTGCTTACTTAGTTACAAATCTGCGACATAACGCCTGAATATCAATGCTAATATCATTATTCTCATCATCATATCCGACAACATTGACTTCCTATGGAAAGAATCCAGGCCGATGGCCTGCCATTGCCCCAGCGATATGGCGCAATTTTAACCATTATTATTGGTATCTCTATGGCAGTGCTGGATGGTGCAATTGCTAACGTTGCTCTTCCGACGATTGCCGCAGATCTTCAGGCCTCCGCAGCCAGTTCAATTTGGGTCGTTAACGCCTATCAAATTGCGATTGTCGTCTCACTCCTGTCACTCTCATTTTTGGGCGATATGTTTGGCTACCGACGTATTTATAAATGTGGGTTGGTCATTTTTCTGTTCGCTTCATTATTTTGTGCCTTATCAGATTCCTTACAAATGCTAACGCTGGCGCGAGTGGCTCAAGGTTTTGGCGGGGCAGCGCTAATGAGCGTTAATACGGCGCTGATAAGACTTATTTATCCCCAACGCCAGCTTGGCCGGGGGATGGGCATTAACTCCTTCATTGTGGCGGTCTCTTCAGCAGCCGGTCCTACAATTGCCGCAGCAATACTGTCCGTTGCGTCATGGAAATGGTTATTTTTGATTAACGTGCCGTTGGGGATTATTGCGTTACTACTGGCAATGCGTTTTTTACCGGCCAATGCTGCCCGGCAGTCAACACCACGTTTTGACTTACCGAGCGCGGTGATGAATGCCCTGACCTTCGGATTGCTGATTACCGCACTCAGTGGATTTGCGCAGGGACAGTCTTTGACGCTCATTGGTATAGAACTGGCGATGATGATCGTGGTCGGTTTTTTCTTTATTCGCCGTCAACTGTCACTGCCAGTCCCTCTGCTGCCGGTCGACTTGCTGCGTATCCCACTTTTCTCATTGTCTATCGGCACGTCTATCTGTTCTTTTTGCGCTCAGATGTTAGCTATGGTGTCACTCCCCTTTTACCTGCAAACCGCGTTGGGTCGCAGTGAAGTGGAAACAGGTTTGCTATTGACTCCCTGGCCGCTAGCCACCATGGTCATGGCCCCACTTGCTGGCTATTTAATTGAACGGGTACATGCCGGACTATTGGGGGCAATGGGGCTGGCGACAATGGCTGTTGGCCTTTTCTCGCTGATGCTACTACCCGCTTCACCGTCTGATTTTAATATCATCTGGCCGATGATACTTTGTGGCGCCGGATTTGGCCTTTTCCAGTCACCAAATAACCATACTATCATCATGTCGGCCCCCCGGGATCGTAGCGGAGGCGCAAGCGGTATGTTGGGGACGGCACGTTTGCTGGGACAAAGCAGCGGTGCGGCGTTAGTCGCGTTGATGCTGAATCAGTTTGGTGACAGCGGGACGCACATGTCGTTAATGACGGCAGGTATTCTGGCCACGGTAGCCGCGATTGTGAGTGGTTTACGTATTACGCAACCTCGGGTTCAGGGGTAAAAAAAAAGCGCATCCAGGGACGCGCTTTTCTCTCATGCTTCCGCAGGTTATTTCAGGTATTCCCCACTGCGCAACGCTTCAATACGTTTATCCAACGGAGGGTGGGTCATAAACAACTCACTCAACGATTTAGATTTACCATTGATGCAGAACGCCATCATGCTGGTTGCTTCCTGTGGCTCATAGCTGGTTTTCAGACGCTGCAGTGCAGCAATCATTTTCTCACGACCAACCAGTTTTGCTGAACCCGCATCCGCATGGAATTCACGATGACGCGAGAACCACATGGTAATAATGCTCGCCAGAATACCAAACACCAGTTCCAGCACCGTCGCTACCGCAAAATAAATTAACGGGTTGCCGTTGCTGCCCTCACCTTCTTCACGGTTTCCGCCCATAAAACCAGCGGCAATCTGCGCGAGAATACGCGAGATAAAGATTACGAAGGTGTTCACCACGCCCTGAATCAGCGTCATGGTGACCATATCGCCATTGGCAATGTGGCTTATCTCATGTGCAATAACGGCTTCAGCTTCATCCGGGCTCATGTTTTGCAGCAAGCCCGTACTGACCGCCACCAGTGACGCATCACGGCGCGCACCAGTTGCAAACGCGTTAATATCTGGCGCATGGTAGATAGCAACCTGCGGCATAGCGATACCAGCCTGACGAGCCTGTGTAGCTACAGTATTCATCAGCCAGCGTTCTCTTTCATTACGGGGCTGTTCAATCACTTCCCCGCCAACGGACTTTAACGCCATCCATTTGGACATCAGCAGCGAAATGAAGGAACCACCAAAACCAAACAGCAGTGCCATGATCAACAAGCCTTGAACGCTGCTTGACTGGATCCCTGTCAGGCTCAATACCAGCCCGAAAACGACCATCACAGCCAGGTTCGTCAGCAGGAAGAGCGCGATTCGCATCATAATTTTCTTTTAACCTCAATTTAACAAAACGCACTATGCGATTACCCATATCGTATGGGTCTTACAGCTATTTTCAAGCATGCATACGTGCTAAGTCACCAGAAAGACACAACTTTACATTTTATCGTATCAGGCTGACGACTTCATGCGCTTGTTAAAAAAAACAGGCACAATTTCTTGTGCCTGTTTGTTTTTACTGACTTGTTGCGGGCTGTTCCGCTGGCTTATCTTTTTCCAGATGCGCCAGATCGAGCGCGATTTTAACCGTTTCATCCAGGTACGGATCCGGCTCCTGGTAATCCTTCGGCAGATCGTCCAGTTTCTTCAGCGGCGGCTTGCCTTCACGTTTAAAACGATCGTTTATGCGCGCCAGACGCATCGCGTCATCTTCGTTATTCTCTTTCTCACGCTGGGCGTAATTAAGAGAAGCGATGTTGCGCTTATCCTTCATTGCATTGAAACGGGCAATATCTTTCATGATGTACTGGAACTCAGGATCGTTCGCAATACGTGCATTATGCTCTTTCAGCAATTCAGGACCGAACGGCGTCAAATTATCCGACTTCGTATAGGTCGCCGCATCGATGCTATCCCAAGGCAGAGCGTTATCTTCAAACTTCTCACCGGTTTCTGTTTCTTCATTACCTGTCGGCATGATGATATCCGGCGTAACGCCCTTACGCTGCGTACTGCCACCGTTTACACGGTAGAACTTCTGGATAGTGTACTGAACTGAACCCAGCGCAGGCCATTCCGGACGTAACATCTGATCGTAGATACGGTTCAGAGAACGGTACTGCTGTACAGTGCCTTTCCCGAAGGTCGGTTCACCGACAATCAACGCACGACCGTAGTCCTGCATTGCCGCAGCAAAAATCTCCGATGCCGAGGCACTGAAGCGGTCAACCAACACCACCAGCGGACCTTTGTAGTAAACAACGCCGTCGGTATCGCTGTCTTCGCGCACCTTACCGTTATTATCACGAACCTGAACAACCGGACCAGAAGGAATAAACAGACCGGAAAGCGAAACGGCTTCAGTAAGAGCCCCACCACCATTAGTACGCAGATCGATAATCACACTGCTGACATTCTGTTTTTCCAGCTTCTGCAGCTGAACTTTGACATCGTCCGTCAGACCGACATAGAAGCCCGGAATATCCAGTACGCCGACTTTTTCTTTGCCAACGGTTTTCACGGACATTTTAACAGCACGATCTTCCAGACGAATGCGTTCACGCGTCAGCGTTACAGTACGCGTCTTAGTGCCTTTACCGGCAGGCAGGATCTCAAGACGAACCTTGCTGCCTTTTGGTCCTTTGATCAGCGCTACAACGTCATCAAGACGCCAGCCAATGACATCAACCATGCCTTTACCCGACTGACCTACGCCGACAATGCGATCGCCTACGCTAATCGCCTTGCTCTTGGCCGCCGGGCCACCCGCAACCATAGAATTAATGACGGTATAGTCATCATCCATTTGCAGAACGGCACCAATACCTTCCAGAGACAAACTCATTTCGGTATTGAACTGTTCAGTGTTACGCGGGGACAAGTAGTTAGTATGCGGATCGATTTCGCGCGCAAAAGCGGTCATAGCCAGTGAGAACACGTCTTCACTGTTAGTCTGCGCCAGGCGGCGGATCGCAAATTTGTAACGACGCGTCAGCGTTTCACGAATTTCTGCATCGGTCTTGCCGGTCAGTTTCAGGCTAAGTTCGTCGAATTTAACTTTGCCGTCCCACAGAGCATTAAGCTCTGCTTCGCTTTTCGGCCACGGCGCTTTGCTGCGATCAAGATTAAAGGTGTCGTTACCGGTGAAATCCATTGGACGCGCCAGCACGCTTAATGCGTACTGATAGCGTTCAAATCGACGTTTTTGCGCCAGATTATAGAGATCGTAAAACACATCCAGCTTGCCCGTACGCAGTTCATCAGCCAGGACGGCTTTCTTTTTGGCAAACTGCTCTATATCACTCGCCAACAGCACGTTATGGCTGTAGTCGAGCAAATTCAGATAGCGGTCAAAAATTTTTGCCGAAAACGCCTGATCCAGATCGAACTGGCGATAATGTGAACGCGTAAAGCGCGATGTTACACGTTCACTCACTGTCGCATGCTGCGTTTCTTCCTTTAAAACGGGGATTTGATCGGCACGCGTGATGTCTTCCACAGCGAATGCCTGGCCTGCTAATGCAAGCAGACCAGCTAACGCGGTAAGCCTAAAAAAAGTGTTCATGCCAGGCCAGGCCTCCGTTTCAGAACACCAGGTGTTCTGCGCGTACAATCAAAGACATACCCGAATTCAGCTGTACACGGACGCCATCTTTGGTGATTTCTAATACGGTGGCATCCATCGCATTATTTCCTGCTTTCACCTTCAAAGACTGCCCTACCTTCAGCACTGAAATATCAGAGACTGGGGTATGCTGTTCTTCACGAGGAGCACGCGGTGCCTGAGCAGCCGGTTTTTCAGCGCGAGGATTACGCGGAGCGGCATCTTTACGACGCGGAGCAGGACGCGGCTTACGCTCACGACGCGGTGCGTCCTCTTTTTCACCCGCAGCAGCGGCCGCTTCGCGTTTTTTCGCCTGTTGCTCTGCACGCTGCGCCTGAACGCGAGCTTTTGCTTCTTCAAGCTGTTTACGCGCATGCTCAACGTGCTGCTCATCCAGCTCACCACATGGGTTGCCGTCGAGATCAACACGCGTTGCGCCCAGCTTAACGCCATACAGATAGCGCCAGCTTGAAGTATATAGACGTAAGGCAGAACGAAGCTGAGTCTTGCTGAGGTTCATTTCACCCTCAACACGCTCTACCAGATCCTGAAAAATGCCAATTTTCAGCGGGCGCGCTTCGCCTTCCGCACTAAAACACTGCGGGAAGCGTTCGGCCAGAAACGCGATGACTTCTTTACTACTATTCAACTTAGGTTGATTTTCCATGAAATTTCCTGATTACAACGGACGTAGCCAACAAGCGCAGGCATGAACAGGCGTCATTATAATGACGCCATCAGTAATTGCTACGTTATCCGTTGATTATCCTGCGACGGGAGCAAAGAATTTTTTGTAATCCGTCGTTGCAAGCACGGTTTCAAGCTGTGCCACGAGCGTACGCAGCCCCTGTTCATCTTCTTCAGTAAAGCGACCAAAGGCCGTGCTATCAATATCCAGCACGCCTATTATCTGATTTTCGACCGTTATCGGCAGTACAATTTCAGCGTTGCTGGCCGCATCGCAAGCGATATGCCCATCAAAAGCATGAACGTCTTCAATGCGCTGAACCTGGTTCTGCGCCACTGCGGTGCCGCATACCCCCCGACCAACCGGAATACGTACGCAGGCGATTTTGCCCTGGAAAGGGCCAAGCACCAGCGTGCCGTTTTCGAGCAGGTAAAAACCAGCCCAGTTCACTTCTGCAAGACGCTCGTACAACAAAGCGCTGGTATTCGCCAGCGTTGCCAGAAAACTGGTTTCACCTGCCATTAATGCGCGAAAATCACGGTTCAGATCCGTGTATAGCTCTATTTTGTTCATTATGTAATCACTTAGTTGTCTTACTCAAAACTGCAGCCTACTAAAATAAACATTAAATGCGTTAATGCTCAAGATCATTCCCGTCATGAGTTAAGATAACATTACTCTAACACTTTGATCTGCGATACATGGCCTTAAATACTCCGCGCACCAAGCCATCGAAAAAAATAGCGATCAGGTCCATCGGTGAGGCGCTACCCCGCGCACATTATCAGCGGTGCCCTGAATGTGACACGCTATTTAGCTTGCCGAAAATGCGTTCGCACCAAAGTGCATACTGCCCTCGCTGTCAGGCAAAAATCCGTGACGGACGCGACTGGTCATTGACGCGACTGGCGGCGATGGCCGTTACAATGTTGCTACTGATGCCCTTTGCCTGGGGAGAACCACTGTTACACATCTATTTATTGGGCATCCGTATTGACGCTAATGTGGTACAGGGTATCTGGCAAATGACCCGGCAAGGCGATCCGCTAACCGCATCCATCGTGCTATTTTGCGTAGCCGGCGCGCCGATAATACTCGTCTCCTCAATCGCATATCTGTGGTTTGGTAATATTCTCGGTATGAACCTGCGCCCGGTATTGCTGATGTTGGAAAGACTTAAAGAATGGGTCATGCTGGATATCTATCTGGTGGGTATTGGCGTCGCTTCAATCAAAGTGCAAGATTATGCTTTTCTGCAACCCGGCGTGGGGCTTTTTGCATTTATCGCGTTGGTGATCCTCAGTATTCTGACGCTATCGCACCTCAATGTTGAGCAACTGTGGGAACGTTTTTATCCGCAAAGACCAGCCCGTCGCCCTGATGAAAAGCTTCGCGTCTGCCTTGGCTGTCACTTTACAGGCTATCCCGATGCTCGCGGACGTTGCCCCCGTTGCCATATTCCGCTGCGCTGGCGCAGGAATCAGAGCATCCAAAAGTGCTGGGCTGCACTGTTAGCCTCGATTGTCTTTCTCCTGCCTGCTAATCTGCTGCCTATATCGGTCATATACGTTAACGGATCCCGGCAGGAAGACACTATTCTCTCGGGGATCATGTCTCTGGCCAACAGTAATGTCGGCGTCGCGGCAATCGTCTTTATCGCCAGTATCCTGGTGCCTTTCACCAAAGTGATTGTGATGTTTACTTTGTTGTTCAGCATCCACTTTAAATGTGAACAAGGATTACGCACGCGCATCTTATTACTGCGCATGGTGACCTGGATTGGCCGCTGGTCAATGCTGGATCTCTTTGTTATCGCCTTAACTATGTCGCTGATTAACCGCGATCAGATACTTGCTTTTACTATGGGACCGGCTGCGTTTTATTTCGGCGCAGCGGTAATATTGACTATTCTTGCTGTGGAATGGCTGGACAGCCGCTTACTTTGGGATGCACATGAGTCAGGAAACGCCCGCTTCGCAGACTGAAGCACAGATTAAAACAAAACGCCGCATTTCTCCGTTCTGGCTGCTGCCGATCATTGCATTGATGATCGCTGGATGGCTTATCTGGGGAAGCTATGAAGATCGCGGCAACACCGTAACCATCGACTTTATGTCTGCGGATGGCATTGTACCGGGCCGTACTCCCGTTCGTTACCAGGGTGTCGAAGTTGGTACAGTGCAGGATATCAGTCTCAGCAAAGATCTGCGTAAGATTGAGGTTCGGGTTAGCATCAAATCCAGCATGAAAGATGCTCTGCGTAAAGACACACAATTCTGGCTGGTGACGCCGAAAGCATCGCTGGCAGGCGTCTCTGGCCTTGATGCACTGGTTGGCGGTAACTATATCGGAATGATGCCCGGAACCGGTGAAGCAGAGGATCATTTTGTCGCGCTTGATACGCAACCAAAGTACCGCCTGAACAACGGCGATTTGATGCTTCATCTGCATGCGCCCGACCTCGGCTCCCTCAACAGTGGTTCATTAGTTTACTTCCGCAAAATTCCGGTAGGCCGGGTGTATGACTACACCATAAATCCCAACAATCAGGGCGTGACTATCGACGTACTGATTGAGCGCCGATTTACCAATCTGGTGAAAAAAGGCAGCCGTTTCTGGAATGTTTCCGGTGTAAATGCGGATGTCAGCCTCAGCGGCGCGAAGGTCAAGCTGGAAAGCCTGGCTGCACTGGTTAATGGCGCGATCGCCTTTGATTCACCGGAGGATTCGCAACCCGCCGTCGCAGACGATACGTTCGGTTTGTACCAGGACCTGGCACACAGCCAACGCGGCGTGATAGTAAAACTCGAACTCCCCAGTGGCGATGGTCTAAAAGCAGGCTCAACAGCACTGATGTACCAGGGGCTGGAGGTGGGCGAACTCACTAAACTGGATTTGAATCCAGGGGGTAAAGTCACCGGTGAGATGACGGTCGACCCCAGCGTCGTCACGCTGCTGCGGGAGAACACGCGTATCGAATTACACAGCCCCAAATTGTCGTTGAGCGATGTGAATCTCAGTTCACTGCTCACGGGTAAAACCTTCGAACTGGTGCCCGGTGAGGGCGAGCCTCGAAGCCAGTTTGTGGTTGTTCCCGGCGAGAAATCCTTGCTTCATGACCCGGGCGTGATGACGTTCACCCTGACGGCACCGGAAAGCTATGGCATTGATGCCGGGCAACCGTTGATACTGCACGGTGTGCAAGTCGGACAAGTTATTGAACGAACCCTATCCAGCAAAGGCGTCTCTTTTACCGTCGCCATTGAACCGCAACATCGCGACCTGGTGCTGGGTGACAGTAAATTTGTGGTCAATAGCCGGGTGGATGTCAAAGTAGGTATTGATGGCGTGGAGTTCCTCGGCGCCAGCGCCAGCGAATGGATTAGCGGAGGCATTCGCATTTTACCGGGTACGAAAGGTGAAATGAAAAGCAGCTATCCGCTGTATGCCAATCTGGAAAAAGCCATCGAAAACAGCCTGAGCGATCTACCGACCACCACGCTCAGCCTGCGTGCCGAAACGCTGCCGGATGTGCAAGCTGGCTCAGTGGTGTTATACCGTAAATTTGAGGTGGGCGAAGTTATTAGTGTACGTCCTCGTGCCGAGGCGTTTGACATCGATCTGCATATCAAACCTGAATATCGCAATCTGTTGACCAGCAACAGCGTGTTCTGGGCTGAAGGTGGCGCAAAAGTTCAACTTAACGGCAGCGGTTTGACCGTTCAGGCATCCCCTCTGTCGCGCGCGCTCAAGGGTGCGATTAGCTTCGATAACCTGAGCGGAGCCAGCGCCAGTCAGCGCAAAGGCGACAAACGTATCCTGTATGCCTCTGAAACCGCTGCGCGTGCTGTGGGGGGGCAAATTACCTTGCACGCATTCGATGCCGGCAAGCTCGCCGCAGGCATGCCGATTCGCTACCTGGGTATCGATATCGGTCAGATCCAGACTCTTGAACTGATCACTGCTCGTAACGAAGTTCAGGCGAAAGCGGTACTATACCCGGAGTATGTCCAGACTTTTGCACGTGCCGGCACCCGCTTCTCGGTCATTACTCCACAAATCTCCGCCGCAGGCGTGGAGCACCTGGATACAATCCTGCAACCTTACATTAATGTTGAACCAGGACGAGGCAATCCACGCCGCGATTTCGAACTACAAGAAGCCACTATTACTGATTCGCGTTACCTTGATGGCCTGAGCATCGTGGTGGAAGCATCAGAAGCTGGATCGCTGAATATCGGTACACCAGTCCTGTTCAGAGGGATTGAAGTGGGAACCGTCACCGGACTGACGCTGGGTTCACTTTCTGACCGCGTAATGATCGCCATGCGTATCAGCAAGCGCTATCAGCATCTGGTGCGTAATAATTCCGTGTTCTGGCTGGCCTCCGGTTACAACCTCGACTTCGGCCTGACTGGCGGCGTCGTGAAAACCGGTACCTTCAACCAATTCATTCGCGGCGGTATCGCCTTCGCTACCCCACCGGGTACTCCACTGGCTCCAAAAGCACAGGAGGGTAAACACTTCCTGTTGCTGGAGAGCGAACCGAAAGAATGGCGCGAATGGGGTACCGCCCTGCCGCGCTAATGTCCCCTGCTCCGGCGTACGCGCGCCGGAGCGTTTATACCCTTCATACTTCAAGTTGCAGGTGAGTTGGTTTCACTCGCTTACCGCGTTACTGGCCTGTGGCTTCGACCCTTAGCGGCCAGCGCAAGCGTTGTTGTCCTGCAACTCGAAATATTCAGGGTATATGCTAAACTGCGCACCTGTTTTTTTGCCGGTGCGACCAAGTGGCTTATTTTCCAGACGCCTTTCTGACTCAAATGCGTGAAGCAATGCCTTCCACGCTCTCTTTCGATGACTTTCTTGCCGCCTGCCAGCGTCCGTTACGCCGCAGCATTCGCGTGAATACACTAAAAATCTCCGTTGCCGATTTTCTCGACCTAACTGCACCTTACGGCTGGTCGCTCACGCCAGTTCCCTGGTGTGAGGAAGGTTTCTGGATCGAACGTGGTGATGAAGAGTCAGTGCCGCTGGGCAGCACCGCTGAGCATTTAAGCGGTCTTTTTTATATTCAGGAAGCCAGCTCAATGCTGCCGGTTGCCGCGCTGTTTGCCGAAGGTAATATGCCGGATCGTGTGATGGATGTCGCAGCAGCTCCTGGCTCTAAAACTACACAAATAGCGGCAAAAATGAATAACAAGGGCGCAATCCTGGCGAATGAGTTTTCCGCCAGTCGCGTTAAAGTGCTGCATGCCAATATCAGCCGCTGCGGGATCAGTAACGTCGCCTTAACCCACTTTGACGGGCGCGTGTTTGGCGCTGCTCTTCCGGAAACTTTTGATGCAATTTTACTGGATGCTCCGTGTTCAGGCGAAGGCGTGGTGCGTAAAGATCCCGATGCGCTGAAAAACTGGTCCGTTGAAAGTAATCTTGAGATTGCCGCCACGCAGCGCGAACTGCTCGACAGCGCATTTCACGCCTTACGTCCCGGTGGCACGCTGGTTTATTCAACGTGCACTTTAAACCGTGACGAAAACGAATCCATCATGCAGTGGCTGATAGAAACTTATCCAGATGCCGTCGAGTTTCTTCCATTGGGTGACTTATTTCCTGGAGCCGAACGTGCCCTCACGCCGGAGGGATTTCTACATGTATTCCCGCAAATTTACGACTGTGAAGGGTTCTTTGTCGCGCGTTTGCGCAAAACCGCCGCGATTCACGCCCTGCCAGCCCCAAAATACAAGGTTGGAAACTTTCCATTCAGTCCGCTGAAAGGACGTGAAACTGCGCAAATCACCGCCGCGGCGAATGCCTGTGCAATACAATGGGATAATAATCTGCGTCTCTGGCAACGTGATAAAGAGGTCTGGCTATTCCCCGTAGAAATTGAAGCGCTGATTGGTAAGGTCCGTTTTTCCCGTCTCGGGATCAAGCTGGCTGAAACCCATAATAAAGGATACCGCTGGCAGCATGAGGCAGTGATCGCCCTTGCTAATCCGAATCACAATAATGCGTTCGAACTGACCCTTGAGGAAGCGGAAGAGTGGTATCGCGGCAGAGATGTCTATCCGCAAACCTCACCGGCCACCGACGACGTGCTGGTCACATTCCAGCAGCAGCCAATTGGTCTGGCGAAGCGTATTGGTTCGCGATTAAAGAACAGTTATCCGCGCGATCTTGTCCGGGATGGCAAACTCTTTACAGGATAACGCACATTTTTACTGGCGCTTTTGCTGACGTTGACTACGCTGAAAAATGGACGACCCAACTGGTCGTACCACAACCAGCAAATCAACGGAGAGCACGATGATGAAAACCAGTGTGCGCATTGGCGCTTTTGAAATCGACGACGCCGAGTTACATGGCGAATCGCCGGGAGACCGAACGTTAACCATTCCGTGCAAATCCGATCCGGATTTATGCATGCAACTGGATGCCTGGGACGCCGATACCAGCATCCCGGCACTCCTTAATGGGGAACATTCTGTTCTATTCCGTCAGCACTACGATCGTAAGTCAGATGCCTGGATCATGCGTTTTGCCTGATTCAAAAAGAACCCGTCGCCAGGCGGGTTATTTCTTTTCTTAATTTCCCCCTCGCTTCAACCTCTTCTACACTATCGGTACGGCAGTACAATTTGAGGATGTAATGTTCACGCTGGTTCTTTTTGTTTGCTACCTGGATGGCGGTTGTGAAGATATCGTGGTCGATGTCTACAATACGGAACAGCAGTGCCTTATTTCGATGGACGATCAGCGTATTCGCAACGGAGGATGTCTACCTGCGGATGGCTATATCGACAGTTTCTGGCGCCCGGCGCAGGAATACAGCGATTTTTGATTATTGTAACTGCACCAGCGTAAGCTCACCGCCAAACACCGCGCCGGTATCAATATAGTGCAGGTTATCGATATCCAGCCGATGGCGTAGCGGCGTATGGCCAAACCAAAAATGATCCGCCCCACGTATCCCCCCGCGTTTGCTCATCAACCTTTCGCGACCCCAAATAACACCTTGTAAATCAACATCTTTCTGCCACTGATAATTCTCATCAGGGTAATCAGCATGGGCAATAACATGTATACCGGTCTGACAGTGAAGTTCCAGAATCCAGGGTAATTGTTGACAGAATTCAAGTGCGATTCGCGCGCTCGGTTGTGACGCACGGGTAAACCAGGATCCCCCATTCAGCAACCACAGCAGCTGCTCGCCCGTCGCCAGCGCATCCAGTGCCATCTGCTCGTGATTGCCTCTGACCGCCACAACCCAGGTTTTACGCAGTAATTTCAGGCAGCGGAGGCTGTCTGGCCCACGGTCAATAACATCCCCGACAGACACCAACAGATCCTGCCACGGGTCAAAACGGCACTGGCGCAATTTATCCACCAGCATGGAGAAACAGCCGTGGATATCCCCGACGACCCAGACATGACGCCAGCGTGTACCTTCCACTCTCTGGTAGATATTACCAGGCAGCCCCATTTGACCTCCTGCACAGAAAATTATCTACACATTCAGGAAAACCATGCGCGATACTCACATGAGCCTTCCCTTTCAACGCCTTCATGCAGTTAGCCTGTACGAATTTGTTCAGAAAATCTCTGACAATGTCCAGATTATCTGGCTCTAAATGTCCGCCACCATCCGGGTATTTGGATTATCTTCTCCAGCCAGGGAAAATCGTATTTATTCCCCAGAATAATCGACGTAGTTAGAGTATAGTAAAAGAAATCTGAACAAATTAACGAGACGGTTATTATTTTGTTTAAAAACCTCCACATCATTAATTAATGAGAGATTAAAAAACATATTTACAATCAACTTACACTATACGTTCGAGAAGATACTTTTTTACTCCCCAGCTCCGTTTCGCAATGACCGAGATATATACGCAATGTCATCATCATGATGATAACATTCATCGAGCAGGAGTCTGCAGGTTGAATGGGCTTACAAATGGGTACTGGTCTGATCAGATTGAATAGACTAAGCTAATCATGCACACTACGCGCCCTCACAACTAACAAGAGGTTACTTTCCTGATGGATCAGGTTGCCATTCTCCAACAGATGTTCGAGCAAGTGAGAAAGGAGTTAAATTTTTCCTGGTTTTATTCTGAATTGAAACGACACAACATTGCGTATTATATCTACTATCTGGCTACAGATAACATCAGGATCGTCACGCATAATGACGACGTTTTGTTAATAAGAGGATACAGAAGCTTATTAAAAATCAGTACGATTAAGAACGTCGAACTTATAAAAGAAGCGGCACGGATTCATATCTCCGGGAAGTCAACATTTCGGGAGTACTGCATCACACTTGCCAGTGCTGGTGTTTTTCGCTGGGTAACCGATGTCAATGATAATAAACGTTGTTATTATTCTTTTGATAATTCACTTTTATATATTGAAGATATCGAGAACAATAAACCCCTCATATAATGCTTTGGGCCCTTGGTCTGGGACCCTTAATGGAAACGGCAGAATGTAAAAAATCGCAGGTGCATTTTGCACCTGCGACTGTGAAAATACATACTGATAGTCAGTTTTCTCAATACGCAGACGTCACCGAAGTTGTTCAGGCTTCGGCAGCCTGCTAAGCGTATCAAGTGAGAGGTGGAATTACCCCCCCCCCCGTTCATACGGTGATTTAGAGCCTATCCCATTGGGCTATTTATTTAATGTACTGCGCTTCGCGATAACAAATTAATAATGAGAACACCTGCACAAATTAGTGCCATTCCGATAATAGCGGGCAAATCTAGTCGTTGCCCATGTATAACCCAGGCAAGAAGACTGATCAGCACAATACCCACACCAGACCAGATAGCATATGCAATTCCTGTAGGTATATGCGCCAGCGTCTGGGAAAGCAGCCAGAATGAAGCACAGTAACACACAATTGTACCAACAGAAGGCCATAGCCGAGTGAACCCATCGGTAAACTTCATTAACGTTGTCCCGGTCACTTCAGCCAGAATAGCCGCACCAAGATAGATATAAGTATTCATAACCATTCATTTTTTAAACAAGACAAAGAAAGATTCTACTATATCTTCACCTTACATGATCTTTTCTTGCTGCAGCTTCTTTCTGTATACATATGTTGCGGTTTCGAAAGAACATGGAAATTCGGCTGTTTTCGAGCTCCTGTGCGCTAAAACCGGGGAGAGCTTCACGGTTAGCGTGATATTAAAAATTATGCTTCATACCTGCCATGGCACAGCTATCCCTGTACCCCTTATTCCTCATCCGAGCACTATTTGCTGATCTAATTTTCTGCGCAAATGAATTGTGATTGTTAAAAAACGTGTGGTATAACGAATGAACAGCAAAGATCAGAATTCGGACAGATTTCGGGCATAGAACCTTAAGTGTTTGAAATCAAAGTCTGATAAAAAGAGACCGAATAAAGCTTCACGAACAACAAGCCAGGAGTTGGAAGTGACGGTCGGAACAATTCAGTCAGATAAATTTCAGCTTGGATATAAGGTCATTGGCTCAGGGGCTGCGGCAATTATTGTTGGTAGCAACCTGTATTATTCCCGCACTTTCTCGACTGACCTGGCAAAGCGTTTTTGCCTATACTTTATCGATCATCGAGCCTATGCTCCGGCAAGCAAACCCGTTCAAGAGGATGATTTCTCCTTAGATAAGGTCGTTAGTGATATTGAATTGTCTCGTGTTGCCCTTGGCGTTGATAGAATGGCGATCATCGGGCACTCTGGAAACGGATTCATGGCACTGGAATACGCGCGTCTGTATCCTAGCCGGGTATCACATGTAATACTCATTAGCACTCCACCCAATTTGAGCGCCGATCTCAATGATAAATCGGAACAAAGATTCAAGACAGAAGCGTCTAAGCTCCGTCAGGAAATATACGATAAAGAAATATCCCTGCTTTCATCGGATGCAAAAAAGCACCCGCAGGAGCAATTCAAATATCTTCTCCTCCGAACCGGTCCCCGGTCTTGGTTAGACCCATTTTTTGACGCGGCTCCACTCTGGCGTGATGTTATCACGCACGATGTCGGATTTGACTTGCTCTGGGGAAAGGTGTTTCCCGACTTCGATATGAAAAGTGTTGCAGCAGCGATCAGCGCGCCCGTTTTCTTGGCCCTTGGTCGTCACGACTATATCAATCCACCAATCGAATCGTGGAAAGAGTATCAAGGCTATTTCAGAAACATTGAGATCGAAATTTTTGAGAAAAGCGGCCACACGCCGCAACTTGAAGAACCGGAGAGGTTCAACGAGGCCCTGATAAGATTCATTCAACGTCATCAATAGGGATTGTCGCGGAAATACTGATTATCTGACTGGATCGCCGCAATCTGATTTCGTTCAACAATTGCTATCGCAAAACCGTCCTTGCGGCGACGTCTCCATTCATCAGAGCGGGCGCTTTTTTCCGGCATGCCGCCTTTGTAAATCAGTAAACATCGACTCTCTGGCAGATGATTTCCGCGTACGTATCGATACTGTGCAGGATGTTGGCAGCGCCAAAGCACTCCGAACTGATATCGAAAGCGCGAAGGTTACGCTGGGTTCAGCCTTGTTCACCGAATTGAAGAACAAAGCAGTTAAGCGCTATTACCTGGTGGATGCACATAACAAGGTAGAAGCCGCAATCAACTCCCTGCCTACTCCGGACGAACCGGATGCAGCAGAACGGTTTGGGGAAGTTGAGCGAGTTCTTGTAACGGCGAAAAGTCACAGGGTGGCGAACTGCACGATCAGTTCAGCATCCTCCTGGCAGGTATGAAACCGGTAATATGTGGGCTAACTGAGCTGGAATGGTTCGCCTTCCCCTTGAGGAGATGTAATGCGACTGATTAACCGAGGCAATCAGCAATCCCCGGTAGCGCGTCAGGCATGCGACATCAAGCTGGCCATTCATCACGCTCCGGAACTTCACGGTAAAGAATATAAGGTTCAGCCTGATGCCATCTATGTGGACCCGAGCAAAACGAATCTTCGTCCCAAAAGATCGACAGGAAAGACGCTATTTCTCAGGCCATCGTGGTCAATAACTACATTGTAAGGAATCCGGCAGAGCCGACAAGAACGCCGACGCCCAAAGTGAAGCGTGAGCGTCTTTTGCTTGAGCAGTCCGAGATAATAAGGGATGCCGCAACCGCCCATTCCGAATGGGCTGCAAATGCATGTGGTCTGGCACTTGTCACCGGGCAAAGAAGAGAGGACGTATCGTTGTTCAGATTCAGCGATATCAGGGATTCTACAGAGTTAAAGTTTGGCCCCAACCCTCCTCCTTTCCATGAGATCAGGAGCTTGGCGAGCAGACTGTGTGAAAGGGAGCGTGGAGAGGATTTCGCACAGAGACTGCTGGGGCATAAAAATTTAACAATGACCAAAAAATACCTGGACGCACGCGGTGCAGAATATGTTATGGTTTAGACAGGATATGGAAATTTCGAGTAATTTTCGTGGGGTTTCGTGAAAGCACCGAGAAAACCCAACGAAAATAAGCTCATAAAAAGAGACCGAATACGATTCCTGTATTCGGTCCAGGGAAATGGCTCTTGGGAGAGAGCCGTGCGCTAAAAGTTGGCATTAATGCAGGCTAAGTTACCCTGCCATTTAAGAATAGATGACAGCGCCAGGTTTTCCAGTCCGTGACTAAAGTGGCCTGAAAAAAAGGACGATTGTCACCCGCAACAACGCAAAAACCGCAAGTTCTCCTGAGAGATCCTTGCGGTTTTTTATTGGAAATCAGAGAGGTATATCTGACAACTAACAGAGCTTTTCTGCACGTTCGATAAACGGCGCAAGGCTCATTTTTTCGCCTGGTTTTGCCGGATCATCAATCTGAATAATGTCGATCGGTTTTGCCGTCGTTTTACCGTTTTCAACCTGCTCTCTGGCAATATCATTCAGTGGGTATTGCACCAACGTGCTGGGATTAATGACATACAGTGCGTTGCCAGGCCGACAGGTCAACATCACCTCTTCACGATTAAACGCCCACTTATCTTTACCAACCTCAAAACGGCTGACGGTAATGACCTGTGGTGCAGCCAGTGCAGCTCCTGAACTTGTCAGGAGTAATAAAGAGATAACTATTTTTTTCATACGTTTGCCAGTCCATCAGAAAGGTTCAAGAGTTGCAAACAGGCTGACAATCGCCAGCACGACAGCCCCTATTCCCCATTCAAGCTTCGTCATCCAGATAAAGTAGAGAGTCATACAGCGGTTATCTTGCTGCATGCGTGGTACGAGAACATACCGATTCACGAGTGCAATCGCCACCATTAGCGCGACCAGGGCACATTTTAACAAAAGCAATTGCCCATACGCTGCGTGCCAGGGGACTGACAAACCGACAATAAACAACACATTCGCCATGCCGGTAAGCAATACGCCGATAACAAAAAGATGCCCGTAGCGGGAAAATCGCATCATAGTGCTAATAGCCTGCTGTCGCCAACGGCCCTTAGCCATCCTCATACAGTAAATAACTGGCAGCAGGCCGCCAAACCAGGCTGCAGCGCATATCAGATGTAACGCATGATTAAGCTGCTGTATAGCCCGCACGACGCCGTCATGTAGGGTTGCATGTCCGACACCAGCCAATAGGATAAACTGGGCAATTGTCATAATCAGCAACAACCGTGACATGCTGTGCGGCACAATGATAGTTACCACCAGCGTGACCAGCGCGAGAATAATCTGCCATAACCACACGCCACCAAACTGCGTTTGCAGAACCGCTCCCCATATTTCTACAGAGATAACATCCTGCCAGCCCGATCCCATTAATCCACCCTGGATCGCCAACATCAGCGTTGCGCTAATAAAACTCCATGTCGCGGCATGCCGTTGCAAACGCAAAAAGCGGCGCATCATCAAGCGACGGACTGAGACAGGAGCCAGCCATGCACTGTAAAGCGCACAGCCAAATACCAGCATTAAAGTGGTGAAATGGATAAAACGCAGAGCGACCCAGGTAAGTGCCAGCATGGTTTATTTCACGCTAAAGGTATATTGCCCTTTCGTCTTGTGACCATCCACTGATACAACATGCCAGTCAACCGTATATTTCCCGGCATCCAGTGACTGAGCGAGCGGAATGATCAGTTGCGTCTTATCTTGTTCATTGCGCGTCGGCTTGCCGGTTTTGATCTGTGTCTGTTTTGGGCCTGTAAGCGTTGCGCCACTGAACGCAGGCTCAACGCCTTCAGAAAAATTAAGAGTCAACGCCTGGGGAGAGGCTATGATCTGCGCATCCGCCTCAGGACTTTGCGTTGTCAAATGCGCATGAGCCAGCGCTGCGGGAGTTGCCAGAGCGGAAGTCAGTGCGATGAGGGCATAGCGAAGTAAAGATGCAGTAGAAACCATATCAACTATTCCTTTTTGTTATGTCTAATTTGTAGAGAATAACCTTCTACAATGATCGAGTCGAGAATCATCATTTCTGGCTTGCCATTAATGCACTCTCTTAGTAACTTTTGCGCGCCAATGAATAGAGATAAGGAGAAGCCCATGAACATCAACCTGGCTAAACTTGAACAAGATGAGATGGATAAGGTCAATGTTGATCTGGCCGCGGCAGGTGTCGCATTCAAAGAGCGCTATAACATGCCTGTCGTTGCAGAAGTCGTCGAGCGCGAGCAACCTGAACATCTGCGCGACTGGTTTCGCGAGCGGCTGATCGCACACCGTTTGGCATCGGTTTCCCTCTCACGTTTACCTTACGAGCCGAAAGTTAAATAAACCTTATATTACGTTACAATTCCTTACATGGTGGCTGCTAAAGTATAAGCACATTCTTAATCTATAATTTAAGGATGATTGTAGACACTATGAAAAGGAAGTCATTATGTCACACTGGAAAATTGCCGCAGCACAGTACGAACCTCTACAGACAACGTTAACAGAACATGTCGCGCATCACCTGCAATTCATCAGAGCAGCTGCCAAATGTCAGTGTGAATTGCTGGTTTTCCCCTCCCTTTCGCTGTTGGGATGCGTCGATGGGGATGATTTTCTTCCGGCACCTCCTGATGAGGCTCTCCTGCAACCTCTGGCCCATGCCGCTGCGAGTTATCGCATGACCATTATTGCGGGGTTACCGGTTGAACATAACAACCAGTTTGTGAAGGGTATTGCCCTTTTTTCACCCGGGCTGGCGTCACCGTTAACATTTCATCAGAGCCATGGAGCCTGTATTGCCAGACAGCGAAACACCATAAGCGTTGTCGATACTCAGCCGGAAGGCATTGATATTGACCCTGAGTTTTCGCTGTTCACCACCAGCCAGTGTATCAGCGAACCTGAGCTTCTCTCCTCCACCTCGCAACTGCAAAGTTTTTCGCATAAATTCGCCATTGCAGTGCTGATGGCCAATGCGCGCGGCAGCAGCGCTTTATGGGATGAGCGCGGTCGTTTGATTGTGCGCGCCGACCGCGGTTCACTGCTCTTAACCGGTCAACGCACCTCTCAGGGTTGGCAAGGTGATATCATTCCATTACGCTAGTCGTTTTGGTCAGGAGCTTGGCATGTTGCGCATAATAGATACAGAAACCTGTGGCCTGCAGGGAGGCATTGTTGAGATTGCTTCTGTCGATGTAGTAGACGGACAGATTGTCAATCCAATGAGCCACCTGGTGCGCCCTGACCGTCCCATTAGTCCTCAGGCGATGGCAATTCACCGTATTACCGAATCCATGGTGGCGGATAAACCCTGGATTGAAGACGTCATCCCGCATTATTACGGCAGCGAGTGGTACGTAGCGCACAATGCGAGTTTTGACCGTCGTGTATTGCCAGACATGCCCGGAGAGTGGATTTGCACCATGAAGCTTTCCCGCCGTCTGTGGCCGGGAATTAAATACAGCAATATGGCACTCTATAAATCCCGCAAACTGAATGTACAGACGCCTTCCGGTCTGCATCATCACCGTGCCCTTTACGATTGCTACATCACTGCGGCATTGCTGATCGACATCATAAACACGTCGGGTTGGTCGGCAGAGCAAATGGCCGACATCACCGGTCGCCCGGCACTGTTAACCACATTTACCTTTGGCAAATACCGCGGCAAAGCGGTATCAGAAGTGGCTGAACGCGATCCGGGCTATTTGCGCTGGCTGTTTAATAACCTTGACAGTATGAGCCCGGAACTACGACTAACGCTTAAGCACTATCTCGATAACGCCTGAGTTGTTGCCTGCCCGGGTAGTGTCCCTTGCGCCAGTCCTATCAAAAAAGCGAACTCAAGGGCCACGCCTTCATACGATTTAAAGCGACCAGATTTGCCCCCGTGCCCGGAGTCCATATCCGTACACAGTAGCAGCAGGTGGTCATCTGTTTTCAGCTCCCGCAGTTTCGCTACCCACTTTGCCGGCTCCCAGTATTGCACCTGAGAATCATGTAGCCCGGTGGTGACCAACAGATGTGGATAGGCTTGCGCGGTGACATTATCGTACGGGCTGTAGCTTTTCATGTAAACATAGTACTCCGCGTCCTGCGGATTACCCCACTCTTCAAATTCCCCGGTGGTCAGTGGAATTGACTCATCCAGCATCGTGGTCACGACATCGACGAACGGTACCTGTGCAATAACACCATGAAACAGCTGCGGGCGTTCGTTAATTGCAACCCCCATTAGCATCCCACCAGCGCTTCCCCCCATGCCATAACACAGTGAAGGTGCACCGTAACCCAGTTTTAATAGTGCCTCGCAAACATCGAGATAATCATTAAAGGTATTTTTCTTTTGCAGAAACTTACCATCTTCGTACCACTGCTGTCCCAGTTCACCGCCGCCCCGCACATGCGCGATGGCATAAACAAACCCCCGATCCAGCAGACTCAGGCGACTGCTGCTGAAATCTGCGTCCATGCTAGCGCCATAAGAGCCATAACCATAAACCAGTAAGGGATTTTTCCCTTTGCGAAAATGCTTTTGATGGTAAACCAGCGAGACAGGAACCTCCGTACCATCGCGCGCGGTGATCCACACATGCTCACTGCGGTAATCGGCCGCGTCGAATCCGGGGACATCCGTCTGTTTGAGTACACGTCGCTCTCCGGTGTCCATATCCAGTTCAAACAGGGTGTCCGGCGTCGTCATGGATGAATAGCCATAACGCAGGCGCGATGTCTCCGGCTCGGGATTGTACGCCAGCCACGTTACGTAAGCCGGATCGTCGAAAGCAATCCCGACCACTTCACGCGTTTTGCGGTTGATTTGTCGTAAACTGGTTAAACCGCGCTGACGCTCCTCCACCACCAGCCAGTCGGTAAACAGCGTAAATCCTTCCAGCATGACGCTATCACGCGGCGGGATCAGCACTTCCCAGGCCTGTTCATCACGCACGCGGGTGCGATACAAACCAAAGTTTTTCCCCTGACGGTTAGATCGCAGATAAAACGCGTGCTGATAGTGATCAAGACTGTACTCATGGTCTTTACGCCGTGGCAAAAATACCAGCGGCTCGGCATCGGCCAGCTCCGCATCAAGCAACAATACTTCGCTGGTTGTCGCGCTGGCGACATGGATAACAACATAATGCTGCGAGGTGGTTTTGTGCAGACTGACATAAAACATATCGTCAGCTTCTTCATACACCAGTTGATCATGAATGGATGGTGAGCCAACGGTATGCCGCCATACCTGATACGGTAATAATGTTGTTTCATGTTTGCGAACATAATAAAAGGTCTGCGAATCGTTCGCCCAGACCAATTCCGGCTCAACATTATCCAGTACTTCCGGATACCAGTTCCCGGTTTGTAGATTGCGAAAACGAATGCCATATTGCCGACGAGACAGGTAATCCTCCGCCAGAGCCATAACGGTATTATCGGGTGATATTGCGAGTCCTCCCAGCGTATAGAATTCGCTGTGGGCTGCACGTTGGTTACCATCCAGCAAGGTATCCCATTCATCCCACTCTTCATTGAGAGCAGACTGACGCTGATAAATGGCATATTCACATCCCGGTTCATAAATATGCCGGTAGCGATAACCATTTTTCACATAAGGAGCAGAAACATCCTGAGGGGGAATACGGTCGATAATTTCTTTCAGCACACGATCCTGCAATGCCTGCTGGGAAGCCATAACCTGGCGGCCATATGCATTTTCTTGTTGCAGATAGTCCAGCACTTCTGGCTGCGAGCGGGTGTCATCTCGCAACCAGTAATAATTATCAACACGAGTATCGCCATGCTGCGTCATGGCATGTGGAATACGAGGAGCTTTTGGTAGCATGTCATTGTTCTTCTGCTTAAACATCCTATAAGGGTGGCAAAAGTCAGCAATGATGCAAGCGAAACGTGCTCCTCAAGCGTAACTATTTAACCCGGCAACGCCTGTTTTTGCTGTTTGAGATCCTGCTCGATACCCTCACGAACATCCTGTGGGATCTTCAGTGCATCACCCAGCGCATTCAGATAACTGCGCTCCATAAAGTGGTCGATATCAATAGCTGCACAGCTCAGGAAGTAAATTTCCAGCGCCTCTTCTTCGTTGCGGATCCCTTGAGCGAGGCGTTGAGGATCAAGCGGTTGTTCAATGGCCCGCTCAATCAGAACACGCCCTTGCTCTTCCACTCCCGCGTCACGCAGCTGTTGTTCGATAGCGGCTCGCTCTTTAGCATCAATATGACCATCGCTTTTAGCCGCAAATACCAGCGCCAGGATCAGACGTTCAGTACGTTCATCCAGCGGTGTACTCTGCGTGCCAAACTGAGGTTCATCCTGGTGCGCTGCGCGGACTTTATCTTTGTATTTATTCCATAAAACGCTACCGGCGATCGCACCGCCACCAACCAACAGTGCGCTGGTACCGTATTTAGTGAGTAATTTGCGTGAGGATTTGTTGGCGACCAGTAATCCTGCCAGACCACCTAATGCACCGGGAACCAGCAGTTTGCTCAGTCCTTGTTCACCGGAAGATGAACCGGATGATCCTTTTTGCCCAAGAAGAGATTGAAGTTGATTCAGCCAGTTAGCCATTTTGCCCCTCAAGTACAGACGAATAATCATCAAAGCGTACCCGAGGGGATGTCAGGAAGTGTTCAGGTCATCAAAAGATGTGCAAATTCAGCTACTGACGTTGCAGGTACTCCGCCGTGCCAGCTTTACAATCAAGCTTAACCTGATATTGAATATCGCTGCTTTTCCCACGAACGGTAAGAGGTACCGTCCATTGTCCGTCTTTACCAACAATATCCTGCGGGTTCACCCAGGCAACAGGATCAAGTTGCCCGAGCCTTTTTTGATCGTCGGCCCAACGTACAATACGGTTTTGCAGGTAGTCGCGTTTCACACTTGCCGCGATACCGTCAGCTTTCAAACCTTCACAGTTTGGAAAATTGACTGATTTACTCTCCGTATTAGCCGCAAAAACTGACACGCTGGCAGATAACAGCAGCAGGCTCAACAACGCTCTTGTTTTATTCATTCTTTTCTCCTTTATCCCCTTCGTCTTTCAGTCGCTATTAATGCAACGTGAAATCAGTTGGGTACAGCACAATGATTCAGGGAAAAGCATGGTACAAAACCTCAGGAGCGCAAGTCGGATCAGGCAGCCTGTGTATCATCCTCAGCAGAAGCATCGTTATCGACCACCTGTGGGGATGGCAGTTTGCCGTTTTTCAGGATCGCGCTCAGCACATCTTTTTGCTCAGCCAACCACAGGGAAAGCGCTTCACGCTGCTCATCTTCCAGCGCGACCGGTGACTGCTCCAGCCACGTATCGAGCAGATCTGCTGTATCAAGCATTTTGTCATAGGCATCGGCTTCCTTTTTGCTGGTAAACGACATTTTTTCCTCACCTTCCCGAATGACTACGTATTTAACTTCAACCGCCATTTTTGCAGCCTCATAAATTACCTGTATTTATGTACAGTATATTCTTTTTCACCCTTGAAATCAACCTGGTAATAAAGACAGACGCAAACGTTTTCGTATATACTGCGCCCAGATAAAACAGGGGATTAATTTATGACGTTATTAGGCACAGCGCTGCGTCCGGCAGCAACGCGAGTGATGTTATTAGGATCAGGTGAACTGGGTAAAGAAGTCGCGATTGAATGCCAACGCCTGGGTGTAGAAGTCATTGCCGTGGATCGTTACCCTGACGCACCAGCTATGCACGTTGCCCATCGCTCATACGTAATCAATATGCTGGATGGTGACGCTTTGCGTCAGGTTGTCGCGCACGAAAAACCACACTATATCGTTCCTGAGATTGAAGCCATTGCCACGAGTACGCTGGTAGCGCTGGAGCAGGAAGGTCTGAACGTCGTGCCTTGCGCGCGCGCGACCCAACTGACCATGAATCGTGAAGGTATCCGTCGCCTCGCCGCGGAAGAACTGTCCTTACCGACCTCATCTTTCCGCTTTGCTGACAGCGAAACTCGCTTTCGCGAAGCCGTGGCCGAAATTGGATTCCCCTGCATCGTGAAGCCGGTGATGAGTTCCTCCGGAAAAGGACAAAGTTTTATCCGTTCAGCCGATCAGCTTGCCAGAGCCTGGGATTATGCCCAGCAGGGTGGCCGAGCGGGCGCAGGACGCGTTATCGTGGAAGGTGTGGTTAATTTCGACTTTGAAATCACCCTGTTGACCGTAAGCGCCGTCGATGGTGTGCACTTTTGTGCGCCGGTAGGCCATCGTCAAGAAGATGGCGACTATCGTGAATCCTGGCAGCCCCAGAAAATGAGCGAACTGGCGCTGGAACGTGCACAGGAAATCGCTCGCAAAGTGGTACTGGCGTTGGGCGGTTACGGATTGTTTGGCGTAGAGCTGTTTGTGTGCGGTGACGAGGTGATTTTCAGCGAGGTATCCCCTCGCCCACATGATACGGGTATGGTGACATTGATTTCACAGGATCTATCCGAGTTTGCCCTGCACGTTCGCGCATTCCTCGGGCTTCCGGTTGGCGCAATCCGCCAGTATGGGCCATCTGCATCAGCCGTTATCCTGCCACAACTTACCAGTCAGAATGTCACATTTGATAACATTGACAGTGCCGTTGGTGCAGGGTTGCAACTCCGTCTGTTCGGTAAACCTGAAATCGACGGAACCCGTCGCTTAGGCGTCGTACTGGCGACGGCAGACAACGTTGACGAGGCGGTTGAACGCGCGAAAAACGCCGCGGCGCAGGTGAATGTAGCAGGATAAAAAAAACGGGCCCGATGGCCCATTTTAAAGTATTCGCCGGCCGGGTCAGTGCAGCACTGCCCGGCACAACAGATCTTACTGCTTCGCGCCTTCTACGGCTTCGCGAGCCAGTTTAGTGATGCGATCGTAATCACCCGCTTCCAGCGCGTCTGCCGGAACCAGCCAGGATCCACCGATGCACAGTACGCTTTTCAGCGCCAGGTAGTCACGGTAATTCGCCGGAGAGATACCACCGGTCGGGCAGAAACGTACCTGGGAGAACGGACCTGCAATCGCCTGCAACGCTTTAGTACCGCCGTTAGCTTCTGCCGGGAAGAATTTAAACTCTTTCAAACCATAGTCCATACCCAGCATCAGTTCAGAAACGGTGCTGATACCTGGGATCAACGGAATAGTTCCTTCAGTTGCGGCTTTCAACAGGGGCTCGGTCAGACCTGGGCTAATCGCAAACTGCGCGCCCGCTTCAGTTACTTCTGCCAGTTGCTGTGGATTCAGAACGGTACCTGCGCCGACAATCGCGTCCGGGACTTCTTTAGCAATCGCGCGAATGGCATCCATCGCACATGCGGTACGTAAGGTCACTTCCAGAACGCGCACGCCCCCTGCAACCAACGCTTTCGCCATCGGCACCGCGTGTTCCAGTTTATTTACCACGATAACCGGTACTACCGGGCCAGTGGTCAGGATTGCTTCTGCACTTGTCTTCCAGTTTTTCATCAGAGTTTTCTCTCGCCTGATTACAAAATTTGTCGTTTAAAAAGTGATACAGGTTGCGCCCTGCTCCGCACCGGACAGCTTTTCGCGCAACGCGCTGAACATCTCACGGCCTGTTCCCACACGCGAAGCGCTGAGGTCAGGAATATGAGGCTGACGAGAGGCAAGTTCCTCTTCATCCACCAGCAGCGTCAATTCACCTGTCTGTCCATTCACACGAATGATGTCGCCATCACGCACTTTAGCCAGCAGCCCGCCATCATAGGCTTCCGGGGTTACATGGATTGCTGAAGGCACTTTACCTGAAGCACCTGAAAGCCGTCCATCGGTAACTAACGCGATTTTGAAACAACGGTCCAATAATACACCAAGTGGCGGCATGAGTTTATGTAATTCTGGCATTCCATTCGCTTTTGGTCCCTGATGGCGCACAACCACCACGCAATCGCGGTCCAGCAAGCCAGCATCGAAAGCAGGTAACACATCATGCTGACTTTCAAAGACAATAGCCGGAGCCTCTATGACCTGGTTCTCTACCGGCACGGCTGATGTCTTCATCACCGCACGTCCCAGGTTACCACTCAGCACTTTAGTACCGCCGTGATGCGAGAACGGCTTATCGAAAGTCGCGATCACATTGCTGTCGAGAGACTTCGTGGCACCTTCACGCCAGTCCAGCTCACCGTTGTTAAGCCATGGCTCAAGGGTGTAGCGAGATAAACCAAACCCGGCTACGGTGTTAACATCTTCGTGCAGCAGACCTGCATTAAGCAGTTCACGCATTAATACCGGTACACCACCTGCAGCCTGGAAGTGGTTGATATCCGCCGGACCATTCGGGTACAAGCGTGCCATCAGCGGCACGATATCGGACAGATCGGAGAAGTCATCCCAGTTGATCAAAATTCCGGCCGCGCGCGCCATCGCTACCAGATGCATCGTATGGTTGGTAGACCCCCCTGTCGCCAGCAGCGCTACGATCCCGTTGACCACCACTTTTTCATCGATCATTTTGCCGATCGGCATCCATTCGTTGCCATTTCCGGTCAGGCGCGTTACCTGACGAGCAGCAGCGGCTGTCAGCGCTTCACGTAACGGAGCATCCGGATGTACGAAAGAGGAGCCTGGCAGTTGCATCCCCATAAACTCAACGACCATCTGGTTGGTATTAGCGGTGCCGTAGAACGTACAGGTTCCTGGTGCGTGATAAGACGCAGCCTCGGATTCAAGCAGAGCCATACGGTCCACTTTTCCTTCTGCATACAGCTGACGAATACGCACTTTTTCTTTGTTCGCCAGACCACTCGCCATCGGACCTGATGGGATAAAGACAGAAGGCAGATGACCAAAGGACAACGCCGCCATCGCCAGGCCCGGGACAATTTTATCGCACACGCCGAGGAACAATGCGCCGTCGAACATATTATGAGATAAACCCACCGCCGCAGACATCGCAATCACTTCGCGGCTTAGCAGTGAAAGCTCCATCCCATCCTGCCCCTGGGTCACGCCATCACACATAGCAGGCACACCACCGGCAACCTGCCCTACCGCATTGGCTTCATGCAGTGCTTTGCGAATGATAGCCGGATAATGTTCATACGGCTGATGCGCGGAAAGCATGTCGTTATAGGAGGTAATGATCGCGATATTGTTACGCAACATGCTTTTCAGCGATGCTTTGTCGTCAGGCTGACAGGCAGCAAAACCGTGCGCCAGATTTCCGCATGCCAACTGTGAACGGTGAACAGTTGTCGTTTTAGCCTGTTCGATGCGCGAGAGGTAGGCGGAACGTGTCTCACGAGAACGTTCGATGATACGTTGTGTTACGCGTAACAAATTCGGATTCATAGAGGCTCCTAAAATTTATCTGTCAGAGCGGTCGGATTAACAATGCGTTTCAAGATAGTTAAATTATGCTGAATCGCTTACTAGCCGTAGCTCAGGGGCAAAATCGTTTCAGGCAGTGTAATAAAAAAAGCCTCGCGGGTGAATCCACGCGAGGCTTAAAAGTGCAAAAATTATTCTACAATCTGTGTTAGATCATGTTACCGGTAAAATAACACCTAATGATTAGGTGATATTTTATTCGAATTCATTCCAGGAACGACCGTCACGAGTGATCATCGCCACGGAGGCAACCGGTCCCCAGGTTCCCGCCTGGTATGGCTTCGGCGCGTCGTTATCCATCGCCCAGGCTTCGGTGATGGAGTCGACCCACTTCCACGCTTCTTCTACCTCATCACGGCGTACAAACAGCGCCTGAATACCACGCATGGTTTCCAGCAGCAAACGTTCGTAAGCATCGGCCAGATGCGTTTGATTGAAGGTTTCGGAGTAACTCAGATCCAGCTTGGTGATCTGCAGATTATGCTTGTGGTCCAGGCCCGGTACTTTGTTAAGCACCTGAATATCGACACCCTCATCAGGCTGCAAACGGATTGTCAGTTTGTTCTGCGGCAGATCCTGCCAGGATTCTTTAAACAGATTCAGCTCAGGCGTTTTGAAGTAGACAACAACTTCAGAGCATTTCGTCGGCAGGCGCTTACCGGTACGCAGGTAGAATGGAACACCCGCCCAGCGCCAGTTGTCGATATCCACGCGGATAGCAACAAAGGTTTCCGTATTGCTGCTCTTGTTCGCGCCTTCTTCTTCCAGATACCCCGGAACTTTTTTACCCTGAGCAAATCCAGTGGTGTACTGGCCACGAACCGTTTTTTCACGTACGTTCGAGCGATCGATACGGCGCAGTGATTTCAGTACCTTCACTTTTTCGTCACGGATGCTGTCAGCGCTCAGGTCGGACGGCGGCGACATCGCGATCATGCACAGGATCTGCAACAGGTGGTTCTGGATCATATCGCGCATTTGACCGGCCTGGTCAAAAT
This sequence comes from Citrobacter sp. Cm046, assembly GCF_030333065.1. NCBI lineage: Bacteria > Pseudomonadati > Pseudomonadota > Gammaproteobacteria > Enterobacterales > Enterobacteriaceae > Citrobacter > Citrobacter sp. Cm046. The sequence continues at coordinate 78,116 of NZ_JAOWGP010000044.1, read as the reverse complement.
AACCCCAACGACCTTCAATACCCACCTCTTCCGCCACGGTAATTTCTACGTGATCGATAGTGCGGTTATCCCAGTTGTTCACAAACAGGGAGTTGGCAAAACGCAGGGCCAACAGGTTCAGTACCGTCTCTTTGCCGAGATAGTGGTCGATACGGTAAACCTGGCACTCTTCGAAATACTCGCCCACCTGGTCGTTGATTTCGCGGGAGGTCGCCAGCGACGTCCCCAACGGTTTTTCCATTACCACACGAGCAGGTTTAGCGTTCAGTTTTGCTTCGCCCAAACCTTTGCAGATTGCGCCAAAGGTGCTTGGCGGCATAGCAAAATAGTTAATAGTGGTACGTGCTTTCTGATCCAGCATCTCGCCCAGACGGTTAAATGCCGCGGTATCATTAACGTCCAGATTACAAAACTCCAGGCGACCACTGAGGGTGTCCCACAAACCTTCATCAATCTTTTCTTTCATGAAGGTTTCGAGCGCTTCGCGTACAACCTTGGTATAGGCTGCTTTGTCCCAGTCGGCACGTCCTACCCCAATAATGCGGGTATCCGGGCTAATCTGACCGGCCTTTTCCAGTTGATACAGGGAAGGCAGCAATTTCCGTCGCGCAAGATCGCCCTTCGCACCGAAAATGACCAGGTCACATGCCTGGGCTGTTTGCGTTACCGCCATGTCATTCTCCTCAGTTAAGTGCCTGGTGCTTTTGCCAGACACTGGTTGTAATTTTATTACAGTGCACTGTACTGCTTTTACGTGATTCAGTGAACCGTAAACGCTTATCCAGCCGTGCTGTTACCGTAAACAACGGCTTTGTTGGCGTTTACCGCAGCAAAATGGATAAAAAAGTCGCTTTTTTTCGTAGCCATAAAGAACCAGGAAAACCCGACTCCGATCATGTAATGAAAAAAAACAACAACTTTTCTGTCCATTTTGCCCCGTTCCTTCCTTAGCAGGGGTACTATCTACCAAAATTATCTCTCGATTTCCTGTATCGTTGAAATCGTTTTTGCCCATGACCCATGAGTCCACCTACATCATGAATATGCTGGAAAAAATCCAGTTAAAACTGGAACATCTGAGCAAGTCAGAACGTAAAGTCGCCGACGTTATTCTTACTTCACCCGACCAGGCAATTCATTCAAGCATTGCCACGCTGGCCCTGGAAGCCAATGTCAGCGAACCGACCGTCAATCGATTCTGTCGCAGTATGGACACGCGTGGTTTTCCTGATTTTAAACTGCATCTGGCGCAAAGTCTGGCAAATGGTACCCCTTATGTTAATCGCAATGTGGACGAGGATGACAGCGTAGAATCCTACACGGGGAAAATCTTCGAATCGGCGATGGCTAGCCTGGATCATGTTCGTCAGTCGCTGGATAACTCGGCGGTAAATCGTGCAGTCGATCTATTAACCCAGGCGAAAAAAATTGCCTTTTTTGGGCTGGGTTCATCAGCAGCCGTGGCGCACGACGCCATGAATAAATTCTTCCGTTTTAACGTTCCAGTTATTTATTCAGACGACATAGTTCTGCAACGCATGAGTTGTATGAATTGTAGCGATGATGATGTCATTGTGCTCATTTCCCATACCGGAAGAACAAAGAGCCTGGTGGAGCTGGCTCAGCTGGCACGGGAAAACGATGCGATGGTAATCGCACTGACTTCTCCCGGAACGCCTCTGGCGCGAGAAGCTACGTTAGCTATTACCCTCGACGTACCGGAAGATACTGACATTTATATGCCCATGGTCTCTCGACTTGCTCAACTGACCGTGATAGATGTGCTGGCTACGGGATTTACTTTGCGCCGAGGGGCAAAATTTAGAGATAACTTGAAGCGTGTCAAGGAAGCGCTCAAGGAATCGCGTTTTGATAAAGAATTACTCATCAAGGGTAATGACCGCTAAAAGCAATAACAATGTTCTACCCTTTTATCATCCGGGTCGTTCATTTTTACCGTTAATTTTTGAGAACGGCCGGATCAATGTTCACGCAACACCTAGTTGTTTCAGTCAACGGAGTATTACATGTCCAGAAGGCTTCGCAGAACCAAAATCGTTACCACGTTAGGCCCGGCAACTGACCGCGATAACAACCTTGAAAAAATTATCGCTGCGGGTGCGAACGTCGTACGTATGAACTTTTCACACGGCTCTCCAGAAGATCACAAAATGCGTGCGGATAAGGTCCGTGAAATAGCCGCAAAACTGGGACGCCATGTAGCCATTTTGGGTGACCTGCAGGGGCCTAAAATCCGCGTATCCACCTTTAAAGAAGGTAAAGTATTTCTCAATGTTGGCGACAAGTTCCTGTTAGACGCCAACCTTGGTAAAGGTGAAGGCGACAAGGAAAAAGTTGGTATTGATTATAAAGGACTGCCAGCCGACGTCGTGCCAGGCGATATCCTGCTGCTGGACGATGGTCGCGTACAGCTAAAAGTACTGGAAGTTCAGGGCATGAAAGTCTTTACCGAAGTCACCGTCGGCGGCCCGCTCTCCAACAACAAAGGCATCAACAAACTGGGTGGTGGCCTCTCTGCTGAAGCGCTGACCGACAAAGACAAGGCCGACATTATTACTGCCGCACAGATAAGCGTCGACTATCTGGCGGTCTCCTTCCCACGCTGCGGCGAAGATCTTAACTATGCCCGCCGTCTGGCGCGCGATGCAGGTTGTGATGCGAAGATTGTCGCAAAAGTAGAACGTGCAGAAGCTGTCTGTGACCAGAATGCGATGGATGACATCATCCTTGCGTCTGACGTGGTCATGGTTGCTCGTGGTGATCTGGGCGTTGAAATTGGCGACCCGGAACTGGTGGGTATTCAGAAAGCATTGATTCGTCGTGCTCGTCAGTTGAACCGTGCGGTCATTACCGCTACGCAGATGATGGAGTCGATGATCACCAACCCGATGCCAACCCGTGCGGAAGTCATGGACGTAGCTAACGCCGTGCTGGATGGCACCGACGCCGTGATGCTTTCGGCAGAAACAGCCGCAGGCCAGTACCCGGCTGAAACCGTCGCGGCAATGGCGCGCGTATGTCTGGGTGCTGAAAAAATCCCAAGTATTAATGTCTCTAAACACCGCCTCGACGTACAGTTTGATAACGTTGAAGAAGCGATTGCCATGTCCGCAATGTATGCCGCTAACCACCTGAAAGGGGTGACCGCTATCATCGCCATGACGGAATCAGGACGTACTGCGCTGATGACTTCGCGTATCAGTTCCGGTCTGCCGATTTTCGCCATGTCCCGTCATGAGCGTACGCTGAACCTGACATCTCTGTACCGTGGCGTCACGCCGGTTCATTTTGACAGCGAAACTGACGGCGTAGTTGCGGCCAGTGAGGCAGTTAACCTGCTGCGCGACAAAGGCTATCTGGTCTCCGGTGACCTGGTTATTGTGACGCAGGGCGATGTCATGAGCACCATTGGCTCCACTAACACCACGCGTATTCTGACCGTAGAATAGTGACGCAGTTGTATGTAAAAAAGCCTCTCTGACGAGAGGCTTTTTTTTACTTTTTAGGGTAGAGATCTTTGCGTTTATACGGCTCAATTTCGCCAGGTTTACGGGTCTTAAGCAACTTTAAAATCCAGGTATACTGTTCGAGGTGCGGAGCGACAAAAATCTCCACCTCTTCATTCATCCGTCTGGCAATGGTGTTGTCATCCGCCGTCAGAATGTCGTCCATGGGCGGACGTACCTGAATCGTCAGACGGTGCGTTTTGCCATCATACACCGGGAAAAGCGGCACTACGCGAGCATGACATACCTTCATCAGGCGGCCAATCGCCGGCAATGTTGCTTTATAGGTGGCAAAGAAATCCACAAACTCGCTATGCTCGGGACCATGATCCTGATCCGGCAAATAGTATCCCCAGTATCCCTGACGAACCGACTGAATAAAGGGTTTGATACCATCATTACGCGCATGTAAACGACCGCCGAAACGACGGCGTACTGTGTTCCAGACATAATCAAATACCGGGTTTCCCTGGTTGTGGAACATCGCGGCCATTTTCTGCCCCTGAGACGCCATCAGCATCGCCGGGATGTCCACGCCCCAACCGTGAGGAACGAGAAAAATCACCTTCTCGTTGTTCTGGCGCATCTCATCAATGATATCCAGACCTTGCCAGTCTACCCGATGTTGAATTTTCTCCGGACCACGCAGCGCCAGCTCTGCCATCATGACCATCGCCTGAGGTGCGGTCGCAAACATCTCATCGACAATGGCTTCGCGCTCGGCTTCACTACGTTCAGGAAAGCAGAGAGATAAATTGATTAACGCTCTGCGGCGGGAGCTTTTCCCCAGACGACCAACAAGACGCCCCAGCTTCGCCAGAAGAGGATCGCGAAACGACGCAGGTGTTAATGCAATCCCGGCTATCGCCGCCACTCCCAGCCAGGCGCCCCAGTAGCGCGGATGACGAAATGATTTATGAAACTCCGGAATGTACTCAATATTCTTTTTTTTCGTTTCCATGCTCTTCCAGTATCTGGTGCCGCGAAAAGTAAATCTGCTGATAGTGTAGCGGCGCAGTGTGTCCCGTACAAAATAAAAAAAGCCGGCACGCATTGCGTACCGGCTCCATCAGTATGTTTATTAATCGAAGCGCAGTTGAGGCAGAACCTCTTTCACCTGTGCCAGGTAATCGGTACGATCCGAGCCGGTCAACCCTTCCGTACGCGGCAGTTTTGCCGTCAGCGGATTCACGGCCTGCTGGTTAACCCATACTTCGTAGTGCAGATGTGGACCGGTTGAACGTCCGGTGTTGCCTGAAAGCGCAATACGGTCGCCACGTTTCACTTTCTGCCCCGGCTTAACCAACAGCTTACGCAGGTGCATATAGCGGGTGGTATAGGTACGGCCATGACGGATAGCTACATAGTAACCAGCAGCACCACTGCGTTTCGCGACAACCACTTCACCATCACCCACCGACAGTACCGGCGTCCCCTGCGGCATCGCAAAATCGACACCTTTATGCGGTGCAACGCGTCCGGTTACAGGATTCAGGCGGCGCGGGTTAAAGTTCGATGAGATACGGAATTGCTTCGCCGTAGGGAAGCGCATAAAACCTTTCGCAAGCCCCGTACCATTACGGTCATAGAATTTACCGTCTTCAGCGCGGATCGCGTAATAATCTTTGCCTTCAGAGCGTAAGCGTACGCCCAGCAACTGACTTTGTTCACGCTTCCCGTCCAGCATTTCGCGAGACATCAGAACCGAGAACTCATCGCCTTTTTTCAGTTTACGGAAGTCCATCTGCCACTGCATGGCCTTGATCACCGCACTGATTTCAGAACTGGTCAATCCGGCATCTCTTGCGCTGGCGACAAAACTCCCGCCCACGGTTCCTTTGATACGGCTGTTAACCCAGTCGCCCTGCTGCATTTCGCTGCTCATTTTGAAACCCGTCGCGGTGCGATCGTAAGTGCGGGTTTCACGACGAGAAACTTCCCAGGTCAAGCGCTGTAAATCACCTTCCGAACTCAGTGTCCAGGAAAGCTGCTGACCAATTTTCAGGTTTCGCAACTCTTTATCCGCAGCGGCAAGCTGGCTGATATCACCCATATCAATGCCATACTGATTCAGAATGCTGCTCAGCGTATCACCGGTAGAAACAACATATTCATGAACGCCAACCTCGCCAGAGGTTTTATCATCCAGCTCATCCTGTGGAATTGCTTCATCTTCCTGAGCGGCCTGATCGATAGGTTCGCTGGCCTCGGGCAACAGAGAACGGATCTCGCTTTTTTCCAGCTCGATGGTTTTAACAATTGGTGCAGATTCGGGGTGGTAAACATAAGGCCGCCAGACGGCGACGGCCAGTGTAAGAACGGTAAGCGACCCCAGCATAACGCGATGGGGTCGGGGCAGATTATTAAATGCCAGAGCGACAGAGCGGGCTATCTGTTGCACGTATTCACTTCCTCATTAATCTCCTTTCAGGCAGCTCGCATACTGGTTGGCTAATTGGTTCAGAAACGCTGAATAGCTTGTTTTACCCAGTTTGATATTTGTTCCGAGGGGATCCAACGTTCCCATTCGAACGGACGTCCCTCTCGCAACGGCTTCAACGACCGCTGGCCTGAACTGTGGCTCAGCAAAAACGCAGGTTGCTTTTTGCTCAACCAACTGTGTTCTTATTTCATGTAAACGCTGCGCACCAGGCTGAATCTCAGGGTTCACGGTAAAGTGACCAAGCGGTGTTAGTCCGTAGTGTTTTTCGTAGTAGCCGTAAGCATCATGAAAAACGAAATAACCTTTACCCTTGAGCGGCGCGAGCTCGTTACCTACCTGCTTATCGGTTGCGGCTAATTGTGCCTCAAAATCCTTCAGGTTGGCGTCAAGTTTGGCTCGACTTTGCGGCATAAGTTCCACTAATTTTTCATGGATTGCAACCGCTGAAGCCCGCGCTATCTCTGGGGAGAGCCAAAGATGCATGTTGTAATCACCATGATGGTGATGTTCGTCACTTTTTTCACCATGTGCATCACCATGCCCATGATCGTCATCGTCATCGTCAGCCCCTTTCATGAGCAACGGTTTCACGTCGGAGAGCTGCGCAATCGTTACCTGTTTTCCATTAGGAATATTCTTGACGGATTTTTCCATAAACGCTTCCATTTCTGGGCCAATCCAGACAACTAAGTCCGCGCCCTGTAAGCGTTTTACGTCTGATGGACGTAATGAATAATCATGTTCGGATGCGCCATCAGGCAGGAGAACCTGGGTGTCTGTTACCCCATCAGCAATCGCTGAAGCGATGAAACCTAGTGGCTTGAGAGAGGCCACCACAGCGGCATTTGCAGCCTGTGTTGCACTACCCCAAAGAGCAGCGGATAATGCTGCGAAAAGAAGCGTATTTTTATGTAACATAATGCGACCAATCATCGTAATGAATGTGAGAAATGTGATATTATAACATTCTATAACTTCTGCAAGACTAAAATTGATATGACGACTTTGGTTTCACTGGAAAATGTCTCGGTCTCTTATGGTCAACGCCGCGTCCTTTCTGACGTATCGCTTGAGCTTCGACCCGGTAAAATTTTAACGCTCCTCGGCCCGAATGGCGCCGGGAAGTCTACGCTGGTGCGCGTTGTCCTGGGGCTGGTAGCGGCTGATGAAGGAGTTATCACGCGCAACGGACAGTTGCGAATTGGCTATGTGCCACAAAAACTATACCTCGACACCACGCTGCCACTAACGGTAAGCCGTTTTCTACGCTTACGTCCAGACACGCAAAAAGCAGATATTCTTCCTGCTCTCAAACGCGTTCAGGCCGGACACCTGATGAATGCGCCGATGCAAAAGCTGTCTGGCGGAGAAACACAGCGTGTTCTGCTGGCCCGCGCATTGCTAAACAAACCCCAGTTACTGGTGCTTGATGAGCCGACTCAAGGAGTCGATGTGAATGGTCAGGTCGCTTTGTACGACCTTATTGATCAACTGCGACGTGAACTGGACTGTGCCGTACTGATGGTTTCTCATGACCTGCATCTGGTGATGGCAAAAACAGATGAAGTACTGTGTCTGAACCATCACATTTGCTGCTCCGGCACGCCGGAAGTGGTTTCTATGCATCCGGAATTCATCTCTATGTTCGGGCAGCGCGGCGCCGAACAACTCGGAATATACCGCCACAACCATAATCATCGCCACGATTTACAGGGTCGTATCGTATTACGTCGGGGAAATGGTCACTCATGATTGAATTGTTATTGCCCGGCTGGTTAGCCGGGATCATGCTGGCCTGCGCTGCCGGCCCGCTCGGCTCGTTTGTTGTCTGGCGTCGTATGTCCTATTTTGGCGATACACTGGCGCATGCCTCACTGCTGGGTGTCGCCTTTGGCCTGCTGCTGGATGTTAATCCTTTCTATGCCGTCATTGCTGTCACGCTAATGCTGGCCGCTGGCCTGGTGTGGCTGGAGAAACGCCCTCACCTCGCGATCGATACTTTACTCGGCATTATGGCGCACAGTGCGTTGTCACTGGGTCTGGTTGTCGTTAGCCTGATGTCCAATATTCGCGTGGATCTGATGGCTTATCTGTTCGGTGATTTGCTGGCTGTTACGCCGGAGGATTTGATCTCCATTGCCATTGGCGTTGTGATTGTGCTGGCAATACTCTTTTGGCAGTGGCGCAACTTACTGTCGATGACCATCAGCCCGGACCTCGCATTTGTCGATGGCGTGAAGCTGCAGCGCGTTAAATTGCTGCTGATGCTGGTGACAGCGTTAACTATTGGTGTCGCGATGAAGTTCGTTGGGGCTCTGATTATTACCTCACTGCTGATAATCCCGGCAGCAACCGCACGTCGTTTCGCTCGTACGCCAGAGCAGATGGCAGGCGTTGCTGTTGGAGTGGGAATAATAGCGGTTACAGGCGGGTTAACGTTCTCAGCCTTCTATGATACGCCAGCAGGTCCTTCAGTAGTGCTGTGCGCTGCGCTGCTGTTTATCTTCAGTATGATGAAGAAGCAGGCTAGCTGAGTGCGCTGCATTAGCGAATAGTGATGCTGATGTATCTTATCCGGCCTACAGAATTGTAGGTCGGATAAACGCATAACGCTGACTCAGGGCATTGCAGGCGGTGTAATACCGAAATGGTTCCACGCGCGAACCGTCGCCATGCGTCCTCGCGGCGTACGTTGCAGAAACCCTTGTTGAATCAAATACGGTTCCAGCACGTCCTCAATGGTTTCGCGTTCTTCCCCAATCGCAGCGGCCAGGTTGTCCAGCCCCACTGGTCCACCAAAGAATTTATCGATCACTGCCAGCAACAGTTTGCGGTCCATGTAGTCGAACCCTTCGGCGTCAACATTGAGCATATCCAGCGCCTGGGCAGCAATATCCGCTGAGATTGTTCCGTCATGCTTCACTTCGGCAAAATCTCGCACGCGACGTAGCAAGCGGTTGGCTATACGCGGGGTGCCACGTGCACGACGAGCCACTTCCAGCGCCCCTTCGTCACTCATTTCCAGCCCCATGTAACGTGCGCTACGCCCGACAATGTGCTGAAGGTCCCCAACCTGATAGAACTCCAGTCGCTGCACAATACCAAAACGATCGCGCAATGGGGACGTTAACGACCCGGCACGGGTTGTCGCGCCGATCAACGTAAACGGTGGCAAATCAATCTTAATAGAGCGCGCAGCCGGCCCTTCGCCAATCATGATATCCAGCTGATAATCTTCCATCGCCGGATACAGAACCTCTTCCACAACGGGCGATAAGCGATGAATTTCATCGATAAACAGGACATCGTGAGGTTCAAGGTTGGTGAGCATTGCTGCCAAATCGCCTGCTTTTTCCAGTACCGGGCCGGAAGTGGTACGCAGGTTTACCCCCATTTCATTGGCAACGATATTGGCAAGTGTCGTTTTTCCGAGACCAGGAGGCCCAAAGATCAGCAGGTGATCGAGGGCATCGCCGCGCAGTTTCGCTGCCTGGATAAAGATTTCCATTTGCGAGCGAACCTGAGGCTGGCCGATATACTCCTCCAGCAATTTGGGGCGGATCGCGCGATCCACCAGGTCTTCAGGCGTGGTGCTGGCAGCCGAAATCAGGCGATCTGCTTCAATCATCCTTTACCTCACAATGCAGCGCGGAGCGCTTCACGAATCAGGGTTTCACTGCTGGCATCAGGGCGGGCAATTTTGCTCACCATGCGACTGGCTTCCTGTGGTTTATAGCCTAACGCCACGAGCGCAGCAACCGCTTCCTGCTCGGCGTCATCCGTTTCCGGACCGGCAGGTGACGTCAGCACCAGATCGGCTGCCGGCGTGAAGAGATCGCCATGCAGACCCTTAAAGCGGTCCTTCATCTCGACAATCAGGCGTTCAGCGGTTTTCTTACCAATACCCGGTAGTTTGACCAGCGCGCCTAGCTCTTCGCGTTCAACGGCATTAACGAACTGCTGCGCAGACATACCCGAGAGAATAGCCAGTGCCAGCTTGGGTCCAACGCCGTTGGTTTTTATTAACTCTTTAAACAGTGTACGTTCCTGTTTGTTATTAAAGCCGTACAGCAACTGTGCGTCTTCACGTACGACAAAATGCGTGAAAACAATGGCTTCTTTTCCTGACTCCGGCAGCTCATAGAAGCAGGTCATCGGCATGTGGACTTCATAGCCTACACCGCCTACTTCTAACAGTACCAGCGGGGGTTGTTTTTCGAGAATGATGCCTCTGAGTCTGCCAATCACGTGACGCTCCTGCGTTAAGGGCTAAAAGGTAATGCGCTATCATAAAAAAAGGCTGGATAGATATCCAGCCTCATTTATCACTAACGTAATCGACCACGCGCTAAATTCAGCCGGGTATCGCTCATTTGCATGGCGTTCTGGCTGACGTGGCAGTGGGTGATGGCAATAGCCAGCGCATCCGCAGCATCTGCCTGGGGGTTTGCCGGGAGTTTAAGTAACGTGCGCACCATGTGCTGTACCTGACTTTTCTCCGCGCTGCCTATCCCTACGACGGTTTGTTTCACCTGCCGCGCAGCATATTCAAACACCGGAAGGTCCTGGTTTACAGCAGCAACAATCGCTACTCCGCGCGCTTGCCCGAGCTTGAGCGCCGAGTCAGCGTTTTTCGCCATAAAGACCTGCTCTATCGCGAAATAATCTGGCTGAAACTGGGTGATGATTTCCGAAACGCCCGCATAAATCAGCTTCAGGCGCGACGGCAGATCGTCAACTTTAGTGCGAATACACCCACTACCGAGATAGGTTAGCTGTCTGCCAACCTGACGGATTACGCCATAACCGGTGATGCGCGATCCCGGGTCAATGCCGAGAATAATAGACATCACGCATCTCCTGTTAGTTTATGGCTTAACCACATCATTCTAACGTAGCGGCAACCTCATCAGAGATCTCACCGTTATGATAAACTTCCTGAACATCGTCGCAGTCTTCCAGCATATCGATCAGACGCATCAGTTTCGGCGCAGTTTCTGCATCCATATCCGCTTTGGTTGACGGGATCATCGTCACTTCAGCGCTGTCTGCTTTCAGACCTGCAGCTTCCAGTGCATCACGCACTTTACCCATCTCTTCCCACGCGGTGTAAACGTCAATTGCACCGTCGTCGAAGGTTACAACGTCTTCAGCACCCGCTTCCAACGCCGCTTCCATGATGGTGTCTTCGTCGCCCTGCTCGAAGGAAATCACGCCTTTTTTGCTGAACAGATAAGCAACGGAACCGTCGGTGCCCAGGTTGCCACCGGTTTTGGTGAACGCATGGCGCACTTCCGCAACGGTACGGTTACGGTTATCAGACAGGCATTCAATCATGACCGCAGTGCCGCCAGGACCATAACCTTCATAGATGATGGTTTCCATGTTCGCATCATCATCACCGCCGACGCCACGTGCGATTGCACGGTTCAGGGTGTCACGCGTCATGTTGTTAGCCAGTGCTTTATCAACCGCTGCGCGCAGACGCGGGTTCGCATCCGGATCGCCGCCGCCAAGTTTGGCCGCCGTCACCAGCTCACGAATGATCTTGGTGAAGATTTTGCCACGCTTAGCATCCTGCGCTGCTTTACGATGTCTGGTGTTGGCCCATTTACTATGACCTGCCATAAATAATATCTCCAAAAAGCGTGCCTTCTCAGGCGACGTTAATTACAAATTCTTCAATCGCCTGCCGGTTACTCCACGACTTGGTTAACTGTGCAGCCTCTGCTGCATCAACCCAACGATAGGTCAGATGTTCGGTGAACACGATCTCTCGTTCAGAGGGAAGAGCCAGGCAAAACCAGGATTCCGTATTTCGTTCGATTCCCGGTGCGTAGCGATGACGTAAATGACTAAAAATCTCGAACTCCACCGTGCGCTGGCAGTCAATTAAGGTCAGTTGCTCGCAGGCAACATCAATGGTGACCTCTTCCTTTACTTCGCGCATGGCGGCTTGCGACGCGGTTTCACCTTCTTCAAGGCTGCCGGTGACCGACTGCCAGAAATCAGGATCGTCGCGTCGCTGTAACATCAGCACTCTCCCGGTGTCCTTTGCATAAATCACGACTAACACCGAGACAGGCTGTTTGTACTTCATATCAGTTATTCTCTGCCTTCTTCACAACCTGGATGCTCAGTTCCGCCAGCGCAGCTTCGTTGGCAAAACTTGGCGCTTCGGTCATCAGACACGCGGCAGCCGTCGTTTTCGGGAAGGCAATAACGTCACGAATGTTGTCGGTACCGGTCAACAGCATGGTCAGACGATCCAGACCAAATGCCAGACCCGCATGCGGCGGAGTACCGTATTTCAGCGCATCCAGCAGGAAGCCGAACTTCTCGCGCTGTTCTTGCTCATTAATACCCAGAATACCGAATACAGTCTGCTGCATGTCACCGTTGTGGATACGTACAGAACCGCCACCCACTTCATAACCGTTGATAACCATATCGTAAGCGTTGGCAACCGCATCTTCCGGCGCAGCTTTCAGCTCTGCGGCAGTCATATCTTTCGGTGCGGTAAACGGATGGTGCATCGCGGTCAGACCGCCTTCGCCGTCGTCTTCAAACATTGGGAAATCGATGACCCACAGCGGCGCCCATTTGGATTCATCTGTGAGGTTCAGGTCTTTACCCAGTTTCAGACGCAGTGCGCCAAGGGCATCAGCAACCACTTTCTTGTTGTCGGCACCGAAGAAAATCATATCGCCGTCTTGCGCGCCGGTACGTTCCAGAATCGCTTCTACGATTGAAGCATTCAGGAACTTAGCCACCGGACTGTTGATCCCTTCCAGACCTTTCGCACGCTCGGTGACTTTGATGTAAGCCAGACCTTTAGCGCCGTAGATCTTAATGAAGTTACCGTAGTCGTCGATCTGCTTACGGCTCAGAGCGGCACCGCCAGGTACGAGCAGGGCAGCTACGCGGCCTTTCGGATCGTTAGCCGGGCCAGAGAACACAGCAAATTCGACAGATTTCAGCAGGTCAGCAACGTCGACCAGTTCCATCGGGTTACGCAGATCCGGCTTATCGGAACCGTAACGACGCTCAGCTTCGGCAAAGGTCATGATCGGGAAATCGCCCAGGTCCACACCTTTTACTTCCAGCCACAAATTACGCACCAGAGCTTCCATCACTTCACGCACCTGTGGTGCAGTCATGAAGGATGTCTCAACATCGATCTGGGTAAATTCAGGCTGACGGTCAGCACGTAAATCTTCGTCACGGAAGCATTTGACGATCTGGTAGTAACGGTCGAAGCCGGACATCATCAGCAGCTGTTTAAACAACTGAGGAGACTGCGGCAGCGCGTAGAATTTACCTTTATGCACACGTGAAGGCACCAGATAGTCGCGCGCGCCTTCCGGTGTAGCTTTGGTCAACATCGGGGTTTCGATGTCGAGGAAGCCATGGTCATCCATAAAGCGACGCACCAGGCTGGTAATTTTAGCGCGGGTCTTCAGACGCTGCGCCATTTCCGGGCGACGCAGATCCAGATAGCGATACTTCAGACGCGCTTCTTCAGTATTTACATGGTTAGAGTCGAGCGGCAGTGAATCTGAACGGTTAATGATGGTCAGATCGGACGCCAGAACTTCAATTTCGCCGGTCGCCATATCGGCGTTGACGTTTTTCGCATCACGCGCACGTACAGTGCCCGTAACCTGAATGCAGAACTCATTACGCAGTTCGGAGGCCAGCTTTAACGCGTCCGCACGGTCCGGATCGAAAAACACCTGCACGATACCTTCGCGATCGCGCATATCGATAAAGATCAGGCTACCAAGATCACGACGACGGTTGACCCAACCACACAGAGTCACCTGCTGCCCCTCGTGGGACAGGCGTAGCTGTCCGCAATATTCTGTACGCATGAGATATCCCTTAACTTTGCCGCAGGCGGATTGTCACCTGCTTTGCAGATGACGAAGTCGCAGCTTTAGCTGAATGTCACAACTGAATGAAAAAAGGCGGCTATTATACTGGAAATTCTGCCGCACGATAAGTCCGGTACTGACTGTACGCGTGTTTCCTACGCGGGTATTGCGTAATCTCACAAAAAATAACAAAAATTGTCGCCCCTTTCACACAGAATCGCGATTAAGGTGTAACGGAATTCTTTTTTTACTGGAGTCACCATGCTGGAACTGAACCCTAAAACTACCGCCCTTGTCGCAATTGACCTACAGGAAGGGATTTTGCCCTTTGCCGGAGGTCCTCACACAGCTAACGACGTTGTGGCCCGCGCGGCAAGCCTAGCGGAAAAATTTCGTGCTCACGGTTCGCCAGTAGTGTGGGTTCGCGTCGGCTGGTCTGATAATTATGCCGAAGCGTTGAAACAGCCGGTTGATGCACAGATCCCGGCAAAAGCATTACCCGACAACTGGTGGGATTACCCGCTCGCTCTGGGCAAATGTACCAGCGATCTGGAAGTTACCAAACGCCAGTGGGGAGCATTCTACGGCACTGACCTTGAGCTACAATTGCGCCGTCGCGGCATCGACACCATCGTCCTGTGCGGCATCTCCACCAATATCGGCGTCGAGTCAACGGCTCGTAACGCCTGGGAACTGGGTTTCAGCCTTATCATTGCGGAAGACGCCTGTAGCGCCGCCAGTGCCGATCAACATCAGGGCAGCATGACGCATATTTTCCCGCGTATTGCTCGCGTGCGCAGCGTTAACGAGATCCTGCAAGCGCTATGATCTATATCGGCTTACCGCAGTGGTCGCACCCGAAATGGGTGCGCCTGGGTATCACCAGTCTGGAAGAGTATGCCCGCCACTTTAACTGTGTGGAAGGCAATACTACTCTGTACGCGCTGCCGAAAGTCGATATCGTTTCTCGCTGGCATGCTCAAACCACAGACGCATTTCGGTTCTGCTTTAAGTTTCCAGCCACAATTTCGCATCAGGCCGCGCTGCGTAACTGCGACGATTTAGTGCAGGAATTTTTAACGCGTATGTCCCCGCTGGAAGCACGGATTGGGCAATACTGGCTACAGTTACCCGCGACTTTTGGCCCGAGTGACCTCAATGCCCTGTGGCATTTTCTCGATACGCTCCCCGCAACCTTTACCTACGGCGTTGAAGTGCGTCATCCCGCGTTTTTTGCCAAAGGCGAGGAAGAGAAACAACTTAATCGCGGTCTGCATGAGCGTGGGGTCAATCGGGTCGTTTTAGATAGCCGCCCGGTACACGCGGCAATCCCTCATACTGAAGCCATACGCGATGCGCAACGTAAGAAGCCGAAGGTGCCGGTTCATGCCGTAGTGACAGCAAACAATCCGATGGTACGGTTTATCGGTAGCGATGATATGGCGCAAAATCAGCAATTTTTTGCCGTCTGGCTGGCAAAGCTATCGCTCTGGCGGCAGACCTCAACGCCATATCTGTTCTTGCATACGCCCGACATCGCACAAGCGCCACAACTGGTGGATACGCTATGGAGCGATCTGCGCACCGTGCTGCCAGAGATCGGATCAGCGCCATCTATTCCACAGCAATCTTCTCTTTTCTGAAAATGCCACCTATCATAGACAGTGCCATCAGCCATTTTAAAGGGAGTTTGTATGGTAAGCGCGCTTTATGCCGTATTAGGTGCGTTATTGTTGATAAAGTTCTCCTTTGACGTCGTTCGCCTGCGTATGCAGTATCGCGTTGCCTATGGCGACGGCGGCTTTAGTGAACTGCAAAGTGCTATCCGCATTCATGGTAATGCAGTGGAATATATTCCTGTCGCATTAGTGCTGCTGTTATTTATGGAAATGAACGGCGCAGAAACGTGGATGGTGCATATTTGCGGGCTTATTTTGATTGCCGGTCGACTGATGCATTATTACGGATTCCACCACCGCCTGTTTCGCTGGCGTCGTTCTGGCATGAGCGCCACCTGGTGTTCACTGTTGCTAATGGTGCTGGCGAATCTTTGGTATATGCCCTGGGAGTTGGTTTTCTCCCTGCATTAGCGCACAATACGCCACTTTATTTTTCCCGGATTTTTACGTTATGTCTCACCGCGACACGCTTTTTTCTGCGCCTATCGCCAGTCTGGGTGACTGGACCTTTGATGAACGGGTAGCTGAAGTCTTCCCGGACATGATCCAGCGTTCCGTTCCCGGCTACTCAAACATCATTTCAATGATTGGTATGCTGGCCGAACGTTTCGTGCAACCCCACTCACAGATCTATGATCTGGGTTGCTCTCTGGGCGCTGCGACGCTCTCGGTGCGTCGCAATATTCATCATGATAATTGCAAAATTATCGCCGTCGATAATTCCCCGGCGATGGTCGAACGTTGCCGCCGCCATATTGATGCCTATAAAGCACCGACTCCGGTCGAGATTGTCGAGGGAGATATTCGCAACATCACTATTGAAAACGCCTCTATGGTGGTGCTGAATTTTACCCTGCAATTCCTTGAGCCGGCTGAGCGCCAGGCATTGTTGGATAAGATTTATCAGGGGCTTAATCCCGGCGGCGCACTAGTGCTGTCAGAGAAATTCAGCTTCGAAGATACCCACGTTGGCGAACTGCTGTTCAACATGCACCACGACTTCAAACGGGCAAATGGCTACAGCGAACTGGAAATCAGCCAGAAGCGCAGCATGCTGGAAAACGTGATGCTGACCGACTCTGTTGAAACTCACAAAGCGCGTCTGCGCAAGGCCGGCTTTGAACACAGCGAACTGTGGTTCCAGTGCTTCAATTTTGGTTCTCTGGTAGCGCTCAAAGCTGAGGTTTCTGCATGATCGACTTTGGTAACTTTTATCAGCTAATCGCCAAGAATCATCTTTCTCATTGGCTGGAAACATTACCGGCGCAAATTGCCGCCTGGCAGCGCGATCAACATGGTTTGTTTAAGCAGTGGTCGAACGCGGTCGAGTTTTTACCGGAGCTGACGCCACATCGTCTGGATTTACTGCACAGCGTTACTGCCGAAAGTGCAGAGCCACTGAGTGAAGGGCAGCGTAAACGCATCGATACCCTGATGCGTAACTTGATGCCGTGGCGTAAAGGGCCCTACTCGCTGTACGGTGTGAATATCGATACCGAATGGCGCTCTGACTGGAAATGGGATCGCGTTTTGCCGCATCTGTCTGATCTAACCGGGCGAACCATTCTTGATGTTGGCTGTGGCAGCGGATACCACATGTGGCGCATGATTGGCGCAGGTGCGCATCTGGCGGTAGGGATTGATCCGACACAGCTGTTCCTGTGTCAGTTTGAAGCGGTACGTAAGCTTTTAGGCAACGACCAACGCGCACACCTGCTGCCGCTGGGTATTGAGCAGCTTCCGGCGCTAAAAGCATTTGATACCGTTTTCTCGATGGGCGTGCTTTATCACCGCCGTTCTCCGCTGGAACATCTCTGGCAGTTGAAAGATCAACTGGTACAAGATGGTGAACTGGTGCTGGAAACGCTGGTGGTAGACGGTGACGAAAACACCGTGCTGGTGCCGGGTGACCGCTACGCGCAAATGCGTAACGTCTATTTTATTCCTTCTGCGCTGGCGCTTAAAAACTGGCTGGAAAAATGTGGATTTGTCGATGTGCGTATCGCTGACGTGAGTGTTACCAGCACAGAAGAACAGCGCCGTACCGAGTGGATGATTACCGAATCACTGGCCGACTTCCTTGACCCGAACGACCACAGCAAAACGGTTGAAGGCTACCCCGCCCCATTACGTGCGGTTTTGATTGCGCGTAAACCGTAATGGATTGCCAGATAGCTGTTACGTATAGCACCACTTCTCCAAAATAGTTCAAGTTGCAGCAAGGCAGCCAACACCGCTGCGGCTTGGAATATGAAGGAGAAAAAAAGGCCCCTGTTGAAATTGCAGGGGCCTGGTACGAGCAAGCATCATATTGGGCGACATGATGCAACGGTAAAATCAGCTGGCCTGATGGCATGCAATGATTGCTTTCATTTCAGCAACCGCCGCCCCGTCTACCGCATAGCGGGAATATTCATCCGCTTGTGCATCCGAAGACATCGACAACCCCGAATTGCGATAACGCATGGGTGAAGCCAGCCATACTCCGGCAGAACTGTGGACTTCCTGCACTCCGGCGTCGAGGAACTGCGACAAATTCGCGGCGCGAACCCCCGCTCCGGCCATAATGATTGGAGCACCCTCCTGCGCAATAAGTTCCATTATTTTTGTTAAACCTTGCTGTGCGTCTGATTTTTGACCAGAAGTCAGTACTCTTGCGATGCCCAATTGAGATAAATTTTTCAGTGCATTTAATGGGTTAGAACACATATCAAAGGCCCGGTGAAAGGTGACGCTTAACGGGCCAGCGGCAGCCATTATTTTTTCCATACGCGGCATATCGATATTGCCATCGACATCTAATACGCCGGTCACCACCCCTGAGAACCCCAACTCTTTGACCATAGCGATATCATCAAGCATCGCGGCAAATTCCCCATCGGTATAACAAAAATCCCCCCCACGCGGACGGATAATTGGGTTAACAGGGATGGAAACGTGCTGACGTACTGACCGCAATACGCCCAGAGACGGCGTTAAGCCTCCCTCCTTGGGGGCAGAGCAAAGTTCTATGCGATCCGCGCCATATTGCTGCGCTGTGCGCGCACACTCCATGCTGTAACAGCAGATTTCCAGCAATGCCATACTCACTCCTGTTGTTCGCTTGCCACAATCGCTTCAATTGACCACGGATGAAACTTGATGGTCACATTACCATCGCTAACCGCCAGCGTCGGATTGGGTAAACGCTCACGCTCTCCTTTCGGCGAACTGGTCTTGACGAATATTCCTGGCTGACTTAATCCCTCATCACACAGCAGTGCCAGTGCCCGGGTATTAAGTAATTCCGGGTCGCCAGGCAGAACGATTTCAATATGCTCCCAACCCTCGTGCGGGTAACGCTTCTCACCCGGCCATGGCAACTCGACAACTGTAAACTGCCAGTGTGCTACACAAACCGGCTCATTCAGTTTGAACAGGCAAATGGGTCTGCCGTTAATGATATTTTCCGACAGCAGTTCGCCACACTGTTCGAATCCCCGGCGCCAGCGCTCTGCGGTAGTATTTTGATGACAGCGCAGAGAAATGTGATCGGCTTCAAGCGATGAGATATCCAGACCAAGACGGGTGGAAAGCTCCGTTAACGCCTGAGTGAAATGCGGTAAATCTGCGGAAATATCATGCAGTTCTTCAACAGTCTGCCAGTTAGCCATATTGAATGCTCATATCCATATTCAAAGCCGCTAATTTACTCTGTTGCGCAGCCCCATCCAACTGCTGATTTTTTCAGATACAACATGAATAATTATACGTAATTACATTGTTTATATTTCAGTCAGCCGGCGACACTCGCAATGCTGACGGCAACGGCCATTTGCAGTATACTCCCGCCCTAAATTCTTAAACTGGTGCGGTGTACATCAACCCGCTTCATAAATGTAAGGTATTCCGGTGAATATTCAGGCTCTTCTCTCAGAAAAAGTCAGTCAGGCCATGATTGCTGCAGGCGCGCCTGCAGATTGCGAACCACAGGTTCGTCAGTCAGCAAAAGTACAGTTCGGCGACTATCAGGCCAACGGCATGATGGCAGTTGCTAAAAAACTGGGTATGGCGCCGCGACAACTTGCAGAGCAGGTGCTTACTCATCTGGATCTCAACGGGACTGCCAGCAAAGTTGAAATCGCTGGCCCGGGCTTTATCAACATTTTTCTCGATCCGGCATTTCTGGCGCAACACGTCCAGCAGGCGCTGACTTCCGAGCGTTTGGGCGTCACCCAGCCCGCTAAACAAACCGTTGTCGTCGACTACTCTGCACCTAACGTGGCGAAAGAGATGCACGTTGGTCACCTGCGCTCTACCATCATCGGTGACGCGGCGGTACGTACACTGGAGTTCCTTGGTCATAATGTGATTCGCGCAAACCACGTCGGTGACTGGGGTACGCAGTTCGGTATGCTCATCGCGTGGCTGGAAAAACAACAGCAGGAAAATGCCGGAGAGATGGCGCTGGCCGATCTTGAAGGTTTCTACCGCGATGCAAAAAAACATTACGACGAAGATGAAGAATTCGCCGAGCGCGCCCGTAGCTATGTGGTGAAGTTGCAAGGTGGCGATGCCTATTTCCGCGAGATGTGGCGCAAGCTGGTGGACATCACCATGTCGCAGAACCAGTTAACCTACGATCGTCTGAACGTCACTCTGACGCGCGATGACGTGATGGGTGAAAGCCTGTACAACCCAATGCTGCCTGGCATTGTTGCTGACCTGAAAGCCAAAGGCCTGGCCGTTGAGAGTGAAGGCGCAACCGTTGTATTCCTTGATGAGTATAAAAACAAGGAAGGCGAACCGATGGGCGTTATCATTCAGAAGAAAGATGGCGGCTATCTCTACACCACGACTGACATCGCCTGTGCGAAGTATCGTTATGAAACGCTGCACGCCGATCGTGTACTGTATTACATCGACTCCCGCCAGCATCAGCATTTAATGCAGGCATGGACTATCGTGCGTAAAGCCGGTTACGTGCCAGACTCCGTACCACTGGAACACCACATGTTCGGTATGATGCTCGGTAAAGACGGTAAACCGTTCAAAACGCGTGCCGGCGGTACGGTAAAACTGGCCGATCTGCTGGATGAAGCGCTGGAGCGCGCACGTCGCCTGGTGGCTGAAAAGAACCCGGACATGCCTGCCGACGAACTGGAAAAACTGGCGAATGCGGTCGGTATCGGCGCGGTGAAATATGCAGATCTGTCAAAAAACCGTACTACCGACTACATCTTCGACTGGGACAACATGCTCGCCTTTGAAGGCAATACCGCACCGTATATGCAGTATGCCTACACCCGTGTGCTGTCAGTTTTCCGTAAAGCGGATATCGATGAAAGCGCGCTTGCCAGTGCGCAGGTCATTATCAGCGAAGATCGCGAAGCCCAGTTGGCGGCCCGCCTGCTGCAGTTTGAAGAAACACTGACCGTTGTTGCGCGCGAAGGTACGCCGCACGTGATGTGTGCCTACCTGTACGACGTTGCCGGTCTGTTCTCTGGCTTCTACGAACATTGTCCAATCCTCAGCGCTGAAAACGAAGAGATCCGTAACAGCCGCCTGAAACTGGCACAGTTAACGGCGAAAACGCTGAAACTGGGTCTGGATACACTGGGTATCGAAACCGTAGAACGCATGTAAGCATATTAAAATATACCAGGCCTGAGTTCGTAATCCGGACTCAGGCCTTTTTTATTTCCGGACATGCTGGTCTGAAACAATTCACAAGGAATGACACATTTCCATAGAGAGATGGAACATCTTTTGTCTGTTATCCCATTTCAGCCTCCGTATCATTAGGCGGCGAATTAATTGGGTACGGGTCAATGACATTCAGAGATTTTGCAGCGGAAGAGAAACTCTTTCAGCGACGGGTAATGGTGGCCTTTGGCCTGGTGGTCATCTGTTTTGGCATCCTTGTCTATAACCTCTACAACTTACAAATTCGCGAGCACCAGTATTACACCACCCGCTCGAATGCCAATGACATCAAAATGCTGCCTGTCGCCCCAACACGCGGCATCATTTACGATCGCAACGGTATCCCACTGGTACGCAACGTCACCTGGTACGATATTTCAGTCACTCCCTATAAAATCAACGACATGGATACACTTCTAAAACAATTAACGCCAATTGTTGACCTTACTGCGGATGATATTGACCAGTTTCGCCATGATCTGAAATCCAGCAGCCGCTATCGCCCTGTGGTGCTTAAAAATGCGCTGACCGATGTGGAGATCGCCCGCTTCTCGGTTAACCAGTTTCATTTCAGCGGCGTCACCATCAACAGCTATGAAGATCGCCAGTACCCTTATGGTGCAGAGCTGGCGCATGTACTCGGCTATGTCTCTAAAATCAACGACAGCGATCTAAAAGCGCTGGATAAAAAAGGGCTGGCAGAAAATTATGCCGCCGACCATAACATCGGCAAACAGGGAATTGAGCACTACTACGAAAACGATCTGCACGGTAAAACCGGGTATCAGGAAGTGGAAGTGGATAACCACGGACGCATCGTGCGCTTGCTAAAAGATGTACCGCCTGTCGCCGGTAAGGATGTTCATCTGACGCTGGATTTACACTTACAGGAATATATTGAGAGCCTGTTGGCAGGTCAGCGTGCCGCCGTACTGGTTGAAGATCCGCACGACGGTTCAGTGCTGGCCATGGTGTCGAATCCCAGCTACGACCCGAATCCGTTTGTAAAAGGCATTAGCTACCAGGACTATAACAAGCTACTACAGGATAAAGACCTGCCGCTGATAAACCGCGTCACGCAAGGGTTGTATCCCCCCGCCTCAACCGTAAAACCATACATGGCAATGTCAGCCTTATTGAGCGGAGTAATCACGCCACAAACCAGCTTCTTCGGCGCCCCGACCTGGACGCTACCCGGCACTGAACGCCATTACCGTGACTGGAAAAAAACCGGTCACGGTATGCTGGATGTGACCAAAGCAATAGAAGAATCTGCCGATACATTCTTCTATCAGGTGGCATATATGATGGGCATAGACCGGATACACAACACGCTCAGTCAGTTTGGCTACGGTAAACCCACCGGCATCGATCTCGATGAAGAGTACGACGGTCTATTACCAAGCCGCGACTGGAAACAACGGGTACATAAAAAAGCCTGGTATCAGGGTGATACGATTTCAGTCGGCATTGGTCAGGGTTACTGGATAGCCACGCCGATCCAGATGGTGAAAGCCATGGT
The DNA here is from genome assembly GCF_030333065.1 of Citrobacter sp. Cm046. Lineage (NCBI taxonomy): Bacteria > Pseudomonadati > Pseudomonadota > Gammaproteobacteria > Enterobacterales > Enterobacteriaceae > Citrobacter > Citrobacter sp. Cm046. The sequence continues at coordinate 55,383 of NZ_JAOWGP010000044.1, read as the reverse complement.
GGCGCTGATTAACAATGGGAAAGTGATCTCCCCTCACCTGCTACAGGATGAAGAAAGCGGCAAATCCGTCACACCTTATCAGGCACCAAAAACGTCAACACAAATTGCCTCTGCCGCATCTCCCTATTGGGGGCTGGTGCGTCAGGCGATGTTTGGCATGGCGAATGAACCGAACGGCACGGGTTACAAATTTTTCCACACCGCGCCCTATGGTATTGCCGCTAAAAGTGGCACATCACAGGTTTTTAGTTTGAAGGAAAACCAGACCTACAATGCGAAGATGATCCCCATCCGCTTGCGGGATCATGTGTTCTATACCGCTTTTGCTCCGTATAAAAACCCGAAAGTCGCAGTGGCGTTGATTCTCGAGAACGGCGGCAGCGACGGTGTTACCGCCGCACCGATAATGCGTCAAATCATGGATCATCTGTTTGCGCCGCAGGAGAGCAACACACCATCAGATGCCACAGCAACACCAGGCCCGATCATTGCGGCGTCATCGGGCCTCGCCATCAAAAATACTTACGCAAGTATTCGGTAAGACACAACATCGCCATCGCCTGTCCATAAGGCATCGAGGTCAGCGGGATATGGCGATAAAAATCGAGGTTGTGCCCCATCCCGGTACCAAAGGAGGTTTGCAGCAGTTCACCTTCCGGCGAAATATGTTTCACAATGCCTCTGATGGCCTTCTCCGCCACAGCCGCGTATTCCTGACCGACATAGCGTTTACGCACTGCTTTCAGGATCCCATAAGCAAACCCCGCAGTGGCCGAGGATTCCAGATAAGAGTGCGGATCGTCCAACAACGTATGCCATAAACCACTCTCATCCTGACATTTCGCCAGAGCTGCAATCTGCGCGTTCAACACCTGTGCCAGATAGCGGCGAACCGCATTATTTTCCGGTAAATCTACCAGTTCGAGGAAGTCAGGAATAACGATAGTTAACCAGCTGTTCCCGCGCGCCCAGCGCGCGTTGGCGAAGTTATGATGCCCTTCATAGTTCCAGCCGTGAAACCACAGCCCCGTTTCTTTATCCATCAGGTTTTGTACATGCAACAGGAACTGATACGTCGCTTCTTCGACATATTCTGGTCGGTTGAGCAATTGACCAATCTTCGCCAACGGTAAAACCGTCATCATCAGCGTGTCATCCCACATCTGCTGATGATTCTCTTCCGCCAGCGTAATGTGCTGCATGCCGCCGAAGTCAGTACGCGGCATTTCATACATTGCCCACTCAGCCCAGGAATCAAGCCACGGTAAATAAGCGGGATTACGCGTTTCTTCATAGCGATATGCCAGCGTTAAAAACGGTGCCATGGTGTTGACGTTTTTGGTGGTAGCCCCTTCAGCAAAGCGGTCGGCAAACCAGCTGTCGATAGTATCGCGCATCGTTTCATCGCCAGTTTGCTGATAATACTGATACATTCCGTACAAGCCGACACCGTGCGTCCACTCCCATCCAGCCCATCCTTTGGTATCAATGACGCGTCCATCGTCCAGTCGCAACAAGAACTCACCTGTTTGATCATTGATATTGACCAAGTTATGGGTCACCTTCTTAATAAGGTTTTTTAATTCATCTCTGGCAATAAAGTGTTCTGGCTGACGCAACAACGGACTGTGTTTCACCGGGTAAACAATCATCTACTTAACCTCTGTGCAATGTCGAATTCAATGCTGTGCCATGTTCCAGCCGTGACGCAGCAGGTTTATTACGATTCAGGTAACCAATATTGTTATTACCCCAAAGCGATTCATACGGCATGCCCGACAGCATCTCTACGGTAGCGCGAACCTGTGGCGTGAGCGTTTCCGGCATCGCCCGACCCGACTCACGCATTTTCGCAGTCTCTTCACGCAGGATGCTATGCGTTTGCAGGTTTAGCTTGAAACGCAGGGAAACGAGGAATCCAAGCGCCAGAACAATCAGCGTCCCGCAGCTCAGGATTAACAAGATGGTATGGCTGACCGCCGCAGGTTGCGTGCTTTGACCTGATACAAATCCAGACATCTGCATGACAATCCCCACCAGCATGACGGCTCCCGCCTGTGAGGCTTTGCGCGTTAGCGTCATAATGCCCGCGAAGATCCCTTCGCGACGCTGACCCGTAATCACCTCATCAACATCGGCAATATAAGTGTAGGTATTCCACGGTACGTAATTGATGCCGCCACGCCCCAGACCAGCCATGGCGGAAACCAGCAACAATAAGGTATAAATATCGCTCAACCCGGCGTAATACAGCACTGCGTAAGAGAGTGAACTCAAACCAAACAGCACAACCACCATTCGGTAAGACGGCGCAGGTCCAAAGCGGATGCACAGCGGTATCATGGCGATAACCGCAATAAACTGGAAGATAGCCATCGTCCCCAGCAGATTCGAGGCCATTGAGGCATCCTGCATCAGCACGAAAACAACGTAATAAGTAAAGACTGCATTAAAGACGTCCTGCGCGATGTAACCACCCAGATACATGCCCAAATGTTGGCGGAAAATCCTGACCCGCAGCGTCGAACTTAGCTCGACAAACAGACGGTTCATACTCTGACCAAAGTTCAGGCTTTTCTTCTCTTCTTCAGCCCGAAGCGCTGCTTCGGTCCATTCCTCACGCGGGCGCTCCCAGGTAAAAAACCATACGAAGGTTAGCATCAGCGCACACAGCACCGAAAACACCAGACTCGCATAGAAAAATGAAACAGGGTTGTCTTTACCAAACAGAGTGAGCAGCACTCCCGGTAAGAACGAGGCAAGAATGGCTGACATTTGCGCCATTGAAATGCGTGCGCCAGAAAACTTGGTTTTCTGTTTAAAGTCATCCGTCATTTCCGGTACCAGTGTTTCATAAGGCACCAGAATCATGGTGTAAACCACATCAAACAGCAGATAAGTCAGCAGGTAATACCAGAACCCCATATCGCCAACCCACATTAATGAGTAGCTAAAAACACAGGGAATACCCAGAAGAATAAAGAATTTACGGCGGCCAAAACGCTTGCCAAGCCAGGTCGAACCAAAATTATCCGTTAAAAAACCCATTAACGGGCTAACCACCGCATCCAGCACCCTGGCGGTGGCAAAAATAAACGTCGCCTCGATAGGTGTCAGTCCACAGAAGGTAGTGTAGAAATAGAGTAACCATGCGGCGGTTAGCGCCGTTGTCCCCGCTCCTAAAAAGTCACCTGAACCGTAGGCAAAATAATTTACCAGACTAATTTTACGCGTGTTCATTGCCGTTACCCCTGCAAATTAATGGGAGGCCCCGCAATCCTCGTTTTGACATTGGGCATCCTTACAGGGTCACAGTAAAAGCTAACAGCAAGTGAAACCTTTCTATTTCTGCCAGCAATTCTGACGAAATGGCAACAGCACAAAGAGTCCGGCAACGTACGTCACTTATTTTATAAAACAGCGTTTCTTTTTAATCAAAGAGGTAGGTCAAAATTGCGAGGAAGCCAGCAGTTTCATCTGCTGGCTGATATAACGAAGGGAATTAACGGTAGTTCACAATCACCTGGTTACTTTGAACCTGCAAAGCCGGGATCAGACGTCCGCCACCGGGGACTTCCCAGACAAAATGCATCGGCTCAACGGCGGGAACATTGTTAAACCCGTGAGTCGTCCCGCTTTGCCCGTCAAGCTCGACACAGCGGGACTGAGAACATAAACGTACCCGTAATCCCGCAGGTGTTGGACCATTCAGCTCGTAACGCCAGGCTACCAGAGTCATCAACCCGGAAACTGGCTGGCTGGAGACAAGCGGTGCTGATGAGGCTGACTCACCACGATAATTTAAGGTAATGCCCATACCGCTTGCCTGCCAGGCGCCTTCTCCGGCGGCCTGCACCGCCAGAGGAAAGAGTAACAGCCAAAGAAACTTGCGCATTATTTACCCCCAATGGTCGCAGTCATGCGGATATGGCGGTTATCGGACAGCTCCATGTTCGACAGCACCACCAGTTGCGGTATGCTGCGACGTAGAAAGCGGGCCAGTAACGGACGCAATGCATGATTAACCAGCAGTACCGGCGGCGCCCCCAGCATCTCCTGACGTGATAATGCTTCCTGAGTCTGCGCCAGAAGTCGGTCTGCCAGCCCAGGCTCCAGACCACCACCGCCCTGCAGTGCTTGCAACAGCAAACGCTCAAGTGGCGTATCAAGGCCAATAACCTGAACTTCTTCGTTACCCGGGAACCACTGCTGAGTGATCGCCCGCCCCAGCGCAACACGCACCACGGCGGTAAGTTCATGCGGATCGTTCTGTAAAGGCGCGTGCTCAGCCAGCGTTTCGAGAATGGTGCGCATATCTCGAATGGGCACTTTTTCATCCAACAAATTCTGCAGAACTTTATGCAGAGTGGTCAGCGTCACGACGCCTGGCACTAAATCTTCAGTCAGTTTTGGCATCTCCTGCGAAACGCGATCCAGCAGCTGTTGCGCCTCCTGACGACCAAACAGCTCGGCGGCGAACTGACCAATCAAGTGATTAAGGTGGGTGGCGACGACGGTACTGGCTTCCACAACCGTAAAGCCCTGAATTTGTGCCTGTTCTTTTAGCGCGCTTTCAATCCAGATAGCATCCAGACCGAAGGCCGGGTCAACCGTTTTTTCGCCTGGCAGCGACCCGGCTGCCGTACCAGGGTTGATTGCCAGCCAGCGCCCCGGATAGGCGTCACCGCTGCCAATCTCAACGCCTTTCATCAGAATGCGATAGCGGGCGGGTTGCAGATCCATATTGTCGCGGATGTGTACCACCGGCGGCAGGAAGCCCATATCCTGGGCAAACTTCTTGCGAATGCTGCGAATTCGCCCCAGTAGCTCGCCATCCTGCTGAAAGTCCACCATCGGGATCAGGCGATAACCAACCTCCATTCCCAGAGAATCTTCCAGTTGCACATCGTTCCATGTGGCTTCCACCACCGAGTTATTTTCCGGCATCTTCACCGACTGAGGTTCCTCTGGCGCTTTTTTCTCACGACCGCGCAACCACCAGGCAAGGCCCAGCAACGCTGCGGTAAACATCAGAAATACCAGATTGGGCATCCCCGGAACCAGACCCAATAAGCCGAGTACCGCAGCACTGAGCAACATGACGCTGGGGTTACTGAACAGCTGGGTAACCATCTGTTCACCGACGTCCTGATCGGTACTCACGCGGGTTACGATAACGCCCGCCGCCGTAGAGATAACCAGAGCAGGGATTTGCGCAACCAGCCCGTCACCGATAGTCAACAGGGTATAACTTTCTGCCGCGCTTCCCATGCTCATGCCATGCTGCAATACCCCTACCAGCAAACCGCCGATCACGTTGATAACCATGATCAAAATACCGGCGATGGCATCTCCGCGCACGAATTTACTCGCACCGTCCATTGAGCCGTAAAAATCCGCTTCCTGCGTCACTTCTGAACGACGTTTTTTAGCCTCGTCTTCACCAATAAGTCCGGCATTCAGATCGGCGTCAATTGCCATCTGTTTGCCCGGCATCCCGTCCAGCACAAAGCGCGCGCCGACCTCGGCAATACGCCCGGCACCTTTGGTGATAACCATAAAGTTGATAATGACGAGAATAACGAAGACCACGATACCGATAGCAAAGTTACCGCCAACCAGAAAGTGACCAAAGGCCTCCACTACCTTTCCCGCCGCTGCCGAGCCGGTATGACCTTCCATCAAAATAATACGTGTAGATGCAACGTTCAGCGCAAGGCGTAACAATGTAGTGAACAGCAAAATCGTCGGGAAGGCGGCAAATTCCAGCGTACGCTGGGTAAACATAGCCACCAGCAGTACCATGATCGACAGCGCAATGTTAAAGGTAAACAATAAGTCGAGGATGAAAGCCGGCAGCGGCAGCACCATCATCGACAGGATCAGCAGGATGAGGATCGGCCCGGCAAGAATTTGCCATTGCGTGGATTTCAGATTGTTGGGCAGACGCAGCATCGCGACCAGATTAGCCATCAGTATTCTTCTCGTTCATGAAATCCAGTGCTTCTGGCACTGGAAGATTTCCAGGTTGTGGTGGACGCGTTCCGCCGGCCAGACGCCAGCGTTTTAGCTGCCATACCCAGGCCAATACTTCCGCGACGGCCGCATACAATTGGCCAGGTATTTGCTGACCAATATCAGCATGGCGATATAGCGCACGCGCCAGCGGCGGTGCTTCTAAAGTGGGAATACGATGCTCAGCGCCAATTTCACGAATACGCAAGGCCACCAGCCCTGCGCCTTTGGCAATGACTCTTGGCGCACTCATTTTATTTTCGTCATACTGCAAGGCGACCGAGTAGTGCGTGGGGTTGGTCACGATAACATCCGCTTTCGGCACATCCGCCATCATGCGACGCTGCGCTGCGGCACGCTGCATTTGGCGAATTTTTCCCTTCACATGCGGATCACCTTCACTTTCTTTAAACTCATCGCGAATATCCTGGCGTGACATCCGCAGCTTTTTAATGTGGCTATAAATCTGGAAAAAGACGTCAAATCCCACCATCGGAATGACCCCAAGCACCACCAGGAGCGCGCACATACCGACTAAATCCAGGGCATTACCCATCGCCGTCACCGGCGACTCGGCCATCAGACGCATCATCTCCGGCCAGTTATGCCAGAGATAAAATCCGGTTACGCTGCCAACCAGCGTGGATTTCAATATCGCTTTTAACAACTCCGCCCCGGTTTGCGCTGAAAACATGCGCTTAATACCCGGCAGCGGATTTAACTTCGAGAATTTGGGTTGCAGCGATTTACCACTGAAGATCAAGCCTCCCAGCATCACCGGAGAGATCAAAGCCACCAGAACCACGCCGGTAATCAGCGGTAACAGCGCAACCATGGCATCTTTAATCAGCAGGATGATTTGGCTGAGGATCAAGTTAGGGTCATTGACCATACTGTGATCAAAGCGCAGACCGGCAGACAACATTCCGGCCAGTTTACGGGCAAGCGACTCCCCACCGATCCAGATAATGCACACGCCCACCAGCAAAATAAGCAGTGAGGTAAGCTCTTTGGAACGGGGGATCTGCCCCTCTTCCCGCGCTTTTTCAAGTCGGTGGGGTGTGGGGGCTTCTGTTTTGTCGTCGTCGCTTTCTTCTGCCACGCATCAGACCCTGGATCGAGAGATAGGCGAGAATGATGCCAGAACAGTAATCCAGCAATGGGAAGAGTAAGCGGTAAAAAAGATGGGATTTATAGCTTTAACGCCAATTAGCAGCTCCGGCCTACATGCAAGTGTAGGCCGGATAAGATGCACGGACATCTCCATCCGGCAAATACGTATCAGAATCCGAGACTATCCAGCAGGTCGTCCACCTGATCCTGGCTTGCCACCACGCCGGCTTTCGAAGTATCAACCTGTGGGCCGTTGAGCAAGCTTTCGTTTTCGCGTTTTGGACGAGCGCCCTGCTCCGGAATATTCTCCAGCAGCACCATCAACAGTTGACGCTCAATTTCCTGAATAACATCCATCATACGCTTGATAACCTGACCGGTCAGATCCTGGAAATCCTGCGCCATCATGATGTCCAGCAATTGGGCGTTGGTAAAGCTGGTATGACCGGGGACATCGCCCAGGAACTGTCGGGTGTCAGTGACCAGTTCACGGGCATCGGACAGCTCAATAGGATTTTCGAACCATTCATCCCAGCGTTTGGTCAGGGCTTTGGCCCCTTTTTCCATCGCATCCTGGTGCGGCTGCGAGGCTTCCACGCTGTTCAGTGCGCGCTCTGCCGCTTGCGCGGTCATCTGTACAACATAATCCAGACGATCGCGCGCATCGGGAATCGCTTCCGCCGCTTCTGCAATCGCCTGATCCAGCCCCAGTTCACGCAGGCTGTCACGCAGCATTCGGGTTAAACTACCGATGCGCGCGATGATATCCCCTGCTGAATGTTCATCAACAGGTTTAATTTGTGGTTGCATCATCATCACACCCTCACATGCCCAGTTTCTCAAAGATTTTATTGAGTTTCTCTTCCAGCGTCGCTGCCGTGAAAGGCTTCACAACATAACCACTGGCGCCAGCCTGTGCTGCCGCAATGATGTTTTCTTTCTTCGCTTCAGCTGTCACCATCAGCACCGGCAGGGAGGACATGCCACCATCTGCACGAATAGTTTTCAGCAGTTCCAGACCGTCCATATTGGGCATATTCCAGTCGGAAATGACAAAACCAAACCCACCCGCCTGCAGCTTGTTCAGCGCATCCACGCCGTCCTCAGCTTCTTCAACATTGTTGAATCCCAGCTCTTTAAGCAGGTTACGCACGATGCGACGCATGGTGGAAAAGTCATCCACAACCAAAAATCTCAGCTCTTTATCCGCCATAAAATACTGCTCCTCATTAAATACGTATTGCCTGTCCGGCACTGATTTTCGCCAGCATCTGCTGGCTTACCTGGCTAAGATCGACCACTTCGCTCACGCCACCCATATTGATGGCCTCGCGCGGCATGCCGAACACCACACAACTTGCTTCGTTTTGCGCGATAGTCCAGGCGCCAGCCTGGTGCATCGCTAACATTCCGGCTGCGCCATCGTTACCCATCCCCGTGAGGATCACTCCCACGGCATTGCGCCCCGCGTGTTTTGCTACCGAATGAAACAGCACATCCACAGAAGGCCGGTGCCGGTTCACCGGCGGGCCATCATGAATTTTGATCTGATAGTTGGCCCCGCTGCGGGCCAGCTCCATATGTTTGTCGCCAGGTGCGATATACGCATGCCCGGGTAAGACGCGCTCCCCGTCTTCTGCCTCTTTCACGCTGATCTGACACAACTTGTTCAGACGTTCCGCAAACGACCGGGTAAACCCAGGCGGCATATGCTGCGTGATAATCACAGCCGGGCTGGAAAGCGGCAGTGGTTGCAGTACATGGCGTATAGCTTCCGTTCCCCCGGTCGATGCGCCAATGGCGATCAGTTTTTCAGAGCTGAGCAGCGGCACAGCTTTCAGCGTCGCCGGTGCAGAAATCGGCTTATGCGCCGCCAGACGCGCGCGCGATGCGGTACGAACTTTCTCCGCAATCATCTCGCTATAGGCCAGCATCCCTTCACGGATCCCCAACTGTGGCTTGGTGACAAAATCAATAGCACCCAGCTCCAGCGCCCGCAGCGTCACTTCAGAGCCTTTTCCGGTCAAAGAAGAGACCATCACCACCGGCATCGGGCGCAAGCGCATGAGTTTCTCGAGAAAATCGAGACCGTCCATGCGCGGCATTTCCACATCCAGGGTCAGGACATCGGGATTGAATTTTTTGATCAAATCCCGGGCTACCAGCGGATCCGGCGCAGTTGCGACCATTTCCATATCACTGTGGCTGTTAATAATCTCGGTCATGATTTGACGCATCAATGCGGAGTCATCGACCGACAATACCCTGATTTTACTCATGCTTTATCCTTACCTAGCGCATACACCGTCTGTCCGCGCAGGCTAAACTCGCGCACGAGGTTGCTAAAGTTTTCTGAATGACCGGCAAATAACAGTCCGTCAGGTTTAAGGAGTGGAACAAAACGGTGCAAAATGTCCTGTTGAGTCGTTTTATCAAAATAGATCATGACGTTACGACAAAATATGGCGTCGAATGGACCGGGCACGTTGTATTTTTTATCCAACAAATTCACACTGGAAAACTCAACATGACTCGCCAGTTCTTGTCGTACACGGACCAGTCCTTCATGTGGCCCGGTACCGCGCATGAAATAGCGCTGCAGCTGCTGTGGCGACAGGGTTTTCAGTTCATCAAGGCGATAAATTCCGTTTCTGGCCTTTTCCAGCACTTCAGTATCAATATCGCTGGCAAAAACGCGCCAGCGCCCCGGCGCCATACCTAAGGTATCAGCCAGCGTAATTGCAATACTGTAGGGTTCTTCCCCTGTAGACGCCGCCGCGCTCCAGACGCGGTATTCACCGTTGCGTCGACGAGCGTGGTCAGACAGCACCGGAAAATGATGCCCTTCGCGAAAAAAAGCGGTCAGATTGGTGGTCAGGGAGTTAATAAAGGCCTGCCACTCAGCACTGTTCTGGTTAGCTTCCAGCATGCTGAGATAACGACCAAAATCATCCAGTTCCAGAGTACGTAACCGACGAACCAGGCGGTTATAAACCATGTCCCGCTTGTGGTCGGCCAACACGATCCCCGCGCGCTGGTAGATTAATTGACATATCCGACGAAAATGCGCGTCAGACAGCGCGAGGCGCTGTGTCATCTGTAACAATAATGACGTTTGCCCGGAGGGCAGAGATGATGTCATAGCGCCTTCTCAATCACATTCAGGATACAACAGGTACAACCTTTGGCTGCGCCAGTTCTCGTTGTACTACGGTTTGCTCTTCAAGCTTAAAAAACGCGACGCAAGCTGAGAGATGATCGGCCTGATCGGCCAGTTGCCCGGTAGCAGCGGCTGCCTCTTCGACCAGTCCGGCGTTTTGCTGCGTCACCGAGTCCATTTGGCTGACGGCCTGCGCCACCTGCTCAATTCCTCTACGTTGTTCATCGGAGGCCGAGGCAATCTCCCCCATAATGTCGTTAACCCGGGTAACCGAGCTGACAATCTCTGTCATAGTGCGCGCTGCCATATCCACCAGTTGCGATCCCTGATGCACACGGGTGACGGACTCCTCAATCAGTCCTTTGATTTCTTTCGCAGCCTGCGCGCTGCGGCTGGCCAGGTTACGAACCTCCCCAGCCACCACGGCAAAGCCACGCCCCTGTTCACCTGCACGGGCGGCTTCTACTGCGGCGTTGAGTGCCAGAATGTTGGTCTGAAAAGCAATGCTGTCAATCACGCCGATAATGTCGCCTATCTTTTGCGAACTGGCTGTAATCTCATGCATCGTACTGGCGACTTTAGCCGTCTGTTCACCACCTTTGTGCGCAGTGTCTGCGGCACTTTTCGCTATTCCGGATGCCTGGCGCGCATTATCGGCATTCTGTCCAACGGTGGCGGTAAGCTGTTCCATACTGGCTGCTGTTTGAGCCAGCGATGCAGCCTGCTGCTCGGTACGCGAAGACAAATCGTTATTGCCCATCGCTATCTCCGAGATCCCGGTATGCATCGCGGAACTGCCCTGGCGAACATCATTCACCGTTGTGCGCAGCGCCTGTTGCATCGACTTCAGGCTGGCAAAAATAGCTGATATTTCATTACGGCCATACACCGCAACCGGTCGTGCGAGGTTCCCCGCTGCGATGCTGTCGAAATGACTACCAATAATAGCCAGCGGCTGCACAATCATTTTGCGTGACCAGAACAATCCCGCGGTTGTTAACAGTACTGCCAGCACCAGCATGCTGGCGAAAATCACCGCCGACATATGGTAATTACGTTGGCTATGTTCCCCTGCCGTCTGCAAAACACGGTCAATGTTGCTCTGCCATGCGTTAACGTTCTTATCAAAATCGTCCTGAGACGCCTGCACTGGCGCAGTCAAAAAATCTGACAACTGATTACTTTCAAGCCAGGTCGCCTGATGCTCCAGATCGCTATGCCACTGGATGAAACTTTTCTCCGTCGCGTTTTGTAGCGCGTTCCCTTCTCCCGCATTCTGAGTCGTCGCCATAAAACGTTTAAACAGCAATCCAGACTGCGCCAGGCTATCTCGCGCAAGGATCATCAGCGTTTTAATCTCCTCTGGCGGATAGCTAAGAGCAGTTAGCGTCCCCGCCTTGTTTAACGCTGTACTGGCCTGTAATAACACAGCGCGGGTTTGCGCCAACGCAGCGCGTTGCTGATTACTCTGTTCGACCTGATTGAGACTCTGAAAACCGTCCCGAAATGCCCAGAAAGACAAGCCATTACTGCCAATCTGCAAAACACCGCAGAGGATTAAAATCAAAAACAGCGTGGTCGAAATTCGAATACGATTAAACATCAACGCTCCCATCAGGCGGCGCGGGCCGCGGTTCAACTATCAGTCAAAATGTTTCCCAATTAGTGTCTTGTTCGGTAGCCGTCTGTCGCGGATGCGACGCCGGAGCCGTTGTTGCAGAAGGCCGGGTATCACGCAATTTAGCCGACACTGGACGTGATGCCAGGCGGAAGGTTGATACGGACTGGGTTAAGCGACTGGCCTGTTCTTCCAGTGCTGCTGCAGCGGCGGCGGACTCCTGTACCAGCGAGGCGTTCTGTTGCGTCACGCGGTCCATCTCAGATACGGCAAGCGCAACCTGGTCTATCCCGCGACTTTGTTCATCAGAAGCCGAAGCAATTTCACCCATAATGTCAGTGACGCGCGTCACTGCATTGACGATGTCATTCATGGTTTCTCCGGCGCTTTCTACCAGAACAGAACCGGTATCGACCCGCGAGACAGAATCTTCAATTAAGGCTTTAATCTCTTTCGCCGCCTGCGCGCTACGGCTCGCCAGGTTACGCACTTCTCCCGCCACCACCGCAAAACCACGGCCCTGCTCACCTGCACGGGCGGCTTCTACCGCTGCGTTCAACGCAAGAATGTTGGTCTGGAATGCGATACCGTCAATGACGCTGATGATGTCGGCAATTTTCTTCGAACTGTCGGCTATTTCGTGCATGGTGTTAACCACACCATCAACCACTTTGCCGCCATGTTGGGCCGTATCGGAGGCGCTTTTCGCCAGTTGAGATGCCTGACGCGCGTTATCCGCGTTTTGCTTAACAGTTGCCGTAAGCTGCTCCATGCTGGCTGCGGTTTCTTCCAGCGCAGAAGCCTGCTGCTCAGTACGGGATGAAAGGTCAGTGTTGCCACTGGCAATTTCACTGGTGCCGGAATAAATCGCATCGGATCCTTCACGCACCAGCGTTACCGTTTCAATCAGCGAACGCTGCATATGATCGACTGTGCTTGCCAGTTCGCCGATTTCATTACGCCCGCTGACGGTCAGCGATGTTGTTAAATTACCGCTGGCAATCTCACGAATATGGGCAATAACGCGGGACAACGGGTTGAGCAAGGTATGACGTATGCCGTACCAGACCACCACCAGAATCAGCACCAGTACCACGGCCAGAATACCGAGCTGCCACTGGGCAAAGTGGTAATCCCGTGCGCTTTCATCAAAAGCATGCAGGTAGAGTTTTTCGCTAACGCTGGCATATTTTCCTAACGCTTCACCGAGGGCGTTTTGCATCCCCTGAGTAGGCTGAGCGAAATATGCATCCATATTGCCGCTTTCCAGGAACTGAACCAGCTCCACTAACGCCGCATGATACTGCTGATATTTCTCATCAACGTTGCCGCTGGCTTCTGCCATATCAGGCAAAGGCGTGATGTTTTTAAAGTTTGCGTAATGCGCTTCTGCTTGCGCCAATGTGCCTTTCGCATTCTTCAGCAGATCGTTTTTCGCGCTGCTCTGCTGATTAGATGCGTCCATCATCATGCGCGCCGATGAACGGCTCAGGTTAATGCGCGTTTGCAGCATTAAGTCCCATGTTGAGGTGAGTTCACTTTGCTGCTGTCGAAGATCGTTTGAAATAACAAAACTTTGCTGGTTCTGTTGCAATGACGAGAACAACAGACCACCGGAAACAAGCTGTAGCAGTGCGAAAACCCCCAGCACCATCATCAGCATTGTTACAACGCGGATACGGTTAAACATAAGGCACCTTCCTGAAAACGAGTTATCAACGTTATCGGCACTCACTGAGATAACTTTACGTTTGCGAAAAGGAAAACCTGGGGGAAATGAACGGCTGAGGCTGATGTGAAGACATTAACGTGCTGACGCCACAAATCGCCAACAAATAAACACCATAATTATCATGTGTATAACACGAGAAAACGGTTATTACGACGACTAACTGACCATCACTGAATGCCACTATGTGATTTCGATCACATAATCACGCCTCAAATACCACAACAAAATGGATAAAAAATTAAAAAAAGTTGTATCCGAGTACGCTTTAATTCAATTTATATGATGAATATTTCGTTACCACTTAATAAGTATAAAAAATGAGTAACCGAACAATAAATGTTAAATCCTGAGAGGGCTTTTTAGTGGCAAGTGCAAACAAACTCACGTTGTTTATCGTGATCTTCATGCTGGCGGGGATCCTGTCGGGCGCGGTGATCCACTCCTATGCCTCCCCAGGTGTCGTTACCACCTGGGCTGATAATATTACACTGCTTACCGACATCTTCTTGCGGCTGATTAAAATGGTCATCGCACCTTTAGTCTTTAGCACGCTGACTGTCGGTATCATGCGCCTGGGAGAAACGTCGACTATTGGGCGCGTTGGCGGTAAAGCGATGATCTGGTTTATCAGTTCCTCTGTACTGTCTATTCTGGTAGGCCTTTTCGTTGTCTCCCTTGAGCAACCGGGAAGCGGGCTGAACCTGGCGATTCCGCTGGAAGCAACGGATACCGGTCTGGCCGTCGGTGGTATGAGCCTGAAAGGTTTTCTGTCTCATACCATCCCAACCAGCATTGCCGACGCCATGGCAAACAATGAGATCCTGCAAATCGTCGTGTTCTCAATGTTCTTCGGTATCGGTGGGGCATCGCTGGGTGAGAAATTTAACGCGCCGCTGGTCGCTGCGCTGGACGTGGTTTCCCACATTATGTTGAAGGTGACGGGTTATGTTATGTACGTCGCGCCGCTGGCTATCTTCGCCGCTATCTCTTCCGTCATTGCCACGCAGGGATTGGGTATTCTGCTCAACTACGCCTCATTTATTGGCGGCTATTACGTCGCCATCCTGCTGACCTGTCTGGTATTGCTGGCTGTAGGTTATATCGTGCTGAAGAAAGAGGTGTTCCGGCTGGTCAGCATGCTGAAAGATCCGGTGTTAGTCGCCTTCACTACCAGCAGCTCAGAGGCAGCCTATCCGAAAACACTGGAACAGTTAACGACGTTTGGCTGCTCCCGCAATATTGTGTCGTTTGTGCTACCCATCGGCTATTCGTTTAACCTGGTCGGCTCGATGGTGTATTGCTCATTTGCCTCAATGTTTATCGCTCAGGCCTATAACATCCACCTCTCATTCGCGGAAATTACCGTACTGATGCTAACGCTGATGTTGGCTTCAAAAGGGATTGCAGGTGTGCCACGCTCAGCGCTGGTGGTACTGGCTGCGACCATTCCGAACTTCAATATTCCGGTTGCAGGGATCCTGTTACTGATGGGTATTGACCACTTCCTCGATATGGGACGTTCGGCGATTAACGTTTTAGGCAACGGGATCGCTACGGCAATGCTGGCGAAGGATGAAGGTTTACTACAGGAAGAACCCGAACTGGTTGAGCAGAAAGTGTAAGGAGTAAAAAAGCCGGGTATCGCTAACGCTTACCCGGCCCTTTGAAATATGCCACTGTGTTCCGGCTTTATTTATGCCACGTGATTAGCCGCAATATCCAACAACGCCATCTCTTCGCTGTTAAGCAACTTCTCAATATTTACCAGAATCAGCATCCGATCGCCCAGCGCGCCCAGTCCGGTCAGGTATTCAGTTGACAGCGTGACCGCAAATTCCGGCGCAGGACGGATTTGATCTGTAGTCAGCGACAACACATCAGAAACACCATCAACCACAATACCCACCACACGTTGTCCCAGATTCAGTACAATCACTACGGTGTTCTCGTTGTAATCAACATCGCTCTGGCTGAACTTCACACGCAGGTCAACGATCGGCACAATCACACCGCGCAGGTTAGTGACCCCTTTAATAAAAGAAGGTGTATTGGCAATACGCGTGACCTGATCGTAGCCACGAATTTCCTGCACTTTCAGGATATCGATACCGTACTCTTCATCCCCCAGCGTGAACACGAGGAATTCCTGACCTGACGGTTCGCCGGCCAGTTTAGTTACATTACTCATACCGGTCATATTATTCCCTTTCTTACTCAATCAGGCGGCTGTGATCGCCACACGTTGTTCGCGGTTTAACCCCTGCAATGCAGAAACATCGACAATCAGCGCGACGCTACCGTCGCCGAGGATCGTTGCAGCAGAGATGCCAGGCACTTTGCGGTAGTTGCTTTCCAGGTTTTTTACCACCACCTGGTGTTGACCAATTAACTGATCAACCAACAGCGCGTATCGACGCCCCGCGCTTTGCAAAATCACCACGATGCCCTGAGTCGCTTCGGTTTTTGCACCTTCGACTTCAAAGACTTTCCACAACTCAACCAGCGGTAAATATTCGCCGCGCACTTCCAGAACACGTTCTCCCCCGGCCAGCGGATGGAGATCTTCTTCGCGGGGTTGCAGTGATTCCATGACGGCATTCAGCGGCAGAATAAAGACCTCATCCGCCACGCGGACGGACATGCCATCAAGGATAGCCAGCGTCAGCGGCAGCAAAATCCTGATAGTCGTACCCTGGCCCTGTTTTGACTGGATCTCAACATGTCCTCCCATCTCCTGGATATTACGCTTCACCACATCCATACCGACACCACGGCCGGAAACATCCGTTACCTGTTCGGCGGTCGAGAAACCAGGCGCGAAGATCAGCATGCCGACTTCGTCATCGCTCATGTTGTCGTGGATTGGCATTCCCTGGGAGATAGCTTTCGCCAGGATACGCTCACGGTTCAAGCCTGCGCCGTCGTCGGTAACTTCGATACAGATATTCCCGCCCTGGTGTTCAGCAGAAAGCGTCAAATTACCGATCGGACTTTTCCCGGACTCGAGGCGTTTTTCCGGCAGTTCAATACCGTGATCAAGGCTGTTACGCACCAGGTGCGTCAGCGGATCGATAATGCGTTCAATCAGACTCTTGTCGAGTTCAGTAGAGCTACCAATCTGCGTCAGCTCGACCTGTTTACCCAGTTTGCCCGCCAGATCACGAACCAGACGAGGGAAACGGCTGAAGACGTACTCCATAGGCATCATACGAATCGACATCACCGATTCTTGCAAATCGCGGGCGTTACGTTGTAACTGACCCATGCTGGTGATGAGATCGCCGTGATTTACCGGATCCAATTCGTTAGAACGTTGGGCCAGCATCGACTGCGTAATCACCAATTCACCGACCAGGTTAATCAACTGATCGACTTTCTCTACCGCTACGCGAATGCTGGTTGACTCACTCGCACGAGCAGGTTTTTCACGTTCCGCACGTCCATGTTGTGGTTCACTGGCGGCCGCTTTAACCGCTGGCACCGGGGCAACCGGCTGCGGCTCGTCGACGACGGCAACTGCTGCAACTTCCGCTTCAGCAGGTGCTGAAGTGACGGTTTCAAATTCAATCTGCTCTGCTTCGATCACGAAGCAGAGCACGGCGATAATGTCATCTTCTGCGAGGTCACCATCGAGCGTTGCCGACAGCGAATCGCTTCCCTTTACCACATCCGTCAAGGTCGCCAGATTCCCCAGTTCCTCTTCCAGTAAATCTACTTCACTGGTTTTCAGACGCGAGAGAACAATACGTTTTTTGACCTCTTCACCTGCTGTCGGGGCGTCTGGTGCCATCGCCTCTTCCTGCATCGCCGCACTGTCAACAACGCTCAGTTTGGCGGAGTTGACGACCGCCGGTGCGGTTTCGCCTTTGGCTTCGAGCGCTAACTGTCGTAACGCATTACAAATGTACTCAAAGCTGGCGGCATCCGGCTCCTCTGAGTTTTTATAGGCGTCGAGCTGTTCCTGCATAATATCTTTCGTTTCCAAAAACAGGTTGATAATGTCGGCATTGAGCTGCATCTCGCCACGCCGCGCTTCATCCAGCAGGTTTTCCATTAAATGGGTCGTTTCCTGCAAAATAGTAAAGCCGAAAGTGCCCGCGCCGCCTTTAATCGAGTGCGCTGCACGAAAAATGGCATTCAGTTGTTCGGAATCCGGGGCTTCAGGAACCAAATCAAGCAGGTGCTGCTCCATATCGGCCAACAGTTCGTCAGCTTCATCAAAAAAGGTCTGATAAAAATCGCTAATATCCATGCTCACGCTATCACCTCGGATTGGCTGGTGGCGATGTGGGAACGCTTGCCGACGGCATTGCCGCAGGCTGTTGTAATACACTTACCGGCTCATTCTGGCTTTCAGCGTTTTCATGCAAAATGGCCTCTTCCGCCTGCTTATTGAGTACCAGCAGACTTATACGGCGGTTGATGGCGTCCTCAGGACCGCGATCGCTCAGACGCATCGTGGCGGCCATGCCTACCACCCGTAATACTTTTCCCGTGTCCAGGCCTCCGCTGACCAGCTCGCGACGCGATGCATTGGCGCGATCGGCAGACAACTCCCAGTTGCTGTACCCTTTCTCACCGTTGGCATAAGGATAATCATCCGTATGGCCGGAGAGACTGATGCGGTTAGGGATCCCATTCAGGACAGGTGCAATGGCTCGCAGGATATCGCGCATGTAAGGCTCAACCTCGGCGCTGCCAGTCTTAAACATCGGGCGGTTCTGGCTGTCGATAATCTGAATCCGCAGCCCTTCCTGAACTAAATCAATCTTCAAATGCGGACGTAGCGCACGCAGTTTAGGATCGGACTCGATTAACTGGTCCAGATCACCGCGTAATTTACTCAAGCGACTCTGCTCCATGCGCTTTCTCAGGTCATCGATATTCGGCTGCTTATTCACTTCACCCTGTTGCTGGGTGTAATCGTCCCCGCCGCCAGGTATTGGGCTTTGGCTATTCGAAATACGATTTCCACCGGTCACCGCAGTGGCCAGAGGGGTACGAAAATACTCTGCAATCTGGATCAACTCTTTCGGGCTGGAAATGGAAATCAGCCACATCACCAGAAAGAAGGCCATCATCGCAGTCATAAAATCGGCGTAGGCAATTTTCCATGAACCATGCGCCCCACCGCTGTGATTTTTATGTTTTCGTCGTTTTACGACGATAATAGGATGAGCCTGATTTTTCATGCGTCCTCGGTCGTTTGCTGCGGAGTCGGGTTTCTCACCGCACGAACATGTTCTTCCAGTTCGATAAACGAAGGACGCTCACTGGAATACAGCGTTTTACGACCAAATTCGACGGCAATAGGAGGGGCATAGCCATTCAGGTTTGAGAGCAGAGTGATCTTCACGCACTGCATCATTTTGGTCGTTTCAGCACTCTTCTGGCGCAGTACGCTGGCAAGCGGAGAAATGAATCCATAGGCCAGTAAAATACCGAGGAAGGTTCCTACCATGGCGTGCGCAATCAGCGCACCCAGTTCAGCCGCCGGACGATCGGCTGAGGCCAGTGCATGCACAACGCCCATAACTGCCGCTACGATACCGAATGCGGGTAAAGAATCACCGACCATCGCCAGGCTGTTGGCCGGGACTTCAGCTTCACTCTCATGAGTCTCAATTTCTTCGTCCATCAGCGCTTCAATTTCAAACGTATTCATATTGCCGCTGATAATCAGGCGCAGGTAATCGACGATAAAATCAAGCATGATGGCATCCGCGAGGATGCGCGGATAACTGGCGAAAATTTCACTTTCTTTTGGGTTTTCAATATCACGCTCGAGCGAGAACATGCCCTGCTGACGAGACTTGGCCATCAGGCGATAAAGCAGTGCCAGCAGATCCATATACATGGCTTTGGTGTATTTCGAGCGACGAAAAAGCAACGGGATCGCTTTCATCGTCCCTTTGATGGCTTTGCCGTTATTGCCGACGATGAATGCCCCAATACCCGCACCACCGATGATCACCAGCTCAGCCGGTTGATAGAGTGCCCCAAGGTGTCCGCCGGTCATCATATAACCGCCGAAAACTGTACCAATAACAACCAGGTAACCTAATAAGATAAGCACGACATCATCCTTTCGCAATTGACTATGACAGGATGCGCAGTCGGGCAGTTAACTCAGAGGTCAGGACAAAAAAAAGCAGCGGTAATCTCTTACCGCTGCTGGAGTGTTTATCCACACCGTATCAGTTAAACAGCCTGTTCGATCTGTTCATCCAGCAGTTGTGGAATAATATCGGCAGCATTCTGGGAAAGTTTACGTCTTTTTACGGCCCGCGATGGCGGCTGGCATAAACTACATGCAAAGCTGCCCACTGGTTGATGCGCGTGAGTAATAAAATTCCCGCCGCAGCAGTTGCAGGTGGACAGTTCCAGCAAGCCACTGTCGACAAAGCGCACAAGAGTCCACGCGCGTGTTAACGCCAGCAAGGGTCCTTCCTCAGGCTGCGGACACTGTTCAAGATATAAACGGTAGGCTTTAATTACGGCATCCACGCCGCTGCACAGACCCGTTTTAAGAAGAAACTGCCAGGCGTTGCAAAACATAGAAGCATGTATATTTTGCTCCCACGTCATAAACCAGTCGGTTGAGAAAGGGAGCATCCCTTTTGGCGGAGGGCTACCGCGTAATTCTTTGTAGAGCTTAATGAGTCGGCCACGGCTTAACTGCGTTTCGCTTTCCAGCATTTGCAAACGGGCGCCCAATGTGATTAATTCCATCGCTAGCTGGATATCACGCGCTTCCTGAACAATGCTTTTTTCGCTCATCATCAAGCCCTTTTCTTACGCGCCGCATCATCAATGTCGCTTAACAGACGCGTTGAAAGCATGATACCGGTGTGAATTTGCTGAAGATCGTCAACGCGAGAATCTTGCGTCAGTCGAGTAACAGTTTGGTGATCATCGAAACGGAAATGACATACCAGTTGATTTGTTTCAGCCAGTTTGACCATTTGAGGAAGTGTTAGTGTTGCCAACGTGTCCGCCATCTCTTCGCTGATACCAAGGCGGAACATCGCGGATGCTTTATCCTGAACGATCAAACGCTGTGCAAGCAATAAATATGACAAATTGATGTCATAAATGTGTTTCAGCAACTCGGATGTATGCATTATTTGCATCCATAATAACCAACATGATTTTTATGCGGTAAAACCGCACCCCGTGATGTCGCCGGGAAGGCCCGGTAAAAAAAAACAAAAGGTCAAATACATAGCAGCGTTACGGCACTTACGCGTTGTGTAAACATTCCCTTTTAAGAAGGCCGCGTTCCTTACAAGCTCACATCAATTCTTACAAATGTCTAAGATTTTTCCTAATTCGACGCAACTCTACCCGCCACCCGTTACACATACAACGGAGCGATGCTGCGAATTTAAAGAATATGTGACACAGATCACATAAAGCAGCTAAAGGATTAACATAAATCCATCAGCGTGGCTTTTACTTTGCTTGTTTTTTGAACTATCGTTCTTCATTTCAATTCCATGCGTACGAATATTATTGCAATGAAACCGAATAGCATCTTATTTACCTGCGTTAATATCACGCACTGAAATAACATGCTGAATAACTTATTCACTATGAAACGTTATTTCATTAAATGCTTTATAAACAACAACTTAAATATTAAGGTCAATTAATTAATACCGCATGGTGACGACATCTTAAATGTTAATTAATGTTTAATTTTTATTAACACATTGTTTTCATTAGCAGTTGATTTCACTTAAATCACCTGAATGCATTTCAGGCTCATTTGACGTGATTATTCTATTTATAAGAATAATTAATGAATAATCATGATGGCATTCACACTATTGTCAGGTGAAACGATGCAGTATTGAGCTAACCCGAGTAAACATGAAAGTTCTCTCATAATTCTTATATAAAGGAGCGAGTTATGAGCTATGCGCACATTCTTGTCGCTGTTGCAGCCACCCCCGAAAGCCACCAGCTGTTAGCGAAGGCCGTTTCTATCGCTCGCCCTGTCAATGCCCGTATTAGCCTGATAACCCTTGTCTCGGACCCTGAACTGTATAATCAATTCGCTGCACCAATGCTGGAAGACCTTCGTGAAGTGATGCAAGAAGAGACACAGGATTTTATTGATAAGCTCAGTAAAGAGGCTCAGTACCCCATTGAGAACACCTTCATCACCTATGGGGCACTGAACGAACATATTCTCGACGTGTGCCGCAAGCACGCTGTCGATCTTGTCATTTATGGCAACCATAACCAGAGCTTCTTTTCGCGAGCATCCTGCTCAGCGAAAAGCGTTGTCAGCGCAAGTCAGGTGGATGTGCTGCTGGTTCCGCTGGCGGGTGACTAATCACCGAGCATCGGATTTCAGGCCAGTTTGGGCAATGAGGCCACGTTGTCGTGCGGCTGGCTTTCAGCATGACGTGGCGCGACCTTTTTTAGGTCACGAATAAAACTGGCCTGCCAGTTGTCGATATCGTTTTTGACAATCGTCTCCAGCATCCCGGCGTGACGCGAAATACGCTCATCAAGCGGCATGATTAACGCTTTGTTCAACGCGCTGGCAACGTCATCCCGATCGTAAGGGTTAACGATCAGCGCGGAGGCCAGCTCATTCGCCGCCCCGGCAAACTGTGATAACACCAGTACGCCGGGATTGGCAGGATCCTGTGCGGCGACAAACTCTTTTGCCACCAGATTCATGCCGTCCCGTAATGGCGTAACCAGCCCAACATCCGAGTAACGGAAAATCTTCATCAGCAATTTGCGGTCAAAGTACTGGTTCAGGTAGTAGAGAGGCGTCCAGCCCAGTTGACCATATTTGCCGTTAATTCGCCCGGCTTCGGTCTCTAGCTGATGACGAATATCCTGATAAGCCTGAACTTCTTCGCGCGATGTCGGCGCTATCTGTGTATAACGAATCTTACCGTGGTGCTGAGGGTAATTTTCTAACAAAGACTCATAGGCCTGAAATCGCTCCGGCAGGCCTTTGGAGTAATCCAGCCGCTCGACGGAAAATATATTCTTCACATTCTTTAATTCAGCCTTTAACTGCGCCATTTTCGGCGGAAGCGGCCCTGCCGCCTGTTTGGCGATTTCATCCGGCGCAATACCGATAGGATACACCTCAGTGCGAAACGCTTTATTCCAGGCATGGTGATGTTTGTCGCGTGTGGTCACTCTGGTTTGAGCGCTCAGACAATCGAGAAAAGCCTGACGATCATTTTCGGTCTGGAACCCGAGTAAATCAAAATCACACAACTGCTCAAGCAATACTTTGTGTGGCGGTAGCGCGGTGAAAATTTCCGGCGTCGGAAAAGGAATATGCAGGAAAAAACCAATACGGTTATTCACACCACGCTTACGCAGTTCACTGGCAAACGGGAGTAAATGGTAGTCGTGAACCCAGATGATGTCGTCATCACTAAGCAGTGGCAGCAGTTTATCAACCAGTAAGGCATTCACCCGCTGATAGCCTTCCCATGCAGGACGCTGAAACTGCACCAGATCCAGCCGGTAGTGAAATGCAGGCCATAAAACGGCGTTCGAAAACTGACAGTAATACTCTTCGTAATCCTGTTCGCTCAGATTAAACGATGCCCAGGTAATATTGCCGCGGGTAACTTTTTTTAGCGGTTTATCTTCATTGCCTGTTTCACCGCTCCAGCCAAACCATAGCCCGCCTGCGGCCTTAAGAGCGCCCAGTACACCGACTGCAAGACCACCTGCGTTCCCTTTATCATCCGGTGAGGCAATTCGATTAGATACTACGACTAAACGGCTCATAGCTATCTCTCCTGTCATTCGTTGTTTTTTGTTCTTGCTGCGGACAGTTGATTTGCTCCAGCCAGCGCCAAACATCTGTTACGCCTGCCAGACGCCATGTCGCCTGAGTCGCCCCGCTTCCCACCTTTACGGAGATACCGCCGGCGCGGTTCACTACTCTAAAACCGGCCTCATCCGTCAGGTCATCACCAATAAAAACGGGTACTCTTCCGGCAAAAGGGGCTTCCTGCATAAAGGCATCTATAGCTTCTCCTTTATTCGTACCTTTTGGTTTAATCTCCACGACGCATTTCCCAGGCTGTAGCGCAAGCTGCGGCCATTTATGGATGATGTGCTGAGCCAGTGCCAACAGCGCCGCCTCATGCTCAGGAGCCTGTCGATAATGCAGGGCAAAAGCCATGCCTTTTGCTTCAAGCGTGGTGCCTGGCAGTTCTGCCATCGCCGCATTTAGTAGCACACCAATTTCACGTTCAACATCCTGAGGTAGACTCACAATATGGGCATGGCCATTGATGTCGCGGCGTTCTGCCCCATGCACTCCGGCGAGCGGAAAGCGAAAGGGAGTAGTGAGTACGTCAAGCTCAGCCATTGAGCGTCCTGAAATCAATGCCAGTGCTCCCGCATTTTGCACCGCCAGGCGATGTAACAAATGCAGGACTGTCTTAGGGACAACTACCTGATCAGGATGCGGTTTAATCTCTGCCAGGGTTCCATCAAGATCGAAAAAATAAGCACAGTTTGCAGATAGCTCAGGGGTTACGGTTAGCGATGCTGTCACCCGAATCTCCTCCTCATCATTGTCTGTGCGACGCGCGGATCGCGCCGTATATGTGATGTATGACGGATATAAGTATAGACAGTGTGACCAGGCTCGCCATTTGGAAAAACAATCGCCAGCCGGTATAGCGGCTGGCGATGAGGAGAAGCTAGACTAAAAAGTTGGCAATGAAATTATCAAACAGTACGCTTCGCTTTTTGTTTGTAACGGTCGAAGATCACCGCCGCCAGCAGGATTAAGCCTCGAACCACATATTGTGCAAACGGAGAAATGTTCAGCAGGTTCATCGCGTTTTCAACGGTTCCAAGAATCAGCACCCCGGCGACTACATATGAGATTTTTCCGATGCCGCCTTTGAGAGAAACGCCCCCTAAAACACAGGCTGAAATCACAATAAGCTCATAACCGATAGAGGTCATTGGCTGGCCGCTGGTCATGCGTGATGCCAGAATAATCCCCGCAACGGCGGATACCAGGCCGGAAAGAATAAAGATAATTATCTTGGTGCGTACTACCGGAACCCCCGCCAGACGCGCAGCCTCCTCATTACCACCAATTGCCAGCGTATTACGTCCAAAGGTGGTTTTATTCAGCAGTAGGCCAAAAATAATAAAGCAGCCTACCGTCAACCAGATGGGTGCCGGCAACCCTAACCAGTTGGCATAGCCGAGTGCAAAAAAGCGCTCGTCTTCAATCCCTACCGCTTTACCGTCGGAGATAATGTAGGCCAGACCGCGAACAATCTGCATAGTTGCAAGCGTGGTGATCAGCGCATTAATTTTTAAACGTGCAATTACGAACCCATTCACCAGGCCGCACAGAACGCCTAACAACAGTCCTGCGGCAACGCCAATCCACAGGCTTTCCGTCATATTGATGACCACAGCGGTTGTAACCCCGGCGCAGGCAATTACCGAAGCGACCGAGAGGTCAAAGTCACCGGATGCCAGGCAAAACAGCATCCCGCAGGCGACCATACCCGACATGGAAACAGCCAGCCCCAGCCCCTTCATATTAATAAAAGTGGCAAAGTTAGGTACGAAGATGGCGCAAACCAGGAACAATGCGGCGAAAACCACCAGCATCCCATATTGATCCCAAATTCTGCCAAGATTTAGCGCCGATTTTGATGCGCCAGAACCCGATGTAGAAACCGAAGACATTATACTCTCCTTATTCAGGCTACAGCCTGGCTGACTTTAGGCATAGCAAGGCTTAGCGCCTGCCGTTCATCCGCCTGTTCATGAAGTAACACCCCCGCAATCTCCCCTTCCCTCATCACTACGATACGGTCGGCGACACCGAGAACCTCCGGCAGGTCACTGGACGCAAACAGCACGGCAACGCCGCGCGCCGCCAGCGCATAGATCACGTTATAAATCTCATGTTTCGCACCCACATCAATGCCGCGCGTAGGTTCGTCGAGCAGAATCACTTTCATCTCTTCCGATAACCAACGCCCCAGAATGGCCTTCTGCTGATTACCGCCGGAAAGGTTCATGATTAATTGCTCTGCACCCGGCGTTTTAATGTTCAGTGCGCGAATATGGTGGTCGGCATTCGTTTCTTCCCAGTTGTTGTTGATCAGGCAACCACCAAGTACATGTTTACGACGCGCGCTGATATTGATGTTGTTACGTACCGAATGCACAGGAATAATCCCTTCGGCTTTTCGATCCTCAGGACACAGCATCATCCCCGCCTCGATAGCGTGGCTGGGTTTACGGATGTTGATTGGCTTTTCATCAATAAACACCTGACCGGCGGTGATCCGCGTCCCTCCAAACAGCCCTTTCATCAGTTCGCTACGTCCGGCTCCAACCAGCCCGAACAACCCGACGATTTCGCCACTGCGTACTGATAAACTGATCGGCGTACGTACACCGGGCGCCTTCACCTCATGCAGACGCAGACGTTCTGCACCATAAGGTCTGGATTTCCAGCCGTAGATATCTCCGAGGTCACGCCCCACCATTGCCTGTACCAGCACCTCGTGATCAACCTGCTGCATATCCGTAAAGGTTTTAACGTACTGACCATCTTTAAACACGGTGATGGCATCACTGAGGGCGAAAATCTCTTCCATTCGGTGCGAAACATACAGAATGACGCGCCCCTCATTACGCAGTTCACGAATGACGCGAAACAGATTCTCAATCTCCCTGGCGGAAAGGGAGCTGGTTGGTTCATCAAAGGCGATAATTTTGGCATTGCGCGCCAACGCTTTCGCAATCTCCACCATTTGCCACTGACCAATAGAGAGATATTTCAATGGGGTGGACGGATCGATATCCATCCCTAAATGTTTTAACTGCAGACCCGCTTCGTAGTTCAGTAGCGAGCGATTAACAATTCCACCCTTGTGCGGAAGCTGGCCTAAATAGATGTTCTCGGCGACGGTCATTTCCGGCACCAGATGCAGCTCCTGATAAATTATGGCGACACCGGCGTTCAGCGCGGTGGTTGTATCCGCAAAGGAAACCTCCTGTCCGCGGATCACCAAAGAACCCGTCGTTGGCGCATAGTTACCGCTGAGAATTTTTAATAATGTTGATTTCCCGGCGCCATTTTCACCCATCAGGGCATGCACCTGACCGGCATAGCAGTCAAAGCTGATATCCGTTAGCGCCTTAACGCCAGGAAAGGTTTTGCCAATGCCACGAAATGAGAGATACGGGGTAGACTGTTGCATAACGTCTCCGTGAGTCAGTATCGTTCTAACCTGTTGCCGGATGGCGGCGTTGCCTTGTCCGACCTGGAGTTAGCAGGTCGGACAGACGTTTCACAATTGTCGTGTTACTTACCGCCCAGCCCTTTCTTCGCCAGTTCTTCTTTGAAGTTTTCGCGGGTGATCAACACCACATCCGTGACTTCGGTGAAGACCGGGGGTTCTGCGCCTTTAGTCACCCAGTTGTAGAGCATCTCGCTGGATTTATAGCCGTGGACGTCCGGGCTTGGCAGCAGTGAGCCATAGAACCCGGTCGCTTCACCCTTGGAGAGTTCACTAATCGCATCAACGCCGTTAATGCCGATACCAATCACGTTCGGAGCTTTAAAGCCTTGTCCTTCAGTAGCACGAACGCCACCCAGTACGGTGTTGTCGTTCATACCGACAATCAGCCAGTGTTTAACCTCTGGGTGCTGAACCAGCATGGAGTTGGCGGCGTCGAATGCGCCTGGGATATCATTGGATTTGGTCGGAACCTGGTAGATCTGTTTTTCCGGGAAGCCCGCAGCTTTGAGTGCTTCCATTGATCCGGAAGTACGACGACGTGCGGTATCCAGTTCATTAGCGGTAATGGCCATCACGGCAGAAGATTTCACATCCCAGCCGCGTTTCTGCATTTCGTTATATAACTCCTGTCCCTGACGCTCACCAATTTTTGTTGCCGCCATCATTACCAACGGTACCGTATCCATTGGCTTACCTTTGGCGTTGGCGAACTGGTCATCCACAGCGATGACTTTCATATCATAGCCACGTGCCTTGGCCATAATGGCTGGCCCAAGTTTCGGGTCAGGGGTACAAATCACGAACCCTTTTGCGCCACTTGCCGCCAGGCTGTCGATAGCATTAAGGGTTTTTTCACCGTCCGGGACAGCAATTTTAATTACCTCAAAGCCAAGATCTTTACCGGCTTTATCCGCAAAATTCCATTCTGTCTGGAACCAGGGTTCCTCCGGTTGTTTCACCAGGAAACCGAGCTTCATGGATTCAGCGATAGCGGATTGTGACATAACGGCAGCCAGACCGATGGCCGCCAGCGCTTTAGTGAATTTGTGCATGGTTAACTCCAGCTTTAACGTTCTTTTATGTAGGGTAAAATCAAACGATTTTTTGTAATTCAGACATAAAACAAGGCATTACTTTGATTGATAAGATCAACGCCAGTGCTGAGAGTAGTTGTAGCGGGAAATTGATTCTCCATAAGAGAGCGGCATCACACCACAGAATTACAGTAATTGCGTACATAAATTCAGTGGGAAATGACATAAAAAAGCGCTGCATTTCTGAAGGGAATAATAAGGAGTAGCAGATTAATCCATAACATCAGCCAGCGAATCCTTGTTCCCGAATACCGAAGCATTCGGGGATCCAGAGATTACCATGCGTAATAAATGTGTTCGGCGTGATCGCGAACAGAAGCGTCATCATCTAACAGACGAGCTGAGAGCGTGAAAGCAAAATCAAAAATATGCCCTAAACCTTTACCACTGAGAAGATTCCCATCTTCCACGACGGGCGCATCAACATATTCCCCGTCAGTAACATTTGCCCACAGTTCACCAGAGCACACATAGCGGCGTCCTTTCAACAAACCGTTACCGCCCAGCACCCGGGCTGCGGCAGAACAAACCGGGCAGATAAGTTTCCCGGCTTCATCATGACGAGCAACAAACTGGACTACCGCATCACTGGCAGCAAGGTTAACGCTTCCCTGTGGACCGCCTGGCAACACAACTGCGTCATAAACAGTCTCCAGTCGGGCCATCAGAGTACTGTCGGTCACCATCGGGATATCGTGATAGCTCACTACCGCTCGAGACTCGGCGCAGGCCAGGGTCTCAACATCAATATTAAGACGACGAAAAATATCGATGGTAACAATGGCTTCAGCCTCTTCAAAACCGGGAGCCAGCAGTACCGCAACCTTCTTCATATACAACTCCTCGTTTAACCCACATAAACACCACAACAAATACCGAATTATTTATGCCGTCAGAGTAATTAAATTCGTTAAAACTGATCTGACGCATAAAATTAACCACCAGATAATTTCCATCAGCGTCGCTGAGAACAGAAAAATTCCATTAGCGTAATGATTGAAAATCGCCTGTAGAACCAGATTATCTTGTTGTAGAATTTATTTTTGTGACATGAAATAGCATTTCATTATTTTTATTAGCAATTAATTACTGATACATCAATTAGTTAACCACACCCCACTATGCTGCGGCGACAGATGCACAAATATTTTTATGACGATATGTAAAAAAATATAAATATGTAGTTTTAAGGATTTTCTTATGACCAGGCTGGCGTTATGATTATTTGTGATAGGTAAAGAGATCACTCTTTGGTCACCTAAAGGACCGGCGGAACGGAATTATTCTGCTAACAGTATGACTTGTACGTTGATGTGAAGTGCAGCGACAGCCCGTTGTACTGCCGTTAGTAACGTACAGCTTTCTTTCTGGAAATAAGGATATTGATATGGCTGCAGTTGGAATTGTTCACAAACTCAACGCGCAAATGAATCTTGAGTTTTACGCATCGAATCTCTACCTTCACTTTAGTGAATGGTGCTATGAGCATAGCCTGACAGGCACCGCAACGTTTCTGCGTACTCAGGCGCAGGCGAACGTGACGCAAATGATGCGGGTGTTTAATTTTATGAAAAAAGCAGGCGCTAATCCTATCGTGAAAGCCATCGATGTTCCCGGAGATGAGCTGACATCCCTTGAAGAGTTGTTTCAAAAAACGCTTGATGAATATCAGCAGCGCTCCAGCACGCTGTCGCGCTTAGCGATCGAAGCTGAAGCATTGAACGATGCCCCTACCATTGATTTTCTGAACGATCTGGAAAAAGAGCAGCAACAGGATGGCATGCTGTTACAAACGATTCTCGATGAAGTTCGTAGCGCCAAACAGGCAGGCCTGTGTATGGCGCAAATGGATAAGCACCTGCTAAATGTCGTTAACTACCAGCAGCACTAATCTTTGATTCACTCTGCTTTCATGCCGGATGGTGATGCGATTCACCTTACCCGGCTTACACTCGGTCATCTATACGTTCACGCCTCCCGTTCCGGGAGGCGCAAAAAAACCTTTCTAAAACCTGAAACAACGGTTTATTTTAGTGAGACTCATTCTGCGGAGTGAATTTCAGTTCGATCAATGCAACCGCTTTTTGAATTGCACGCATAGTCACCGGATCGGCACCCGCCGGGTGACTGGAAAAATCGATGTTTTTAAGCTGGCTGGACATTTTCTCCCGGACTTCAACCGGGGCAATGACATCAATGATATCCAGAATTTGCTTGATAACCAGTTGGCAGGCAACAACATCCGAGAGCAGTTCCTGATCGGCATTCAGTGTTTGGGACATAGTGAGCTCCTTATAGAAAGGTCGTCATAGTACCCATTCAGCTGTCGAAACGATAGCGGCGCAAGCAGTGTAGCTGCGCTGAAAATAAAAAAAACAGTCAATTTCTTTGAGATGGCAAGCACGACATGAGTGAACATTTAGCGGTTGAGAAATTACGTGGCCTTTCGCCGGCAGCACTGCTCGTTGCCGGGGCCTTCTTTATGGAATTTATCGATGGCACGGTCATTGCCACCGCCCTGCCCGATATGGCAAAAAGCTTTGGTGTGCAGGCGGTTGACCTGAACATCGGCATCAGTGCCTATTTGATTACGCTGGCGGTCCTGATCCCCGCCAGCGGCTGGATAGCCGATCGTTTTGGCGCACGTAAGGTATTTACCCTGGCGCTGGCAATATTTACCCTCGCATCCGTCTTTTGCGGATTATCCACCAGCCTCGAAGGCTTTGTGGCGATGCGTATATTACAGGGTGTGGGCGGCGCACTGATGGTTCCGGTCGGTCGTCTCGCAGTCCTGCGTACAACGCCAAAGCATCAATTAATCACCGCCATTGCCACTCTGACCTGGCCTGCACTGGTTGCCCCGATCATCGGCCCGCCGCTCGGCGGGTTTATCACCAGCTATGCCAACTGGCGCTGGATCTTTTTTATCAATGTACCGTTGGGACTACTGGCGATAGCTCTTGCGTTACGTATTATTCCGGATATTCATGACGACGAGCGCCGTCCGTTTGACTTCCCCGGTTTTATGGCAATGTCTGTCGCTATGGTCAGTCTGGTGTACGCCATGGAGTTACTGGGTTCACAACAGCCTCAGGGTTGGCTCACCGCCGGGCTGCTCACTCTCGGGATTGCCACCTTCATATTCGCTCTGCGCCACTTTCATCATGCCGCCTGGCCGATGATTCGTCTGGAGGCTATGCAGGTACCAACATTCCGCGTCACAATGTACGGCGGCTCACTGTTTCGTGCATCTATCAGCGCCGTACCTTTTCTGCTGCCGTTAATGTTTCAGGTCGGCTTTGGCATGAACGCCTTTCATGCCGGATCCCTGGTGCTGGCAGTGTTTGTGGGAAACCTGACGATTAAACCAGCCACCACACCATTGATACGCTGGCTGGGCTTTAAGAAACTGCTGTTGATTAACGGAGTTCTGAATGTTCTGGCGCTGCTGGCCTGCGCACTGATTACTCCACAAACTCCGGTATGGGTGATTTTACTGGTGCTATATCTGGGCGGCGTTTTCCGCTCGATACAGTTTACCGGCGTCAGCACGCTTGCCTTCGCGGATGTCCCTGCACCACAGATGAGCTATGCCAATACGTTGTTCAGTACGGCAACACAATTAGCGGTAGGGTTGGGGATATCACTGGCGGCTATCGGGATCCGAATTGGCGATAAAATCAGTGAATGGTTGGCGCTGGACAATATTCCGGGGATCAGTTTTCGTCTGGCATTTGTGGCTATCGCCATCATTTGCCTGATTGGTATGGTTGATACATTGCGTCTGACCCGCGATGCAGGAAGCGCGGTATCAAACAAAAATCGTTAAGCCCGGCAGACCGCTACCACCGGGCAACAGGATTTAGCCAATGATCTTACGGACAAACGCTTCGATCGCTTTGTCCTGGCAATTTTCAAAGAAACACTGTTGGAAACGCGGGCCCGACACGGCGGTTTTCACCAGTTCAGGATCGATAGCGCGCAGGGTATCAAGATAGTTTTCTTTTACCACTGCCGCTTTCACCTGATTCAAAATACCTGCGTTACGCACCTGCGGTTCTTTGCGCTCCGGCGGGTAACCTTCGCCATTACGACCTGTAAATGCTTTTTCAAACATGTAGCGCACGTTCAGCTCAGCGCC
The DNA here is from genome assembly GCF_030333065.1 of Citrobacter sp. Cm046. Taxonomy (NCBI): domain Bacteria; kingdom Pseudomonadati; phylum Pseudomonadota; class Gammaproteobacteria; order Enterobacterales; family Enterobacteriaceae; genus Citrobacter; species Citrobacter sp. Cm046. The sequence continues at coordinate 23,218 of NZ_JAOWGP010000044.1, read as the reverse complement.
CCAGCCAAAGCCTTTGGCGAACGCCAGGGAGAGCGCATTACCATTATTGATCTGCGCAAACAGGAAGGCATCTGCCGGATCGAGACAATAGCCACACACCACACCAGGATGGATATTCAGCGACATCATGGCACCTTGTCCAGTGCCACAGCCTGTCACCACAAAATCGACCGCTTTGGAATTGAGCAGAATGCTGGCCATAATACCGAGGTGAATATAGGTCAAATGATGGTCGTTTTCGTCACTCATTCCAACGTTGAAGACAGGAAATCCTTTCTCATCCGCGACAGCCTTAAGCTCGTTATGAATGATCGCGTTTTTGCTTGCCTGGCTGTTTTCCATCATCAATGCAATTTTCATTCTGTATTCTCCTGAATGCGTCGCGGGGATTCCGCTATGAGTCATAACATTCAGGTCACATTACTATCTCTCAAACACACTTTCAAATTTAATGAAATTTAGTTTTAAGAAATAATGAGATGCTCACATTTCCCCCGTTAAACGGCAGAATTCCTTACAACAAAAGCGTCGTTGTGATTAATCGCAGGTGATCTTCACGTTATTCAACCCATTGACTAGTCGCTGTATCAGTCAGGATAACGTATCACCGAATTTTCAGAGCGATATCATGAAGCCTCTTATTCTTGCACTCTTGCCGCTCGTGCTAACGGGATGCACTATCACAAAACAGGCGCAGGTCAGCGAAGCCAGCCCCATCACTGGCGTGGTTCGTCTTACTTACAACCAGGCAATGCTACAAACAGCGCGCACAGACAACTATATTGCCCAGAGTACGGCAACAAAAGAGTGTCAGCGGATGGGATACGCCAGCGCTGTAGCATTTGGTCAGCCAGTGGCAACTTGTAGCGTTTACGCAGGTTCCCTGTGTATGAATACCAGGATTACGCTTGCCTGGCAGTGTCATGGTGTGGCCGTGTCGCAGACACAACCTTTCGGCTATTAACCTTTCTGACCTGCATTGTTTTGCTGGTCTTTTATTACTTATATACCCGTCATACTTCAAACTGCAGGTGCGTTGACTACACTCAGAAACCCCAGTCACATAGTTATTTATGCTCCTGGGGATTTCCTCCCTTGCCGGGTGACTCGGCCTACGGCCTCGCCCCTTTGGGACCTGCGCAAGCGCTGTTCAAAATACCTGCTGCATTTTGTCCTGCAACTCAAATTATTTAGAATATATCGCTCTTTTAATAGTATTAATGCGTTTTATTCCCATTCTCATTTTTAATAAATAAATTTATTATTTTACCTTTTGCAAATAATTAAATAACAAATTATAGTGGCGCCACGTAAATATATAATTAATGTTCGTGGAGCAGAACCATGCTGAAAACAGAAATGATCGACAAACTGAATGAGCAAATGAATCTTGAACTTTATTCATCTCTGCTCTATCAACAGATGAGCGCGTGGTGCAGCTACCACAGCTTCGAAGGTGCCGCTGCGTTTCTGCGTCGCCACGCCCAGGAAGAGATGACGCACATGCAGCGTCTGTTCGATTACCTGACAGATACCGGCAGCTTGCCGTGCATTAATACTGTGCCGTCACCGTTTGCTGAATATGCTTCTCTGGATGAACTGTTCCGTGTCACCTATGAACATGAGCAGTTGATCACGCAAAAAATTAATGAGCTGGCTCATGCGGCAATGACTCACCAGGATTATCCAACATTTAATTTCCTGCAGTGGTATGTTGCCGAGCAGCATGAAGAAGAGAAATTATTTAAATCTGTTATTGATAAGTTATCACTGGCAGGAAAAAGCGGTGAAGGTCTTTATTTCATCGATAAAGAACTGGCTACGCTTGATACACAGAATTAATTCTGTTGGATTACGGTGGCTGACCGCCACCGTAATTCGAGGATCTTAATGGCGGCAGATCTTGCTTTCATGAGTAGAAAAACCGTCATCGCTGGCAATGAATTTCCCCTTCGCCGCCAAAAACGCCACCAGCTCAGCCGCCGTCATGCCTTCAGCAGAACAGGTATGAAAACGCGCCTGCTCACCAAAACGGGCCGTAATCGCCGCTTCAAGACTGGCATTTGAATACTGCTCGCCAGACTCAATCATCATGTTGAGCACTTCGTGACCGTGAATAGAATCCATACTCCCTCCTTAATAAACCCCGTAGCCTAATGTGAACCATATTGCACTGCTTTGCGCTAACGCAGGTTTATGCTGGCAGGACACAAAAAATATCATCTGTAATACATCTTCACCGCCAAATATTCGTAAATTAATCTGTACACAGATTGTAACGGTGATTTGACGAAAATATCGTTATGCCTTAACCTGCGCCGCAGATATAACCGTTGATTATCTCTGGGACAGAGGAAAGCGTGAAGAATAGAACTCTGGGTAGTATTTTTATCGTGGCGGGAACCACGATTGGCGCCGGTATGTTGGCGATGCCGTTGGCTGCGGCGGGCGTGGGGTTTAGCGTCACGCTGGCGTTGTTGGTTGGGCTATGGGCACTCATGTGTTACACCGCGCTGTTGCTGCTTGAAGTGTATCAGCATGTACCAGCGGACACCGGACTTGGCACGCTGGCTAAACGCTATCTTGGTCGCTACGGGCAGTGGGTGACAGGCTTTAGCATGATGTTTTTAATGTACGCGCTAACGGCTGCATACATCAGTGGCGCAGGTGAATTACTGGCGTCAAGCATCAGCGACTGGACCGGTGCCAGCATATCCCCTACGGCGGGTGTACTGCTGTTCACCTTTGTTGCCGGGGGTGTGGTATGTGTCGGGACGTCACTGGTCGATCTGTTCAATCGCCTGTTATTCAGCGCCAAGATTATCTTCCTTGTCGTCATGCTCGCCCTGCTGATGCCGCATATCCATAAAGTGAATCTTCTCACTCTGCCGCTACAACAAGGCCTCGCACTCTCCGCAATTCCGGTGATTTTCACCTCGTTCGGTTTTCATGGCAGCGTTCCCAGCATCGTCAGCTATATGAACGGTAATATCCGTAAACTGCGCTGGGTGTTTATCACGGGTAGCGCTATTCCACTGGTCGCCTATATTTTCTGGCAACTCGCTACACTCGGCAGTATCAATTCATCGACGTTTATGGGGCTGCTCGCCAACCATGCTGGCTTAAACGGTTTGTTACAGGCGTTACGTGAAGTAGTTGCCTCGCCACACGTAGAGCTGGCGGTGCATCTGTTTGCCGACCTCGCGCTGGCAACATCCTTCCTTGGCGTCGCACTAGGATTATTCGACTATCTGGCCGATCTCTTCCAGCGCCGTAATACCGTAACAGGCAGAATACAAACCGGTGTGGTGACGTTCCTGCCGCCGCTGGCGTTCGCTCTCTTCTATCCGCGTGGTTTTGTGATGGCATTAGGCTATGCAGGCGTTGCCCTGGCGGTGCTGGCTCTGCTCATCCCGTCAATGCTGGTCTGGCAAAGCAGAAAACACAATCCACAGACAACCTGGCGCGTAGCGGGTGGTACACCAGCACTGGCGCTGGTTTTCATTTGCGGGATCATCGTGATAGGCGTGCAATTTTCTATCGCAGCAGGACTGCTACCTGAAGTCGGTTAAAACAATAGCTTTAGAGTCGCATTAAAGTTGTTAGTAAGACGAAGGGGCTAAACGCCCCTTTTTCTTAATGCAGACAGCACTGCTTATACTTTTTACCACTACCACATGGGCACGGATCGTTACGCCCAATTTTGGCATCCGTTTTTAACGGAACCTTCACCGGCGCTTCCTGTGGATGCGCCATCCAGTAGGCATGCAGATCCAGAGCCGCCAGGCGGATCGCATCCACGCTCTCGTCAAATGCTTCAGGAGTCAGTTTCTCAACGACCTCAAAGTTCTCTTCCGTACCGTGCAACGCAATTGCTTCAAGCGCCGGCTTTAACGAATCCGGTAATGAAGACCAGTCAGACAGCGCGACACCTCGCATATAGCCAAAGCACCACTCTTCAACAATAGTCAGCTCATGCTCTTCAATTTCGCGCAGGCCAAACAGCGGTTCAAACTGCTCAGGAAATTCGTCAAGGCGATCGGCTGTATCAGCCATATGCTGAAACGTCAGGTTCATGAAACGCGTCATTTCTTTCTCGGAGGACCAGCGAGGGACATACTGCGCGCCTCCCCATATAGCGACCAGCCACTGCTCCGGCTCAATTTCATAAGGTGAACTGAGCACCGCCGTCAATAAGCCATCCAGCTCTGACACATCCAGAATTGCCTTGTCCGTATTGTACTTAGTCAGTACATCATCCAGCCATTCCAGTTCGCTTTCGTTTAGTGGTCCCGTTTTCATAACGCTTTTCCTTAGTAAAAATTCTTGCCTGTGATTATCTTACATGGCTGGTGGGATAACAGATACAAATGGGCATGAGCGGTTCACTGACACCGCCTGTTCAGGTTAACAGGAAACGAGGGTAATTCCGGTAGTTAACGCACAAAAGAGGTCACAAAAAACCTGGCATCATCTTCTGATAACCAGAAAACCACCCGCAGGTGGTTTATTGTTGTTCAATATGGTTGAGCGTGGCCGTATATCCTGTTTTTGCTACCGCCTTGAGTAGCGTATCAGTAGAGAAATCTTCAGGCACGATCACTTCAGCCTGGCGCGTCTTCAGCGACGATTTAGCCTTGATCACGCCGTCAGTTTCACGTAGCGCCTGATTAACAGAAATGACACACAGCGAGCAGGTCATATTTTGTATATCCAGCACCACTTTTTGATGAGCTGCCTGAGCCCACAACGGCAGCAATAAGCAAGCGATCAGAGTGACTATTTTCATTCAAATACCTCATAAAACCAGGCAACCAGCGTTGGATAAAATAACACCGGTAAAATCACTATCAGCGCACACCAGTAGAGAATACGCATCTGTTTCAGGGTCAGCCAGCCGGTACACCACAACCTTTTGGAAAAATAGAGCCGCCAAAAGAGGCGCAACAGCAGCCCAAGTGTCAGCAGAATCAAGGGGAGACGCAAAAACTCGAAACGAGCGAATACCGTAAAACTTGCCGCCGAAATGCCAAACAGCAGATATAACAGTGGCCCCACGCAGCATAATCCTGCGGTGACGGCAGCCACAGCGGCCGTCAGCAGAGTGAGGCCAGCGCCTTTAGCGTTGTTCTGTTGCGACATAGTTGTAGGAGAACGCTTTAGGGTCATAGAAGTTGATCGGATCGCCGTCTACTTCCGCATAGGGGTAACCAAAATTGTTCATCGCCCCCTGTTCTGTGGCCGGATACAGTTCAAAATCACGTCCGTAGTTGAACCCTACCCAGTTCATTTCCCAGTTACCGAACAGGTAGGTGTTAACGGCCTGCACATCAGCATCCTGATGCGTTTTTTTCTCGGCCAGACGCATTTTCGTCACGTCCGCCGGGTCGCAAGGCAACCAGCCGTAACCAGCCAGATAAAACTCTGCGCGACAGTGCTGACCTCCACTCACATCAGCTACCCCGGCACCGTCGGCTTTACCAAAGGCGCTTTTCGAGTAGCGTTCAAGCTTATTGGCTTTCCCCAGACGAATCCCGAATAATTCACGCGCCGGAATGCCGCTGGCACGTGCCAGAGCGACGAAAACGGAACTCATATCGGTGCATTTCCCTTTGAGTTTGCCACTTTTCAGAATCTCCGCCACATCACCCGTTCCGCAGCCGATAACGTCATTATCACGCTCCATATGGCTACTGACCCACTCATAGATCAGGCGTGCTTTTTTCAATGGGTCCTGCTCGTTGCCGGTGATTCTACGCGCAGTTTCCTGCACAAGCCCGTCAACGGGAGTATGCGCAGTCGGCAATAAATAGGGTTTCACATCCAACGGATAAACGATCTGCTCCGGCGCCTGCCAGGTTTTTAGCGCATCCTGCTTCATCGGCTCCCAATCGGCGGTTTCAATGTCAATATCAACCTTAATTAACAACTCTCCTTGTGAATTGGGCCAGCTGGCAAACAACGTTTTCGCGCCATAAACATTATTGGTAGTGACATATGCCTGCTTATAGTTGCCGCTAAAAACAAGGTCGGTCATCTGCTGAAATGCTGTATCTACCGGCAACGGGATCCACAGTTTCACCACACCGCTTGAGCCTTGTGGCGGATTCAGTTTATAGGTTTGCGATAAGGCAAAGCGCCGACGTACTACAGGCGCAACTAATGGCTCTGCGGCTTGTACCGTCTGGCTAACGACGGAAGGACCGACTAAACCGGCCGCAGAAAGTAGAACACTATTTTTAAGAAATTGTCGACGTTGCATTGCTGTCTGTCCATGTTGTATGAGTTGAGCGACGGCTAAACGGGCAGAGACCGTACACGATCATCACAGCAGACAGACGCTGACATAAAAAGGCGAGTCGATGGAGTTTATTCATCAATAACAGACCTGTTAACTGTGAATGAAAAGAGAAACAATTAAGCCATTTTCAACCACAAGAGTACAGGCGCAGCATTAAAAAAGACGAAAAACGCATAATAACAGGTAGGCTCCATATCCTTAAAAACCGGCCACATCAAAATATGTATACGTTGGTTCCTAGTTTACGGGCTAACCCTTTTGCTCCCTCACGCATTACAGTATCGTGATTCCAGCGAAAGACGGGCGCTGCCAGTGGAGCAAGGTAGTTCATCCAGCGAATAGTGGTCCGTACATGCCAGTCATACCTGACGATAGTTTCCTTGCCGTTGTCGGAAAAAGACCATATTCCTCGCCCTTCAACTTCACCACTCGCCTCCCCTTCCAGCAGACAACAAGGCAGTATATTCAGTACGTTAATATCAAAGGTTAGACGATAAGGCAGCGCCCCTTTCCAGGTATAGCGGTGCAACGCGCCAATGCCCTGTATATCCCCTTTCTTTATTTCAATAATTCGCTCCAGGCTTCCCCACCATTCAGGCCACTGATCCGGGTGAGAGAAAACATCCCATACATCCTGGATCGAAGCTTCAACCCGCCAGACGGTGGAAAACTGATATTCGGCCATAAACTCCGCGCCCTTAAGGTGTGAAAAAATCCACGGGGAAACGAATATTGATGATCATGGCATCCATAAGTACGGTTTCCAACCACTTTCCACCAGCATCGTAACTGAGCACTTTCACGGGTAGTCGATGGTAGTTATCGAACCAAACGTCATACCGGTGAACACCATCAACGACCATCGTCCCCGGCCCCGTCACGCAGACGTGCGTGGTCGAACGCCCCGATACGCTCTCCTCCCCGATTACCGCCGTTTCCCCCTCTCGCTGCAGGTGACGAATATTGTCCAACAATGCGCCAATGTCAGACTGATCGACCCGATGGCCACGCTCGTCTTTTATTAAAGAATTTGTTGGGGAGAGGTTTAATACTGGCAAAGTTCCCAACCCAAACGGCCAAAGCTTTACGTTATTACTTACCGGGTTATAGGTAAGAACGGCCCCAGGATGCGGCTGAGTAAAATCCATCCTTATAAAGCCTGGCTTTTTATAGCTATATCGAATGATTTTACTTTCGGCCTGGACGGAAGAGGAACGAATAAGAACCTGATAAGACTGGAGCTTATCAAAATGCTGCCGGGCGATAACGATGTGGTCTGTAGTTGTGGAACGTTGTGACAGCAGTGATGCAACGGCCAAACTTTTGTCCACCGGATACATAATGCAGCTAAGGACAAGTAATGCAGCAAACATTACCGTCGGAGAAAGTAAGTCTCTGATGTAACCTCCTGCATCTGCATGGTGAGCAAACAGGGGTGATCGCCTGTTACCTGTTCAATTATAGTGCTTAATGCCCCCCTTTGACCTTCCTGTACCGTCATCATGAACAAGGACATAACAGCTAAATTGTTCGTCCTGCACCGGGTATCGTCGCAACCAAAAGCTATACTTTAATAGCCATACTTTTTATGAGTACTAATCATGAAACTGCCATGGGCGCTTTCCTGCGCTGCCCTCGCCATCCTGTTAATGACCTCCTCCCATCTCACTGCCAGCACTTTGCAAGACCAGGCTGAACTGGAGCAAGAGTTAAGTGCCGCTTTAGCAACCGGACACAGCGTCATTATTATTGGTGGAACGGAGAATTTCGGTTTCACGCTCAGAGCCAGAAACAGGATCCACAGACCATTTGCTATCCAGGATGGTATTGGCGATCCCGTGATGATTAACGGTTTTCAGGACCACAACTATAACCCTGCACGGGATGGATTTATGAATAATCCTGCCCGGGGACGTTTTATGTTGAACGCACCTGTTCGTCGCTAAGTGCGATATACATGGCGAGTCACTAACGAGGAGGGATTGCTGGTGGTTTTGTATTAACGGGTCATGTGCTGCATGATAATGAACAGTTCGCGAAAACACGCACAAAAAAACCGCCGAAGCGAGTTATGATCGGGAGGATTTTTAACTAGTTACCGCCAGCGGTTAACATTCATTAGGCGAATTTTTACGGTCTGAAAACGAGTCGTTCCCCGCGACTCATCTCCCACATGGATCTTCCCCCCCTGCCGGGAGTATCTTTATAATTAATAATCAGTGATATTGACACTTATCATGTATTGCTGTTTTGTAAACAGAGAATATTTTTCAATAGCTGGCTCTATTGCTGCTGTTAATTTCTCACCAGCGCCATCATTAATTTTGGGGCTCTTATCTGCGTTATTATTGATTCTTTATAACTTTGCCAGAGGCAAGGAAAAGCCGGTGAAGAAATCTGCGGGAACATACAGTTCATCAGGTTTACATAAAACCATAGAAAAACAATCTAAGCTTAATGCCGGAGCGGCAATATGCGCTGCTACGGGCGTCACTGTCAATGCCGCCAGAACCGTTTGTGCCCGTTCAACCTGGCGATCGGCCTGTTTTATTGCTCAGTACCTGCCGTTCGGTTTACACGATTTTATATATGCCATTTGGTAAGTGCGTAGTCGCATAAAAAACCAATGGTGAAAGCAATGAGCAAATTCTGAGATAACTTCCTGATATAAAAAAGGTTGTTTGAGTGTACTTAGCGAGCGGACAAAACCTAATGACAGTTAGTTATGGGATTAACAAATTTCAATTAGATCTTATATAATTTGTACGAACTCATACAAATTTATACTGAACCTGAAATCTGTATATACGTCTTGTATATAGCGACAGGCCTCAGTAACCACATCACTTTCAATCAAACCATTCACGGGGATGATTATTTACGTACATGTATCACTTTAACAAATGTAATCATAAAAAAATCACCCTTAATCCTGCCTCATATGGAATTACTACAAAAATGGATTGAAAAACTATAAGCAGAAACAGCACAGGTAAAAAAAACCGAAATACATGCAACTTTCTTATCAACTCGACAAGACTGAGTTGCGCTGTGGTTTGGGAGTTTTGAAATTTCAAGAAATGTGATCTTCCGTTTATCATACTGAAACAACAAATAAAAGAAAATGATTCAGCCCCTTCAAACTCTGACTATGAGCAATGGGAGCGTTCTTGTTTTCAATATGGTGAACATACGGAAGCAACATTTAATACACAAGAACTACATTGAACTGAGCTCATCAGGTTCAACTAATTAAAGAAGAAATGATAATGCATAAAATCTCGGGTACTGAAAGAAGCAGACACTTTTGCTTCTTTGCATGGTTACAAATTTTTGTACAAGTATTATTTCCCCTGGTTCCAATCATGCCCCACAGTGTTCTGGCGGACAGCTTATCTCTTTCTTCGGCTACGTCTTCTCCATTTTCGACTGTGCATAGCACGACATCAACCGACTCTACGCTGCCTTATGCCGGAACATTAAACACCGTCGCCAGTTCGCTCTCTTCCAGCGGAAAAAACGGCGTAGTCAACAGTGCCAAATCAGCCGCCTCCGGTTATACCTCTTCAACGACTCAGCAGTGGCTCAGCCAGTTCGGTACCGCGCGCGTTCAGCTCAACATTGACGACAGCGGCAACTGGGACGAAAGCGCCATCGATTTCCTTGCCCCTCTGTATGACAATAAAAACGCAGTGCTGTTTACCCAGCTTGGTCTGCGAGCTCCCGACGGGCGCACGACCGGCAATATCGGCATGGGTGTACGAACTTTCTACACCGACAAATGGATGTTTGGCGGAAATGTCTTTTTTGATGACGATTTCACAGGCAAAAACCGCCGCGTCGGTATTGGTGCAGAAGCCTGGACAGATTATCTGAAGCTTTCCGCCAACACCTATATCGGTACAACTGAATGGCATAGTTCACGTGACTTCGAGGACTATAATGAAAAACCGGCTGACGGCTATGATATCCGTGCCGAAGGCTATCTCCCTACATATCCACTGCTGGGTGCCCGGGCCATGTATGAACAATATTATGGAAATGATGTTGCCCTATTCGACAAAGACCACCTGCAGAGCAACCCTTCCGCTATAACCGTCGGTCTGAACTACACGCCAGTTCCGCTGGTTACTGCTGGTATTGATTATAAGCACGGTCAGGATTCTATGGATGAAACCCGCTTCAGTCTGAACTTCCATTACACTTTAGGTCAGTCCTGGCAGTCGCAGATGTCCTCAGACCAGGTTGCCCTGCGCCGCAGTCTCGCTGGCAGCCGCTATGACCTTGTAGAACGTAACAATGAAATCATCCTGCAGTATAAGAAAAAAGATGACACCGCAGTTCTCACAGACATGACTCTAACGAGCGTTAAAGACAACAGCCCAGCAGACGGTATTGCTACTAATACAGTGACGCTTCACGCTATTACATCTGATAATAAAGCTGCATCAAATGCATCTATTACCTGGGCCGTCACTGGTAGTGCAAAACTTAGTACGACCACATCGATGACCGACGCCAATGGTAATGCCTCAGTCAATCTGACCAGTACAACTGCCGAACAGGTTATCGTCTCAGCTTCATCTGGAACATTGACCCGCACAATGCCAAGTTCATTTTCGCTGTCAGTGGCATCACTAAATCTCAACCTGACTAAAAATAACAGCCAGGCTGACGGTAATGATCAAAATATTGGCCAGGTAGTATTGAAAGATGCCAGTGGTAAAGTTCTTTCCGGCGTTGCAGTTGCATGGCAGGTAGACAGTGGAGCCACTATCGTCAGTAGCGAAAGCGCTACTGACAGCGACGGTGGGGCAACCATAAATTTCACCAGTAAAACCGTCGGCCCTGTAAAATTAAGCGCTACGGCAGGAGGAAAAACAGAGTCGGTTAACTCAGCCTTTATTAACCAGGCTGTTTCAAATGTTACTGTCAGTATGAACAACAATAATGCCCCGGCTGACGGCAACACTGCGAACGTAGCTCAGGCTGTGGTAACAGACTCTAACGGCCAGCCAATGGTTGGCGTCAGTGTGACATGGAGTCTTGGCGTCGGTAGCGCAAAACCGGTTTCGCCACTGACGGTTATAACCAATTCCAGTGGAATTGCCACGTTAAACCTCACTGATACGGTGGCTCAGGATATTCATGTGGCCGCAAGCGCTGGAGATAAAACAGGCAATACGACTGCGACATTTGCAGAGGTGCCGTCCATTCTGGCGATTACAATGAGCCCAGATAATTCGCCAGCTGACGGTAGCACACAAAACGTCGCGCAAATCACGGTAACCCGAGCAGGCAATCCTGTAGAAGGGGCATCCGTACAATGGAGTAAATCTTCTGCGAATGCACAATATGCTTCAGCGACCGCAACATCTACGAATGCCCAGGGTGTCGCGACACTCTCGTTGACTGATCTGACAGCAGAACAATTCACCGTGACAGCAACGGTGAACGGTAGTAACAGCACCTCAGTGCAAACAACCTTTACACCAACAGACTTTGGGCCAATAACCATATCAATACCTGAAGCCGGTAATCCGTCGATTGTGAGTGTTAACCTGGCTTTGGATGGGGTTGATGTTGTGGTGGCTGCCTACAACAACATGGCAGCAGGTGATCAAATAACAGTAAGCTCAGTTATTTCAGGTGATGAATTTGGAAAAACACTCCCATATACCTCACCCATTCATATCGTATCCAGTTCAGAGGTAGGCCAGAATATTGCGTTGACTATCCCGTCGGATAACCTGATGAAAGTGGAAGGAGGTGATGGGCAACCCAAGGCACAGCTAAATGTCAGAGCTGATATTACAAAAGGTACGGTAACAAAGAGCAGCGACACGCTGAAAAGCATTATCGACACCTGCGCCCCCGGTGATACAGGTTGCTGATAATCAGTAAAACAAACAGCCCCTACAATTTGGCGCTATGGCAGGGGTACTGTTGCAATGCACCGTAGCGCCCCCCTGCCGTATCACTGGAAAGCCAAAACCCCGCGCAGGCGGGGTTCTCGTTATGTTCAGATTTGCGCAGTTAAAATTAAACTGTAGATCGGTTGTCTGTATTTCTGGGTGTGCAAAATTAAAATAATAATCCCACATGTAACAAAGTCATCTTAGGAAAGATGTTAGGAAATCAAATTTCAGGCACAAAAAAACCACCCGTAGGTGGTTTCACGACACTGCTTATTGCTTTGATTATTCTGTTCTTTCCCATGGTACCCGGAGTGGGACTTGAACCCACACAGCGCGAACGCCGAGGGATTTTAAATCATGCGTCTTATACTGATAAATCATATAGTTACTTAATAATTTCGCCAATAATTCACAATAAAGTGATCAATATTATCAGATAGTTAAATGGTTCATATGGTCCCAATGGCGAAAGCCTGGCGTCAATAAAACTTATTTTATATTACTGGGCAGTCGTCGAACTCTCCAGACCGTGCATCATTGATGATGTAGGTGATCACCCCAAATACTCCTCTTGCTGACGAACCACCATCATCTTCATCAATCGGTAGTTCTTCTCTGCGCCCGTTATCCAGATTTATCAGGTGTGGCTTCGGGTGCAGTCGATACCGCTTAATCCTGAACTCCCCTTCTACCGAGCACACCAGTAACGACCCATCGCAGGGCGACAATGATGAATCGACTACGAGTAACGCCCCTTGGATAACTCCATCTCGAAAATGTGAGTTTGCAGCCCGCATAAAATACGTCGCTGACGGCCGACTGATGAGTCGTGCATCAAGTGAGATGCGTTGCTCTGCGAAATCTGCTGCGGGTGATGGAAATCCCATGGCGGCCTCCTGAAATTACTGTATACATATACAGCAATATGCAATGGAGATTCAGATCAAGCCTTGAGGGGCGGGAAAATTCTAAGTGGCTGGAAGGGTGAGAGATTTAATTTCATGCATTACAAAACATAGACCTTGTCGATCAAGTGCATGGATGATGCTAAACTTCAGGCCTTTCAGAATTCACTGATTCCTATAATGTTAAAGCTATTTAGTCGTTATGTTTCCGTTGGCGTGCTGAATACCGCCATCCATTGGTTATGCTTCGGTGCTCTGTTCAGTTTGGTTGACCTGAGCCAGACGGTATCTAATCTTGTCGCGTTCTGCGTTGCAGTGACGTTCAGCTTTTTCGCCAATGCCAAATGGACATTTAAGTCCAAGGCAACAACTGGGCGGTATGTGGCCTTTATCATTTTTATGGGAGTTATGGCGGCGCTGACTGGTTACATTGCAGATCGTCTTCACGCTCCAGCACTAATGACCCTTATTGCGTTCTCGGCATTCAGCCTGGTTGCAGGGTTCATCTATTCAAAATTCATTGTCTTTAGGGATGCTAAATGAAAATCTCCTTGGTCGTTCCGGTCTTTAACGAAGAGGCAACGATACCGATTTTCTATAAGACGGTACGCGAGTTTGAAGAATTAAAGGAGCACGACGTTGAGATAGTTTTCATCAACGACGGAAGCAGTGACTCAACCGAAGCTATCATCAACGCTCTGGCTGTGTCCGATAAGCTGGTCGTTCCGCTATCATTCACTAGAAACTTCGGTAAGGAACCGGCTCTATTTGCTGGTCTCGACAACGCTACCGGCGAAGCGGTTATTCCAATCGACGTTGATCTGCAAGACCCTATTGAGGTTATCCCTCACCTCATTGCTAAATGGCAGGCTGGCGCGGATATGGTACTGGCGAAAAGAACTGACCGCTCTACTGATGGGCGACTCAAGCGAAAATCTGCTGAGTGGTTCTATAAGCTACACAACAAAATTAGCAACCCAAAAATAGAAGAGAACGTGGGTGATTTTCGCCTGATGTCGCGCGAAGTTGTTGAAAACATCAAACGGCTTCCTGAGCGTAACCTCTTCATGAAAGGCGTCCTGTCATGGGTTGGTGGTAAGACTGATGTTGTCGAGTATGCCAGAGCTGAGCGTGTAGCGGGTGACAGCAAATTTAATGGTTGGAAGTTGTGGAATCTCGCTCTGGAGGGGATCACAAGCTTCTCTACCTTCCCTCTCCGTATGTGGACATACATCGGGCTCTTCGTGGCTGGAATATCTTTTGGGTACGGCGCGTGGATGGTAATTGATAAGATTTTCTTCGGAAACAGCGTTCCTGGCTACCCATCGTTGCTAGTCGCCATACTTTTCCTGGGCGGCATCCAGTTAATCGGCATAGGCGTTCTTGGCGAGTACATAGGGAGAATTTATGTTGAAACAAAAAGACGACCTAAATATATCCTTAAAGGGAAAACAACCCCGGGCAAATAAAGTGAATAAAATGAAAAGCAGATTTATAAAACCAGCAATGCACAAAGATGCAAGGGCATTATTAATAATTTATTTAATAATACTTTTTGCGTACTTGTTATACAACCTGTCATCTGCAATACAACTTCTTGATTTTGCAGATGACGTATACTTCAAAAACGCAGCATCGAAGTATAGTTTTATAGAATTTGTGACTGATAGATATTTCACATGGAGCGGAAGGGTACTCCTTGAGATACTGGCAATATATACATTTAACTATCCTATTTTATGGAAGATAGCTATTCCATTATCTTTAGTAATCGTGTCAATATGCATACACCAAATCGCATTAAATGGATTTATTGATAAATCAATATCAATACCGATTATTTTGCTTTCTATAATCATCCATGGCCCAACAATAGATTCACCTGGGGCCGCTATATGGTGGGTGACTGGATTCTATAACTACATGCTTCCATTTACTCTACTTTTCTCATCTATAGCTATATTTATGAGATGCGATAGAAGATTATTTTTATTTGCATCATTAATACTCGCATTTGTTGCATGCAATAATGAACAAGCTGCTGTAACTGGTTTGTTAGTTGGTTTGGCTTTTATCTTTACAAGCTTAATAACAAAGGAAAAATTAGTATGCGCGCTATCATTTTTTGTTGTATGCCTAATCAGCTTCCTGCTGCTTTACCTTGCTCCTGGAAACATTATAAGATTGCACACGGAAATATCAAATTGGATGCCTGAATTTTCAGGTTTTAATATCATAGATAAATCATTAATTGGCATTGATTTGTTTAGGGTTAACTCATTAAATTATTCAAATATAGCATTCATGTCGATGCTAATAGCAAATATTATGATAAGCCTGAGATTTAGCATTAAAAAAACAAAGCTTTTCATTATTCCGTTTATTATAACATCACTATATATGCTTAATATAATTAACTGCAATACTCTGCACTTACATATGCTTGAGTTTTCAGGTGGAGAGCAAAAAATAAACATAAGCAATATTTACACTTATGCTAATTTAGTACCAATTGCGTTTTTCTTGTCAACTATTTTTTCCATATTCATTACCTTTCTTTTCATTCCTAATAGCCCAGGTAATAAACTGCTTTTTAGTGCTATTTTTGCATCATCAGCTGCAACTATAGTAATGATGGGAATGTCCCCTACAATATATGCGTCTGGACCAAGAGTTGTTTATTTGTCAGGGTTGCTTACGATTCTATTTGTAGCAAACCAAATAAAAGTATATATAAAGAGTTAGCTTAGTATCATTTTTAGCGTTAAGATTAGTGCTAGTGCGATGAAGTTATGGCATCTAGCACTAACTTAAGGTTATAAATGCTTACTCTATATATTGAGTGCTACAAAATGACTTAATTAATGGTATTTTACTTGCAGATACCATTATGTCGTGTATATCTATTACGGTGTCTTGAGTGGATCCTGCGTTTGCCGTGATATTTAGAACCCCATTATTAGACCGTGGACATACTGCGCTTATTGCATGGATGGATGAATCTGCTGAAATACTTGAAGCTGGTATGGTTGTATCTCCAACAGTTACACTTATAATTGAAGGTGACCCTGACACGACATTGTATGCAAACTTGAATCCCAATCCTGCAGATACGGACGGAAATTTTAAACTTTTCCCACCTCCTGTGCCTGCTGGTATGGTTAACCTAAGGGCTCCAGATGTAGCAATTGACCAAATCCAGTTGGCTGCATCACCAGTAACATCAGGGAAATTAGTAAGCTTCCCACCACTTACTACAAAAATCTTACCCCTATTTAAAATAACGGCAGGTGTTGATGAAGCATCGCGGAATTGAAATTCATTACCCACCCCATCATCAGATATTTTTTTAACTAAAAAACTGTTATATATAGATGCATTTAGTGGTGATTTTGCTTGCAAAATATCACTTGATTTCATGTCATGAAACACATTTCGCTTGGCATTTTCATTGCAATATACCCAAGAATTATTATTTCCAACCCCTGCATTGTCCTCAAATGTAATATCACTAAAGCTATTATCCTGAGAATTCCCAACTTGAATGCCCTGACCCTGAGCACCAACCTGGCAGCTATTAATTTTATTACCTTGAACTCCAACCCCCTGCAAGAGTATAGATGGAGATGGGTTGTTTGAATCTAGTCCCCCACCCACTAACTGTGATTCACCATTAATCGCATGGAATTGACAATTATAGAGATTTTTAGAGTTTCCAAAAGACTCTAATTTCATATGTAAATTACGTACGGTAGCGGTACTGCATTGGTCCATATTAACAGCAAATACTATTGTATTTTCTTCAGCTATTACACTAATGCATACTCCGCCCTGATTCAATCCTGCTTCTTGTGCTGCTGGCCCATCAAAACTTACTAATTGGCTATTAGTGATTTTAACCCCTGTAATATTACCTGCGGTATATGTCCCAACCTGTGATATGTCTTTGTTGGAACGAATTGTAAGCGGGGATAATGTATTTAAAGTTCTACAATCATCAATAATCAAATTAACTACATCATTAGCATCTGCGTGTTCTGGGCGTACTTTTATTCCACCATTTAAGGTGTCACGGATGACAAGGCGATTAAAATGTGAATCATTTGAAGCTCCAATGTGCAAACCAATTACGTTTGTATTGTTAAGTCCATGAATTTGCAGGTCACTCAAATTATATCTAGGCCATCCCGCGTTATCACAATGCACCATTCGAGAGCCTGTAAATGAAGAGCTACCAAGCAAATATGTCAAAGAATTTGACGCCCCGCGAACCATAACCTCTGCTGGCAGCCCCCACTCCCTTGTAAGCATGTAATAACCGGATGGGATGAACAATCCTACTCCTTGGTCTTCACAATACGCAGTCGCAGCATCAAGGTAGTCGTTTACAGATGGAACGTGCGTGTTTGAAGAGTCAAGATCTGAAAGATACTGGTGAAGATTAGCAGGGATAAATTCCCATAAGTTAACATATCCTTGAGTGCGATAATTTAGATTATCAATCGATGATTGAACTGTTTCACCTGAGCTTGAACCAATCAATGACGCGCCAGTATTTAATGATAAATCACTTCTCAGAGAAGCGTCACCAACCCCAACCCACGCACCAATACCAATCCCTCCGGTAGTGTCTGGGGTTGATCCAGCAGGAACATTCTTAGGTAATAAACCGTCCCATCTGTAATACTCCCCGTTACTCTTCCAGCGCAAGCACTCGTTAGCATGGCTAAGGATGCTGCCATCTTCAAAAGAATCCTTCGTGATATAGCCATATTGTGAAATAGCCTGATTTGCACTTCTCTCTATGCCATACCACGTTTTTCTTTGTACCCCAAAGCGGTCTGGATACGATTCATTAACACGATCATTAGTTAAATGATCAAGGTTTTCAGCGTTATCGTACAAATCTTTTGCAGCAGCTGACCCCAGCGGATTGCCGGTGTTATAAGTCGTCATATGAGCCTCATAAGAAAAAACCCGCCGAGGCGGGTATCTTTAATTATTTAGATTAACTACATCGCCGGGATAAACGGCATTGTCGTACTGATAGAAGGAGTCGCGATATTCTTTTGCAGTTACCTGGCATGTACCATCAGATTGAGGCGCTATCTCTGAAATGATACCGCTATATCCTACACGTGAAGATTCGCAGAATATTAAACGTGGTGGTTCTATTGCAGGGTTGTTAAGCATGATATTACCGAACTCTGGTTGTTCAGGCACTGATAATTCATTGTCTCCAATTCTGGTGGCAACGAGCAAACCTGAAGCCGAACCATCCTGATAGCGAATCAGGGCTCTTGGGTTTGTAAATGTCCAGTCGAGAGGTTCAGATACCGTTAAAGTCGTTACACCGTTACTAGTGCTCATAGTCTCAATCAACGTGCTTATTGTTTTGCTACCTGGAATGTCATCAGTAAAGATAATCCTGTCACCAACGTTATAGCAGAGAGCATCCATTTCCGTTGTAGTCGTGTGAGTAAGACGTTGCTGTCGATACTTCATCAGTCTTCGCATACCTATCTGATAAGCGCGGTCCTGATCAAGAACACCATCAAGCGTATAGTCCTCAGTCTTTACCGGAGTAGGGTTATCTGATGTTCTGCACTGCACCGTCTCTTCAGCCCATGTAGTGCCGTTGATATATGTAACATCCACACCATCATAGTCATCTGCTGACGGAGCAACGAAAGCAGTCTGAAGCGGATCAGTCATCTCCTGTGGGCTGATTATTCCCGTCCACGTTTTCACACCTTCCCTTGCTACAGATGCCAGACCATCGGTAAGAAGGAAGTAGCTTTTCCCTGCATTTGTCACCTTCTGAAGCATCTCCAGCGCAGAAACAGAATCCGTGGTTGCATAGTCAAAAAATTCGCTGCCAGGGGTCCAGTAAGTAGTTTCTAGTGAGTCAATAGCTTCATGGTCCATCGCCAGCCCCAACTCATTGCCTATATGATACAGAGCCCCAGAAATGCTCCTTGACACACCAGAATCATAAATTCGTGTGGCGACAATATTTACGCGGCGATCTGACTGCGCTGCAAGTTTACCGCCCGTTTCCACCGTAACCGCCATTGTAGTGACGCCAGAATAAGATGCAGGTCGTGACAACAAACGTCCTCGTAATGACTGCCAGTACATATTATCACGACTGTTATCCTGCCCCTGCTCGTTCGTGCGGCGAGCTCTGACCTCTACCAGCGCAGGCGCATCCAGCATGACTCGTTCGGTGAATCCCAGTCCATTGATATTCTGCAGGTAGTACGATCCGGTTTTACTTATCCACCCGACGCCTGAACCATATGGCCGGTACTGAATCTCCCACTTCACCTCACGGTATTGTTTGTTCCCTTTTTTGTTATACCCACAAATTCCGTTTGGGAAGAAGAAGTTTACTTCGAACATATCAACAACTTCATTTTCTGGGCACGCCAGAAAAGGTCCCATCCAACTATCGTTCTCATTTAAACCGTTGGCTTCAAAATCAAGAACTGTGCGCGGTGAAAATCCAGGCCATGACGGATCAACGCTGCCATCAATAACCCGCTCCAGAGTTACAGAACTACCATCTATCTCAAGAATCTTATATTCGCTTCCGGAATGGGAAACAGATAGCCTGACATAACCCTCAGGAATCCCGGTGAACGGAGTCCCGGTAGCGCTATCGTAAGCGAGGGTTATTGATGCGGTAATCACATCTTCGCCGACTGGTTCAGAGTGAGGTATAAAATCAGCAATGAATAGTTGGTAATCAATGCTGTTGTACCAGAGAGTTACAGGCATCCCAATATAAGGAGCTATTTCCTCAAGCGTGTCACTGGTAATTCTGCTATAAGCACCATCATTAGTTACCACATAGGAATCAGGAACAATTAACTCAACAATTGCACCAACAGTCCATATATCTGGAAGGTCATTTGTTGTTTCATCTCCATCATCCGTGCTCAGCCCATTAAATGTTATTGTCGGTCCGGAAACGGTTAGCGAATTAGCAACAACATCTTCCGTATCCGGCGCGGTTTGCGCCATATCAAGACCAGAACCAGATGCGGTTCCCCCAACCTCTGTGGAATTGAACCAGTTTTCTGATCGTTGATCTCCACTAACGTTTTGCCCGGGTTGATATACTGTGTAGTTAAACCCATCGCCAAGAGAGGCAATTGGGGTTGACCCTACACGAATATCGCCATCCCCAAATGAAAAACGCCCTCTCCCCATAACAACGAACATTTCTACTGTCATTACCGTTGGATCATCAACTGAGAATCTTGTTACAGGCTGCACTGCATAGTCAGGATAAATACGGCTTCGTCCAAATAACTCACGTATCGGGTCGCCCAATTTTGCGTTATTCGCTTTAGCAGGATTTACATCAAGAGGGTTTCCCGTTCCTGATGAATAACCGCCAAGGTCACCAACACCAGGAGCAAAGAAAAGAGCATACGCGACTGATGCAACTGATACAGCAACGGCAATCCAGGCAAGAGCTACAGCGCCATAAGGGACAGGGTAAATTCTGACATCTCTGTCTGATTTGATAGCAAATTCAAACCATGCCTGAGGCGGTATGTTCTCTCCATCAACATCAACGGTGATCGGGTGCTTCATATCAGGCTTATAGCCCTGAACGTTCTTCGCAAGCCACTGATGGATAGTTACTGCGCCATGTTCATGAGTTTCGAGTGGCTCGCCAGGCAGCCGTGAAGGATAAATTCTGATAGTCACTTCCAGAACTCCACTTTGACAAAACGACGTTTGAAACGCGAGACAGGAAGGAAGGTAACGTTCACTCCTGGGTTGCACTCTGCGACATGCAGTTGGCCGTTAATTTCAACGACTACACCAACATGAGTAACGGTTGACCCGGAATAACAGGCGGCACCGGCACCAATACACGGCGCGCATTTTTTCAGAGAAAGCATGAGCTTTCTGGCCTCTCGGTTTAAACCTCCGTCGTCTTTTGTTATACCTGCAAAATCTGGCCACAGTGGCAGCCCCAGGTCTTTTCGTACCTCGTTCACTATGCCGAAGCAGTCAAGTTCAGGATAAGTGCGACCGCCCTTCTGCCATATGACAGAAAGGTATTTATCAGGATTGAACATTGTTGCTCCTTAACTCATGTAACGAAGGCCGGGGTAATACGGGAGGGTGTATCGGTGGCGCGGCCATGCGGTATCAAGAACGTTCATATATCCGGCAGTAATCTGCGCCTGCGTGGATGTCCATGACCCGCTTTTAATCGCCAGCGTGTACGGTACAGCTGCCGGAGCACTGAGGTCCGTGGAGACATAGTTACGATATGTCTGCGATGCCTCTGAAAGGTTATCCAGAGCATTGCGTATGGCGGTGGAAGTAATCCCGTCTATGTTATCAATGGCAAACTGCAAATCTTGTGTGCCATCGCTGTTTCTTGCTGGAAGGGCAATATCAATAGCCGCAGCCTGAAAGGTTACCACCTCGCCACTTTCGGTTGTTGCGGTGATGTCATCGAAGCCTTTACAAAGATAATAAACACCAGTACCGATGTTTATTTGCAGGGTTTCGATGATCACCTCTTCCCCGGATGAGGCATACAGCCTATTTAGAATCGTCATGGCTCAGGCCACTCCCTGTTAAGCGCAATATCAATGATGCTGCTGTTGATAATGTAATCAGGAAAATCAGCCCAGCCAGGAGCCAGAACAGGCCTTTCCCACAATTCCAACGTGGCCGTGTAGCGCCAGTAGTTTCCGCCTTCAATTGTCGGCCCCTCATAGATATCCACGAAACGACAGACATAAACATCGACAACGCCTAACGGAGATCGAAGAGGCATGTTAAACCAGTCAGAGCCATCCTTAATGGTGTCCCTGAACCATACCTCAAATAGTTGAGCTTCCGGGTCCGTAAGCAGCCATGCAACCGAGGCCTGAGTTGGCGTTGAAGTATATAATCGCCTCTGCCTCGCCCTGCCGGATGTGAGTTCGGTTCTCAGTAATGGGCTAACTGGCTTTAACCCGAACCCTTCCTGCAATGGAACAGGAAGGTAATCATTCGGATAGTTAATGCTGGTCGTTTTAGCCATTATGGGCAGCTTACGAAAACTTCATAAACGATTTAAAGGTTGGTACTAACTTCAACGCACTTTGTGAAGATTTCTTTAATTCCGGCGATTTCCACGAGTTAGCAACTGAAACACGTAAAGACTACAGAAAATACGGTTCAAAGGTAAATGTTGTCTTCGGGAAAATGAAGCCGGATAACATCAAGCCCGAGCACATCAGAAAATATATGGATAAACGAGGTGTTAAGAGCAGAGTTCAGGCAAACCGCGAGAAAGCATTTATGTCCAGGGTGTTTCGGTGGGCATACGAACGAGGAAAGGTGAAGATGAATCCTTGCCAGGGCGTTAAGCAATTTAAAGAGCAGGCCCGTACCCGTTATATTAGCGACAGGGAATATGATGCACTTTATAGCGTTGCTTCAATTCCCGTAAAAGTTGCAATGGAGTTGGCATATCTATGTTGCGCCCGCCAGGGAGACATTCTTGACCTCAAAAAGAGTCAATTATTGAGCGAAGGAATTTTAATTCAGCAGAGTAAAACCGCAGTTAGCCAGATTAAGGCCTGGACAAAACGTCTGGAGGATGCCGTTAATCTTGCTGACAGCATTCCTCTCAACAGCGGGATGGTTAGTATTTTTGTCATCCACCAGCCATCAGGTCTGCGATACACACGCGATGCTTTTAATGCACAGTGGATGAAGACAAAAAAAATTGCTGCTGAGAAATATCCAGACCTAGATTTCCAGTTCACTTTCCATGATCTAAAAGCTAAAGGAATTTCGGATCTTGAAGGTACGCTGAGTGAGAAACAAGAAATTTCAGGTCATAAAAACTCCTCACAAACAGCGAGATATAATCGAAGAATTTCAGTTGTTCCGGTCGTTGGGGGGCAGTAATGCCCTCTTTTTATGGCGAAGCTGAATGGCGAAACAATGGTGAACATGAAGCACAAAAACAAAAAAACCACCCGGAGGTGGTTTCACGACACTGCTTATTGCTTTGATTATTCTGTTCTTTCCCATGGTACCCGGAGTGGGACTTGAACCCACAC